>PMUI01000098.1 GCA_003166955.1 Acidobacterium sp.
CGTCACGGTTTCGACGGGATTGCTTGCGGCAAAGAGGCATGCCGGGGTCTGGGCACCCGTAATCGCCTGGAAAACCATAATTGCCAACAATCAACTGGCATACGCAGCTTAATTAGTTAAGTTGCCGTCCTCTTCGGCTTCGCCTGTGGGCCGGAGAAGGACGTCGCACAGCAGGCTGGTTGCCGCCGCTCGGTCCGTGTGGCAGTGACGAGATCATCGGACTAGTTTCAGGCGTTTCTTGTCCGCTCTGAGCGCCGGGAGCGAAACTTTTGAACGGACTGAGCATGGAGTCTCTTGGCTGACAACGGTTTCGGACGCGGGTTCGACTCCCGCCGCCTCCACCAACTCGATCCTGGATTTGTGAGCTAGAGGTCCTTCGACTCCCCTTCGGTTCGCTCAGGATTTCGCCTGCGGGCTCGGACGCCCGCAAAACGGCTCAAGTTCGACTCCCGCCGCCTCCACCATCTCTTAGGAAGCCGGAAGCCGGAAGCCGGAAGCCGGAAGCCGGAAGTCGGAAGCCCGTAGCTGGGAGTTGGTGGCTTGTTCCGCGATCCGAGACGGGTGCGGGAAAAATATTGCCCCTTCGAAAAACTGGCTCGTTGACTTCTTTTCAGCAACTTGCGTGATTGACCGGCCTCGATGGGCCGGGCAAGTGACCGGGGACCTATCAGATCCGTACCTGGTTGAGGTTGACGCAGACTCGGCCGAGGTTGATGCAGACTCGGCTGAGTTAGGCGCAGGTGATTCAAGCAAAGTCAGTTGAGACTCGGCCGCGATTGACGCAATCCCGGCCGAGTTTGACGGGTACTCGGCCGAGTCGATAGCAAACTCGGCTGGGTTTGCAGCAGAGCCGTCCGGGTTTGATGCAGATTCAGCCGAGGGGGCGGAAAGAGGCGAGCGCCCGGAGGTCAGCGGCCGGCAGTCCGTGCGGCGGCTTGGGCGAGCGTGCTGAGGGCGGGTTCGGACGGCGGTGTCGACTTCCAGACTGGGCATGGGCTTCCTCCTTTCCAAAGGAAAAGGCCGCGCGATGGCGGCCTTTTTGTTTTTTACCCTCTATTGTCAGAATACCAAGTCCAGCCTGAAAAGCTGCCAAATATTTTTGGGTGTTTTGGCGTGGAAGCCGTTTGGAATCATGGGGCATTACTTCGGTTTTTGGGCTTGCCATTTGACAAATTTTCCACATTTTCCACAATCAGGCCTCGAATCGGATTGGGTTGAGGGCATCACTGTTCAATATTCATTTTATTTGAATATTGAATGAAATTGATCTAGAATCAATTCATGTTGCGCCCGCTCGATGTCGTTGTTCTCCTCAAGCTCTCTCTTGAGAGGGGCGGGCGCCCTCCGTATCTGCGGCTGGCCAATGAACTCCACCTTTATCCTTCGGAGGTCTACGCTTCCGTGAAACGCGCGAGGGCGTCGCAGCTGGTGCAGAACCCGGAACTCGAAGACCGGCTAAACCGCTCCGCGCTCCTCGAATTCCTGCTGCATGGGGTGCGTTACGCGTTTCCCGCGGAGAAGGGTTCGCCGACGCGCGGGGTCCCGACCGGTTACGCGGCTCCCCCTCTATGCCATCACATTTCGGGCGGGGGTGATCTGCCTCCCGTGTGGCCGTACGCGGAGGGGAAGGTTCGCGGCTACAGTTTCGCGCCGCTGCACAAGAACGTTCCCCAGGCGGCTCTTGAAGACGAACGGCTCTACGAATTGCTCACTCTGGTCGACGCGGTGCGGGATGGCCGGGCACGTGAGCGGGAACTGGCCAGCCGGGAACTGACCATGAGGATCGAGGCATCGGCGCATGCCGAATCCAAACCTTGAATTGCTGGAGATGGCGGCCGAACGGCTGCGCCCGTTTCTTGAGGAGATTGTCTTCGTGGGAGGCTGCGCGACTGGCCTTCTGATCGACGATCCCGGGGCGCCGCCGGTGCGCGGAACCTATGACGTCGACGTTATCGCCGAGATCGCATCGTACGCCGAGTACATCGTCTTCTCCGACCGCCTCCGTGCTCTCGGGTTTCGCGAAGACAGGAGCGAAGGTGCCCCAGTCTGTCGCTGGAAACGCATTCCATCACCGGAACAATTCGGGAGCATTCAGGCGGGAGGACGGCATTTCTACCGTTTCGGTGCGGTCGGCAGTGCGGATACTCTCTGTGTCATCAAGGGGCGGCACGTCGGGGTCGAGGTGAAGGATCCTTATGGGAAGCAGAGCGAGCATCAGCGGGCTTTCCAGCTTGCGCTGGAGGCGTTGGAACGGAGGTACATTCTTGTTTACACACTACCGGGATTGGTTGAGAGAGTGGAGGAATTACTCGCAAATAATTCAAAGCTATAATGCCAATCCAGCTCAGTACAAATAATGCGGGAATTGCGAACCAGGGGGCGAAGGCACGTATCCATTTCCTTCCCTTTGGCCGGTAAAACGAGATTACCCCTGGTCCCCAATAATCCTTTGGAGCGTTTTCATCCCACCACTTCTTCACGTTATCCGTTGCGATTGACGCCGCAAACAGCCCGGCCCACATGGTGAGCGACACTGCGAGCCCGAGCGAACAGAAAAGGTAGACCGGTTTCTTGTCACTTTTGTCCCACATCACACCGGTGCCAGCAAGCAGCAGTCCTTGAAAAGTGCCGAGCCATCCCATTCTTTGATGGATCGCTTCCGATTCGTGATCAAGCAACGATCTGAGAGTATCGGCGAGCTCTTTACAGGTCTCTTGGCATTTTGGTCCGGACGGTAACGGCGCCGGAGGTTCTGGCACTTCTGGATGCACATCCATGAGCGCTCCAGTGGATTTGACGAATCTGGAGAACATCTTATGCTGAAACCAATCCCATTCACCAATGAGCCCTTAGAAGCTCAAGGCATCCCATCGCCCTCTCACCGGAGATGCAATGTTTTGCGAGAGCCGGGGAGGCATCCTCCCGAGTTGCATAACTCGCAGGCGAGATGACGTCGCGCCCGGCTATGATCACCGAGGCAAAGCCCCTACTCGCCGCTTGCGATTTGCCCTGACGGGCGAGCGCTAAGTGGGTGGAAACCTGACGCCGAAAGGAAGCTCAATTTGAAAAACACAACTGCAGAAACCAATGCCAAACCAACAGAGGAAACCAAACCAAAACCGGATACTTATGAGGTCAGATGTGGGAAGTTAGTTGACGAGTTCAAAGCGGTTCTGGACGGCTGTAAGGAAGATCCATCTTATGATCTGTCAAGGTTAACGGAACGGCTTGAGGCGGATCTGAATTTGGCAGATTACAGATTCAAGGTGCGGCAAGCGGATCACGGGCCGTGGCTCTTGTATGGGCCTGTGATCATCTCGGGCGCGACTTGTGTGCTCGCGATCGTACTTGCTGTCGTCAACGTTCTCCAATTGCGGCAGAAGGATCAAGACACGCAGGCAACGCTTGTACTCAAGGTTCTTGCAGCACCGCCGGAGGAGGGGAAACGATTACTGACGTTCTTTGAGAAGGCGGGGCTGCTCAAGATCGACTCCGCGCAGCAGGACGAGCTAAGGAATCTGATTGGGAAGTGATGAGGAAAGCGCGCGAGGTCGAAGCTCCGTTCGTGCCTGGAACTCGATGAGCGGCGCATTCAGGCCAATGGGGGCCTGAATGCGCGATCGCCCCGCCATTACCAGGTGTAGCGGACGGCGTAGGTCAGCTTCGCTTCTCCTTTGGCTGGGATGTCGATGGGGAACTCGAGGGTGTGGCTGTCGAGTTTCGTGTAGTCGGCGGACTTCGTCTGGATCTCCCAGTTTTCGCCGCGGTTCATGTGCTCGACGATGCGGACCTTTACGGGCTCGGCCTTCTGATTCGTTACGACGATCTCAAACGACTCGTCGAGGTCGTGGGCGTTCTGATTGATTCGGAAGTCGGTCTGCCTGCGCGTTCCTTTCACGTCGAAGGCGCTGCCGGTGGTGACCTTGACGGTGTCTTCGGTGGGCGTGTGGTTGATCATGCTCTCGCCGATGAACTCCATCTGGCCGTCGGCATCCTGGCGGTAGAGGCGGATGCGGCCGGCGGGCAGGGGCATGCCGAGGTGGTTGGCCTGGGTGTTTTTGATCTGCTCGACGATCAGGACTTTGTTGTTGCCGGAGTCGAGGCCGAAGTTGGGCTGCTGGTTGACGCCGGCATAGTTGGAGTTGACGTTGCCGAGCTGGGGGCCGAGCTGGTGGGTGCCGTCGTAGACATAGGTGCGCTCGAGGGTGATGCCGGAGGCTTCGATGAACTGGACCTGCTTGGTTTCGCCATCGCGGAGGCTGACGGTGCGGTTGAGGTCGTAGAGGTGGAAATCGTCGAAGGGCTTCTGGGTGACTTCACCGTTGACGTTGACCGATTGGGCCATCATCATCGGCCGGTTCGTGACGTAGGCCCCGGTTTGGGGCTGGATCTTTGCCACGTCACCGGCCATGAGCTTGATGCGCGCGGCGGGAAACTCGGTTCCGCTGTCGTTGCGGATGGTGACCCAGCCGGTGAGGTCGGCCTTCTCCTGACTGGCGGCGTCGCCGGTGCGCGGGGCAACGACGTTGTAGGTGGCTTGCCAGCTGAGGCCGCCGGTGATGTAGGCCAGCTCCGCGCTGAGTTTCTGCGCGGTGGTCGAATCGATTTGCCAGCGGAGCTCGGGCTTGAGCAGCAGGCCGTCGGTTGAGGCGGGGAAGATGGGGAGGCCAGGGAGCTGGAACTGGAGCTGGCCGTCGACTTCGATCAACGGCTCGTTATCGGGAAAGCGCTCGGACCGGGGAGCGCGAATGATGGTGCCCTGCACGGGCCTCCACTCGGGGTGGTCCGCGGGAACGGGGTTGGAGACAGGAAAGGTGCCGGCCCGGAAGGTGATGGTTTTGCCTTCGTACTTGCGCAGCATGTACGTCTGGTCGACGACGCCGGCGTCGTAGTTCTGTTCGAGAATGCGGAAGGTGTGTTTGCCGGTGGCGTCGCGGAGGACGACGGAGTCGGGTTCGAGTTTGGTGGTGACCTGGTTGGTTCGGATTTCGTTGAGGCCGGAGTGCAGGTCGAGGTCGAGGGGCATGCGCGCGACGGCGAAGTCATCGTTATAGATGGTGAGCGCGGTGGAGGGCGAGGTGGTTTCGGGTTGCTGGGCGGCGGCGGTGGCAGCGAGGCAGGCAAGAAGCAGAGAGACGGGAAAGCGCACGGAGTTTACCTCCTCCGGCTCAGGAAGGGCCGGGCGATTGGGTCGGGCAGGACGTTCTGCGACGGCCGCGTTGGGATGAGGGAGTGCAGGACCACGATGCTCCTTTGGGCGGGGGAGCGCAAGGGACCGGCTGGAAGCGATGCTGAGGGTAAGACGGATGAGGGGCGGGTCCGTTGTGGGAATTTTGATGCGCGGCCCTCGCGAATTCAGACGAACCTGCTCGTCTGAATTCGCCGACGCTCGGGAGGTCCTTCGACTTGCGTTTGGCTCGCTCCGTGAACCAAACATCACTCAGGATGACAGCGGCGGGGGCGTTCTTCGGTAGACTGGGAGGCGATGGGCGCGGGATTTGCGGCGACGGATCGATTTGTTGCTGAGGTGAAGGAGAACCGGCTGCGGGCGGGGTATGTGCTCGTGGGCGACGAGGTGTTTCTCTTTGACCGGTGCCGGCGGGCGGTGCTGGATGGGCTGGTTCCTGCGGATTTGCGGGATTTTTGTTTATCGGATCTGGATCTGGCGGAGACGAATATTTTTGAGGCGCTGGATCGGGCGCAGACTCCGTCGCTGATGGCGCCGTTTCAGGTGCTGTTCATCCGGAATTTGAAGCAGCTTTATACCCGAGGCGCGAAGAAGGAGGAGTTCGCGGCGCTGGAGGCGTATTTCCGGTCGCCGAATCCGCAGGCGCTGGTGATTTTTGTGGCGGATCATTTGCGGATTCCGTCGGACCCGCGGCGGATGGATTTGCAGGACAAGGACCGGTACGAGCGGATTCGCGAGACGCTGGGGGACTGGTGCGGGATCGTGGAGTTGGCGCGCGTGGATGAGGCGGATGCGCTGAAGTGGATCGCGGCGGAGGCGAAACGGCGCGAGGTGACGATCGAGGCGGACGCGGCGCGGGAGCTGGCGGATGCGCTGGGTGCGGACATGATGCTGATTGCGAGCGAGGTCGAAAAGCTGGTGCTGTACGCGGGCGCGAAGCGGCTGGTGACGCTGGGCGATGTGGAGACCATGGTGCTGGCGGCGAAACAGCGGTCGCTGTACGAGCTGACGGACGCGATTTCGGCGAAGGATCGGGCGCGGGCGGTGAGCTTGCTGCATGGGCTGCTGAATGCCTCTGATGGCGGGGAAGACGCGGCGATCGGACATTTATATATGCTGGCGCGGACGTTTCGGCAGATGCTGGTGATTCTGGAGAAGAATGTGCGGGACTCGCGGGCGATCTGGCAGGCGCTGTGGCAGGGGTTCCGGATGCCGCCGTTTGCGGCGGAGGATGTGATCCGGCAGGCGCGGCGATATAAGTCGCGGCGGGAGCTGACGCGGGCGCTGCGGCTGATTGCGCGGGCGGATCTGGAGCTGCGGTCGCAGCCTCCGGATAAGCGGCTGGTGCTGGAGAGACTGGTGCTGGAGCTGGCGAGCGAGCCTAAGGTGGTGCCTTTGGCGGGGCTGTCGCCGCAGTATGCTTTCAGCGATTTCTGATCGGGGCCCGTGCGGGCAATGAGAGCCTTCCGTTTGCTCCCATTTTGGGAACAATGTATCCTTGACGGGTGAGAGTGATCGCGCGCGGCACCCTCAATCTATTCGTTCGCAATCGGGTGGAGAAGAGTGCGCAGGCAGTTGTGAAGGGGCACCTGGACGCGTGGTTCGCAGAGGCCGCAAGGGCCAGATGGAAGAATTCGGCCGAGCTCAAGAGACAGTTCGCGACGGCTAGTGTCGTTTCATCGGAGCGGGTGGTCTTCAATATCAAAGGCAACGATTATCGGCTTGTTACAGCGATCAGTTATCAATTTCAGATTGTGCTCATCGTCTGGATTGGCACGCACAGGGAATACGACAGAATCAACGTCGAGAGGATTCGTTATGACAAAGAACGGTATACGGGTTCGTCCCATTCGAAGTGAGGGAGATCACGATGCGGCGGTGGCGAGGATTGCCGAGCTGCTCGGGGCATCTCCGGGAACTGCGGAAGGGGACGAGCTGGATGTGCTGGCTACTCTGGTTGACGCATGGGAAGCGCAGCATCATCCCATCGATCCCCCGGATCCTATCGCGGCGATTCAATTTTGCATGGGGCAGCAGGGTTTGACGCGCAAAGATCTGGAGCCGCTGCTGGGAAGCCGAGCGCGTGTGTCCGAGGTGCTCTCGGGCAAACGAAAGCTGACGATGGAGATGGTGCGCAGGGTGAGGTCGGGGCTCGGCATTTCTGCGGACTTGCTGATCGTGTCTGGAGATTCATTGCGCCGCAGGCGCTCGCCCGGCAGGCAGGGTTCGTATCGACTTGCGTCCGGCGTGCAAGGTCGACTGGAGAGAAAGCTGGTCGCGGGGGTCAATTCCGGCAAGCCGGTCGCTTCGGATGAGGGGTATTGGAAGGGCAAGCGGACCGCGGTTGTGCGCAGGCGCGAAAAGAAGGCCGTCTCCGGCTGATGCAGGGTCAGACCGCTGCTGAGGGCGAGCGGCCGATAAGCGTCCCTATCTTCTGGTCATTACTCACTTATAACTAGCGTAATCATGGTGCGTTGGAGGCATATTCAACTGCGCCGGAGCGGTAGTACGATCAGGTGCCTGGTTTGAGAGGGGCGGCCTGGGCGGTTACCGGGGTCACGATAGCGCTCGGAATGCCCGGAGCCATCTGTGTCCTGGAAGGGCAGCAGCTGGGGACGGGAGATGAAGGCGCGGATGTTCGCCGATGGGGATTGCAGAATGATCTTTCGCGCAGCGAAGGGCTGGTTGGCTTGCGGGACAGCGCTGGCGCTGGTGCTGGCGGCGTGGTGTCGGCCGGCGCGGGCGCTCGATCCGGGGAAGGCTTTTTCGCAGTATGTGCTGACGAACTGGACCACGGATGCGGGGTTGCCGCAGACGTCGGTGTATTCGATCGCGCAGACGCGCGATGGGTATTTATGGATGGGGACCGAGCTGGGGCTGGCGCGTTTTGATGGCGTGCGGTTCGCGGTGCTGAACCAGCAGAACACGCCGGCGCTGCCGTCGAATTACGTTCATCGGCTGCTGGCGGCGCGCGATGGGAGTTTGTGGATCGGGACCGACAGCGGGCTGGTGCGGCTGAAGGACGGCCGGTGGAAGACGTGGACGGCGAAGACGGGGCTGTCGGACGAGGACATTGGTGCGCTGGCGGAAGGCAGCGATGGCAGCGTGTGGGTAGGGACGGATGCGGGGCTCGATCGCGTGCGCGACGGCGGCGTGCAGGTTTGGCACACGAGCGACGGGCTGCCGGGTGAGAAGGTGACGGCGCTGGCGGTGGATGCGGCGGGCGTGGTGTGGGTGGCGACGCGGCACGGGCTGGCGAGTTTCGACGGTCAGCACTTCAGGGCCTATTCGGGCCGCAATGAGATTGGGGACGAGGCGGTGTCGGCGATGACGGTGGCGCGGGATGGCTCGGTGTGGGCGGCTTCGACACACGGAGAACTGTCGTGGGTTGTGGCGGGGAAGGTCGAGCGGCAGGCGGTGGCGCTCCCGAAGAACGATGTTGAGGCGATGACGTTCGATCACGATGGGAATCTGTGGATCGGGTTGCAGAGCGCGGGGCTGGCGAGGCTGCATGACGGCGTGTTGACGCTGATGGGCGCGCACAGCGGGTTGCCGGGGCAGACGGTGGAATCGCTGCTGGAAGACGCGGAACACAGCGTGTGGGTGGGGACGTTCGACGGCGGGCTGGCGCAGGTGCGGGACGGGAAGTTCACGGTGTACGGGAAGCCGGAGGGGCTTTCGTCGAATGTGAACTGGTGCGCGGTGGAGGCGCCGGATGGGAGTTTGTGGGCGGGCACGTCGACGGGTGAGCTGAACCATCGTATGGCGGATGGGACGGTGCGGGTCTACACGAAGCGGGATGGGTTGTCGGGCGAGGTGATCCACTCGCTGCTGCTGGGGCGGGATGGGACGTTGTGGATTGGAAATCGGCATGGGGTGCTGACTTCGTATCGGGAGGGGCGGTTCAGGAACTATCAGGATCCGGCGGCGAAGAATGCGTCGATGAATGCGCTGGCGGAGGATCGGGACGGGCACCTGTGGACGGGGACGTACGGCGCGGGGCTGGCGCGATTTGAGGGAGGGAAGTTCGTCCATGGGCTTCTGGATGGGGCGGTGGTGGCGCTGGCGCAGAGTGAGGACGGCGCGATTTGGGCGGGGACGGATGGTGACGGGGTTTGGCGTGTGCAGAATGGCGGGAAGGCGCACTACACGAGGGAGAATGGGCTGCTGAGCGATCACGTGTTGGCAGTGCGGGCGGACGCCGATGGGTCGGTGTGGGTGGGCACGGCGCCGGGCGGGCTGAACCGGATTCGGGACGGGCGGGTGACGGGATGGTCGCAGGCGCAGGGGCTGTCGGATTCGGTGGTGGGGAATATTCTCGAGGACCGCTTCGGCAATTTGTGGATGGGCTCGGATGACGGAATATTTCGCGTGGCGAAGCGGGAGCTGGAGGAATTCTCGCAGGGGAAGATTCCGGCGATCCACAGCGTTGCGTATGACACGGCGGACGGGTTGCGATCGCGGGAGACGATGCAGGGGGGAACGGGGACGGCATCAGCGAGTGCAGATGGGCGGCTGTGGTTTGCGACGCTGAATGGGGTGGCGGCGGTCGATCCGGCGAGGGTATTGAGCGGGGATGCAGAGGTGGCAGCGCGCATCGAGAGCGCCCGGTTTGGCGGGAAGGGCATGGCGCTGGCGGGGAGTCCGCGGCTGGGACCGGGCGCGGGGCGCCTGGAGATTCAGTACACGGCGCTGAGCTTTGTTGCGCCGACGCGGCTGCGGTTCCGGTATCAACTGGAGGGCTACGACCCGGGCTGGGTGGATGCGGGGAACGGGCGAAGCGCGGGGTACACGAATTTGTCACCGGGCGAGTACACATTTCGCGTGGAAGCGGCGCGGCACAACGGAGGATGGAGCGAGGACGCGGCGATGGTGTCGTTCAGTATTCTGCCGCCGTGGTATCGCACCACAACGGCGTGGTGTTTGTGGGTGCTGGCGATCGCGCTGCTGACGTGGGGCGTTGTGGAGCTGCGGACGAGGAGCCTGGTGCGGCATCGCAAGGAGCTGGCGTTTCTGGTGGCGGAGCGGACCGCGCAACTGCGCGAGGAGAAGCTGGCGCTGAAGGACGCGCAGAAGGAGCTGGAAAAACAGGCGACGCACGATTCGCTGACGGGGTTGTTGAATCGGGGAGCGATTCTGGAGCTACTGGAGCGGGAGGTGGCGCGCGGGCAGCGTGAAGGCACGGTGCTGGCGGTGGTGATTGCGGATCTGGATCACTTTAAGCTGATCAACGACACGCGCGGCCACCTGTGCGGTGACCGCGTGCTGCGGGATGCGGCGGAGCGGCTGGCGAGCTGCCTGCGCGAGTACGACTCGATTGGGCGGTACGGCGGCGAGGAATTTCTGATCCTGATGCCGGGTTGCGATCCGCTGACGAGCCAAACGCGGCTGGATGCGCTGGTGGCGAGCATCGGCGACCACATCTTTTCGGACCATGGGCGGGAGATTCGGACGAGCTGCAGCTTTGGGGTGACGGTGTTTCGTCCGGAGGTTCGACTGCTGGCGATCGAGGAGCTGCTGGCGGCGGCGGATAACGCGCTGTATCTGGCGAAGGCAACGGGGCGGAATCGCGCGCACTTTGCGGAGCTGGTGGGGCGGCAGGCGGCTCGGGCGTGACGATAGCCGGGAGCTGCGAGCCTGGAGCTGATGCGGCGCGTTGATGAACTGTTACCTGACCGATGGCGGTGGTAGGCTGGCGGGGATGATGCGGGCTTCGAGTGCGGTGGCGTTGTTTGCAGTGGCGGTGTGCGCGGCGGGAGTGGTATGGGCGCAGATTACGGGGCAGGTTGCTTCGGGGGCGGCGCCGGGAGCACAGGCTACGGTGAAGGTCTACACGAATCCAGAACTGCATTTGACGTTTGCTTATCCGGCGGAGCTGGGGCCGGTGGATGCGGCTGCTTTGGCGGCGGTGGGCAAGCGGATGATGTACGGCGCGGACGAGGAAGCCGATCCGGATCATCCGCGGACGGACGCTTGCACGAAGGTGTTGCTGAGTGTGGGGAAGGGAAGCGCGGGGAACGCCGCTCAGGGAAATGGCGGAGCGGCGGGCTCGTGGGTGCGGCTTGGCTTGCTGGATGAGAGCGCGCAGTGTTTCCCAGCGAAGGTCTTTAGCCAGAAGAAGTCGACCGACGCGTTGCTGCGGAACCTCGTCAAGCAGGCGACAACGGTGATGGGCCTGATGCCGCTGGAGCAGCCGGCGGCGTACGAGATCGAGGGGCGCAGGGCGAACTTTGCCGCGGCGCAGGGAGAGCCGGTGACGGGGAGCGATGTGCAGACGGCGGGCGAGGAGCTGATCGGCGTGGCGTCGGTGGCGGTTGAGGGTCATGTACTGACGTGGGTGATTGAGACGAGCGACGCTGCGACGTTCAACCGTTTGCTGGGGAGCGGAGTGGATTTTGGGACAGGGAAGGCGGAGAGGCTGGTTCCGGTTGAGGCGAGATAGCTGGAAGCGGGAAGGAAGAAGCTGGAAGCAGGAAGCCGGAAGCACGAGCTGGTAGCGGGTAGGAGCATCTGCGAAAGCTGTCAACCTGAGGCCGCTGAACAGAGCGAAGTGGCCGAGGAGCTGTATTGGCTATTGGCTTCCAGCTTCTACCTTCCAGCTTCCGGCTGTGTGACATAGCTCACATTCTGAGTTGGGCGGGGTTCGGATAATGGTTTCGGGAGGCCGGAACTTGGGTTATTTATACTTTTCATAACCCCCGGACAGCGGCTCCCGCTGAGATCCCCATGTTTATCCTCTGGTTACGAATTGCGGCAGGTTTGTATGGGGTCGCCAGCATGCTGGCGATTCCGGCCGTGCTCGGGCACCATCCGAGGGGGCACCGGTATTGTTTGCCGGTGGCGCTGGGGGGATGGTTCTTCCATCTGGTGGCTTCGGTGGAGATGCTGGCGGCGGCGCATCATTTGATTCCGGTGCTGGGGACGGAGATTGTTTCGACGCTGGCGTTGGCGATTGTCGGCGTTTTTCTCTTTACATTTTTTGTTTACCGGACGGTCTCGTTTGGGCTGTTCGCGCTGCCGCTGGCGTTTTTGCTGACGGTGGTTCCGGCGATTGGGCCGGAGCGGTACACGTTCAGCTCGCCGATGGTGCGGAACGGGTGGATTGCTTTTCACGTGGTGATGCTGCTGGTGGCGTATGCGGCGCTGTTGTTCGCCATTCTGTCGAGCTTTCTGTATCTGATCCAGGAGAAGCGGCTGAAGAGCAAGGACTGGGCGAAGGCGGGCGTGACGGCTCGGCCGAAGACGAGGCCGCGCGGATTTCTGACGTGGCTGCCGCCACTGGCGACGATGGATCAGATCACGCAGAGCACGCTGCAGATCGGTTTTGTGTGCATGACGGTGGGCTTGTTTGCGGGCTCGCTGATTGCGCAGGAGCAGGTGGGCATTGGGTATTTCGCCGATCCGAAGGTGCTGCTGTCGTTCGTGATGTGGGGATTGTACGTGGTGATTTTGTTCGTGCGGCGGAGTGTTGGGCTGCGCGGACGGCGGGCGGCGTGGGTGACGTCGAGTGTGTTTGTGGTAATGCTTTGCGTGTGGGCGGCGAATCTGTTGAGTGGGGTCCATAGTTCCGCGCACAGGTTTGGTTTGAAATGAGATTCCTGGTCACAGGTCTGAATCACAAGACGGCGCCGGTGGAGCTGCGGGAGCGGCTGGCGATCGGCCAGGACGCGCTGCCGGAGACGACGCGCGCGCTGCTGGCGAGGCCTGGGGTGAAGGAGGCGATGATCCTCTCGACGTGTAACCGGGTGGAGTTGCTGGTTTCGCACAACGGACTGGAGCCGCATCTGCCGGAATTTCTGGCGGAGCATTTTGCGCTGGACCGGGGCGTGCTGGAGCCTCATTTGTATCGCTACCAGGATGAAGAGGCGGTGCGGCACATGTTCCGGGTGGCGGCGAGCCTCGATTCGATGGTGGTTGGTGAGGCGCAGATTCTGGGGCAGGTGAAGCATTCGTGGAATGTGGCGCGGGAGCTGGGGGCGGTGAAGGGTCCGCTGGACAAGCTGCTGCAGGGCGCGTTCTCGGCGGCGAAGCGGGTGCGGACGGAGACGGAGATCGGGTCGTCGTCGGTGTCGATTGCGTCGGTGGCGGTGGATCTGGCGCGGCGGATTTTTGGGTCGCTCGAAGGCAAGAAGATTTTGATCGTGGGCGCGGGGAAGATGAGCGAGCTGGCGGCGCGTCACCTGATGCAGCACGGGGCGGATTCGCTGATGGTGGCGAACCGGACCTTCGATCGCGCGGTGCGGCTGGCGGAGCAGTTTCTGGGCGAGGCGGTCCGATTTGAAGAGCTGCATGCGCGGGCGCACGAAGCGGACATTCTGATTACGTCGACGGGCGCGTCGGAGACGATTCTGAGCGTCGAGCAGGCGCAGGAGATTCTGCATCGGCGGAAGGGGCGGCCGGTGTTTCTGATCGACATTGCGGTGCCGCGCGATGTTGATCCGAAGGTGAATGAGCTGGAGGGGATGTTCCTGTACGACATCGACGATCTGCAGCAGGTGGCGGCGTCAAACCTGGTGGATCGCGGGAAAGAGTCGGCGAAGGCCGAGGCGATCATTGCGGAGGAGACGGAGCGGTTCCGGCGGCGGATTCGGACGATCGACATTGCGCCGGTGCTGGTGGACGTGCAGGGGACGGCGGAGGAGTTGCGGCAGGCGGAGCTGCATCGGCAACGGCAGCTGTTGCAGTCGCTGACGCCGGAGCAGCAGGAGGCCGTGGAGGCGATGACGCGGGGGCTGATGAATAAATTTATGCATATGCCGCTGCAGGCGCTGAAGTCGGCGGCGCGGGATGGGGATGCGGCGGCGCTGGAGACGATTCGCGGGATGTTTGAGAAGGAGTACGGGCACAAAGCGGCTGGTTCGGCCGAGGGTGCGGACGCGGTGAGTGCGCCGGAGCCGGAGTCGGAGCGCGACGGCGAGTCGAGTAAGACATAGCGGGCGGGGACGCGATAGGCTGATTTCTGACCTGCATGACAAATCCCAACGACAATTCAAAAGCTGGAGCGGCGGGCGGCGTGCTGCGCATAGGGTCGCGCGGGTCGAAGCTCGCACTTTGGCAGGCGCATCACATTGCGGATCGGCTGCGCGGGGCGGGGCACGCTGTTGAGATCGAGATTATTCGCACACTGGGCGATGCGATGCAGCATGTGCCGTTTGCAAAGGTGGGTGGAACGGAGCGGGATGCGAAGGGGATGTTCACGAAGGAGATCGAGGAGGCGCTGTTTGAGGGGCGCATCGACCTGGCCGTGCATAGTTTGAAGGATCTGCCGACGGAGCTGGCCGCGCCGTTCGCGATTGCGGCAATTCCGGAGCGGGTGGATCCGCGCGATGCGTTTGTGTCGGTGGTGTATGAAAGTTTTGAGGGGCTGCCGCATGGGGCGCGGATTGGAACGAGCAGTTTGCGGCGGCAGGCGCAACTGAAGGCGCAGCGGCCGGACGTGGAGTGCGTGGAGTTTCGCGGGAATGTGGACACGCGGCTGCGCAAGCTGGCCGAGGGGCAGGTGGACGCTATCATTTTGGCGAGCGCGGGGCTGGAGCGGCTGGGACTGACGGCGCATCGGCGGGAGTGTTTTTCTCCGCTGGTGCTGTGTCCGGCAGCGGGACAGGGTGCGCTGGCGATTGAGGCGCGGGCGGGGGATGCGCGGACGCTGGCGGCGCTCAAGTTTTTGGACGATGAGGCGACGCGGTATGCGGTGACGGCGGAGCGCGCGGCGCTCGCGGCGTTGGGCGGCGGGTGCCAGGTGCCGATTGGGGTCCATTGCTTCAGGGGCGATGAGGGGTACAGCGTGGTGTCGGCGGTGGCGGCTCCGGATGGGTCGGAGGTGCTGCGAGTGGTGATGGATCGGCAGAGGGGCGTGGAGGCCGAGGCGCTGGGGCGGAAGGTGGCTACAGAGTTGTTGCGGCAGGGAGCGGAGCGGCTGCTATCGGCGGTCGCGCCGGAGGCACCGGGATCGGCTCCGGTTGGGGCGGCGTGAGCGAGCTTCCGCTGGCGGGGCGGCAGGTTCTGGTTACGCGGGCTCGGCATCAGGCGGGGCAATTATCGGAAAAGCTGCGGGCACTGGGGGCGGAGGTCGTTGAGATGCCGGCGATCGAGATTGTTGCGCCGGAGTCGTATGCGGAGCTGGATTGGGCGCTCGGGAATTTGTCACAGTACGCGTGGCTGATTGTGACTAGCGCGAATGGGGCGCAGGCGCTCGGCGGGCGGATGCTGGCGTTAGGCATCGGGGCTGGCGAGTTTGTGCATTTGAGAATTGCAGCGGTAGGGTCGGGGACTGCTCGGGCGCTTGGGGATTTGGGGCTCGCGGTGGCGGTGACGCCGGCGGAATATGTGGCGGAGTCGCTGGTGGAGTCGTTGGGGGGCCGGGTGCGCGGGGAACGGGTGCTGCTGGCGCGGGCGGAGGTGGCGCGGGATGTGATTCCGGACGTGTTGCGAGCGCGGGGGGCGACGGTGGATGTTGTGGATGCTTATCGGACGGTGATTCCTGCGGAATCTGTAACTTCGATGCGCACAATCTTCGGGCGGGGCGGGCGGATTCCGGATGCAGCTACGTTTACAAGCTCATCGACAGTTACAAATTTCCTCAATTTAGCGCGTGAGGCGGGGGTTTCGGCCCCGAAGGCGATGAAGGCGGTGTCAATTGGGCCGGTGACTAGCGGGACGCTGCGGGAGAATGGGTGGGAGCCGGCGGCGGAGGCCGATCCTCATGATTTGGGCGGGTTGGTGGAGGCGGTGGTTCGGGCGCTGGGTTAGGTGCCGGAAAATCCAACGATTGAGATTTTTGTCGGCCGCTTCGCGACCGATTTCCCTTCCCACCCCATTGCGCCAACAGCGGGCGCGATGGGAACCCGGCTTCGGGGGGTGCCATTCGACTCGTCGCCTGCGGCAACTCGCTCAGGCCAGGCTCTTCGACTGCGCGCGGTCGATGTTCATGCACCGCTGGCAAGAGCTGTGGCCGCGCTTCGCTCAGGATGAAAAGTTATTGCGTTGGGACGGTGAAGTGGCCTCCGCGGATGGTGGCCAGGTCGGGATTGGGTTTTTGGCTGGGCTGCGTTGGCAGCGGTTTGCCGCCCATCGAGTTGGGATCGGCAGGATTGGACCAGAGGGCGCCGACCTCGATCTTCTTCGGTTGCTGCGCGATGAGATTGTGGTCGAGCATGCGCTGCTTGTCGACGTAGGCGGCGATGACGCGAGAGGCGAGACGGCCGGCGAGCTTGCCATGCTCTCCGGCTTCGAAGAGCACGCAAACGGCGATGTCGGGATTGCGGCGCGGAGCGAAGCCGACGAACCAGGCGTTGTCTTTGACGGAATGGGCGTGGCCGAGTTTGGCGGCGAGGGCGTTGCTCATGGTCTGGGCGCTGCCAGTCTTGCCGGCGAAATCGATGCCTTCGAGATGCGCGCTGGCATCGGTGCCGGTGGGTGTGGGGACGAGTGCCATGGCGTCGGTGATGGTCTCCCAAATGGACGGATCCATGGGAATGGTGGAATCGCCGGAACCGGGATAGGACTCGAGAAAGGCCTGACGGACTTCGGGCCTAAGCTCGTCGGGGAAGATGACATGGGGGCGTTTGAGCGCGCCGCCCGAGGCGATGCCGGCGATGGCGCGCACCATCTGGATGGGCGTGGCGGCGACGGCGCCCTGACCGATGCCGACCGAGGTGACTTCGCCGGGATACCACTTCTGATGGTAGTTTTTCATCTTCCACTCGGCGGAGGGCATGGTGCCGGAGACTTCGTCGGGGAGGTCGATGCCGGTTTTGGAGCCCATTCCGACCAGATGAGCCCACTTGGCGATCTTGTCGATGCCGAGGCGGGCGGCGAGCGTGTAGAAGAAGACGTCGCAGGACTGATAGATGGCCTTGTCGATATTGACTGCACCGTGGCCGCTGTGAACCCAGCAGCGCTGATAGGTGCCGAAGAGATTGACGCCGCCGGCGCAATGGACATTCATGTCCTGGGCGACGCCTTCTTCGAGTCCGGCGAGGGACATGATGATTTTGAAAGTGGAACCGGGGGCGAGCTGGGCCTGGATGGCCTTGTCCATGAGGGGATCTTCGGGATCGGTGATGAGCTTGTTCCACTCGTCGCGGCTGATGCGGACGGCGAACTGGTTGGGATCGAAGGCGGGGCGGCTGACGAGGGCGAGGACTTCGCCGGTGTGGGGATCGATGGCGATCATGGCGCCGTTGCGATCGCCCAGGGCATTTTCGGCGGCGCGCTGGACGTCGAGGTCGATGGTGAGTTTGAGACTTTGGCCGGGTTTGGCGGGCTCGGTGCCGAGGCGGCCGACTTCGCGGCCATGGCTGTCGACGACGACGTCTTCAGAGCCGTCTTCGCCGCGCAGGATGCCATCGTAGGAGGCTTCGACGCCGGAGCGGCCGACGACATCGCCGGGCTCATAGTAGGCGTAGCGCGGGTCGTTGAGCATCTCTTCGCTGACTTCGCCGACGTAGCCGATCAGGTGGGCGGCGAATCCATCTTTGGGATAGAGGCGGCGCTGCTCCTGGATGGTGTCGAGCTCGGGGAGCTCGTCTTTGTGGGCCTCGATGAACTCTTCTTCGTCGGGAGTGATGTCCTGCCTGAGGGGGAGCGGCTCGTATTTGGGCGCGAGGCGGTAGCGCTTGAGGATGGCGTCGATCTGGTCGATGGTCATGTGGAGGCCGCGGGCGATGAGGGGCAGGTCAGGGGTAATGTCGTGGCCCTGTTCGCGGACGAGGAAGCAGGAGACGGAAGGGTAGTTGTCGACGAGGAGGCGGCCTTCGCGGTCGAAGATTTTGCCGCGAGGAGCGAGGATGGGGACTTTGCGGATGCGGTTGGCTTCAGCGAGGGCGTGGTAGTTCTGTCCACCGACCACCTGCAGGCGCCAGAGACCGAAGACGAGAATTGCCATGACGGCCGCAATGATGTACTGGATGACGGCGAGGCGAACAGCGGGCAGCTTTTCTTCGCGGTTGAACACGGATGCGGGAAACTCCGGGGCCCGCAGCTAGCTTTCAAAAAACGGGCCTTCCTTTTTTCGAAAGGAGTGGTATAAGGATAGCGCGAATCGGAAGAGCAGCAGGGCAGCTGGCATTTTAGTTGTAGATTCCTGGCTGAGCCAGTACAACGGGTGAATGGCCGAACGCAGGAAAGCATCGGCGAAGAAAGTGACACAGGGACGGGATGGGCCGGCGGACGGGGGAAAAGGGGAATTCCTGCCGCCGAGACCGATCAGCCTGCGCACGCTCGGGGATTATCTCGATTTGTCGCCGGCGACGATTTCGCTGGTGCTGAACAACGCACCGGGAGTGCGGTCGATTCCGCAGGAGACGCGGGACCGGGTGATTGCGGCGGCGAAGAAGTTCGAATACCGGCCCAGCTTTTTCGCGCGGTCGCTGCGGCGGCGGCAGAGCTTTTCGGTTGGGGTGCTGGTTCCGGAACTGAGCGACGGCTACTCGGTGCTGGTGATGAGCGGCATCGAGGAAGTGCTGATGGAGGAGGGGTATTTCTACCTGACTGCGAGTCATCGGCGGAAGGCGGATCTGATCGAGGAGTACCCGGGGCTGCTGATGGATCGGTCGGTGGAGGGGTTCATCGCCATCGATACGGCTCTGCAGCACAGCTTGCCGTTGCCGGTAGTGGCGGTGGCGGCGCACCGGCCGCTGCCGGGAGTGACGCGAATCATTCTGGACCATGCGCGCGCTGCGGAGTTGACGCTGCGGCACCTGTATCAGTTGGGGCATCGGCAGATCGCGTTCATGCGCGGGCAGACCTTCAGTTCGGACTCGGACGATCGATGGAAGAGCCTGATGACGGTGGCGAAGGATTTGGGGATCGAGGTGCCGCCGGAGCTGGTGGTGCAGCTGGAACAGAATCTGTCTTCGCCGGAGCTGGGGTACCCGGTGATTCCGAAGCTGCTGGCGTCGAAGAGGATGTTTACGGCGCTGGTTTCCTATAACGATATTGCGGCGATTGGGGCGATTCGAGCGCTGCGCGATGCTGGATTGCGCGTGCCGGAGGATATTTCGGTGATCGGGTTCGACGATATTCAGGGAGCGGCGTATCACACGCCGAGCCTGACGACGATCCGGCAACCACTGAACAGCATGGGCAACACTGCGGCACGGCTTTTGCTGCAGCGGATCCGAGGGCTGAAGGATTATCCGGAAGAAGTGTCGATTGTGCCGGAGCTGATTATCCGGGAATCGACTTTGCCACCGAATCCTACGCGGATGAGGAAGAAGTGAGCTGGAAGCTGGAAGCCGGAAGCTGGAAGCGGGAAGCGGCGAGAGGGCTGTAGAATCGGCATTCGTGGCGAACCTTCGCGCGTCCAGTCCTCGATTTTCCCTTTTGTGTTTTGGATTTGTGGTGTGCGGCATGGTGACGGTGCTGCCGGGGCCGCTGCTGCCGCTGATGGCGGCGCGGTGGGGACTGCGCGATGTGCAGTCGGGCGCGTTTTTTGCGGCGGTGTTCGCGGCGTCAACGGTGGGGTCGATTTTTTCGCCGCACTGGCTGCGGAGAAACTTGCCGCTCGGCTACGCGTCGATGACGGCGGGAGTGTTGCTGCTGATCGTGGCGGAAGAGACGGCTCGCGCTGTGCTGGGGCACGGCCTGGCGCTGGCGGCGTTCGCGCTGATCGGGCTGGGGATTGGGTTGTCGGTGACAGCGACGAATCTCGTGGTGGGGATGTTGGCGGAGAGCGGCGGGGGTTCCGGGGAACGCGCGCGCCGCATTTCGCTGGTGAATTTGTGGTGGGGGATTGGGGCGGTGGCGTGTCCGTGGCTGATTGCCGCGGCCGAGCATGAGGGTTGGTTGCGGGTGCTGCTGGTGGTGCTGGCGGCGGGTGCTGCGGCGATGTTTGCGAGCCTGCTGCCGCTGTGGCGCGCATCGCAACTGGGGATAATGACGGCGCCGCGGGCTTCGCTCAAGTCGGAGGCGCGTATTCTCGGATTCTTCGCGGCGTTTTTGTTTCTCTACGTCGGCGTGGAGACGGTAGTGGGCGGGTGGATCACGACCTATGCGCACCGGTTCAGCGGGATGACGGTGGCGCGCGCGAGCCTGATGGTGTCGGCGTACTGGATGGCGCTGCTGGCGGGGCGGTGGGCGGGGTCGGTGGCGTTGCAGCGCGTGGCGGAGAGGACGGTTTTGTTGCCGAGCCTGGGGCTGGCGCTGCTTGCGGTGGCAGTGCTGGTGGCGCCGCATTCGACGGTGGCGGTGTTGGTGGCCGTGGCGGCAACGGGAGCGGGGTTCGGGCCGGTGTTTCCTATCGGAGTGTCGCGGATGCTGGCGCGGGTGCGGGATCATCGCAACACGGGTTGGGTGTTTGCGGTGACGGCGAGCGGCGGCGCGGTGCTGCCATGGCTGACGGGGTTGGTTTCGACGCGGACCGGATCGCTGCGGATCGGGTTCGCGGTGGGGGTGGTGGCGGTGGCGGCGATTCTGGTGCTGGCGGCGGGGGAGGATGCGCTATTGGGTCGGCAGCGAGCGTAATCAGGAGGAGCGGGTACCACAGGCATTATCCGCCTGGATTCAATGGTTTCCGATTGCGGTACGAAGGATTGCGAGACAAAAGAAAGGCTTTGCCTAAGGATTTGTTGTTATGTTAAACAATATGCGCGAAGAATGGCGCGCGGCGTGCGCATTTGGCTGGAGAGCAGCTGCTGGCGCTCGAGATGATTTCCGAACTCTGTTTCTGAACTGGTCAGGGTTGCGCGTGGATCACGGCGACCAGGGGGAAAAAGTATGCTGCCAGAACAATGGGAAACATTTAAGCGCGCGGCGCGGCGGGAAAGGATGGAGAAGATCCCGATGGCGCTGATTGTGGACAGCCCCTGGATTCCTGGGTATCTCGGGATTCAGCACCTGGATTATTTCCTCGATCCGGAGCTGTGGTTCCAGTCGAATCTGAAAATCATGCGTGAGTTTCCGGACATCATCTTTATTCCATCGTGGTGGATGGAGTACGGGATGGCGGCGGAGCCGTCGGTGCTGGGGGCGAAGATCAAGTTCTGGCAGGACAACACGCCGAGCGAGTATCACACGCTCTATCACCTCGAGGATATGGATGAGTTCCCGGATTACGAAGTGGAGGCGGACGGGTTTGCGGGGTTGACGCTGCACCGAATCAAGATGGCGCGGCAGCGGATTCTGGATGCGGGGTACATTCTGCCGATGGTGACATCGCGCGGGCCGCTGTGCACGGCAGGATTTGTGCGGGGCACGACGGAGTTCATGATCGACCTGGTGGAGAACCCGGAAGGCGCGCATAAGCTGATCGATCTGTGCACGCGGGTGATCATCGACTGGCTGAAAGCGCAGCAGAAGGTGATGGGGGATACGGTCGAGAGCATCTTCATCCTCGACGACATTGTGGGGTTCATCAACGAGGAGCACTACCTGGAGTTCGCGCATCCTTATTTGAAGAGAATCTGCGATGCGTTTCCGAAGGACTGGGTGAAGCTGTACCACAACGACGCGGAAGTCGATGCGTGCCTCGATCACCTGCCCGACACGGGATTCAACGTGCTGAACTGGGGCAAGCAGCGGCACATCACCGAGGTGAAGCGGCGGGTGGGCGACCGGATGTGCCTGATGGGGAATGTGAATCCGCTGGAAGTTGCGGTGCGCGGAACGCCGGAGGAAGTGAAGGACGAGACGCTCGAGGTGCTGGAGGGATCCGGCGGCGAGGGGATCATTCTTTCGGTGGGCGGCGGGACGAGCCCGGGGATGCCGCGAGAGAATATTTTGGCAATGCTCGAGGCTCTGGAAGAATTCAACGCAAAGCGCGCCGCGGGTGCGGTGGCGAGTGCAAGGTAAGGAAGAGGATCGATGCCCGATTACGCGCTGATGAACCAGTATCTGTACGAGGGCAACGCCGATGCGGTGCAGCGGATGACGAAGGAGGGGCTCGCCGAGGGGCGGACGGTGCAGGAGGTGCTGAACGAGGGGCTGATCGCGGGTATGAGCGTGGTCGGCGAGGACTTCAAGCACAACGTGCTGTACGTGCCGGAGGTGCTGATTGCGGCGCGGGCGATGAAGGCTGGGATGGCGGTGCTGAAGCCGCTGCTGACATCGAAGGACAGCACCACGAAGCCGAAGGGCATCCTGCTGATGGGGACGGTGCGCGGCGATCTGCACGACATCGGGAAGAACCTGGTGGGGATGATGGCGGAGGGCGCGGGTTTTGAGCTGCACGACATCGGCGTGGACCAGAGCCTGGAGAAATTCATGGCGGCGGCGGACAAGTGCCAGCCGACGATCATCGGGATGAGCGCGCTGCTGACGACGACGATGATGTACATGAAGACGGTGATCGACGGGTTTAATGCCGCGGGGCGGACCGATATCAAGATGGCGGTGGGCGGCGCGCCGATCAGCCAGATGTTCGCCGATGAGATTGGAGCGGATGGCTACGGGGCGAACGCGTCGGCGGCGGTGGATTTGTTCCTGCGGCTGGCGGGTCAGAACTGACCTGCAGAATTGGTAACAGCGATGGCGACATATAAGGTCCTGTACTGGCAGGAAATCCCCACCCAGATCAAGGCCGAGGACGACGACGAAGACGTCACGGTGATGCTGGACGGGAAGTTCATGCTGCAGGTGGATATTCTGGCGGCGAAGCGGGGGCTGCAGTCCGCCGATGACTATCTCGCGCAGTGGAAGTGGAGCGAGGAAGAGGAGCGCGAGGGCTCGGCGCGGGACGTGGCGGAGGCAGTGAAGGCGGAGCTGGAGGCGAAGGGCTGGCAGGAACACTGACCGAGAACGCTGACCAAGAAAACTGACCAAGAAAATCGGGGCATGGCGGTTCACCTCACCATCAACGGACAATCGACTGAAGCTGTGGGCGGACTTTCGCTGTTCGATCAGGCGGAGGCGCTGGGCATCGATGTGCCGACATCGTGCCGCAAGCAGGGCAAGTGCAAAGAGTGCATGGTGGAGGTGGTGGAGGGGCGCGAGCTGCTGTCGCCGATGACAGAGGCGGAACAGCATCTGAAGGGGAAGTTCCGGCTGTCATGCCAGACCTATGTGACGGGCGAGAGCGGGGTGGTGCGGTGCCACACGATGCGGCGCGGGACCATGCGGATCGAGCGGCAGGGGCTAACTCTGAAAGCTGGATTGCCGGGGAGCTGCGAGGCGATGGAACTCGATCCGGCGGTGACGCGCGACGGGGATCGCATCCTGATCGATGGGGTTGAGGTGGAGCGGTCGACTGGGCCGATTCACGGGCTCGCGATGGACCTGGGAACGACGACCGTGGTGGTGCGGCTGCTCGATCTGGAGACGGGCGAGCTGATCGCGGACACATCGTTTGAGAATCCGCAGCGATTTGGCGGGTCGGAGGTGATGTCGCGGATCGCGTACGACACCGATCATCCGGGCAAGCTGCTGATGCGGACGCTGGCGGGGTATTTGAGCCACGCGATTGAGAAGTTCCCGGTCGATCCGCTGACCATTTACGAGATGGTGGTGGGCGGGAACTCGACGATGCGGGATTTGTTTTTCCGGCAGAACGTGTATTCGATTGGGCAGACTCCGTACCGGTCGCTGACCGAGATCGAGATGGTGGAGGGCAAGCGGACGACGACGAGCCTGGAGATGACGGGGCTGCGGAGTCTGCTGCCGATTCATCCGAAGGCGCGCGTGTATGGGGCGCCGATCATCAGCGGGCACGTGGGCGCGGACGCGGCGGCGGGGATGCTGGCAGTGGATCTGGCGCATGAAGAGCGGCTGATCGCGATCATGGACATTGGGACGAACACGGAGCTGATTGTCGGGAACAGGGATCGGATTCTGGCGGCGTCGTGTCCGGCGGGACCGGCGTTTGAAGGCGGCGCAATTGCGTGCGGGATGCCGGCGCTGGATGGGGCGATTGAGGAAGTCGCGATCGAGGAGGACGGGAGTTTTCGGCTGAAGGTGATCGGCGATGGGAAGCCGGAGGGGATTTGCGGTTCGGGCTTGGTCGATGCTCTGAGCGAGCTGCTGCGCACCGGGCAGATGAATGACAAGGGGCGGTTCGAGGATGATGTTCGGCGGATTACCTTATGGGCCGGTGCTGGTGATGGGGACGGAGAGGTTTTTCTGCTGGAGAGCGACGTGAATGAGCTGGCGCAGGCGAAGGGCGCCAACGTCGCAGGGCTGCACGTTGTGTTTTCGACGTTCGGGATCGATTTTGAGGACATCGATGTTTTTTATCTGGCTGGTGGGTTTGGGCGGCACCTGAAAGTGGAGGCGTCGAAGCGGATTGGGCTGGTGCCGTACATCGATTCGGAAAAGATTGTGCAGGCCGGGAATACGGCGATTGAGGGCGCGACGATCGCGCTGTTGTCGATGAGGAAGCGGCGGGAGCTGGAAGAGCTGGTGAAGAAGGTGGAGCACTGCCGGTTGGAGACGCACCCGAGCTTCTTTGAGTTTTTTGTGGAGGGTTGCCAGTTTAAGCCTGTGGAGCCGATTCCATGCGCGAAGTAGTGGAGAGCCTGGAACTGGCCGATGCGCGGGCCGCAGTCGACGTGTTGCCGGAGGAGTATGTGCGGCTGCTGGGTTATCCCAAAGGCTACGTACTGGAGGGGCGCGCGCGGGAACTGGCGGAGTGGGCGCGGGGGTGGTACGCGGAGCATGGGCGGCCGTGGGTGTATGCGCGGCAGGCGGAGAGATTTGCGGTCGAGGGAGACGGGATTTGCATCGACGGGGAGCGGTTCGCGAGCAAGAAGCTGGAGAGCACGCTGGAGCATGCGGGTGCGCACAGCGTGATTCTGGCGGCGGTGGGCGCGGGTCCAGAGGCGGAAGAGGAAGCGCGGCGGCGATGGGCCGAGGATAAGCCCGATGAGTATTTCTTCCTCGAGATGTACGCGGCGGCGGTGGTGGAACATTTGACGACGACGACGGGCGCGCGGCTGTGCGACTGGGCGGAGCGGCACGCAATGGCGGTGCTGCCGCATTACAGCCCGGGCTATCCGGAGTGGGATGTGGCGGAGCAGCCGCGATTGCTCGAGTTGATGCAGCGGACGCGGAGGGAGGAATTTCCGTCGGGGCTGGAGGCGCTGGATTCGGGGATGCTGCGGCCGCGGAAATCGCAGCTGGCGGTTTTTGGATTGACGCGGCACACTGAGCGGCTGCGGAGCTTGCGGGAACTGGTGCCGTGCGAGAACTGCGCGTTTGGGCCGTGCCAGTATCGGAGGGCACCGTATCGGCGTCCGCCGCGCGGGTTGGGAGAGCGCGTGGGGAATCCTCCGGTGCTGGACCAGGACGCGGCGTACAGCGTGAATCGGAAGGCGCTGCAGCGGTGGACGGAGGAACGGCTCTCGATGGAGGAGAAGCAGGATGGGTCGCTCGATGCGGTGTTCCGGTACGACGGGACGACGTGCACGAACATGGGGCGGCCGCTGGCGTTCGACTACAGCGTGAAGCTGGGGCCGCGCGAGGAGGGCTATCCGATCCGGGAGCAGCGATGCGCGCCGGCGGCGGGCGACACGGGACACACGTTTATGTGCGAGTACATCGCGAATCCGGACGGGGTGATGGCGGCGATCGATCGGGAGAGACCGCTGAGCGGGGAGCGGCTGAACGCGGTGCTCCAGTGGCGGCGCGAGGCGAACGGCGCGGGATGTTTTTGCGAGGCGGCGAGCCGGAATCACAAGTGGGGGCTGGTGCTCGAAACGATTCACTACGCTCTGGTACAAAAAGAGCTGGCGCAGGAAAGGAATTATGACGAAGAAGCTTTTGCAGGAGGCGATCCTGGATCGGCCGCTGCTATGTGACGGCGCGATGGGCACGCAGCTGATGCTGGCGGGGCTGGAGCAGGGCAATTGCGGCGAGGCGTGGAACCTGTCGCATCCGGAGCGCGTGCTGGGGATCCAGCGGCGGTATGTGGAGGCGGGGTCGGAGTGCCTGCTGACGAATACCTTCGGCGGGTCGCGGATCATGCTGACGCGGCACGGCGAGGGCGATCACGTGGTGGCGATCAACAAGGCGGGTGTGGAGATTGCGCGCCGGGCCTTTGGTGACAGCGACGGTTACGTAATCGGGGACATCGGGCCGTTCGGCGGCCTGATGGAGCCTTACGGCGACTTCACCGAGGCGCGGGTGCGCAGTGCGTTCGAGGAACAGGCTGCGGCGCTGGTGGAGGGCGGGGCGGACGCGATCATCGTGGAGACGCAGACGTCGCTGGAGGAGTTGCTGATCGGGATCGAGTCGGCGCAGAAGGCCGGCGCGCCGTGCATTATCGGGTCGATGGCGTACGACGTGACGCTGGATGGGTCGACTTTCCGGACGATGATGGGGATTGAACCGGAGCGGGCGGCGGAGTTCATGGAGCAGCACGGGGCGCACATCGTAGCGCTGAATTGCGGCACGAGGATGGACATGGTGCGCGCGCTGACGGCGGTGGAGCGGTACAAATCAGTGACGAGACTGCCTGTGATGGTGCAGCCCAATGCGGGGCAGCCGAAGCTGGTGAACATGAAGGTGGTGTATGACGAGACGCCCGAGCAGATGGTGAAGGACCTGCCGCCGATGCTGGTGGCAGGGGCGAACATCGTGGGCGCGTGCTGCGGGAGCACGCCGGATCACATTCGGGCGTTCAGGAAGACGATGGACGAGTTTATGGAGTCGAAGGGAATTGCCCTGGAGCGGAGTCGAGCATGAAGGCAAAACTGTGCGAGGTGAACGCAGCGGCCGCGGAAAAGCTTCCGCCGCAGGCCGACGATAAGTCGGGGATCGGGGTTCACTACATCGACGCGTATATCAAGCCGATGAACGTGAAGCTGGAGGATGGGACTCCGGTGCGGTGCAAGCGGCGCGGGCTGAAGATTACGCTGTCGGCGGGCACGAAGAAGGGTGAAGGGCTGATGCGGCGGCTGGATGTGGGCCGGGATCCGGTCGTGATGCTGGATGCGGCGCTGCAGGAAGCGGCGAAGTCGGCGGGGATCGAACTGGCGGTCGAAGATGGGGCGATTTTCGTTACGATCTGATTAAGGAGCTGGTGACGAATTTCCAAGGCTTCCCCATTCTGGGGATGCGCACACTCCGCGAAAGTGCGGGTTTTGCGAAACCAATAGCACCATGCAGGGGGATCCCCGGGCGGGTGCGGTGAAGGAATGAAAAGACTTCACCGGTTTTGCGATGGCCCCATAGTAACTCCCACCAAAGTGATGCAAAACAGGGTTCTGCAGTGCCCATCGGGTAGCGACCAAAGATTCGTTGACCCGCAGCGGCGTGACAACTAAGGTACGTCCAAAGCAATCCTTCTTTCTGCACGCAATGGTCAGCAGCTGTTGGCCTCCCCTGTGCGCCGAAAGAACGACCAAAACTTAGACGTGCCGGAGCAGTTGTTTCATCTCCGGATTTTTCGGCCAAACAGGCGTCCTGACGCCTTCGGCCGGTAATTCAAATTCTGCTGCTGAGGGTCTCTATGTCTGCCAAAGGTGTTGTGGGGTCTGTCCGCCGGTTCTCGCCGTTTCACGTCGTCTCCGCTTTGCTGATCGCGCCGGTCTTACTGGCGTCCGCGATGGCGGCGCATGCAGCCACCTACACGGTAACGAATCTGAACGATTCGGGCACGGGTTCGCTGCGCGCTGCGATCACATCGGCCAACGCCGACACGGCGGGCGTGATCGTGTTTGCGTCGGGAGTGAACGGCACGATCAATCTGCAGAGCGCGCTGCCGAATATCGCGACGACTGGGACGATGACGGTCACCGGTCCTGGCGCGAATTCGCTGACTGTCTCGGGTCAGAACAAATACCAGATCCTGGGATTCACGTCGGGAACGTTCGATGTATCCGGGCTGACCTTCGCCAATGGCGCCGTTTCGGCGACGAATGGGTACACAACGCAGTACAACAGCGATTTTGGCTGGGGGGGCGCCTTTTACACAACGAAGGGCACAACCGTGAATGTGACGAGCTGCATTTTCAGCGGGAACGGCACGACGAACGGCAGCGGCGGCGGGGCGATCCTGAATGAAGGTGTGCTGACGATTGTGAACACGATGTTTGTCGGCAACCAGTCTCCTGGATACGACGGCGGCGGCGCCCTCTTCAACCTTGGCACGATGACGGTGAGCGGCAGCACGTTTGCGTACAACTACGCCTTCAACGAAGGCAGCGCGATTCTGAACTACTCCGATCAGTCGAGCAATTTTGGAGTGGCCACGATCGTCGACTCAACCTTCGTGAACAACATGGTGCCCACCAACGGTGGCAGCCTCGGTGCGATTTACAACGAAACCGCGGCGACGCTCACACTGCGCAACAGCACCTTCGTGGGCAACACGCCAGCGACCGGCGGCAGCATCACGAACGGCGGAACGATGACGCTGACCAACAACGTGATCGTGGAAACAACGAGTGGCAGCCATCAATGCACCGCACTTCCCGCGCCGGCGAGCCAGTGCCCGGCGTTTCCGAGCAGTCCGGACGCGAACGGGAACTTCGATGACGTGGCGGCCAACCTGACACTTTCGTCACTGGGATACTACGGCGGGCTGAGTCCAACCATGTTGCCGCGGCCGGGAAGCAAGCTTCTATGTGGTGGAACGACCGCGGGCGCGAAAGACGTGAAAGGCAACGCGCTGACCACGGATGAGCGCGGGTTCGGGCTCGATCCGGCATGCGCCACGGGCAAGGTCGATGCGGGCGCGGTGCAGGCGCACTTCCTGACGGTGACGACGACGGCCGATGCGGGCAGCGGGACGTGCGGGACGACCTGCGCGCTGCGTGACGCGATGACAGAGGCCAATGCGACCGGAGGTGAGGACATCGTGTTTGCCGCCGGCGTGACGGGGACGATCAAGCTGGGCAGCGAACTGCCGGTGGTCACAGGCGTGGCGGACATTGTGGGGCCCGGGGCCAATGTGTTAACGGTTTCCGGCAACAGTGCGAATCCGGTGTTTGGAGTGACGATCGGGACGCTGGACATCCTGGGACTGACGATCGCGAACGGCAAGTCGGCGTCGAATGGCGGTGGCATCAACAACACCGCGGGCCTGGTGACGCTGACCAATGCGGTTCTGAGCAGCAATTCGGCGGCCAGCGATGGTGGCGGCATCGATAACGGGGGCAGGGTGCTGGCGATCAACAGCACGTTCGCCGGCAACACGGCGGTGCTGGGCAGCGCCATCTACAACACGGGCGCGGTGAACCTGATGTACAGTACCGCGGCGGCCAACGCGGCGGGCAGCAGCGGCGGAATTTATAACAACAGCGGTGGCTTATTGACGGCGGCGAACACGACGTTCGCAGCGAACACCGGCGGCACGGGGGCGGGAATCGAGAACCTCGGCACGCTGGCGATCGAGAACAGCGTTCTGGACGCGGCGGCGGAGTGCGCGGGCACAGGATGCCCGACGGCTGCCAACAACGGCAACGTTGTGGGCGCGACGAAGCTGGCAGCGCTCGGGTCTTATGGAGGGTCTACGCCGACGGTTCTGCCCGAGCCGGGCAGCTCGGCGATCTGCGGAGGCCTTGCGGCGGATATTCCGACGACTGCGCTGACGGATCAGCGCGGCTTTATGAATGACAACACGACGT
Organism: Acidobacterium sp.; assembly: GCA_003166955.1. GTDB lineage: Bacteria > Acidobacteriota > Terriglobia > Terriglobales > Acidobacteriaceae > Palsa-343. Next base: position 29,689 of record PMUI01000098.1, read on the forward strand.
ACGCGGGATATTCCTCGGCGACGCCGTGCGTGGATGCGGGTGCGGTGCAGACCAACTACATGTCGGCGCAGTTTACCGGCACAGGTCCGTTCGCAGCGACGGCGAACACGGCGGGAATAACGCCGGCGGTGGTCGTATCTGTAACAGAGAATGGACAGAATATCGGCGGAGTACCGGTGACGCTGACTTTCACGGGAACGGGAACGGCGACTGGATTGACGGCGACGACGGTTGCCGGAACCGGGGCGACATTCAGCGGTCTCACAGTGAGCGCAGCCAGCGCGCCGACGGATTCACTCGCGGTGAACATGGCGGTGGTGGGCACGGACGCGCTAACGGCTGCGCCGGTAGTTCTCACCGTTCACGGAAAGGCAACGCCGACGGTCACAACGTGGCCGACAGCGAGCACTATTACTCTGGGTCAGCCGCTGGCGTCCTCGACGCTAACGGGGGGCGCGGCTTCGGTGCCCGGGACTTTGGTCTTTACGGTTCCATCTACGGTTCCGCCTTCGGGGACTTCCTCACAGAGCGTCACCTTCACACCGAACGACACTGCGGACTACAACACGGTGGTCGGCAGCGTGAGCGTGACAACGGGCACACCTACTCCGATCACTCCTTATATCGAGGTGAACGGGGGGACCTGGCTAACCGCTACCAGTGTTACGGTGCAGGCGANNCGACTGACCTGGTGAACCTGGGACCGCAACCGCTCACTGGCGGCTCATGGAGCTGGACGGGTCCGGGTGGGTACACTTCGAAAGCACGGGAGATCGACAGCATTCCGCTGACTTTGCCTGTGAATGTTTTTGTGGCGACCTACACGAATCCGGCAGGCGTGAAGAGCACGCAGACTTTCACGATCAATGTCGGCCCCACGCCCATCACTCCTTATCTCCAGGTGGGCGGCGGAGCCTGGCAGGCGACCCCCAGTGCTCTTGTGTTTCAAGGCACGCCGGTGAACCTTGGTCCGCAGCCGCTTACCGGCGGTTCGTGGAGCTGGGCAGGCCCCAACGGGTTCACTTCCACATCGCGGGAGGTCGACAATATTCGGCTGAGTATCGGCTTCGATACCTTTGTGGTTACTTACACCAACCCGGCTGGAGTGAAGAGCACGGCGACGTTTACGATCATCGATCTCTAGACACTGGCAGGAACGACAGGGCTCGATAACGATGGGGTTCCAATGGGGGGCTTCAGGCAAGGCCCTCCCACGAAACGACTGAGACCCGCATCCACTGCGGGTCTCTTCGTGTCTGTCGCGAAGAAATCGAAGCGGCGTGCACCGCGCTGGCTCAGGATGAACAAGGTTTCCACCTCCTGGTGGAGGCGCGAAGCAGTGCGGTGCCGGTAAAATCGACGCGCAAGGAGAATCCCCAAGCTCCCCAGCCCGCAATTCTCTTTGATCTTTGTCGAGCATAACGAACAGGCGCGCAGCAAAAGCGCACCGGGTTGCGTACTGTACGAAGGAATGGAGCGATGCGAGACGAAAGCGCGGCGAGGATGAATCTGCGTCTGCTGTGGCGTCCGCTGGCGTTCATTGCGGTGCTGCTGTTGCTGTGGGAAGTGGGGATTCGGAGGCAGTCGAGCCATTTGCTGCCTGGGCCGTGGGGCGTGGCGGGTGGCATTGCGGATCTGGTGCGGCACGGGCTGCTGCTGAAGTATGTGGTGGCGTCGCTGTTTCGGGTGACGTGGGGCTTCATGCTGGCGGTGGTGCTGGCGATTCCGCTGGGGTTGGCGGCGGGGTGGTATCGCAGAGCGGAGATGGCGCTGAACCCAATTTTGCAGATTCTGCGCCCGATTTCGCCGCTGGCGTGGATCCCGATTGCGATTCTGTGGTTTGGAGTGGGCGATTTGGCGGCGATTTTTCTGATTTTCATTGGTTGCTTTTTTCCGCTGATGCTGACGGCGATGAACGCGGTGCAGAGTATTCCGGCGGTGTATGTGAATGCGGGACGGAATTTTGGCCTGAGCTCGGCGAGCCTCGTGTATCGCGTGCTGTATCCGGCGGTGGTTCCGAACCTGATCGTCGGACTGCGGATCACGCTGGGCATTGCGTGGCTGGTGGCGGTGGCGGCAGAGATGATTGCGGTGAATTCGGGACTGGGATTCCTGATTGTGGATGCGCGAAATGCTGGGAATCGCTACGACCTGGTGGTGGCGGGGATGCTGATTATCGGGCTGATTGGGTTGCTGCTGGACTGGGGCATGCGGTCGCTCGAAAAGGTGAAGTCGTTCCGCTGGGGATACTCGGAGGATTAGTGGCACATGTGCAGACTGTGGCGGCGGGCGCGGCGCTGAAGACGAAGCTGGCGGTGGATCGCGTCAGCATGGTTTTCGAGCGCGACGGAAAGCGCACCGAGGTTCTGAACAACATCGACCTGGAAGTGGGCGATGGGGAGTTCGTGTGCCTGCTGGGGCCGTCGGGGTGCGGGAAGTCGACGCTGCTGAACTGTATGGCGGGATTTTTGTCGCCGACGAGCGGCGAGATTCGCGTGGACGGGGAGACGGTGCGGAAGCCGGATCCGCGGCGGATTTTTGTGTTTCAGGAGCGCGGAGTTTTTCCGTGGCTGACGGTTGAGGGAAATATCGGGTTTGGATTGTCGAAGCTGTCGAAGGCCGAGCGGGAGCAGCGGATCGCGCACTATGTGAAGATGGTGGGCCTGGAGGGATTCGAGAAGACGTACCCGCAGGAGCTGTCGGGCGGGATGAAGCAGCGGGTAGAGGTGGCGCGGGCACTGGCGGTAAATCCTGACATGCTGCTGCTGGACGAACCGTTCGGGGCGCTGGATTCGATCACGCGGCTGATTATGCGCGGGGAACTGTTACGTATTTGGGAGGCGGAGCGGAAGACGGTCATTTTTGTGACGCACGACATCGATGAGGCGGTGCAACTCGCGGACCGCGTGGTGGTGATGAGCGCGCGACCGGCAACGATTCAGCGGATCGTGAACATCGACGTTCCGCACCCGCGGGACATCAGCTCGCCGCGGTATCTGGAGTTGCGCGACGGGATTTTTCAGCAGATTGGCCTGGCCCACAAACTATGAACGCGCTGGGCCAACCCGCAAAGTGGGAGCGGTTCTTCTGGCCGATTCTTGCAACGGCGCTGCTGCTGGCGGTCTGGTACTACTCGGTGCGCTGGAGCGGGACGAAGGTGTTTCCGTCGCCGCGCGAGGTGGAGAAAGGCCTGGCAGAACTGGTGCGGCATCACGTTTTATGGAAGGACATCACGGATTCGCTGCGTCGCGTCGCGTTTGGATTTGGGATGGCGGTTCTGATCGGAGTGCCGCTGGGTCTAACCCTGGGGTGGTATCCGGCAGCGAATCAGGTGGTGAATCCAGTGATGCAGATTCTGCGGCCGATCAGTCCGATCGCGTGGATTCCGGTGGCGATCATCTTTTTCGGCGTTGGCGATGACGCGGCGACGTTTCTGATTTTTCTGGGGGCATTCTTCCCGATTGTGGTGGCGTGCATCAACGGAGTGGCGAATGTGCCGCAGGTGTATCGGCGCGCGGGCAGGAACTTTGGGCTGACGGGGCCGCAGCTGCTGGCCAAAGTTCTGTTTCCCGCGGCACTGCCGCAGATTCTGGTGGGGCTGCGCATCGCGCTGGGGATCGCGTGGCTGGTGGTGGTGGCGGCGGAGATGATCGCGGTGGATTCGGGACTGGGATATCTGGTGATCGATTCGCGCAACTCCGGCAATCGCTACGACCTGGTGGTGGCGGCGATTCTGCTGATTGGGGCGATCGGTCTGATTCTCGACGTGCTGTTTCGGCGGCTGGAAAAGCTGCGCTCGGTGCGATGGGGGTTCCGCTTTGAGTCCTAAGAAGGTGGCGCTGTACGGCGCCGCGTGGCTGGCGCTGATCACGGGTCTGCATGCGTGGCTGAACGTGAACTGGGATGTGGCGCTCAATAGCTTTCGCCCGCCGGCGCAACGGAAGATTGTGGTGGCGTATCTTCCGGCCACGTGCCAGTTGACGTGTCCGGTGACGGATTACATTTCGAAGTTCTCGGAAAGCGGCGAGCTGTTTTTGCCGCGCATGTTCCAGGGATTTCCGGAGATCAAAGAGGCGCTGATTTCGAACAAGGTGCAGGCGGCGTTTATTGTGGCGCCGCTGGCGATTGCGCTGGCGTCGCAGGGCGTGCCCATCAAGGTGGTGTACCTGGGGCATCGGTACGGCAGCGCGATGGTGGTGAAGAAAGACGGACCTGTGAAAACCATTGCCGATCTAAAAGGCAAAACGGTCGCAATTCCCAGCCGTTTCTCCGACGAGCGGCTGATTCTGATTCGCGCTATGAAGGTGTGGGGCCTGAAGCCGGGAGACGTGAAGATGGTGGAGATGGCGCCGCCGGATGTGTCGGGCGCGCTGGCGGCGGGGGCGATTGACGGGTTCGTGATGGGCGAGCCGTTTCCGTCGCAGGCGGAGATGGGTGGGTTCGGGCGCGTGCTGTTTCAGGCGCGTGAATACTGGCCGGATTACATGTCGTGCATTTTGGTGGTGCGGCAGGATCTGATCGACAAGCGGCCGCAGACGGTACAGGTGCTGGTGGATGGGATTGCGCGGTCGGGGTTGTGGCTGGACAAGGGCAAGCCGTATCGCGAGGACGCGGCGGACTTCGTGGGTCGCTACTACTACAACCAGAAACCCGCTCTGCTGCGATGGGCGCTCACGAAGCCGATGGATCGCGTGGTGTACAGCCAGCTTGCGCCGCGGAAGGCGGACTTCGATATGGTGCGCGATCTGATGATGGAGACGGGCGTGCTGAACAAGAAGATCGAGTTCAGCCAGTACACCGACACGCGATTCTCGGACAAGGCGTCGATCGAGACGGCGTGGAAGTATGAGCCGGGGATTGCGGCGGCGAAGTAAAGACAGCGAGGGAGAGAAGATGGAGCGCAGACGGTTTGTTCAGATGATGACCTTGGCGAGCGCGGGGACGCTGGCCGCTGTGGAACTGGCGCATGCTGGCAAGACGAAGACGGTTGCGTATCGGGTGAAGGGCTTCACGTGCGTCACGTGCGCGGTGGGCCTCGAGACGATGCTCGGCAAGCAGAAGGGCGTGCAGTGGGTGAAGGCGACGTATCCCGAGGCGCTGGTGACGATCCGGTACGATCCTGCGAAGGTGAACGAGGCGGCATTGCGGGGGTTTATTGCGGAGCTGGGATTCACCGCCGAGGCCGGGCAGTCCAGTTAAGAACCAATTCTCGTACACTGCTTGCGAGGAGTGAGATGGATTACTACGTCGAACGAGTCGTCGATCTGATCGAGCCGGGAGCAAACCGGCTTTACAACATCAGCGTCGATGAGGCTCGCCGTGTCTTACTGGAAGGACCTGCGGAGTGTGTTCGGCAGATTCAGGGGTCGTTTGCGCTGCTGGCCAAGTCGGGAAAGACGGTGCGGATGGCGCGGTCGCTGGATCGGCCGATGCGGTATTTTCTGGCGAAGCGGCAGGAGGGTCCGGCGCTGATTGTCGCGTCGCGGATCGATGCGATCTATGAGTGGCTGAAGGCGGAAGGGCTGGATGGGCAGTTTCATCCGAGCTACACGCGGATGGTGCCGGCACATCATGTGGTGGATCTGCAATTGATTGGTTGCCCTGATCCGGACCCGGTGTATACGCGGTTCTTCGCGCCGGCGATGGGGACGCTGCCGGCGGATCTCGACGTGATTGGCAAGACGTACATCTCTGCGCTGGCGGAGGAGATTGCACGATGGTTGCGGACGATTCCGGAGAAGGAGCCGATTGGGATGTGTTTTTCGGGAGGGATCGACAGCGGCAGCGTGTTTCTGACGGCGTATTACGTGATGCGGAAACTGGGGATGAGCCCGAGCCGGCTGAAAGCATTCGTGCTGGATCTGGGCGATGGGCCTGACGTGCGACAGGCGCGGAATTTTCTGGAGCGGCTGGGGCTGGGGCTGTTTCTGGAGCCGATCGAGGCCGATCCGGCGAGCCTCGATGTGGGCGAGACAATTCGTATCATCGAAGATTACAAATCTCTGGATATTGAGTCGGCGACGATGGCGCTGGCCCTGGGGCGGGGGATTCGGGCGCGCTATCCGGAGTGGCGATTTTTGATCGATGGGGACGGCGGCGACGAGAATCTGAAGGACTATCCGATCGAGGAGAATCCGGAGTTGACAATTCGCAGCGTGATCAACAATCCGATGCTCTATCAGGAAGGCTGGGGCGTAGGGAAGATTAAGCACTCGCTCACGTACAGCGGCGGGCTGAGCCGGTCGTATGTGAGGACGTACGCGTCGGCGCGGCATTTTGGGTTCGAGGGGTTCAGTCCGTACACTCGGCCCGAGGTGATTGCGGCGGCGGAGGCAATTCCATTCATCCAGCTGACACAATACGATGTGGAGCGCCTGTACGAACTGAAGGGCGAGATTGTTGCGCGGGGAGTAAAGGCGGTCACCGGATTGGAGATGCCGGTGTTTCCGAAGCGGCGATTCCAACACGGGGCTTTGTCGCAGGATGCGCTGCGCGCGCGGCTACCGCAGCGCGAGGCAGAGTATCGGGAGCAATTCTTAGCGATCTACCATTGAGGCCGACGTTGGCGGCTTATCCAGAAAACGCTGCGGAGAGGGATGCGTGGATCATCACGCGACGGGGGCTGCGGAGCGCGGTCGATCCGTGGCGGCCGTGGATGTATTTTGTCGAAGAGGAGCGAAGCGCGGCAGGAGAGATTGCGCCGGTGGCGACGGTCTTTCTGACGAACCGCGAGTGCCCGTGGCGCTGCCTGATGTGCGACCTGTGGAAGAACACGCTGGATCGTGAGACGCCGGCGGGGGCGATTCCGGCGCAGATTGACTATGCGCTGGGGCGATTGCCGGGGGCCCGGCAGGTGAAGCTCTACAACAGCGGCAGCTTTTTTGATCGGCGGGCGATTCCGGTCGAGGATCACGCTGCGATCGCGGCGCGCATTGCCGGATTTGAGCACGTGATTGTCGAGTGCCATCCTGCGCTGGTCGGTGCGGAGTGCTTCGCGTTTCGGGATCGGTTGCATGGCAGGCTGGAAGTCGCGATGGGGCTGGAGACGGTTCACCCCGAGAAGTTGCAGAGGCTGAACAAGCGGATGACGGTGGAGCAGTTTCGGGCGGCGGCGGATCGGTTGCGCGAGGGCGATGTTGATTTGCGGGTCTTCATTCTGGTAAAGCCGCCTTTCATGCGCGAAGAGGAGTCATTGGAGTGGGCGGCGCGATCGCTGGACTTCGCGTTTGACAGCGGAGCGATGGTGGCAACGCTGATTCCGACGCGCGGGGGCAATGGGGCGATGGAGGAGCTGGCGGCGAGCGGGGATTTTGCGCCGCCGCGGCTGGAGACCGTGGAAGCTGCGGCGGAGTATGGGATTTCGCTGGGGCGCGGGCGGGTATTCGTTGACCTGTGGAACTTGCGGCGAGGTGCTGGGTGCGTGGAGTGTGGTGAGCGGCGCGTGGCTCGGCTGCATGCGATGAATTTGCTGCAGTGTGTGTTGCCGCGCGTGGAGTGCAAGGAGTGCGGGTGCAGAAGCTGAGTGACACATTCGACATTGCAGTGGTGGGTTCGGGGTTTGCGGGGTCGCTGCTGGCGATGATCGCGAATCGGCTGGGGCGGTCTGTCGTTCTGATTGAGAAGGGAACCCATCCACGGGTGGTGATTGGCGAGTCGTCGACGCCATTGTCGAATCTGCTGCTCGACGAGATGGCGATTCGGTACGATTTGCCGGCGGTGCGGGCGCTGGCGAAGTGGGGAAGTTGGCAGCGGGCTTACCCAGAAATTTCGTGCGGGCTGAAACGGGGATTCACGTTTCATCATCATGTGCTGGGCGCAGCGGGAATTGCGGATGCGGAGCGGGGAGATCAACTGCTGGTGGCGGCGAGCCCGCGGGACGAGATCGCGGATATGCACTGGTACCGGGCGGATTTCGACCACTTGCTGGTGCGGGAAGCGCAGAAGCTGGGTGTGGAGTATGTGGATCGCGTCGCGCTGGAGAGATTTTGCGATTACGGGTCGGAAGTCAGGCTCGAGGGGCGACGGGATGGGCGGGATGTGGCGTTTCGGGCGAGGTTTGTGGTGGACGCGACGGGGCCTCGGGGGTTTTTGCATCGGGCGCTGGGGCTCGCGGAGCGCGATCTGCCAGATTATCCCGCGACGCAGGCTCTTTATTCGCATTTCTCCGGGGTTGGGAGGCTCGGGCATGGGGAGTTTGGCCGGACTGGTGAGGAGGTTCCGCCCTATCCCATTGACGACGCGGCGGTGCATCACGTTTTCGACGGCGGATGGGTTTGGGTGCTGCAGTTCAATAACGGAATGACCAGCGCGGGGGTGGCTGCGACAGATTTGTGCGCGTCACGGTTACGATTTGCGGAGGGCGGGACAGCCTGGGAGCGACTGCTGGATTTGATTCCGGCGCTGAAGGAACAATTTGCCGAGGCGAAGGCCGAAAGGCCGTTCACGCATATGCCGCGGCTGTCGTTCCGGTCGGGGAAGATCGCGGGAGACCGGTGGGCGCTGCTGCCGTCGGCGGCCGGCTTCGTTGATCCGCTGTTGTCGACGGGATTTCCGCTGACACTGCTGGGCGTGGCACGGCTTGCGGACGTCATCGAGAAGGATTGGGAGTCGGCGGACTTCGCTGATCGGTTGCGGGAGTACGGCGAAAAAACAGACGTGGAGTTGCTGGCGACGGCGCGGCTGATCGGAGCTTTGTACGCGAACATGAGCAACTTCCCGGTATTTGTCACGTTGTCGCTGCTTTATTTCGCGGCAGCGAGTTTTTCGGAGGCTGCGCGGAGGTTGGGCAAGCCGGAGTTGGCCTCGTCGTTTCTGCTTTGCGAGGATCCGGTGTTTGGACCGGCCTGTCGTGGGTTATTCGAACGTGCGCGACAACCTCTGACCGAGGGCGAATCGGAGAGATTGATCAACGACGTTCTTGCGGCGATTGAGCCATTTAATGTTGCGGGGCTGGGAAGACCGGAGCGGCGGAACTGGTATCCGGTGGAAGCGAAGGACCTGTTCGAGGGTGCGGGCAAGCTCGGTTCGACGCGGGAGCAGATCGACGCGATGCTGCGGCGCTGCAGGTTCGCGGCGGATCGCGAGCTCATCCTTTATTAAGGATGAGCCGGTTGCGGGCCTGACACAGCTGCCGGGATAGTACGGGCGCGGCGAGAGTCAAGCCACATTTCGATGAAGAGCGCGGTGGGCCCGACCCAGAAGAGCGCGTAGAGCGGCGCGTAGACGCTGCTGCCGAGGCGCATGAAGAATTCCACGACGGCGATGGAAAACGCAACGGCGCACTGGCCGGCGCGCGTGCGGACGGTGGTCTTTGGGTCGGTGATCATGAAAAAAATGAAGAGCTGATACATGGGCCCGGTGATAGGCGCGATTTCCGACTGCCACGGATCGCCGGTGATCCATGCGCGCAGGAATGAGAGCGCGATGAACGAGGCGACGTAGGTGGCGGTGATGTGGAAGCGGTGCGCGCGCCAGACGATGATCGAGCCGAGAACCCAGATGACGATGAGCGAGGCGAAGTTGTTGCCCCATTGAATGCTGAGTCCGGCGACGGAGTCCGACGCGAGGAAAAGCATGGCGCAGATGCCGAAGTTCGAGGGGTTCCAGATGTGGCGGTTGCGAAAGCGCAGCGCATATTTCGAGGTGATGGAGAGCGCGGCGCAGAGGGCGTAGGTCCAATAGGCGGGCGAGCGGAGGAGGATGCCGACGCTGATGCCGGTGATGTAGGCGCTGGCGGGGTGCGGCCACTTCTTCAAAAAAATGCGGCCGAGAATCAGCTCGCCGGTGATGCTGGTGACGATGGCGAGCAGCGTCTTCTGATAGCTTTCGAGGATTCCGAAGGAGAGATTGCCGAGCAGCAGGATCAGCGTGATGAAGACCGGCGGCATGAAGCGGCTGTCGAGAAGGCGCTTCCACAGTGCAGGATTGGGCTGGGTCGAGGGAGCGACAATGGTCCAGTTCATGACGGTTCCTTCACGTGGACCAGCTGATTGGGCGTGAGGTGGTCGAGAGTCTGCATGGTTCCTGAAGGCCAGCGGATGACGGCTTTGTCGAGCTGGGGATTTTTGCCGAGTCCGAAATGCAGGCGGCGGTCGTTTTCGGAGGCGAATCCGTTGCCGCCGGCGACGGACTGCACCTGCTGCTGGCCATTCCAGAACAGCGTAACCTGGGCGCCGATGGCGCTGCGATTGGATTTTGTGCCTTCGAGGTCAAACTCAATCCAGTCGTTGCCCAGGGCGACGGAGTTTTTGTAGATCAGCAATGGGCCGCGCTGGTTGGCGACGACCGCGTCGAGGACGCCGGTGTTCCAGAGATCGGCGAGCGCGACCGCGCGGCCATCGTAGAGGTCGGTAACGCCGACGGCCTGGGCGACGTCTTCGAACTTGCCAGCGCCGTCGTTGATCCAGACCTTCTTTTGCTGATAGCCGGAGAGGCTGCGGCCGTCGAAGGCGGGCCAGTGCGAGGCGTCGCTGATGATGGAGCTGTTGCCGCCGGCGACTTTGGAGAAGTCGTACCAGTAGCTGCGCGTGCGGGAGAGCGAGATGTAGCCGTTCTCGAGAAAGAGGTCGAGGGTGCCGTCGTTGTTGAGGTCGCCGAACTGCGCGCCGAAGCTCCAGCCGCCGAGTTCGACGCCAAGGTCACGCGCGAGGTTGGCGTAGTGTAGGCCTTTGCCTTCCTGCGGAACCCACAGGTTGTTGCCCTGGATGAGCACGCCTTCTTCGGAGATGTTGGAGACGTAGACGGAGTACTTGCCCTGGTTGAAGATGTCACCGAAGGCGGCGTTCATACCGCTTTTGGGGGCAAAGCCGACGCCGGTTTCCTGGCCTGCTTCGCGGAAGTGGCCGTGGTCGTTGAGGTACAGTTCGGAGACGCCGTAATCGTTGGCGACGAAGAGGTCAGGGTAGCCGGCGCCACGGAGATCGGCGGCGGCGCTGGCGAGCGCCCAGCGGCGGCTGTCGATGCCGGCCTTCGCGCTGACCTCTTCAAAGCGGCCGTTGCCGAGATTGTGGAAGAGGTATTTGCGGCCGCCGTTCTTCGCGTACTCGAAACTCTCGGGCATCATGCGCGTGTTTTTCAGGTGCCAGAGGTCGACGTTTTCGGGATAGTAGCCAGCGACGAAGAGGTCGAGCTTGCCGTCGCCGTCGTAGTCGAGCCAGAGGGCGGAGTTGGCGTTGATCCAGGGCGGAAGGCCTGCGGCATCGGTGACGCGCGTGAAGTGCTTGCCGCCATCGTTGTGGAAGAGCTCGGGGCGGCCCCATTTAATCAGGTAGAGGTCTTCGTAGCCGTCGTTATCGTAGTCGCCCCAGACCGCGCCCATGGAAACGCCGGTGCCGGGTTGATTGACGTCGGCGATGCCCATCTCCTTCGCGACGTCGGTGAAGGTGCCGTCGTGGTTGTTGCGGTAGAGATGATTGAGGCTGCCGATGCGGCTGTTGGTGACGTAGATGTCGGGCCAGCCGTCGCGGTCGAAGTCGACGATGGAGACGGAGGCGCCCATGGAGGCGACTTCGGGCATGATGCCGTCGAGTTTGGAGTCGAGGATGGGGGCTTCGTGGACGAAGTTGATGCCGGCCTGGTGCGAAACTTCCTGGAAGCAGAAACCGTAGCGGGCGAGCGCGGCGGCGCAGTCGGTTTGTGCGGCGGCGGGTTTGCCTCGTTGCGAGGAGAGGCGGCGCATGAGCGCAGGCGTGGCGAGCATCGCGATGAAGACGATGGTGAGGACAATGCGGGCGATGGGGATTCGCTTCATTGCGTCGGTGGGACCTCGGGATTGAGCGCAGTGCGGAAGGGCGCGGAGGTGACGTAACGGGTTTGCCACGTGAGCCAGTCTTCCGGGTGCTGGCGATAAACCCACTCGTCTTCGAGGCGGCCGGGCGGCGAGTCGTACCAGTCCTTGGCGTGGTACGGGAGCGGCTGGACAGTAGCGGAGAAGGTGGAGTTGTAGTCGCCGTCCTTGATCCATCCGTCGCCGGCGAGGACGTAGTCGCGCACCCAGCCGGAGGGCGGCGCGGCGGGAGCGGGGAAGCGCAGGGCAAGCTCGTCGCCGGCGTTCATGATTACGTAACGGTCATCGATCTTATTCAGCAGCGGCCGCACATCGCCGAAGCGGGTGTAGTAGCCTTCGAGGTCGCGCCAGATTCGCGTGGTGGATGAGAGGTGGTTGTAGTCGGGGATCTCGGGCGACGAGGCGTTGGCCTGATGGATGGTGGAGTAGCCGCGATAGCGCAGGTCGGCGGTGGAGGGATCGATGCGGGTGATCTTCAGTTGCGTGTTGGGGAGGCCGCGCGCCCACTGGATCTGATCCCAGTAAATTTCGAGGTTGGTGCGGAGACGGAGTTTGCGCGGTGTGCCGGGGCGGAAAACGCCGGTGAGGTCGATGAGACAGATTTTGTTGCGGCCGGCGGGGAAGCCGAGGTTGGGGCGCGCGACACGCCAGCCGCCGCGGCCATCGGGGACTTCGAGGCTGAGCGGCTGTGGCTGCTCGTGGTGACCCTGGCTGAGCGCGACGTTGATCGACGAGTCGGAGGGGTGCAGCCATCCGCGCGCGATGAGGTAGAGCGGGCCGGCGGAGGGCGCGCCAATCCCGGATGTGTCTGGGCCGAGGTCGATCTCAACGTAATGGTCGCGCGCGATGCCCTGGTATTGGCCGCGGCTGAAGGTGTCGAGATAACGGCCATCGAGGGAACGAAGAATATCGGTGGCGTCGTTGCCGTGGTCGTCGGTGGCGTGGGCGATGGGATGCGGAGTTTCTGTGGTCGTGATGGCGAGCTTGACCGGGGGGACAACGAAGCGCTCGTCTGTGAAGATTTCAGTGCCCTGCGGGTGATCGACAGTCATGAGCTGGAGCCAGTCGTAGTAGTAGGTTTCCCAGAGTTCGCCGGTGATGCGGAGATCGTAGGCGCCGTCGCGCGGGGCGAGGTCGTTGCGCGGGATTTTGTACCACTCCTCGGTGGTGGCGATCCGCGCGGGGCCGAGCGCGTTGATGCGGAGACCGATGGCGGAGCCCCAGGGCACGGTGTCTTTGACGAACTTCATTTCATGCCCGTCCCACGCGAATAGGAAGGGGCAGGAGCCTTTGAGGCGCTGCTGCGCGAGCACTTTCTGGTCGGCGGCGATTTGGAATTCGGCGTTGACGGCGCCGTTCGGCCATAGGATGCGGGCGACGTCGGTGGCGGGCCAGTCGCCGAGGCCGAAGTGTTCTTCGGGGGCGGCGATGGGCTGGGCCTGGAGCAGCAGGCCGGAGCGAATTTGGATTTCGCCGCCGATACCGAAGGAGTTGATGCGCTGGTCGCCGGTGGCGGTGACGGCGCGGGTGCGGACGACCTGCCAGTGGTAATTCTTCGTGCCGTGATTCACGGCTTTGAGGGGCTGGCCGCTGGCGTCGAGGGCGAGCAGGTCGAGATGGCCATCGCTGGCGAGGTCGGCGGTTGCGAAGACGCGCGCGGAGCTGGAGCCGACAGGTTGGTCGAGGAGCGTGAAAGCGCCATCGGCGTTGGCGAGCCAGATGAGCGGGGCGGATGCGTCGCCGGTTGGGCCGACGTTCGCGAGGACGAGATCGACCGCGCCATTGTTGTCGAGGTCTGCGGTGAGGAGACGGACCGGATTCTTCAGGACGGCGGCGGCATTCGGTATGCGCGCGATTTCGGTTGAGGTCCACGCGCCGTTATTGTTCACGAGGCGGACGATCGCGCCGGTGGACTGGACTGCGAGCAAATCGACGGTGCCGCTGTGGTGCGTGTCGGCGGCGGCGATGGCTTGGATGGTTCCGAGTTGCGGTGCGGAACTGAGTTCGCGGAAATTGCCGGAGCGTTCGTTGTGGAAGATGTGGAGTTGGCCTGAGCCATCGATGAGAGAGGCGTCGGGGTTGCCGTCATCGTCGAGGTCGGCCCAGACGAATTGCTGCAGGCCGGAGATTCCGGCGAAGGGATGGATGGGCGTGAAGGTGCCGTCGCCGTTGTTGCGGAGGACGGTGGGCACACCGCTCTGCGCGCCGAGGACGACGTCGAGGTCGCCGTCGGCTTCGATGTCCGCAGCCCACGCGCCGATGGCGTCGACGTTGAGGATTGCGGGCGGGAGTTTGGTTTGCGTGGTGACGTCGGTGAATTTCTGTGGCGAATCCTGGCGCATGAAGCGAACGCCGCCGGTTCCGGCGAGGACGAGATCTGTTTTGAAGTCGTAATTGAAGTCGATGGGCAGGATGGAGTCGGGGCCTGGGGCTGCGTTGCGCGCGCCGCCGGGGAACGGGAACGACGGACCGCCGACCAGGCTGACGGTCTTTGCGTTGGCGGTGACGATGACGGGCGCCCGCGTGCCGTCGAGGGAGACTGCACCGATCCAGTCCCACGTCTGGCCTGGTGTAGCGGCGATCGGTTCGGGGACAAATTTCAGGGCCGTGTCGGGCGGGGCGGGGCGGGAGGGTGGTGATGGGAGACAGACGAAAGTGAGGAAGGGCTGCGCCTCTTCGCCGGGCTGCGCTTTGATCACGGCCAGGCTCTGGCGAAAGCTGGGAACCTGCATAAGGACATTGCGCAGGAAGACACTGCGCAACGCGGCGGTTGCGGGGGCCGTTTGCGCGGCGTTTTGGAGCTCTGCGAGTTGCTGGTGCACGCTGGGCGGCCATGTTGTGGAGGATTGCGCGGTGATTCGGCTGACGGCGGAGCGCAGGGTCGCGGCGTCGCCGCGCTTGGCGGCGATGCGGCTGAGCTCGACGAGCGCGGCGAGGTTGTTGGGCTCGGCGGCGAGGATTTTCTCGATCAGCTGCTGAAATTCGGCTTCGCTGTTGGGCGCGCCCTGGCGCTCGATTTCGATAGCAAGCAGGTAGAGAGCGCGCAGATTGTGGGGATCGAGGTCGACGGCTTTCTGGAGGTTCGCGATAGCCGCGGCTGAGTTGCCGCGCGCGCTTTCCAGCACGCCGAGATCGGCATCGATCTGGCTGTTGCGCGGCGTGAGGGAGTGGGCGCGGTCGAGGCGCTGCTTCGCCGGATCGAAATTGCGCTGGCGGAGGGCAAGGATTCCCCAGTCCGCCCAGCCGGCCGGCTCACCCGGAGCCAACTGGGTCGCGCGGCTGAGCTGGTCTTCGGCGCGGACGTCGTTGCCGACTTCCATGGCGGCCAGGCCAACATAAAATGCCTGCACGAACTGGGTATATTGAGCGGACTGCGGTTTGGGCAGGCCGGAATGACAACCGGCGGCGAGAAGGGATGCGACGGTCACAAGCGCAACGAGGAGGGTGCGTCCCTTCGCGCTGCAGCCGTTCGGGGCCGACAATGACGAGGCGCGCCGCGAGACAGCTGAGATGGGGTCACGAAAGAGATGCAAAGCCTTACCCAACTTACTGAACTCGCAACTGGAATGTCCTCCACCTAAAGATGGAGGCACCTCTGCAACGGCGGTTGAACGATCCGATTCGCGCCCGATAGTGCAGCTGGCGCGCGAGGCGGGGAGGAATTCCATCTTTAGTTGCTTGACGATGATGGCCGGTCCTGGAGATTCTGGGTCAGTTTACGGTGTGGAATCCCCAGCTGGAAAGGAAGAATCCCGATGCCTCACATTGCCCTGCCTGAAGGAATGCCGGGAATTCGCGGCGCAATGGCGTTTCGCCCGGAGACGGCGAAGCCGCTCAACGAACTGGTGGAGGTGCTGCTGGTTGGCCCGAACACGCTGACGCCCGGCGAGCGGGAGCTGATCGCAACCTACGTTTCAACTCTCAACGACTGTTACTATTGCCAGACGATTCACGGCGCGATCGCGGCTGCGCACCTGAACGGCGACGAGGAGCTGGTGCGGCGGGTGAAGGCGGATTTCCAGCATGCGGACGTCTCGGACAAGTTGAAGGCGCTGCTGGTGATTGCGGCGAAGGTGCAGCGTGGCGGGAAGAATGTGACAGCGACCGATGTGGAGCACGCGCGGACTCTGGGCGCGACAGACGTTGAGATCCACGACACGGTTCTGATTGCGGCCGCTTTTTGCATGTACAACCGTTACGTGGATGGGCTGGCGACGACGCAGCCGCGCGATGAGGCGCTGTATCGCGAGCGGGGCAAGGTAGTGGCGCGCGAGGGATATGTAGCAGTGAGCAAAACATATCTGCCGGCGGAGCCGGTGGCGCGCTGAGGAGCCGCAGCCGATCCGCACGAAACTCGGAAGGAGACTGCACGTGGACGGCCATGACACGAAGCCGAAGGCAGGCCAGGGGTTATCGTCTTCGCTGAACCTGCCGGTGGTTGAAGAAAGCGCGGCGGATGGCGAGGTCGCACGGGTGTATGAGCGCTACCGATCTCATTTCAACCGAGATCATGTTCCGGGAATTCTGAAGTGTTTTGCCACGCACCCGCCGCTGCTGCGCAGCATGATGGACCTGGCGGAGAACATGCTGTTCGTGGATGGGGACCTGGTCCGCAGGCATAAGGAGATGATCGCCACGCTCGTCTCGTGCCAGAATGCCTGCCCGTACTGCGCGGACAGCCACGGCTATCAGTTTCGGATGCAGGGCGGTTCTGCGGAGTCGCTGTGCGCCATCCAGGAGAACCATCTCGATACTGTGTCGCTGACCGCTGCCGAGCGGGCGCTGGCTCAGTTTGCGGAGAAGGTGAACCGCAGTTCGCATCAAGTTGTTCGCGAGGACGTCGAGACCCTGATGCAGGCGGGTTGGAGCGAGCGGCAAATCGCGGAGGCGGTCCATATTGTCGCGCTGTTTGCCGCGTTCAACCGCGTTGTCAACGCGTTCGGAGTGCCGTCGCAAGGACTGCTGGCGGGCTATCAAGCCGACGCGAGCGGAGACGGTTCCAGCAGCACGAAATAAGAGTCCGCAGAACCAGCGCATCTCCGGAGAGCGGAAAAGAGCAGGCCGCCAGGAGGTCTTGGCGGCCTGTGAGTTGTGGTCCTCGGGGCGAGACTAAAAGACGATCTTCGCGCTCCCCTGGAAGACTCTGGCAGCGTTGCCGGAGGCTGTAGATGAGATCTGGCCAAAGGTGGATGACGAGAGCGTTGCCGTTGGACTGCCGAAATCCGGATGGTTGAGCACGTTGAAGGCTTCGAGGCGAAGGTCCAGATTCAGACGTTCGTGGAGCGGGAAGATGCGGGAGACCTGCGAGTCGAACTGGAAGAAGGGCGGCGTCCGGAAGGCGTTCCTGCCGATGTTTCCAAAGGTTCCCACCTCCGCACATCCATTTGTGGTCGAGCCGCAGGGCACGGTCACCTGAGCAAAGGCGGCGGGGTTGAGGAATTCGCGGTTCGCCTCACCGCTGCCTTTGCGGAATGTCACCTTGTCGTAGGGACTGACGCCAGGCACCAGGTTGGGGCGATCCTGGGCCTCGTCGGTGAGGGAGTTATCGACACCTGCAATCACGTTGACGGCGGCGCCGCTGGCGATGTGAACCAGGGGAGCAATTTCCCAATTGTTGACAAGAAGACGCTCCGCGCGATTCAGATCGTGAAAGTTGCTGCGGGCAACGATGACGAAGTTCTCGATATTCCTGTAGTCAAAGCCGCACGGTCCCCAGTCCATCCTGGAGTTGTTCGGATTTTCAAAGAGGCCCGCAGCAATATCGCCCTGACCGTCGGCGAGATCGAGGCACTTCGCCCAGGTATAGTTAGCCAGCAGGCTGAAGGTGGATGAAAGCCGGTGCTGGAGCGTGGCTACCATACCGTTGTAACTGGCATAGCCGATGTCGTTGACAGTGACGGAACCTGCGCCGCCGCCTACGAATTGGTTGCCCTGAGCAGGATTCGCGATGGTCAGCGCGAAGCGTGAGTTCTCGTTTTTGGTGGTGGAGCAATTGGTGCCCGCAGCGCCCGGTTTAACGGCTGCCGGGCCGGTAGTCACGATGCCTGCGCAGCCTGTGCCGCCGGCCCCCCAAACTCCGGGGATGAAGACAGCGGGGCTCAGAGGCGTGCCCATGGGATCATGCACAGTCCGGTTCCCGATGTAGTCAACCTGAGCCTGCCAGCCGGCGGGGAACTCATGCTGAACGCTCAGCGTCCACTGCATGGTGTAGGCCGGATGAAACTGTGCGGGCATCACGATGTACTGCGATTGCGCGTAGAAGATCGCCTCGGACGGAGTGGGGACGATGGGTTGAGGAAATGGACTGGTCGTAATGGAGCCGACAGACCATGGGGCTCCGAAGGACAAAGGCCCTGTTCCCGACGTTTGCGTATTGCTGATGGCAGTGGCAAACGGGGGGTTCTGGTTGGTGCGCTGGCCGGTGAAGAAATTGGGCTTGTCATAGGCGAGCTCGGCGCCGGCGCGGATAACCGTTTTGCCGTTGCCGAAAGGATCCCAGGATGCGGCGAGGTTGGGCGAAAACTGCCAGGGTGAGTTCTGCGTGAATCCCCTTGGCACGCCCTTGTCGCCATAGAACAGAATCCCGGCGGGAGCGCTGGGGTAAACGGTGCTGACGGTGCTGTTCAGAAAATCGCTGTAGTTGAAAACGCTGCCGCGGTTGAAGTAATCCACGGGCATGAAATTCGGGCCCCAGCGCAGGCCGACCACGAAGGTCAGCCGCGGCGTGGCGTGGAACGTATCCTGGGCATAGAGGCTGGGAATCGGGCCGCGCAGCGCGTTCTGCTCCTCCTTACTCTGCTGGAAGGCGCTCATCGTGCCCCAGAGAAAGTCCAGGTTCTGGTCGCCGATTACGCTGCCGCCGTTAGGCCCGCTGCCGCTGTATTCGCCGGTGAAACTGAACGTTCCGTTGGACTCGTATCCATTGGAGATATTGAGTTCGTTCTGCACCCATTCTCCGCCCCAGATAATCTGGTGCTTTCCGCGCACCATGGTGACGTCGTCGTCGATAGCAAGGGTGTTGTCGTTGAAGTGGGCAACCGAGTTCGTGCCGCCGCCGATGGTGAACTTGCCCTCGGAGATCTGCAGACCGTTGGGTATGGGCTGAGAGATAGCGACGCCGAGGTTGGCCGCATTGATGTCGTTGGCCGCATACCCACGGTTATCCACGCGCCGGAGAATGGTAGCGTGGGCCGAATTCACAGTGTTCGGAGTAAACGAGTCGATCCAGCCGAGGGTGAAAGATTGCGTGCGCTCGATGTTCCCGGATTGGGTGGTGATGAGGATGTTGGTGGGCGAGAAGAAGGCCGGAGCCTGATAGCCATCGATGAAATACCGACCGTACAGATTGTTCTTTTCGTTGATGGTGTAATCAGCTCTGGTGACGAACTCATTGTCGGATGTTTCCGAAGGGATGGAGTAGGAGACAAGCCCGCAATTGCTGACATCCACGGCTGGGTTGATCGCGGGGAGGTATTTCTGGAGCGCCAGCGATTGTTTGATGTAGGCCGGAGCGGAGGAGTATTTATCGCCCGGCAGCGTTGCGCCGGTGAGAGGGTCGACGAGTTGCACGAATTTTCCGGATGACTCGCAGCCGGGTCCGTCGGTAACGGAAAAATCGCCTGCCAGGTTGGCCGCCGTGGGCACAAAAGCCTCGGTGCTGGACTGCGTCTGGTCGGCGTGGAGGTGCTGGTATCCGGCGAAGGCGAATAACTTGTCGCGGATGATTCTGCCGCCGAAGGTGCCGCCGTATTCATTCTGGTGCAATGTGTCGGGTGAGACAGAATAGAAGTTGGTTGCATCGAGGTAGTTGTTGCGGATGAACTCGAATGCGGTGCCGTGGTAGGTATTGGTACCGGAACGAGTGACGGCGTTGACATAGCCGCCTGTGTGCTCGCCATCCCCGGCGCCGAGCACAGTGGATTCGACGCTGAACTGGCTGACCGCGTCGGGGAAGGGAAACGGGAGATTGCCGTTGCCCATATAGTCCTGGTTATCGCCGCCATCGAGCCGCCACAGAGTGGTGTTGCCGTTGCCGCCGGCGATGGAGATGGAAATGGTCTGATAAGAGTACTTGCTGCCGGTGAAGTCGTTGCCAGGCGCAGTGTTGGAACCACCGGAAATGGCGAGCAGACCCGTGATCTGCCGACTGGTGGAGTTCAGCGGCATCTCGGTGATGTCCTTCTCGTCGACGGTCTGTTTGAAGGAGGGGTCCTCGGTCTGCAGCGCGAGGCCCTCGGAGTGGACCTCGATTTTCGTATTGGTCTGGCCGACTTTGAGGGTCGGATTGATAGCGATGCTGCTGCCAATTTCGAGGACGATGTTCGTCTGTTCGTAGGTTTCGAAACCCGGCGCGACGACCCGGAGGGTATATGTGCCGATCGGAAGCCCGGGGAAGACGTAGATGCCGGCCTTATCACTGTGGGTGACGTGCGTCACCTGCGTTGCTACATCGGTGATGGTGATCGCTGCATTCTGGATTATGGCTCCGGAGGCATCCTGGACTGTGCCCTGGACGTTGGCGGTTCCGGCGATCTGGGCCGGCGTCTGAACAGCGAAGAGCAGCAGCGCGAGGAAGCAAAGGCCGGCGACCCAGGCGCCGAACGCTGGGATTCGAGTGGAACTCATGTTGACCATAAAGCCTCCAAAGACGTGCGGATTCAGGTTTCTTGTGCGAAGAGGTCTGACCTGTTTGCGAAACCGAATCAGTATCGTGGAGCCGAAATGGACCTGTCAAGGGGAATCGCGACGTAAAGTCCCTCGGGACGGAGACCTGCGTGGGATCGAGCCCAGGGTGCAGTTCCTGTGCGCGGCGATGGCGCGGCGCGCCGGCCCGGCCTGATCTGTCAGCGCTGTCTGCGTGGTTTACGGGCGCGGCTGGACGGGCGGAGAACGCGACCGTTGGTCAGACCACGCCATCTGAGAAGACTCGCCCGATTGCGAGCGGCGCTGGCCGGATCGCAAGTCAGAGAATTCGGTTTTCGGCGCTGTCCATTTGCGTGTCCTTTGCCGCACGGCTCAGCAGGATGCGGAGGTCGGTGACTTTGTCGAGATGGAACGCCGCAACGCCAACGGGCGTCGTGACGGCGATGAAGTCGGCGCGGTTTACATCGGTGAGATAGAAGCTGGGGCGCGGATCGGGCGCGGCCGGCGCGACCTCGACGTGGCTAAGTTCGAGGTTGCGGATGTGGCGAAGGAAGAATCCCTGGGAGGGCATGGGACCGAACATGCCGGGGTCGGGATACTTGTTTTCGTATTCAGGGGGCTGGATGGAGAGGGAGTCCTGCGAGGCTCCGCCGACGTGATGTTGGTAGATGTTGGAGAGCTTCAGGTCCTGAATGGCGTAATCGGGGATGCCGCTGAGGATGGAGCAGAGGCGGGAGGCGCAATTGTAACTGGTGAGGTTGCTAATCAGGATGCGACGCATGGTGCCGACCTTGGTGGTCTCCTTTGGACCGCGCAGCCGCGCACCGAGACGCACGAAGATCGGCGAGGTCGTGATGTCGCGCATGGTGATGTTGGTGACGGCAATGTCCTCGCAAAGCGCGCCGTCCTCGCTTTCGAGAGCGAGTCCGTTGCAGCCTTCGAAGACGCAGTTGGAGATCGTGATGTTCCTGAAGCCGCCGTTCGATTCCGTGCCGCACTTGATGCGCCCGGTGCGCCCCACGCGGGCGTCTGGCGCGAATTTCTTAAAGGTGCCATCGAGCACGGTGCCAAGTTCGTAGGTGCCGGTGACGTAGCAGTTGGTGATGGTCACATTTTCCGTTGCACGTGCGTAGCCGAGGGAGTAGCTGCTCTTCGGGCAAATGGCGTCGTCCCACGGCGAGTTGACGGTGCAGTTGGAGACGTGGACATTGCGGCAGCAGTCGATGTCCATGCCATCGCGGTCGGTGTCGATGGTGAGGTTATCGATGGTGAGGTTGTCGACGCCAGTGAGCAGCAGTCCGAAGTGGCCGCCTTTCAGGATGGAGAAATCGCGCAGCAGGACGTTGTGGCAATTCTTCAGCGCGATGACCTTGTTGCCCACGCCGGCCTGTTCTGCGACGTAGATCGGATAATCGCCGCGCGCGGCGCGATTGGCTCCGAAGCTGAGACCCTTGCCATAAATCCGGCCCGGGCCGGTGATGCTGATGTCGCTGAGATTCTCACCCCAGAGGAGGGAATTGTGCCAGTGATTGTGACCATAATCCTGGTAGTCTTCCCAGGGAGCGTTAGGCTCGGCGGCATCATAGGTTCCGCCGTTGTAGCCGGTGGTTGCGCCGGGAAGTGGAGAGTCGGCGGCGACGATGGTTGCACCCTGAGCAAGGTAGAGCGAGACGTTGCTCTTGAGGTGAATGGAAAAACTGAGCCAGTTGCCGGGAGGAAAAACGACGGTGCCGCCACCAGTTGCCGCGGCTGCTTCGATCGCTTTGTTGATGGCGGGCGAATCGACGGTCTTGCCGTCGCCCGCGGCTCCGTAGGTGCGGACGTCGAAGATTCCTGGCGTTGCGACCGGGGCGGACGCGTGGGGAGCGGCGTAGGCTTCGGGCAGCGCAGAGCCAACAGCGGCGCCCAGACCGAGAGCGCTGAAGCGAAGTATTTCCCGACGATTGGACTGGAACGGATTCATAGACGCGGTCCTGAGAAACGGGATGGCCCGAGCAAAT
Organism: Acidobacterium sp.; assembly: GCA_003166955.1. Taxonomy (GTDB): domain Bacteria; phylum Acidobacteriota; class Terriglobia; order Terriglobales; family Acidobacteriaceae; genus Palsa-343. Next base: position 52,117 of record PMUI01000098.1, read on the forward strand.
TGGGCTGCGGCCAGTGGTATGACCACTGAAGCGTTTCCACTGTATCATTGGATTCGCAGTTTTGACCTGTGCGCTGGTGAGGGACCCTGGAATGCGACGCAATAAGACGTTTCCCCTTGTGCTGTGCGGAATGGTTTCTCTGATCTTTTTCATTACGGCCGCGGCGAAGGCGCACGGTGCCGCATCCTGCGATCCGCACGCGTTTGGCGCCAAAGTGGATGGAGTTTCCAAAGACACAGCGGCGATTCAGGCGGCGATCGATGCGTGCGCGCAGCATAGCGGTGGCACGGTGCGGCTGAGTGCGGGAACGTGGCTGAGCGCGCCGATCGTGCTGAAGAGCAACATCACGCTGGAACTGGAAAAGGGCGCGACGCTGCTGGGCTCTCCTGATCACAAGGATTATCCGGCGAAGACGGAGTTTCGCGCGCCCGGTTTGCAGTCGCTGGTGAGTGCGACCGATGCGACCAATGTTGCGATCATCGGCGAGGGAACGATTGACGGAGCCGGAGAAAGCTGGTGGGAGGAGGCGCGCACGCACGGCGATCACGGGGTGATGGGGTCGGAGCATACGCGGCCGCGGCTGGTGGTCTTTGACCATTGCCGGCATGTGCGGGTTGAGGGGGTGACGATTCAGAGCTCGCCCATGTGGCAACTGGTTCCTTACTACTCAGACGATGTGACGATTCGGAACATCAGGGTTCTGGCGCCGCAACATTCGCCGAACACCGATGCCATCGATCCGTTCTCTTCGTCGAATGTGCGCATCGATCACGTTTTCGCCGATGTGGGCGACGACGACGTGGCGATCAAGTCAGGGCAGGCAAATTCAGCGGGTCCCGACGATCCGAGCCGCGACATCACGATTACCGACTGCACGTTTTTGCATGGGCACGGGCTGTCGGTAGGCAGCGAGATCGCCGGCGGCGTGAAGAATATCCGGGCGGAGCGGGTTCATTTTGATGGAACGGACAACGGCATTCGCATCAAGGCCAATCGTGATCGCGGCAACGATGTGGGTGAGATGGTCTTCCGGGATATCGAGATGAAGAACGTGAAGAACGCGGTGGTGATCAGCGAGTATTACCCGAAGATTTTGCCGCCGGATACGGACCCACCGCAACCGGTGACGCGTCTGACGCCGCATTTTCACGACATCACACTGGAAAATGTAACAGCGACAGATGTTGTTTCGGCCGGGGCGATCGCGGGATTGCCGGAAGCACCGATTCGCGGCGTGGTTTTGAAAAATGTCAGGATTGAAGCGCAGCATGGCCTCGCGATCAGCAATGCCGATGTATCTGGCGAGAAGGTGACCGTGCAGGCGAGTGATGGCACGTCGATTATCAAGGCGGCAGGAGGGAATGTTACTCTGCGCTGATTCATGAGTCATCTTTCAACAGCAGTTCATCGCGGTCTTGCGATCGGCTTGGTTCTCGCGCCCGGACTTTTGGTGCAACAAGCGCCTGTGGCGCGATCCGCCGCGGGACCGCACGATTCTCTGGCTCAATTGCGCCGCGGTTTCGCTTCTCCACCGATGGACGCGCGGCCGATGATGCGGTGGTGGTGGTTTGGGCCAGCGGTGGAGCGCGACGAGCTGGCGCGCGAACTGCGGACGATGAAGGCGGGCGGCATCGGCGGTGTGGAGATTCAGCCGGTGTATCCACTGGCGCTCGATGATCCCCAGACAGGGTTCAGGAACATACGCTTTTTGTCGCCGGAGTTTCTCGCCATGGTCGGATTCGCTGCCGATACGGCGCGAGAGCTCGGAATGCGGGTGAGCATCACGCTGGGTAGCGGGTGGCCGTACGGAGGCGCGTGGGTTCCGGCGACCGAAGCGGCGGGACGCTTGCGCGTGGAGGCTGTTTCTGTTTCTGGGAATGCGGACTCGGTTGCGGTGCCGGCGATGGAGAACGGAGAGACGCTGCTGGCGGCGTTTGTTGCGGCGGGAACGCCGGAACACTATGACGGGGAGCAAGCGCAGCTCGTCGAGAATCTGAAGGACGGGCGGCTGATTCTGCCCCCGGGACTGAACGGGACGCAGGTCGCGCTGTTTTTTATATCGAGCCGCACAGGGCAACAGGTGAAACGACCGGCCGATGGGGCAGAGGGGTTTGTGCTCGACCATTTCAGCGCGGTGGCGGTGCGGGATCACCTGAAGAATGTGGGTGAGCCGCTGATGCGCGCATTTGGCGAGCATCCGCCGTATTCGGTCTTCAGCGACAGCCTGGAAGTTTACGAATCGGACTGGACGTCGGAGCTTCTAACGGAATTTCGTAACCGGCGCGGTTACGATTTAACGCCGCATCTGCCGGATCTGATCGCGGGAAAAGCGCCGGAGGCGGGCGACCTGCGGTTTGACTGGGCACGCACGCTCGCTGAGCTGATCGATGAGCATTATCTTGCGGCGATCAACACCTGGGCTCGCGCGCACGGCACGCAGTTTCGCTCGCAGAGCTACGGCATTCCGGCGGTGACTCTTTCCAGCAACGCGCTCGTCGATTTGCCGGAGGGCGAGGGATCGCAGTGGCACGGGCCATTTTCCTACACGCGCTGGGCCACGTCGGGAAGCCATGTTTACGGACGGCCGCTGACCTCGGCGGAGATATGGACTTGGCTGCATTCTCCGGCATTCCGCGCAACGCCGCTCGACATGAAAGCGGAGGCGGACACATTTTTTCTGCAGGGCGTGAATCAGCTGATGGGGCATGGCTGGCCGTATTCGCCGGCATCGGCGGGAGAACCCGGTTGGTCGTTTTATGCGGCTGCGGTGTTCAACAACCACAATCCCTGGTGGATGGTGATGCCGGATGTGACGGGCTATCTGACGCGAGTGAGCTGGCTCTTGCGCCAGGGCAAGCCTGCCAACGATGTGGCCGTTCTACTGCCTGAGGAAGATGCGCAGGCGCAATTCAGTCTCGCGAAGGCCACGGTGAGCGATCGGATGCCGGAGTTGCTGGGGCCGGAGCTGATTCCCTCGATTCTCGATGCGGGGTACAACTTCGATTTCATCGACGCAGCGGCGATTGATCGCGTCGGCATCCGCTACCCGGTGCTGGTGATCCCCAACGTGGAGCGGCTGCCGCTCACGACGTACAAGAAGATCGCGGAATACGCGAGGAGCGGCGGGGTGGTCCTCGCCACGCAGAGGCTGCCGTCGCGCGCGCCGGGGTGGGTGGAGTCGAAGCGGGACAGCGCGGCCGTTCAGCAGGTTTCGCAGGAGTTGTTTGGGCCGGATGCGAAGTGGGTGAAGCTGATTGAGAAGACCTCGGATCTGGGGGCGGCGATGGGAGCGTTCCTGAAGGCGGATGCGGCGCTCGATCCGGTAACGCCGGAGGTTGGATTCATTCATCGCCGGCTTGCCGACGCGGACATCTATTTCGTCGCGAACACAGACAATCGCCGGCACACATTCACGGCGACATTTCGGACGGAAAGAAGCGCTGCGGAGTGGTGGGATCCCTTTAGCGGCAAAATTTCGGGCGCAGGGCGTGGGCCGGCGGTGAAAATGGATTTGGCTCCGTATGAATCGCGGGTGGTGGTCTTCTCGGATCATGCGGCTCCGGCAAATGCAACCACGACGGCTACAAATTTCGCGCCGATCGATCTTAGCCACGACTGGCAGGTGACATTCGACAAGACCGGTATCCATGAAACGATGCAGACCCTGCATTCATGGGCCGATGACAAGGCCGGAAAATACTACTCCGGGACTGTGACTTACACGCGAACGGTCGACGTTCCGGAGAACGCCGCGCGGGCCGGTTCGGTGTTGCTGGATTTCGGCGAGGGAAAGCCGGTAGAGCGCGCGAAGCTGAATTTGCCTGGCATGCGGACCTGGTTTGACGCGCCGTTGCGCGATGCTGCGCTCGTTTACGTGAATGGAAAATTCGCGGGACCCGTGTGGCACCCGCCTTTCACCGTCGATGTCGGACCGTTGCTGCATCCCGGTTCGAACGAGCTGAAGATCGTTGTCGCGAATACGGCCATCAATGAACTCGCCGGGCGGGCGCCCGCGGATTATCGATTGCTGTGGCTTCGCTATGGCAAGCGGTTCGCGCCCCAGGATATGGATCATCTTGAGCGGCTACCGTCCGGAATTCTGGGTCCGCTGCGGATGGTGCCGGCACCTGAGCCTTCGTCGTCTGCGGGGAGCCAGTCGCCGTAGATTGCTACCGTTTGTGTTCCGGAGGCAGTTTGATGTCTTCTTATGGTGAGCTTTTGAGACAGGAGAGGCAGAGTTGAGCGAGCATCAGGAGCGCGTGAGCCGTGCGCTGGATTCGTTGCGGGTCGAGCTGCCCTCCTGGGGATTTGCCAACACAGGAACGCGCTTCGGGAAATACCTGCAGGCAGAGGCCGCGACGACCATTGAGGAGAAGTTTGCGGACGCGGCGGAGGTGCACGCTCTGACCGGGGCGACGCCGACACTGGCGCTGCACGTTATGTGGGACTTGCCGGGAGGGCTGCGCGACACGCGGAAGATTCTGGACCTCGAAGAGGAGCACGGAGTTCGGGCGGGCTCGATCAATCCGAACCTCTTCGAGAGGCAGGAGTACAAATTCGGATCGGTGTGCAATCCGGATCCGGGAGTGCGCAGGATGGCGCTCGATCATCTGCTGGAGTCGGTGGAGATCGCGAAGGCGCTCCGGTCGCGCGATGTTTCGCTGTGGCTTGCGGACGGGTCGAATTATCCGGGCACGCAAAGCATGCGGCGGCGCATTGACTGGATGGCGGAGGCGCTGCGGCAGGTGCATGGAGAGCTGGGCGCGGATCAGCGGTTGCTGGTGGAGTACAAACCGTTTGAGCCGGCGTTCTATCACACCGATCTGGGCGACTGGGGGATGGCGCTGCTGATGGCGCGGCAAGCGGGCGAGAAGGCCGTGGTGCTGGTGGATACGGGGCACCATTATGCAGGCCAGAACATCGAGCAGATTGTGGTGTGGCTGCTGCGCGAAAAGCGGCTGGGCGGGTTCCATTTCAACGATCGGCGCTATGCGGACGACGATCTGACGCTGGGCTCCATCGATCCGTATCAGATTTTCAGAATCTTTCACGAACTGCTTTCCGACAGCGAGGCGCTGGCGACGACGGCGTTCATGATCGACCAAAGCCATAATCTGAAGGGCAAGATGGAAGCGATGGTGCAGACGGTTTGCACCGCGCAGGAGATTTTCACGAAGGCGGCGCTGGTGGATCGCGAGCGCCTGGCGGCGTTGCAGGATGAATGCCGGCTGGTGGAGGCGGAAGAATGCCTGCGCCAGGGTTTCTGGTTTGACGTACGGCCGCTGGTGCGGGAGTGGCGCGTTGCACGTGGCTTGCCGGAAGATCCGCTTGCGGCTCTGCGCGCAGGCGGGTACGTGGAGCGCATCCGCAGCGAGCGCGGGGCGCGGAATGCTCAATCGGTTTCGAGTTATGCCTGAATCAACCATGGGGACGGTGAACGAATGAAGACACTGACTGCGCTGCGCTATCTCGAGGATTTGTGGGATGAAAAGAGGGCCGCAACGCTGGACGAGCCCGAGCTGTTGGGCTACCGGTCGAATCTGCTGGGAACCGATCTGCGCATCACTAATTTCGCCGGCGGAAACACGAGCTCCAAGGTGGTGCAGGCCGATCCGCTGACCGGAGAAAAGACGGACGTGCTGTGGGTGAAGGGAAGCGGGGGCGATCTGGGGAGCATCAAGCGCGCGGGTTTTGCCACGCTCTACCTCGACAAGCTGCTGGCGATCGAGTCGCAGTATCGAGGCGTGGCCGAGGAAGATGCGGTCGTGGATTTGTATCCGCTGTGCACGTTCGGAGTGAACCCGACGGTCGCGTCGATCGATACGCCGCTGCATGGGTTCCTGCCTTTCCGGCATGTGGATCATCTGCATCCGGACTGGGCAATCGCGATGGCGGCCGCGGCGAACGGCAAAGAGAAGATGGAGGAGTTCAATCGGGAACTTGAGCACTCGCTGGTGTGGGTGCCGTGGCAGCGTCCGGGGTTTGAGCTGGCGATGATGATGCGGCGGGCGGCACGGGAGAATCCGGGCTGCGACGGCATTGTGCTGGGCGGGCACGGGCTGTTCACGTGGGGCGAGACACAGCGGGAATGCTATGCGAATACGCTGACGATGATCGACAATCTGGGGCAATTCGTGCAGGAGCACGTGGAGCGCAAGGGCGCGGCGATTTTCGGCGGAGCGGCGATGGCGGTGCGGGAAGACCGCAGGGACGTGGCGCTGGAGCTGCTGCCGTTTGTGCGCGGGCGCGTTTCGCAGCAGAAGCGGATGATCGGCAGCTGGTCGGACGGCGAGGATGTGTTGCGCTTCGTGAACTCGAAGGATGGCGCGGCGCTCGCGCATCTGGGCACGAGCTGCCCGGATCACTTCATCCGGACGAAGATTCGGCCGATGTTCGTTCCGGCCGCGCAGGCAGACGATGTTGCGACTCTGCAGAAAAAGGTCGAAGCGGCGCTGGAGACGTATCGCGCGGAGTACGCGGCGTATTACCAGAAGCATCGCGAGACGTCGTCACCGGCGATACGCGATCCGAACCCGACAGTGGTGCTGATTCCTGGGATCGGTATGTTCTCGTTTGGCAAGGCCAGGAGCGAGTCGAGGGTGGTGGGCGAGTTCTACACGAATGCGATTCACGTGATGCAGGGAGCGAGTGCGCTGGCGGGCAAGACGGCGGTGAAGGACGTGCCGCAGGCGGGAGCCGCAGCGCCGTGCGAGGCATTCGAAGTCTACACGAATTATGTGGCGCTGCCCGCGCTGGAGGCGTTCCGGATCGAGTACTGGCTGCTGGAGGACGCGAAGATTCGGCGGCAACCGGCGGAGAAGGAACTGAGCCGGAGGATTGCGCTGATTGTGGGCGGGGCAAGCGGGATCGGGCGCGCGACCGCGCTGCTGGCAGCGGAACGCGGAGCGCAGGTCATGATCGCGGATCGCGATGCGGCTGGGGCAGAAGCGGTAGCGCAGGAGGCGCAGAAGACGGCAGGCAAAGAAGCGATTGCTGCGACTGCCGTGGATATTCGCGACCGCGGCTCGATTGCGGCGGCGCTGCGCGACACGGTGGCGCACTTCGGTGGCCTCGACATTCTCATCAACACGGCGGCGATCTTTCCTTCGTCGCCGCAGGGGACGATCAGCGATGCGATGTGGTCGACGACGCTCGATCTGAATGTGACCGCGAATTATCTGCTGGCGGAGGAAGCTGCGAAGATTTTCGCTGCCGAGCAGATTGGCGGGAGCATTGTTCTGACGAGCTCGGCGAACGCGGTGGTCCCCAAGCGCGGCAGCGAAGCGTACGACGTGAGCAAGGCGGCGCTGAGTCATCTGGTGCGGGAGCTGGCTGTCTCGCTGGCGCCGGGCGTGCGCGTGAACGGCATCAGCCCAGCGACGGTGGTGAAGGGGTCGACGATGTTTCCGCGCGACCGCGTGATCGCGTCGCTGAACAAGTATGGAACTGCGTTCGACGCGGCGGCGACGGACGATCAGCTGCGCGACCTGCTCGCGGGGTTCTATGCAAAACGCACGCTGACGCATCAGCCGATTACGCCGGAGGAGTGCGCGCAGGCGATTCTGTTTCTCGCCGGACCGCATACGCGCTGCACAACGGGACATCTGATTCCGGTGGATGGCGGCCTGCCCGAGGCATTCTTACGGTGAGCGAGGGGCCGGCGCTAGCCGCGATCGACCTGGGCGCGGAGAGCTGCCGAGTTTCCCTGTTGCAATGGCGGAACGATGAGCCGCACATCTCGATGGTGCGGCGCTTCGAGAATGGCCCGCGGGATCACGGAACCAGAGGGTGGCGCTGGGACCTGGAGCGCATCTGTGCGGAACTGGAAGCGGGGCTTCGGTCGTGCGCAGAGCTTGCGCCGGAAGGCATTGCGAGCATCGGCGTAACGGGATGGGCGGTCGACTACATGCGGCTCGATGAGAGCGGCAATCCGCTGGCGCCTCCGTTCTGCTATCGCGACGAGCGGACGCAGTCGGCGATGGAGGCGGTGCACGACCTTGTTCCCGCCGCAACGCTGTACGCGCGTACCGGCGTGCAGATTCAGCCCATCAACACGATCTATCAGCTCTATGCGGATCGGCGGAGCGGGATTCCGGATTCGGCGCCGTGGGTGAATCTGCCGGAGTACATTCTGCACTGGCTGGGTGCGCCACGAGTCGCGGAGTACACGAACGCCACGCACACGGGGTTGATCGACGCAGAGACGCGGGGCTGGTCGGTGGAGATATTTTCGGCGGTGGGGTTGGATCGCGGAGCCGCGCCGGAGATTGTTGCGCCGGGAACGGCGCTGGGGCCGCCGCGGGACGATCTGCGGCGCCTGCCGGCGTTCGCGAAGACGCAGCTGATCGCGCCGGCGTGTCATGACACGGCCTCGGCGATTGCGGGAATTCCGGAGCGTCCGGGCAAATGGGCGTACATCAGCTCCGGCACGTGGTCGCTGGTGGGGACGGTTTTAGATCGCAGCGTGCGAACACCGGACGCGTTTGCGCGGGGATTCACGAATCTCGGCGCGGCAGATGGTGGAAATCTGTTCCATCGCGGCATTCCGGGGATGTGGCTGCTGCGGCAATGTATGAGTCTCTGGGATCGGGATCGCGCGTGGGGAGTGACGGAGCTGATCGCCGAAGCGCGGCGGCTGCCCGCGCCGGAGGATTTGCTGGACCTCGATGATCCAGCGCTGCTGCCACCCGGCGATATGATGGCGCGCATTAACGAACAGATGAAGCGGCTCGGTCTGCGGCCGTTGCCCGAGGGATGCGATGCTGCTCCGCAGTACGCGAACCTGATCTTTCACAGTCTGGCAGCGCGCTATGGATCGCTGCTGAGAGACATCGAGCAGATGACGGAGAGGCGGCCGCATCACATCTGCGTGGTCGGCGGGGGCAGCCAGAATGAGTATTTGAACATGCTGACCGCCAGGGCGACGGGGTTGCCGGTGCAGCGCTGCTCGATCGAAAGCTCCACGCTTGGGAATTTCGCCCTACAATGGGCGCGGATCGAGCAGTCCTCAGGCTCGCTCTCGCCTCAGTCGATTGCGGACAAAGTGTCCGCGCTCGCCGGTGTGTTGGTTGCATAAATCGCGCGAGCGCCGAAAGGAACAGGAATGACCTCTGCCATTCTTGGCGGGATCGGCTGGCATATGGTCGGCGCTGCCTCGGCCGCGTCGTTCTATGCGCCTATCGAGAAGGTAAGGAAGTGGTCGTGGGAGACGACGTGGGCCGTCGCCGGCGTTTTCTCATGGGTGCTGCTGCCGACGATGGTGAGCATGATCCTGCTTCCGGATTTTCACGGATTTTATGCCGGGATTCCGGCGGGCGTTTTGACGAGGACGTTTCTGTTCGGCTGCATGTGGGGCGTCGGGAATGTGAACTACGGGCTGACCATGCGCTATCTGGGGATGTCGCTGGGGATCGGCGTGGCGATTGGCGTGACGCTGGTGGTGGGAACGCTGGTGCCGCCGATCATGCATGGACAGGTGGGCTATTTGTTCAGCAGCCGCAGCGGGCTCTTTACGCTGTCGGGCATCGGGCTGGCGCTTGTCGGGATCGCTATCGTCTCGTGGGCCGGTCACCAGAAGGAACAACGGCTTGGCGTGCGCGCCGAGGAATTCAACCTCACGAACGGGCTGATGCTCGCAGTGGTGTGCGGGATCTTCTCGTCCGGGATGTCGTTCGCCATCGATGCAGCGAGACCGATTGCCGCGGCTGCGCAGCAGGTGGGCGTGAAACCGCTGTACGCAGCGCTGCCGAGCTACGTGATCATCATGGGCGGCGGCGCGCTGGTGAACTTTGCTTACTGCTTTACGCGGCTGGCGTATCGGAAGGATCTTTCGGTGCGAGCGGACTGGTCGCAGACGGGGCGGACGCTGCTCGTGAACACCTGCATGGCGGCCTCGGGCGGCATCATGTGGTATCTGCAGTTTTTCTTCTACGCGTGGGGCGCAGCGAATATTCCCGTACATCTGAGCTTCGTGAACTGGATGCTGCACATGAGCGGGTATGTGCTGTTCGGCGGCATCGTGGGCCTTGCGCTCGGTGAGTGGCGCGGTGCTTCGGGCCGGCCCGTGCAGCTGCTGTGGAGCGGGATGGTGGTGATCATTGCGGCGGCGAACCTGGTTGGATTGGGGATGGCGACCTGAGTCCCTGAAGCTTGCGATGGAGCGCGCAGTTTGGCCAGGAGACGCCTGAGCGTTTTCTGCATCTGAATATTGGCTGCCATTCATCCTCTTCTCAGTGAGAGCCAATCTTCATGCGTCGAACTTTGTTGCCAGGAAAACCTTATCCGCTGGGGGCCACGCCCACTCCGATTGGAACGAACTTTTCACTTTTTTCTGAAAACGCCACCTGCGTCTCGGTGTGCTTTTTTGATGAGTCCGGTAAGCAGATCGACTTCGTCGCTCTCCGGGAGCGGACGGCCTTTGTCTGGCATGGGCTGATCCGCGACATCAAGCCAGGACAGCGTTACGGCTATCGGGTGGAAGGGCCGTGGGAGCCGGAGAAGGGGCTGCGTTTTAACTCGAACAAGCTGCTGGTGGACCCGTACGCCAAGGCGCTGACGGGCGACGTCAGCTGGAAGGCGCCGATCTTTCCCTACGATGTTACGAGCGGCGATGACTTGAAGCGGAACGACGAGGACTCCGCGGATGGCGTGCCGAAGTCAATCGTCATCGATGAGTATTTCGACTGGGAGGGCGATTGCCCGCCGGAAATTCCGCTGTCGGACTCCATCATTTATGAGGTTCACGTCCGCGGCTTCTCGAAGCTGAACGAAGCGGTGCCCGAAAATTTGCGCGGCACCTACGCGGGACTGGCTTGCGAATCGAGCATCGCGTATCTGAAGAAGCTAGGCATTACCGCGGTTGAGCTGCTGCCGGTACACCACTTCATCGACGAGGGCCACCTGGTGGATCGCGGGCTGCGCGATTACTGGGGCTACAACACACTGAGCTTCTTTGCGCCGATGTCGCGTTACAGCTCGTCGGGCGACGAGGGGCAGCAGGTGGTCGAGTTCAAGCAGATGGTGAAGACGCTGCACAAGGCGGGGATCGAGGTAATCCTCGACGTGGTCTACAACCACACCTGCGAAGGCAACGAACTGGGGCCGATGCTGTCGATGAAGGGGATCGACAACACCACGTATTACCGGCTGGTAGCGGATGCGCCGCGCCACTACATGGACTACACCGGCACGGGCAACACGCTGAACCTGATGCTACCGCAGGTGCTGAAGCTGGTGATGGATTCGCTGCGGTACTGGGTGACGGAGATGCACGTTGACGGCTTCCGTTTCGATCTGGCGAGCACGCTGGCGCGTGAGTTGCATGCGGTGTCAAAGCTGTCGAGCTTCTTCGACACGATCCATCAGGACCCGACCATCACCGATGTGAAGCTGATCGCTGAGCCCTGGGATGTGGGCGACGGCGGCTATCAGGTCGGAAATTTTCCGGTGCTGTGGGCAGAGTGGAACGGCAAGTACCGCGATACGGTGCGGCGTTTCTGGAAGGGGGACAGCGGCCTTCTGTCGGATTTTGCTTATCGGCTGACGGGCTCATCGGACTTGTACGAGATGGATGGGCGGCGGCCCTATGCGTCGATCAACTTCGTCACCGCGCATGACGGCTTCACGCTGTGCGATCTGGTGAGCTACAACCAAAAACACAACGAGGCCAACGGAGACAACAACACCGACGGGACCAATAACAACGACTCGTGGAACATGGGCGCGGAAGGGCCGACGGACGATCCGGCGATCAACGATCTGCGCGAGCGGCAGATGCGCAATTTTCTGGCGACGCTGATTCTTTCGCAGGGTGTGCCGATGATTTGCGGCGGCGATGAGTTCGCGCGCTCGCAAAACGGCAATAACAACGGCTACTGCCAGGACAGCGAGCTGACCTGGTTCGATTGGAAGCTGACCCCGTCGCGCGAACGGCTGCTGGAATTCACGGCGAGGCTGATCCATCTGCGGCGCAACCATCCGAACCTGCGGCGGAGAAAGTTTTTTCAGGATCGCGTGATTCGCGGGTCGGTGGTGCGTGACATCGCGTGGTACAACACCGACGGCGGCGAGCTGGGTGAGGAGGCCTGGACGACGGACTGGAATCGCTCGCTGGCGCTGATGCTGAACGGAAAAACGCTGGCCATCACCGATGAGGACGGTTGTCCGATCGTCGATGACTGCTTCCTGATCCTGGTGAACGCGGCGGCTGAGGGAGTCGAGTTCAAGCTGCCCGAAGCCCCGGCTGGTTCCCCCTGGAGACAGGTGCTGAACACGGAGAACATCGACGATCCGTTCGCCGCGGAGGAGATTGGCGAGAAGGTGATCCTCGGGGGAAGGGCGCTGCGAGTGTTCAGCGACGGGCCGCAGTGAGCCTGCGCGCTACGGGCCGACGGTGAAGGTTCCCACGGCGGTCAGCGCAGCGGCGCTCGACGAGTCGCCGAGATAAACGGTGTATTGGCCCGGCGCGACTGTCCACGCGGAGGAGGTTTCGTTCCAGTACGACAGCGGGTGCGAGGAGTCGTTCTCGTCGATTTCAATGGTGAGAGGCTGGTAGCCAGTCGGCGCGAGCGTGACTTTCTGCCATCCCACGAGGCGATGCGGCGGCTCGCCGAGGCCGGCCGGCAGTCCAAGATAGACCTGAGCCACTTCGGCGCCGCTGACCGCTCCGGTATTTGTAACCGTGCATGTTACCTGTATGTTGGGATTGCTGGTTGAGGTGAGATTATTCACCAGCGCAGGGTTGGTGAAGGAGAAGGTCGTATAGGAGAGGCCGAAACCGAAGGGGAAAAGCGGAGTGAGGCCCTGCGAGTCGTACCACTTGTAGCCGACGTTGAAGCCCTCGGAATAATTCACGTCGAATGGCGTGGTGTTGTTGGGCGGCGCTGGAATGGCGGGTCGCGGAAGCTGCGAGACGCTTGCGGGAAACGTGATGGGCAGTTTGCCGGAAGGGTTGGTCTTGCCGAAGAGCAGATCGGCGATGGCCGCTCCGCCGCTTTGCCCTGGGTACCAGGCCTCGAGGACCGAGTAGACCTGGCTGAGCCACGGCATGAGGATGGGGCCGCCGCTTTCGATGACGACGACGGTGTGAGGATTAGTGGCAGCGACCGCGCTCACCAGAGAATCCTGATCGATGGGCGTGGCATTCGTGAGGTCGGTGAGATTGAGGCCGGGCAGGTCCATGCCTTCGCTCTCCCACTGGCTGACGAAGACGATGGCCACCTGCGAGGAAGCGGCCAGAGAAGCGGCTGCGCTCGCGCTGGAGCCGTCGGCGTACTGGACCATTGCGCCGGGCGCCATCGCCTGAATGGCCTTCATCGGCGATGAAGGATCCCAGACCACCTGCGACCAGCACGGGGGGCAGGGATTGCCGCTGGTCAGCGCTGGTCCGCCGACGGGCTGGACCTGCGCGGAACCGCCGCCGGAGAGCACGCCCACGTCGGCGTGGGAGCCGATGACGGCGATGGACTGCACGTTCGGGCTGAGCGGAAGCTGCGCGCTGGCGTTCTTGAGCAGCACGGCTCCGTTCTCCTCGATCTGTTGCGCGATGGCCGCGTCGGCAGCCGCGGGAATGGGCTGGACGGTCTGGGGATTATCGAAAATGCCGACCTGGAACATCGCCCGCAGAACGCGATGCACCATGTTGTCGAGCCGCGACTGCGGCACCTGGCCGTTTTGAATCGCCTGGCCGAGCGCGGAGAAATATTGCTGGTCAGGCTGTTCCTGATCGAGCCCCGCGTTGGCTGCGTTGACGGTGCTGTGCGTCGCCAGCCAGTCGGACATCACGAAGCCGGAGAAGCCCCAGCCGTTTTTGAGAACGTCGTTGAGCAGGTGCGAATTTTCGCAGTTGTAACTTCCGCCGGTGAGGTTATAGGAGCACATCACTGACTGCACGTTGGAATCTTTCACGCCGATTTCGAAGGCCAGCAGGTCGCTCTCGCGCCCGCCACGCTCATCGATGACGACATTGGCGGTAGTGGTCCGGTTTCCTGGTCGTTGTACGCGAAGTGCTTGATGTCGGCGATGACGTGCTGGGACTGGACGCCTTCGAGGTGTGCGGCCGCGATTTTGCCGGCGAGGATCGGATCCTCGCCCTTGGTTTCGAAAGTACGGCCGTCACGTGGATCGCTGCCGATGAGGTTGGTATTGCCGCCGAGATTGACGTTGATGCCGTAGTCGCTCAATTCTGTGCCGATGACTGTGCCATATTGCACGGCCGCCTGCGTATCCCAGCCGGCGGCGCTGGCGATGGAGGACGGCAAAGCAGTTGCCCGTCCCACGCCATTGCCCACGCCGACGCTGCCATCGGCGAAATACAGCGCGGGAATGCCGAGTTGCTGAATTCCGGGAATCCATCCGGCGCCGCCGCGCAGAAAGGCGTAGTTGAGGTTCGGATCGCTGGCGACGCCACCTGCGACCATCTGCAGCTTCTGCGCCTGGCTCATCTGCGCGAGCAACGCATCGGCACGAGCATCGGGAGTTCCGGAACCAGGGGGAGAAATCGGGGAGGTGGGGGGCGCAGGGGTCGAGGAACCGCCACCGCAGGCTGCGAAGAATGCGGCCAACGGCAGGGACAAAACGACGAGGAAGGCCGACAGGATGGCGCAGCGCTTACGCGATTGAACAGGGCAGGACAACGGAGAAGGGCGGAGAGGCATACTCCATCACAGAGGGGCCAATCGATGCTTAGTGTAGTTCTTTTGCGGAGAAAAGTTGTCGCGCCACGACGGCTTCCATAAGATCAAAGGTTGATCCCGCTCATGGCTGCGTCTGCACAACTACCTCGCGTCCGCTTTGCGCCCTCGCCCACCGGCTTTCTCCATGTGGGGAACGCGCGGACCGCGCTGTACAACTGGCTCTTTGCGCGGCATACCGGCGGGGCATTCCTGCTGCGCATTGAAGACACGGACCTGGATCGAAGCGAGGCTCGCCACGAGACGCAACTGATGGAGGATCTGTTGTGGCTCGGGCTGAACTGGGACGAGGGGCCGGGTGTTGAGGGGCCGCACGCGCCGTACCGGCAGTCGGAGCGGCTGGGAATCTATCGCGAGTATACGGATCGGTTGCTGGCGGAGGGCAAGGCATACCGGTGCTTCTGCACGACAGAGGAACTGGAGGCGGAGCGTCGCGAGGCAGCCGCTGCGCATCGGCCGCAGGTGTATTCCGGACGCTGCAGCCAGATTGCAGAGGCCGATTCCGCCGCGCGCGCTGCTAAGGGTGAGCCGTTTGCCGTGCGGCTGCGTATCCCCGATCATCCGCTGCGTTTCCACGATATGATCCGCGGCGTAGTGGAGTTTCCCAACGAGACCGTCAGCGACCCGATCCTGGTCCGATCCAACGGAATGCCGGTCTACAACTACGTGGTGACGCTGGACGACGCCCTGATGGAGATCACGCACGTGATTCGCGGCGACGATCACATTTCGAACACGCCGAAGCAGGTGGCGATTTACGAGGCATTCGGATGGAAGCCGCCGGAGTTTGCGCATCTGTCGACGATCCTCGGCAGCGATCGCGAGCGGCTTTCTAAACGCCACGGTGCGACGTCGGTGGCGAGCTTTCGCTCGATGGGAATTCTGCCGGAGGCGCTCGTGAATTATCTCGCGCTGCTCGGATGGGGAGCGGAGGGTGGGACGCGGGAGCTTTTTTCGCTGGAGGAACTGGTGCAGGAGTTTCGGCTGGAGCGCGTCACGGCGTCGCCCGCCGTCTTTGACTTCGAAAAGCTGCACTGGCTGAATCGTCACTATCTGAAAACTGCCGATCCGGAGCGCGTGGCGGAACTGGCGTGGTCTTACTTCGCCGGCGCGGGACTCTTGCCGTCGCATGATGGCGGATGGCAAGTCACAACCGCTGCTGTGGAGGCGTGGTTTGGCAAGCTGCTGGCTCTCTTTTTGCCCGCGGTTAGCCAGCTCGACGAGCTGCCGGTGAAGGCCGGGTTTGTGTTTCGTTTCAGTCCGGCCGCGGCCCGCCAGAATCAGGAGAATGCCGAAATCCTCGCGACTGAATCGGCGCAAAAGGTCCTCACCGCCTTCGCCGCGCGCGTTGCTGCGCATTCCGGACCGGTGACGCCGGAGCAGTTCAAGGCGTGGATGAACGAGATCAAGACGGAGACCGGGGCGAAGGGGAAAGACCTTTTTCATCCGGTGCGCATCGCCCTGACGGGCTCGCACTCGGGTCCCGAATTCGACAAGCTGATTCCGATCGTCGAAGAGGGCAGCCGTTACGACTTGCCTGTGCATGTGCCGAGCGTGCGCGAACGCATCGAACAGTTCATGAGCGGAGCCCGATGAAGACGGCTCTCTGGATCGAGGAAGCCAAACCTTCGCGGCTCGCGATCGTGCTGCGCCCGCGCGGCGGCGAGTGGCTGCAGGCCGACCTTGAAATGGCGCGGGACGCGGGGATCGATGTGCTGGTGTCGCTTTTGACTCCGCAGGACAGCGAGGAGCTGGGACTTCCTGACGAAGGCAGAATCGCGCGACAGCTGGGAATGCGATTCATCTCGTATCCGATTCTGGATCGATGCACGCCGTCCAATTTGGCGAGCTTTCGAGAATTGATAGCCGATTTGCGCGATCAGGTGCGAGCGGGCAAGAGTGTGGGCGCGCACTGCAGGGGATGCATCGGTCGCGCTACGGTGCTCATCGCGTCGGTGATGATCGCGCTGGGCTGGGACGCGGACGACGCGCTGCGGCGGATTGAGCGAGCACGTGGATTCCCGGTTCCCGATACGCCGGAGCAACTGGAATGGATTCTCAACTTCAGCCCCGAAGCGTGACGCTGGCCTTCCCCCATTCCTGGGAGGCGGAGATTCTGCCGAAGAGGCCGCTGATCAAGCCGCTGCGCTGCTACACCTATCCGCGCGAGGCGGAAGAGGTGGAACGCGGCGCGATGGAAGTCATGGTCAGGCCGGCGAGGAAGGCGGTGAAGTTTCTGGCGACGTTTGCGCTCGGGTTTGCGGATCCCGCGGCGCCGACGGGCGTGTGGAGCTGCCCTTGTGCTGACGATTTGTGCGCGGTTGCCGGCGGGTATGCGTATGTGGTGAATACGCTCGAACCCGCGAAATTCGAGCATCTCGCGTTTCGGCCGGTGCTCGAGGTGGGTTCACTGTTGAAGCAGAATTTGCTGCTTTTCGTGGGTCATCAGGCGCTGCTGGCGTGGGGAGCCAGGGGTGAGGCGTGGCAGACGCGGCGGCTTTCGTCGGAAGGGCTCCGCATCACGGAGGTTCGCGGCGACGAGCTGCATGGGTTTGGATGGGATCTGATCACGGACCGCGAAGTGCCCTTCATGGTCGATCTGCGGACCGGGGATACTTTTCAGGCTGGGTCCGGAGAGTCGATGCGATAGAAGCTGAGGGCGGCGTCGCCCTGCTTCAGAATGCGGTAGCGGACCAGGGTTCCGTATCGCGCGCCCAGGTCACGGCGTTTCTCGTGTTCGGCGATGACCAAAGCGCCGGGCCCGAGGACGCCGCTGCATTCCCCGCCAAGCAGGTTGAGCACAACCGCATATTCGTCGGCGTGGGCGTAGGGCGGGTCCAGAAATACCAGGTCGGCCTGGCGGCCCGACTCTGCAAGGCGGCGGAGTCCCGCGGTGACGCTGCGCGGCTCCAGAGCGTATTTGCCCCGGATGCCGAGCGCGGCGAGATTGGCGCGGACGACGCGGTTGGCGGCCTCGGCTTGTTCGACAAAGATGGCCTCCTGCGCGCCGCGGCTGAGCGCTTCAATGCCGACGGCCCCCGAACCGGCGTAGAGATCCAGGAAGACCGCGCCCTCGATGCGCGGCGCCAGGACGTTGAACAGCGTCTCGCGAAGGCGATCGCTGGTGGGGCGTGTGTCCTGGCCTCGCGGCGCATGCAAAACCCGCGAGCGGTACTGGCCGGCAATGACGCGCATCGTTTCTCCGTAGAAAATTTGGCCGACCCTCTACAATAACGGCAAGGACGGGGAGAAGGATGCGCGCCTGGTCATTGCCACTCGGACGCTGGTTTGGGGTGCACCTGCGCATTCACTATTTCTTTCTGTTGCTGCTGATTTTTTGCGTACTCTCGACGAACCTGTCCGGGACCGCCTCCTGGCGTGGCGTCTTCCTGTGGTTCCTGCTGTTTGGAGCGGTGCTGGGACGCGAGGCGGTACGCGCGCTGACCGCGGCGTATCACGGCCTCACGGTGCGCAGCATTCTGCTGCTCCCCATCGGCGGTCTCTTCTCGTATTCGAGCCCGGAGATGGCGGAGCAGGCGACCGAAGGCTCGACGCAGTGGGCCCTGACGGTGGCTGGTCCCCTGTCGAATCTGGCCTTCGCCGCGCTGGTGACTGCGCTGATTGAAGGGGCCACGTCGCAGGTGACGATTGCCGCGTTGCCGATCGTCACACCCGGCCACTTGATGCGGTCGACGGTATGGCTGAACGTGGCGCTTGCGGTCATCAACTGTATTCCGGCGTATCCCCTGGATGCGGGACGACTGATGCGCAGCGGATTCTCACGGTCGCGCGGTGTGGCGCAGGCCACGCGAGCAGCGTCAGGGATGGGACAGATGCTGGGGATTGGCGCGGTGGTCGCTGGACTGGCGCTGCTGGCGATTCCGAATACCCGCCTGGCTGCGTCGCTCAGCCCCTGGTTCATCATGGCCGGGTTCTTCGTGTTCATTGGCGCGCAACTGGAAGACCAGGGCGTGCTGTTTCAGTCGGTGGTCGAGACGGTACGCATGCGCGACGTGATGCTGACGGACTTCGACACGCTCTCGCCATCGGATACACTATCCGACGCGCTGTACAAGGCCATCCACAGCCTGCAGGACGATTTCCCGGTGGTGCGCGGCGCAGCGCTGGTTGGGGTGGTGTCGCGGCAGGGGATCATTCAGGCGCTGCGGCACGGCGGCAACGGCTACATCCAGGCCATCATGTCGCGGGCGTTCCAGATCGCGCAGCCGGACGATTCGCTGGGCGCGCTGATTCGCCGGATCGGCAGCGGCAGGCTCTCGCTGATTCCGGTCGCGGAGAGCGGGCGCATTGTCGGCATCGTCACCTGGCAGAACCTGAGCAGCAGCATGGGCCTGCTGGCGGAGTACCGCCGCCTCGAGCGCGTCGACACTGAATCGTGACTGACGAACCCCTGGCGCCGGGTCTGTACATCGTCGCGACGCCGATCGGCAACCTTGAAGACATTACGATGCGGGCGCTGCGCGTGTTGCGGTCCGTGGATCGCATCGCCTGCGAGGACACACGGCAGACGCGGAAGCTTCTCGATCGCTACGGCATCGCGACGCCGACGATCAGCAGCCACGAGCACAACGAGGCGGAGCGCAGCGGTCAGCTGATTAAGGAGCTGAAGAACGGCGCGCGGATTGCAGTGGTTTCCGATGCGGGGACACCGGGGATTTCCGACCCGGGTATGGTGCTCGCGGGGGCGGCGATTGCGGCGGGGATTCCGGTGTTTCCCATCCCTGGGGCGAGCGCGGTTCTTGCTGCGCTGGTCGCTTCGGGACTGGGCACTGAGAGATTTTCTTTTGTAGGGTTCTTGCCTCCAAAGTCGGGGGCGCGGCGGACGGCACTAGAGGAGCTTGCAGAGACGGTGGCCGCTCCGACGACGCTGGTTTTCTATGAAGCGCCGCATCGGATTGTTGAAACGCTGGCCGACGTTGAGGCCGTGTGGGGGTCAGGTTGCCGCGTGGTGCTGGGGCGCGAACTGACGAAGCTGCACGAGGAGTTTCTGCGCGGGACGGTGGGCACAATTCGCGAGCAGTTGGGCGGGCGGGAGAGCATTCGCGGGGAGATGGTGTTGCTCGTTGATGCGCAGGCGCTTTCGGTCCGCTCGGTTGGCGGCGCAGGCAGCTTGCTGGAGCAGCTTGCGGAGCTGGAGAAAACTGAAGGTCTGACGGAAAAGGATGCGTTGAAGCGCATCGCCCGCGATCGCGGTGTTTCAAAAAGCGAACTGTGGCGCGAACTACAGCGCGAACGCTCGCGGACCCACTAACTACAAGGACGAAATTCTGAAACTAGGCTCCGGGCACCGTGACGCCTGAGCGTCGCACCCATTGGCCTCCGCGTTTCTCGAGATAGACCCAGCTGCCGGCGGAGCACAGATGCGCGCACCAATCGTTCATAAAGACCAGCGCGGCCTGGTGTTTGCTGTCGAAATACACTTCGCTGAAGAACGTTACGCCGGGGAAGCCCGACCACTGCGACTGCGCCTCGGAACTCACCTGCGCTGCCGTCCTGGATGAGCGCAATGCGGCGACCTCATCCGGACGCAGGAGCGAAAACGGATGATTCAGCTGAAATGCATCCCTGGTGAGTGCGATGCGGACGTATCTGTTGGTTGCGTAATCGAGGACGGCTTCCTGGAAACCAGCCAGGTTTTCGGGGGGAGCCTTGAGCTGGCCTTGTGGAGGGATAGCCGGGTTGCGGTCCCCGTCGTTGATGGTGATGCTGGCGATCGCCCACTGCGAAGTTTGCTCGGGAGACATGCTGGCGAACTCCTGCCCGGGCATCAGCATGGAATAAATGGCGTAGGAATCAGCTGCTCGGTCCGCGGGCATAGGGACCGCGCCCTGTTCGGAATAGCGCGCGGGCGGAGCCGGCGGCTTGCCGTTGTTCGCGGTTTGCGGGATGGCGATCAGCGCGAACACCCCAAATCCGAGAATTGGCAAGTACCGCGGGCGCGATTGCATGTCTGCATTAGACGCGCCCGGGGGCCCGGACGTTCCCATTTTTCTTTTGGGACTGGCGTTCGGGCGGACTCGGTTCGCGGATTCCAGGCACAAGAGCGGCCATCCGAAGATGGCCGCCTGGTTTCCAGTGGAGCTACTTCTGTGCTGCGAGTTGGCGGAGGACGTACTGCAGGATGCCGCCGTGCTCGAAGTAGAAGATCTCCTGGGGCGTGTCGATGCGTATTTTCGCTTCGAAGGTTTTGGTTTTGCCGGCAGCGTCGGTCGCGCGGACCGCAACGGTGTGGCCGATGGCAAATTTCGATTCGAGGCGTGGTTTGAGGCCCACAATATCGTAGGTCTCTTCGCCGGTGAGGCCGAGGGATTCAACGGTTTTGCCCGCTTCGAACTGCAGCGGGAGGATGCCCATGCCGACGAGGTTGGAGCGATGGATCCGCTCGAAGCTCTCGGCAATAACGGCGCGGACGCCGAGAAGCTTTGGCCCTTTCGCAGCCCAGTCGCGGCTGGAGCCGGAGCCGTATTCCTTACCGGCGAGGATGATGAGCGGGGTGCCGCGCTCGGCGTACTTCACCGAGGCGTCGTAGATGGACATCTGCTCGCCCTCAGGCAGGAGGCGGGTGACGCCGCCTTCGGTGCCGGGCGCGAGCTTGTTACGCAGTCTCACATTGGCAAAAGTCCCGCGGACCATGACTTCGTGATTGCCACGGCGCGATCCGTAGGAGTTGAAGTCGGCGGGCTTGACGCCGTGTTCGGTGAGGTATTTTCCAGCAGGTCCATTGAGCTTGATGGAGCCGGCGGGCGAGATGTGGTCGGTGGTGACGGAGTCGCCGAGAACAGCGAGAACGCGCGCGCCGGTGATTTCCTGAACGGGCGCGGGTTGCGCGGGCATGCCGTCGAAGTACGGCGCTTTGCGGATGTAGGTGGAGTCGCGCTCCCACTGGTAGACGTCGCCGGTGGGGAAGTTAAGCTTCTGCCAGTTGGCGTCGCCGTGGGTCACGGTGGCGTATTCCTTCGTGTAGCTGTCGGAGCTAATGGCCGAGGCGATGACGCTGGAGACTTCCTGCTGCGACGGCCAGATGTCGCGGAGGAAAACGGGCTGGCCGGACTTGTCTTTGCCCAGGGGCGTGTTATCGAAGTCGTGGTCAATGCGGCCGGCAAGGGCGTACGCGACGACCAGCGGCGGCGACATGAGGTAGTTGGCGCGGACCTCGGAGTTGATACGGCCTTCGAAGTTGCGATTGCCGCTGAGGACCGAGACGGCGACGAGGCTGTGTTGCTCGATGGCCTTCGAGACGTCGTCGGGCAGCGGGCCGGAGTTGCCAATACACGTGGTGCAGCCGTAGCCGACGGTGTTGAAGCGGAGCTTGTCGAGCCATTGCGTCAGGCCGGACTTGTCGTAGTAGTCTGTGACGACGCGCGAGCCGGGGGCGAGCGATGTCTTGACCCAGGGTGGAACGCTGAGGCCTTTCTCAACAGCTTTCTTCGCGAGCAGACCTGCGGCGACCATGACGGAGGGGTTCGAGGTGTTGGTGCAACTGGTGATGGCGGCGATGACGATAGAGCCGTGGTCGAGGTAAGGCTCGACGTCGACGCCGAAGCGCTCTTTGACGGTGTGGGCGATGTGGCCGTTGCCGCTCGAGGTGGGCTCCACGGCGGCGTGGGTCGATTGGACATCTCCATTCAAAGACGCGTGCCCGCCTTCACCTTCCCAGCGGATGGCCTGGCGCTGTCCGACTTTGTCAGCGTTGGGGCCGAGGAGCGAGGGAAGCTGTTTTTTGAAGCTGGCGCCGGCTTCGCGAAGGAGGACGCGATCCTGCGGGCGCCTGGGTCCGGCGACGCTGGGCTCGACCTGCGTGAGGTCGAGAGCGATGGTCTGAGAGTACTCGGCTGCGGGCGAGTCAGGCGTATGGAACAGGGCCTGTTCCGTGAAATACGCCTCGACGAGGGCGATCTGGTCGGCGGGGCGACCGGTGAGGCGGAGGTAGCGCAGAGTTTCCGCGTCGACGGGGAAGAGGCCGCAGGTGGCGCCGTATTCCGGCGCCATGTTGCCGATGGTGGCGCGATCGGCGAGCGGCAGTTCGGCGATGCCGGGGCCGTAGAACTCAACGAATTTGCCGACGACGCCGAGCTTGCGCAGCATTTCCGTGACGGTGAGGACCAGGTCAGTGGCGGTTGCGCCTTCGCGCAGCTTGCCGGTGAGTTTGAAGCCGACGACCTGCGGGACGAGCATGGAGACGGGCTGGCCGAGCATCGCGGCTTCGGCCTCGATACCGCCGACGCCCCAGCCGAGAACGCCGAGGCCGTTGATCATCGTGGTGTGGGAGTCGGTGCCGACGAGCGTGTCGGGGTAAGCCTGCGGTTTTGCGCCGGTGGTCGTGAAGACGACGCGTGCAAGGTATTCAAGGTTGACCTGGTGACAGATGCCCATTCCTGGCGGGACTGCGGAGAAGTTGCGGAAGGCGGTCTGGCCCCACTTGAGGAAGGCGTAGCGCTCGCGGTTGCGTTGGAATTCGAGCGCGGCGTTGAGGGAGTAGGCGTTGCCGGTGCCGTATTCGTCGACCTGAACGGAGTGATCGATGACGAGCTCGGCGGGCTGGAGGGGGTTGATCTTCTGCGGATCGCCGCCGAGGACCTTCATCGCATCGCGCATGGCCGCGAGGTCGACGACGGCCGGGACGCCGGTGAAGTCCTGCATGAGGACGCGGGCGGGCATCCAGGAAATTTCGCGCGAGGGCTCGGCTTTGGGGTCCCATTTCGCGAGGAACTCGATATCGTCGGCGGTGACGGATTTGCCGTCCTCATAGCGGAGAAGATTTTCGAGCAGGATGCGGAGGCTGAAGGGCAGGCGATGGAGATCGATGCCGCGTTTTTCGAGCGCGCTGAGGCGGAAGATTTCATAAGTCTTGCCGCCGGATTTCAGTTCGGACTGGCTGCCGTAGGAATTCATGACGTTTCCTTTCGTGGCGAGAGGCGCAGGAGTTTGCTCACGCGCGGCCTGCAAAGTCAGGGGGCGGAGCGGATGGGGAGCGGCCAATCAGACTGAAGCATGTCTTCCGCGGTCATGACGACCACGGCGGAAGCGCCGGAGTAGCGGGGGAAACGAGATGAGAGAACTCGTCATCATCGGTAAATATTTTAGAACTTTTTGCAGTTGCGGCGCTGCGTTTTCCGCAGCAAGGTGGCCGCGGACGGGAAAAAGTGAACTTTTATTAACACTTCTGTGTTAACCATGGTTTACATCGGGGCGAAAGAGAAGTACACTCCGAAGATTGGAAGCAGGTCGGGAGCACTGTGCGGCGTGCGGGGTTTTCGGGCCGGGGATCGTCTGACATAGAGGAAGTGCGAAAAGAGCAGGGATGAGTGCGGGCGCACAATCCGGGCGGAAGCTGCGTGTGATGGCGACGGAAGACGAAGTCGTCGTCACACACGAGGACATCGATCGCGCGCACGACAGGGCGCGGGTGACGGCGGCCCGCGGCAGGCGCGGACTGCGGTCGTGGGCATGGCTGTTGTGGTTGCTCATCGGGCCGGGAATCCTGGTGATGCTGGGGGAGAACGACGGGCCCAGCATGCTGTCGTACGCGGCGACCGGGGCGAAGTTCGGCGTTGGGTTCTTCATTCCGTTTGTGGTCCTGACGTTCGGCATGGCCGTAGTGGTCCAGGAGATGACGGTGCGGCTGGGCGCAGCGACGCACCGCGGGCACGCGGAGCTGATCTTCGAGCGCTTCGGGCCGTTCTGGGGCTGGTTTTCGATGATCGACCTCGGGATTGGCAATTTTCTGACGCTGATCACGGAGTTCATTGCGATCCGCGCGGGGCTGGGGTTCTTTGGCGTTCCGGCGTGGGCTGCAGTTTTGGTGGCGCTGGCGGTACTGTTCTCGGCGCTGATGAGCCACCGGTACTGGACCTGGGAGCGCGTGACGCTGGCGGCGGCGGCATTCAATTTGATTTTCATTCCGGTGGCGCTGATGGCGCATCCTCACTGGGGCGCGGTTGGGCACGCGGTGGTGACATGGAAGCCACTGCCGCCCTTCAGCAACGACACATTGCTGATCATCCTGTCGGACATCGGCGCGACGGTGACGCCCTGGATGCTGTTCTTCCAGCAGAGCGCGACGGTGGACAAGGGGATGACGACGAAGGACATCCGCTTTGGCCGCATCGATACAGTGGTGGGCGCGGCGCTGGCTGCAGCGGCGGCGGTGGGCGCGATCCTGGTGACGGCTCCCCTGTTCGGACGGATAAGCGCGGCCAACTTCGAGGCCGCGCAATTTGCGCAGGCGCTGCAACCGGTGATCGGGCGATTCGGCGCTTCGCTCTTTGCGCTGGGAATGGTGGAAGCGGGGATCGTTGCGTCGATCACGATTTCTACCTCGTCGGCCTATGCATTTGGCGAAGTGGCGCGGCGGCCGCACAGTTTGAACTTGCCGGTGAACCAGGGCAAGTCGTTCTATGCGGTGCTGTGTTTGTGCGCGGCGGCTGCGGCGGGGATCGTGCTGATTCCCGGCTTGCCTCTTGTGTTTGTGGTGCTGGTGGTGAACGTAGTTGCGGTGCTCGCGATGCCGCCGGCGCTGGTGTTTCTGTATCTGCTGGTGAACGATAAAGAGATCATGGAGGGGGTGAAGAGCCCCGCGTGGATGAATGCGCTGGCGGCAACGGTGGTTGTTCTGCTGACGGCGGCGGGCGTCTTGTACGGGTTGAGCGTGGTTGCGCCGGGTGTGTTTGCGTGGATGGGCAGACTGTAGGAGCGATGCGATGAGCCAACACGAGCATGTGAGCGATGCGGACGCCGGGTTCGTGTTGTCGAACCTGGAGCCGGACCAGCTGGCGCTGGCGAAGAACGTTCCGGTGCCGCGGCGGAAGCTGAAGAGCGGAGAACTGGCGCTGGTGTGGGCGCTGCGCTTGTATCTGGTGTTCATGCTGGCGGTGGTGTGCTGGCAGGCGTGGATTGCGGTGCGGTGAGTTTGTGACGGCCGCTGTAGCGTTCTGGACGACGCTGCGATAGGCTCTTGTGGGGCAATCGGGACAATGAAAGTGCTGGTGATTGGTGGCGGCGGGCGCGAGCATGCGCTTTGTTGGGCGATTCGCCGCTCGGCTCGCGCGAGCGAGGTGGTGTGCGCGCCGGGGAACGGCGGCATCGCGCAGGGGTCGCGGTGCGTGCAGGTGGATCAGAAGGACATCGACGATCTACTGCGCGTGGTTGCGGCGGAGAAGCCGGATCTGACGGTGGTAGGGCCGGAGCTGCCGCTGTCGCTGGGGCTGGTGGACGCGATGCACGGGCGCGGGCTGAAAGTTTTTGGGCCGACGCGCGATGCGGCGACGCTCGAGACCAGCAAGTCGTACGCGAAGCGCTTCATGCAGCGGCACACGATTCCGACGCCGAACTACGCGGTCTGCGAGTCGCGGCAGGAGGCGCAGGACGCGCTCGCGATGTTTCGTCTGCCGGTGGTGATCAAGGCCGATGGACTCGCTGCCGGCAAAGGCGTGCTCATCTGCGAGACGAAGGAGCAGGCGGACCAGGCGATCGCGGACCTGTTCAGCGGGCAGTTGCTCGGCGAGCCGGAGAAGACCCTCGTAATCGAGGAGCACCTGACCGGCGAGGAGCTGTCGTTCCTGGTGCTGAGCGACGGCAAGCACGCGGTGCCGCTGGTTCCGGCGCAGGATCACAAGCGGATCGGCGAAGGCGACACGGGACCGAACACGGGCGGGATGGGTGTTTACTCAACTGACAACATGCTCGATCCGGCGATGCGGACGTGGATCCTCGAGCGTGTGGCGCAGAAGACGATTGACGGAATGGCGGCGGAGGAGACTCCTTTCGTGGGCGTGCTGTATTGCGGGTTGATGATGACGGCGACGGGGCCGCAGGTGCTGGAGTTCAACGCACGGTTCGGCGATCCGGAGACCCAGGCGATTCTGGTGCGGATGGAGAGCGATCTGGTAGAGGCGCTCGAGGCCTGCGTCGAAGGGCGGCTGAGCGACACGGAGTTTCGCTGGAAACCTGGAGCGTCGGCGTGCGTGGTCGCGGCGTCGCAGGGCTACCCGGGAAGCTATGAGTCCGGGAAGACGATTTCGGGCCTTGAAGAGGCGGCGCGGGTGCCGGGGGTTGAAGTTTTTCACGCGGGGACGACGTTCGACGGCGAGTCGTATCGGACGGCTGGAGGGCGCGTGCTGGGCGTGACGGCGACGGGCGCGAATCTCGAAGAGGCGCTGCAGTCGGTCTACCAGGCGATGGGGCGGATTTCGTTTGAGGGGATGGTGTTTCGGAAAGACATCGGGTGGAGAGCGGTGGGGAAGAAGTGAGTTCCCCCCGGGGCCGAAAAAAGGGTAGCGGCGCATCATGTATTTGATTCGATGGATGCGAGCATTTTTCGAGCGCTACGCAAGCATTTGGTTCGGCAATGGGTTGCGGCCATCTCATTTTGCTTTCAGATTCCTGCATGGCTCCTCGCGCGCGGGTGATGCTTACGTATTTGAAACTGCAATAGAAGTTGTCTTTGAATTTTGATTCCAAAATACTCATCTTGTGGGGAAGGGGCCGGTCAGTTTCCTGACCGGCCCTTTGTCTCCCTGCCGCAGCGGGTTAGCTGGCGGCGGGAGTGATGGCGGCGTTCGCCGACTTGCCTTCGAGGATGGCGATGGCCTGCTCCACAATGGGGGCAAGCTTCTTGAAGTCGTCGATGAGGGCGAGGAAGTCGGAGTAGACCTTCGAGTCGGCGGCGAAGCTGAGACCGTCGGCGGTGACGGCGCCTTCGGAGGCCGCGATGAGGGCCTCGACGTCGGCGACCAGAGTGGAGAGGCCGTTGATGAAGGGCTGCTCAAGCGGCTTTTCGGACTTCAGGATGGATTCAACGCGCAGGGCGAGGCCGACGATGGTTTTGACCTCACCGGCGAACCATTTGCCGAAGTCGGCGATTTTGACGCCCAGTTTCTGAAAAATGTTCATGGTGCTCCTTTGCTTCGTTTGCATGCAAAAATGAGGGCGCAAAAGAAAAGGCCCGCCGGGCGCCGCCGCCACGCCGAGAATCCGGTGGGACGGGGGCCCGAACAGGCCTTTCTTTAAAAACTACCCTCTATTGTCAGAATACCAAGTTTGGGGTGAAAACCTGCCAAATATGATGGCTTGGAAGTGGCTTGGATTGAGCAACATGAACTTCGGTAATGGGTCAAAAAACTTGACAATTTTTCCACATTTGGGGGAAAACACGACGGAGGTCGTGTTTCCCCCCAAATGTAGCCCGTAGCCGGTAGCCTGTAGCAGCTGATGATCGGCTACGGCGTGAGGCCGTAGACGTCGACGCCTCCGTTGTAGTTGGGGACGTAGATCTGGCCTCCGTCGACGATGGGCGGATTGAATTTGTTGTAGACGAACTGAATGGTCCACTGCTGCGAGTCCCAGAGGACGGGGATGGTCTGGCTGCCGTCAGGATTGGTGACGAAGTTGTCGGGATCGTAGACGAGCAGGCGGCCGTTGGTGACGGTGGTGTTGGCGTCGCCGTAGGGGACGGTGCAGACGAGCAGCGCGGTGCCGGGCGTGGAGCCGTTGCTGGACATGGAACAGAAGCCGCCGGGCATGCCGCCCGGGGTATTTGTAACATTCGGTGATGCAAATTCGTTGCCCTGGGCGAGGTAGGTGAGCGCGCCCGAGGGAGCGACGGACCAGGCGTGGAGCTGGCTGTTTTCGCCCCAGGCGAAGAGGACCTGGCCGCGGGTGGGGCTCGTGTACTGGACCGGGGTCATGTGCATGTGGCGGGTCTTGCCCCAGGGGAAGAAGTTCAATGTGGTTTGATCGTTGGGGCAGGGGTCGACGGGGCCGGGATCTTCGGTGAGCCAGACGGGCGGAGTGGCGAGTTTAGCGCAGTTGGTTTTGGCGTTGGCGAAGTCGGTGGGCAGGGTGTTGCCAAGGCCTGCGATTTTGGTGACGTAGGCGATGCCATCTTTGCCGCTGACGATGTAGAAGCCGTAGTTCTCGAGGAGCGCGCCCTGCGCGGAGCCGAGATCTTCATCCCACCACGCGCCGGGCGTGGCGATGCGCGGATAGAAGAGCTGGACGGCTTTGCCCTGGGCGTTCTTTGTCTTCACAACGCGGGCGTGTTTCATCGAGGGTGCCATGGCGGCATTGACGGGGCGGACAGCTTCCGACGGTGCGCTGATGCCTGCGGGTTTGATGGCCGCCGGCGAGGTTGGGCCGGGGTATCCGCCGGGCGAGCGCGCTGTGTCGCTGTAGGGCGTGAACCAGCTGACGATTTTGAGCGAGGCGGGCGTTGCGCCGGAGGGCGGCGTGTACTGGATTTTCAGGATGGATTCGGCGAAGTCGTTGACGCCGTCGAAGGAGCCGTTGCCGGTAACGCCATAGAGGTAGCCCTGCGAATCGGCGGCGAGGCCCTGGCCGCCCATCCAGATGCCGCCGCCGAATCCCTGCGTGGTGGGCACGGCGGCGGTGACCTGGTTGGTGGCGACGTCGTAGGCAAGGACCCAACCGGCGGCGCCGGCGCCGAGTTCCTGGATGGTGCCGGAGGCGAAGAAGATGGTTTTGCGGCCGGCGATGTTGGTCATGACCAGCGAGCTGCGCTGCTTACGCATGAAGGCTGACCATTTCTGTGTGCCGTTGGAGCCGTCGATGAGGACGGGCGGGATGGCCTGGGTTCCGTCCTTGATGTTGAGGACGAACATATAGTGTTTGCCGTTTTGCGGCGTGGTGTCAGGGGAGATCCAGGCGACGAGGTAGACCAGCTGCGTGTCGGGATCGATGACGCCGGTGGAGAGGACGCCCCAGTATTGGTTGATCTGGTAGCAGTCGATGGTTTGGTTGGGGCCGGGGCACATGGCGCCGGGGCCGTTAGGACCGAGGGAGTCGCTGCCGGTGATGGGCGTGCCGAGTTGCGGCGTTGTCCAGAGCGTGGCGCCGGTGGTGGCGTCGACGCCGCGGACGATGTTGGCCATCGAGGGCAGGATCATGACGTCGTGCGTGCTGCCGTCGGGGAGCGTGACGCCGGGCAGGATGAGGGGCTGAGCTTCGATGCCGCGGGCGTCGCCGAAGACGGGAATGGTGGTGATGCGGGTGATGCCTTTGGCTTTGACGTTGGCCTGGGTGAGGACTGTCTCGTGCTGGTTCCAGCCGGAGCGGTGATTGTCCCAGGCGCGCGTGAGGAGCGGGGCCATGGTGGACTGCGCGGGTGCGGTTGCGGCGAGGGCGAGGATCGAAAGCAAAGGGACGGAGAGCAGAGCGATGTGGGCTTTCATGGAGCCTCCCGGGGCGGAGATGCAGTGGCCGCTGCGTATTTGCCGGATGATGCCGGATAGAAGAACCCGGGGATTCTCACGGCGATCGTGTGGGACTGCGTGCTGGAACTGCAGAGCCGGGGAGTGAGGAGTCCTCAAGCTAGCACGATGGGTTGTGGAAGGCAACGCTGGGCTTTGCGGAAAACAGCGTGGGGCCGGGCTGCGCGGCGCTAGGCGAACTGGAATTCGGTGATCGCGAGGCGGAGCTGGAGGACGGTGATGTCGTCTTCCTGGCCGAAGCGCTGGGCGGCGTCGGCGATGGCCTGGGCGGACTCGCCGCTGATGAGCTCGGCGCGATCGAAGCCGAAGAGGACGCCCTGGGGGTTGCGGGCTTCGACGACGCCGTCGGAGACGAAGGTGACGATGTCGCCGGGGCGCAGGGGGATGGTGGACTCGCGGTATTCCTCGTCGAGACGGACGCCGAGGGGCAGCCCGGGCGCGAGGGGAACTTCTTCTTCGCGGTGCCAGGGCGACAGATGGCCTGCGGTGGCGATGGTCATGGTGCGGGCTCGTTCCTTTTCGGCGAGGGCGAAGTCGGCGCAGAGGCAGGTGGCGAAGCCGCCGACGCGCGTGTCGCAGAGGACGAGGTTCATGTGGCGCAGCAACTCGGCCGGCGAGTCGTCGTCGCGGCAGCCGGCAGCGCCGATGAGCACCGATGCGGTCATAGCGGCGGCCGCGCCTTTGCCGCTGACGTCGCCGAGGATGACGCGCTGGCGATTGCCGGGCAGGATGCGGCAGATGTAGAAGTCTCCGCCAACTTCGCGCATGGGGCGGAAGGCAACGTCGATGCGGAGACCGGGGATGGTTTTGATGTTGGGCAGCACCAGCATCTGCTGGATTTCCTGAGCGGCGTGCATCTCGCCGGCGAAGAGGGCGCGCTCTTCGGCGGTTCTGCGCTGATCGCGGAAGAGCAGGGCGAGAAGGGTGACGATGACCAGCAAAGTGATGACGGCTTCGGCATCGGCGACGGCGGTGCTCCACTCCGGGCGGAGCTGCGGCACGCTAGGCAACTGCAGGTTGGAAAGCTGGACCGAGAAGAAAATGATCATGGTGGCCCCCCATGCCATGCACAAGGAGGCGAGGCCGCGGATCCGCGGTGCGAGCCGCCACCACGGCCAGAAGGCGGCGAAGGGTGCGAGGCTCTCGCCGATGCGAGCGATGGCGGTGACGGGTTCGATGGAGAAGACGCGCAGGGCATCGAGCCGCAAGGCCGTAGCTGCGGGCAGAAATGCGCCGGCGGCGGCGGTGAGATATCCGCCGACGCCGATGGCGATGAGGATGCGAAAGACCCAGGGAACGCGGCGGCCGGCCAGCGCGAAGAAGAACACGACGCGCCCGGCGTTGGAGAAGATGGCGGGGAGGGACCACGCGAGCAGGTAGACGTACGAGGGGTAGCGGACCAGAGATGCGGCGAGGAAGTAGTTGAGGTAGAGCGGGACGAGCGCGATGGAGACGATGGCGAGAGGAAGCAGCTCGCGGCGTGTGCGGTCGTAAAGGAACAGGCCGAGGAGCACGAAGCCGATGACGCCGATGATCGTGAAGCAGATGGCAGGCGTGAGGCGGGCGAAGCCCTGTTCGAGGCCGAGTGCGATGCTGCGGTCGCGGAGCAGGATGGGGCTTCCGGCGGTGAGCGCAAGAGGCGGGAGTGGCGCGGCGGGAACCATGCGAAACAGCCGCTGGGTGATGCGGAGAGAGATGACGGCATTGGCGCCGTAATTCTCGGGCAGGGGGAATGAGCGGACCGCGTCCATGGAGAAGTGGCCGGTGCGGAGATCGCCCGTTTCCCCGATGCTGATGCCGTCCACGTACACCTGGTATGCGTCGGCAAGGCGGACCTGCAGAACAGGGTGGCTCATGCCGAGCAGAGGAAAGAGCTCGGCTCGGCAGCGGATCCAAAGATGCGGCTGCTGCGGGTCGATGTGCCACGTGGACCAGGGTTGCCAGCCGGATTCGTTCAGTTGGGGCGCGGACCAGAGGGGATTGTCGCCGGCGTGCCAGACGCACTGGCCGGGAGAAATGGTGGTCCAGGATTGGGTGAGGGTCTGGGCGCGCAGGAGCGCAGAGGCAGCGAGCAGGAGGAGAAGCGAGAGCCAGGTGAATTTACGCATGGGCCACCACGCCGGCGAAGAAAAGGGTGAGCACGGTGATGTCGTCTTCCTGGCCGAAGCGTTGCGCGGCCGCGGCGATGTCTGCTGCGGATTGGCGGGAGATTTTTTGAGTGCGGTCGAAGCCGAAGAGTTCGCCGCGGGCGTTGCGGGCTTCGACGACACCGTCGGAGAGGAAGGTGAGGGTGTCGCCGGGGGCGAGCTGGATCTCGTGTTCGTCGAACGTGGTGGTGGTGATGCCGAGGGGCAGACTGGAGCCGCCGTCGAGCTCGACGCCGTTGCGGTAGGGCGGCAGGTGACCGGCGTTGGCGATGCGCATGCTTCCATTGGCGGCGATATGTGTAACACAACAGGTTACAAATCCGCCGCGGAGATTGCCGGTGAGGCCGCGATTCAGGTCGAAGAGCACGCGCGAAGGTGGAAGCATGGGCATGGCGCGCAGGGCGCCGACGATGGCGGAGACGGTCATGGCGGCGCGGAGGCCTTTGCCGCTGACGTCGCCGATGGCGATCTGAATGCCGCCTTTGTCGTCGGGGCGGATGTGGTAGAAATCGCCGCCGACGTGCGTGGCGGGAAGGTAGGCGCTTTCCATGCGGAAGCCGGGAATTTCGGGCGGAGCAACGACGAGGCGTTCCTGGACTTCGCGGGCGGCGTCGAATTCGGCGCGGAGCTGATTGCCTTCGCGCCATGAGCCCCAGGCGCGGCGGCCGAGCATGATGAACAGAGCGAGGGCGGAGAGCAGGAAGGCGACGTTGAAGTCATCCAGGTAGAAGGGGCCGAGGTCGAAGTGAGTCAGGATGCCGAGGCGGCCGAGGGTGGCGGCGAGGGGAATGAGGGCGAGGGAAGCGGCGATGAGCGTGTTGCGTCGTAGAACGAGGAGCGCCCACAGATTGGCGCTGAAGGCGATGGCGTCGAAGGCGTACACGGAGACCAGGCAGACGAGCAGGGACCCGGCCACGAGCGGGGAGGGGTGAGTGTCCAGCTCGAGGATGAGAAGGGTTCCGTTGTAGACGATCAAAGCCACCTGGGCGAGACGTTTCCAGAGGCGAGCGCGAAGGCCATGGGTGGTCCAGATGAACTCGATCAGGCAGGCCATCTGAGCGGACAGGACGAGCGTAAAGAACAACTGGTAGACGACCCACGGCGGGTGGAGAACGCCGTTCCTTTGGAGGTCGGAGACGATGCCGATGGGGGCATAGAGGAGGAGCAAAGCCGAGCAGAGGAGGATGTCGCGACCGCCGCCGCCGCGCCAGAGCAGGAGGAGGCCGAGACCGAGGCAGGTGATGAGGAGGTTGGCGCCGAGCTCGGGTCCGAGGGAGATGAGCGTGTGCTGATGACGCGCGCGGCGGGCGAGATGGACGAAGCGGCTGGAGTCGATGGTGAAGCGAACCGCCGCGCTGCTGCCGGTGGTGCGCGCGCCGGGCATGTACCAGGCACGGAGGGCGACGACGACGGTAGTGCCCGGCGTTACAGCCCCGATGGGCAGATCGAAGACGGCGGGCTCGGAGGCTGGGTCGATGGCGGGTTTCGACGCTAAGGAGCCTTGCTGGCCGACGAGGAAGCCGTTGACGTAGAGCTGGTCGGCCATCCACTGGTTCTCGTTGCCATCGAGAAGGACGGCGTGGGGGGATTCAGCATCGGGGCGGACGGGGATGCGGGTGCGGATCCAGACGTATCCATCGGAGTGGAAGGGCGGGAGGGGGAATTGTCCGTTGGCAGCGATGGGCCAGGTGCTGTCGTCGAAGGTGGGGGCGGAGAAGCGAGGATCGTCGCCAAAGTGGTAGCGGATGGGCAGTGGCGCGGGGGCGCTGTAGCTTTGTGCCGCTGCAGCCAGCGAGGCGCCCATGCACAAGAGCAGCACGGCGCGGCGCAGGGGTGCGGGCGACCACGGAAACGCGGACATCAGGGCTGATTCCTCAGAGGGGATTAGTACAGCGTACAGGGTGCGGGGTACAGAGACCAGGCAACGAGACCAGGCAACAGGGAACAGGGCTAAGGTCGCATAACGCGGGGAGTGGGGCAAAATGGTGCCACAGCATTCACGGGAAAGCGAGGCGAGGATGGCGATGGTCGATGGTGTGGTGAAGGAACTGCGCGCGAAGGGCAAAGAGAAGACGCGCGCGACGTATGCGAGGCATGGGATGGCGGCGGAGCGGACGCTGGGCGTGAGCGTGGCGGATATGAAGGTGATCGCGAAGAAGCTGCGTGGAGAGCAGGCGCTGGCGATGGAGCTGTACGGGACGGGGATCATGGAGGCGCAGTATCTGGCGGGAATGGTTGCCGACGGCAAGAAGATGACGCGAAAGCAGCTGGACGCGTGGGCGGAAGGCGCGGCGGGCATGCAGATGATCGCGGAATACACTGTGCCGTGGGTGACGGTGGAGAATGCGGAGGCGCGGGCATGCGCCTTGAAGTGGATCGAGTCGAAGAAGGAGCACGTGGCTTCGGCGGGGTGGTCGACATGGTCGGGGCTGGTGGCGACGAAGCAGGATGCGGAGCTGGATCTGGCGGAGTTGAAGAACTTGCTGGGGCGGGTGGTGCAGTCGATCCATAGGGCGAAGAACCGCGAGCGCTACACAATGAACGTTTTCGTAATTTCGGTGGGCGGCTATGTGAAGGCTTTGCTGGGCGAGGCGAAGGCGGCGGCAAAAAAGATCGGGAATGTGTCCGTGGATGTGGGCGAGACAGCATGCCAGGTTCCAGTGGCGACGGCGTACATCGGGAAGATGGAGAAGATGGGGCGGGTGGGGAAGAAGCGGAAGACGTTAAGATGCTGAGAAGCCAGCTATGAAGCAGTCAGCTAAAAAGCGGCTAGCTAACGAGAAGCCAGCTAAGAAGCGGTTAGCGATGGTGCGGTCAGCTAAGAAGCGGTTAGCTAAAAAGCGGTTAGCGATGGAGCGGATAGCGGTTCGGGGCAGCCGTAGACGTTCAGCGCTGGGCGGCGTTTGACGTTCGGTCAAAATCGCGGCGCGGGCAGCGTTAATAATTTTTAACAGGTTGGGAACTTAGGGCTGCGAGGGTGCGTATGGGCTCCTGTGGCAATGCCACAGGTTTCTGGTGGGGTGCTTCTGTGGGCATGACACAGGAGCGGCCTGGGAGAAGACAGAATGGGCGATTCGAAGCTGGATTTGTTGCAGGGAACGCTGGACCTGATGGTTCTGCAGACGCTGGATGCGATGGGCGAATTGCACGGGTACGGGATCGCGCGGCGCATCGAGCAGGTGAGCGGGGATGCGGTGCTGCTGAATCAGGGGACGATTTACGCGTCGCTGGTGCGGCTGCAGCAGCGGGGATGGATCGATGCGGAATGGGGCATCTCGGACAACAACCGCAAGGCGAAGTTCTACTCAATTACGAAGCGCGGCCGGAAACAGCTGGCGGAGGACGCGGCGTACTGGCACAGACTGGCGGCGGTGATGAACAGGGTACTGAATGCAGGGAACAGCCAATAGCCAGTAGCAAATAGAGGGTGGACGAGATGAAGGATGGATGGATGCAGCAGGCGCTGCAACGGGTGCGGGCGTTCTTTCGCAAGGCGCCGCTGGATGAGGATCTGGATGCGGAGATGGCTTCGCATCTGGAGATGGCGGTTGAGGAAAACGTGCAACGCGGGATGACGCCGGAAGAGGCGAGGAGGCAGGCGATGGTGCGTTTTGGCGGGGTGCAGCAGGCGCGGGAGAAGCAGAGAGAGGCGCGGGGATTGCCGTTTCTGGATGTGCTGGGGCAGGACATGCGGTACACGTTTCGCACGCTGGGACGCGATGTGGGATTCACCGTAGTCGCGGTGTTGATTCTGGCGCTGGGGATCGGCGCCAACGTCGCGGTGTTCAGCGTGGTGAACACGATTCTGCTGCGGCCGCTGCCGTTCCACGACTCGCAGCAGCTGGTGTGGATCGCTCCGCCGCCGCAGAAGTGCGGCGTGTCGTGCGCGACGTATTCGTCGGATGCGTATGAGGAATTTGTCGGGCAGACGAAGTCGTATGACGGCGTGACCGGATACATGGCATTCACCGGGCCGGATAATTACCGTCTGACTGGGCGGGGCGAGCCGGTGCCTGCGACGGGCATCGAGGTCATCTCCAACTTCTTCCAGGTTCTTGGTGTGCAGCCGCTGATGGGGCGCGTGTTCAGGCCGGAGGAGTCGCATGCGGGGGCGCATCCGGTGGCGTTGCTGGAGTACGCGTACTGGAAACGGCAGTTCGCCGGGAACCCGGGAATCGTGGGGAAGGACATCGATCTGAACGGCGGGCCGGTGACGGTGATTGGCGTGCTGCCGCCGAGCTTCGATTTCGGCGCGTTTTTTTCTCCCGGGGAGCGCGTGGATCTGCTGGTGCCGCTCGATCTCGACAAGGAGAGGACGTGGGGCAACATCATCGCGATGACCGCGCGGATGAAGCCCGGCGTGACGCTGGGGCAGGCGCAGGCAGAGGCCAACGTCGTGGTGCCGAAGCTGTGCTGGAACATCAAGTATCCGCAGTCGTGCGGGTCGTATGCCGGCAAGGACGGCGGAATTCAATTGCGGACGCTGAAGGATTACGTGAGCGGGCGGCTGCGGCGATCGCTGATCGTGCTGTGGTCGGCGGTGGGGATGATCCTGCTGATTGCGTGCGTGAATCTCTCGAACCTGCTGCTGGCGCGGTCGGCGGCGCGGGGCAAGGAGTTCGCGATGCGGAGCGCGCTGGGTGCGAGTCGCGGACGCATGGTGCGGCAGTTGATGACGGAGAGCCTGATTCTGTCGGCAGCGGGCGCGGTACTGGGATTCGGCCTGGCGCGGGGGCTGGTGCTGTGGCTGGCGCATCAGGGATCGCTGGCGCTGCCGCTGCTGAGCACGCTGCACATCGATGGGCAGGCGCTGGGGTGGACGGTGCTGATTGCGGTGGTGGCCGCGGGGATTTTCGGGCTGATGCCGGGTTTGCGCATGGCGAGCGGCAACCTGATCGAATCGCTGAAGGATTCCGGGCACGGTTCGAGCGCGGGTCGCAGACATGAGAGCGTGCGTACCGCGTTGGTGATTATGGAAGTGGCGCTGGCCTGTGTGCTGCTGGTGGGCGCGGGGCTGTTGCTGCGGAGTTTTCTGAAAGTGCTGGACATCGATCTGGGGTTCCAGCCCGATCAGGCTGCGTCAATGCGCGTGGAGTATGACGACAGCGCGCCGACGGCAGAGGCCGGCGCGGCCAGGCTATCGCAGATCTTTCAGCAGGTGATCGCGCGGGTGAGCGCGCTGCCCGGCGTGGAAGCGGCGGGGATTGTGGACTACCTGCCGCTGGGGCCTAACCGCGCCTGGGGAGCGCCAGTGCCGCAGGGCAAGACGTTTCCGGAAGGGTCGCTGCCGTCGCCGCTGGTATACGTGTGCTCGCCGGGGTATTTCCGCGCCATGGGGATGCGCGTGCACGGACGCGACTTTACGTGGGATGACAACCTGAAAAGCCAGGAGGTGGTGTTGATCAACGCAGCGGCGGCGCGAGTTTACTGGCCTGGCCAGGATGCCGTCGGCAAGGTGCTGGTGAGCGGCAACGAGCAACTGCACGTGATCGGCGTCGTCGACGATGTGCACGCGTCCAGCGTGGAAGCGGAGAAGGGCTGGCAGATCTACTACTCAACGCTGCAGAAGGGGCCGAACGATGCGCAGTTGGTGATTCGTAGCCGTGTAGCGCCGGCCTCGCTTGCCGGGAGCGTGCTGCGGACGCTGCGCGAGCTGAATCCGAACCAGCCGGCGGTGGAGTTCCAGCCGATTCGGACGATTGTCGATCGCGCGGTTTCACCGCGGAGGTTCTTCATGCTGCTGGTGGGGATTTTTGCCGGGCTGGGGCTGCTGCTCGCGTCACTGGGGATCTACGGTGTGATCGCGTACGGCGTGACGCGGCAGACGCAGGAGATCGGGATCCGGATGGCGCTGGGCGCGAGTCGCGGGCGCGTGCAGCGGGCGGTGCTGTGGAAGACGCTTTGGATGGTGCTGGTGGGGATTGGGGCGGGGACGGTGGCGTCATACGGCGCGGCGCGGATGATTCAGTCGCTGTTGTTTGGGACGGAGGCGACCGATCCGATGACGTATGCGGGGATGGTGGTGTTGCTGATTGCTATTGCGCTGCTGGCGGGTTATTTGCCGGCGCGGCGGGCTTCGCGGATTGATCCGTTGGCGGCGCTGAGGACGAACTGAACTATAGCGTTCAGCGTTCAGAAAAACGCTGGTCCCAGCTATTCCTGGCGGAGGACCTGGACGGGTTCGACGCGGGCGGCGCGCCAGGCTGGCAGCAGCGAGGCGACCGTCGCGACGAACAGAATCAGGATGACGACGCCGAGGTAGGTTGTGGGATCGAGCGGTGAGACTCCGTAGAGCATGTTGGCGACGAGGCGGCCGGTGACGAGCGAGAGCGCGATGCCGGCGAGGCAGCCAATGATAGTTACGCGCAGACCCTCCAGCAGAAACTGCGCGACGATGTGGCTGCGCGCGGCGCCGAGCGCGAGACGAACGCCAACTTCGCGCTGGCGCATGCGGCCGAGATAATTCAGCGTGCCGTAGAGTCCGATGCAGGCCAGGGCGACTGCGGTCGCGGCAAAGAGCGCGAGCAAAATGGTGCGCAGGCGATTGCCCGATGAAGCCGCGTCGAGGTGATCCTGCAGCGGCATGATGGCGTAGACGGAGCGGCCGGGCTCGAGCTGATGGATACGGTGGCGGATGGTGTCGGCCATGGCCGAGGGATCGCCGTGCGTGCGAACGAGGTAATTCGGGAAGGGATTCGGCGCGCTGAAACAGGAGTAGACCATGGGAACAGGCGCGGCGTTGAGCCCTTCTTCGCGAGCGTCGCCGACGACGCCGCGGATCAGGCCGGCGGGTGTGAAGTCGTTGTAGGCTGCGGCGTCGAGGTGATGTCCGAGAGCGGGCGAGCCGCCGAGGTAGAGGTTCACAAATCTGCGGTTGACGAGCAGATCCGGTGTGGTGGACCCCTCTTTGCAGCCCTCGCCCTGAAGCAGAGGAATGCTCATGGTGTCGAGATAGCCGGAGGAAACCCACCGATTATCGGCCAGGATTTTGCGGTTGGGATCGAGGCTGCCGTCGAGCTTGAATTCCATCTGATACATGCCGGGAATGCCGGGGAGCCAGCCGGCAGTGGTCGCGGCCTCGACGCCAGGCGTGGCGCGCAGAGCGTCGAGAGTGCGGTCGATGCGGCGGGTGAGGGCGCCCATATCGGCCGTTTCGCCCCAGGAGCCGCTGATCTGGAAGGTGAGAACGTGGGAGGGGTCGAAGCATGGCGAGACGCGTCCGAGTTGCTGGAGGCTGCGCAGCAATAATCCTGCGCCGGTGAGAAGTGTAACCGCCAATGTTACTTGTACTGCGACCAGAAACCACTGCATGGGGCTGCGACGGGATGCCTGCGTGCGGCTGCCCTGTGCGAGCGAGTGGGCGAGGTCGCGTCGAGTTCCGCGAATGGCGGGAAAGAGGCCACACAGGAGCGTGGTGAGGACAGCGCAGAGGAGGGAGTAGAGGACGATGGTCCAGTTGAGGGAAATTTCTGTGGCGCGAGGGAGCGTGTTGGCGAGGAGATGAAAGCCGCGGGCGGCGGCTGCGGCGATGATAAGTCCGAGCAGCGAGCCGAGGAGAGCGAGGAAGGAGACTTCGGTGAGGAGTTGTCCGACGATGGCGCGGCGAGAAGCGCCGAGGGAGAAGCGGATGGAGATTTCGTGCTCGCGGTCGGCGGTGCGGGCCAGCAGCAGCGCGGCGATGTTGGAGCAGGCGATGAGCAGCAGCAGGGAAACCGATCCGTAGAGGAGCCAGAGGGAGTCGCGCACGTCGGCGACGATGATTTCCTTAAGAGGCGTGCTTTGGACCTGGAGGTCGGCGTCGGGTTTGGGGAATTGCCGGCCGAGGCGAGCCTGAACGGTGGCGAGGTCCGCCTGAGCCTGAGCGAGATTGACGCCGGGTTTCATGCGGCCGATGACGGTGAACCAGGTGGAGTCGCGGCGCTGTGCGTAGGGCGCGTCGGGCGCGCTGGGCGCCCACAGTTCGATGTCGCGATTGGGAAAGGCGAAGGACGCGGGCATGACGCCGATGATGGAGCAGGAGAAGCTGCCGATGCGCAGCTTTTTGCCGATGGCCGCGGGGTCGCCGTGGAAGCGGCGTTGCCAGAATCCATAGCTGATGAGAACAGCGTCAGGACCGCCGAAGTGTTCTTCTTCCGCGGTAAAGTCGCGACCGACGAGGGGCGCGATCTGGAGGACGTAGAGAAAGCGCGGCGCGACCAGGGCTTCGCTGACTTTTTCAGGCAGCGCGCCTGAGGTTTCGGAGAGGTCGTCGGTGTAGTAGCCGCTGATGCCCGAGAAGGTGGAGTTCATGCGGTTCCAGTCCTCGAGGCGGACGGGCGCGATAAAGCGGTTCGCGTCGCGGTTCCGAGTGTCGTGCTGATTGAGCTGAACCAGCTGATCGCCGCCGGGAAAGGGGAGCGGGCGCAGGACGACCGCGTCGATGGCGGAGAAGACGGCGCTGTTGGCGCCGATGCCGAGCGCGAGGGTAAGGATGACGGCCGCGGAAAACGAGGGTGAACGCCGGACGAAGCGCATCGCCGCGCGGCAGTTGAAGCCGAGGGTTTCCAGAAAGCGCGAGGTGTGGACTTCGCGCACCTGCTGTTTGATCTGTTCGCGGCCGCCAAATTCGAGGACGGCGCGGCGGCGGGCTTCCTGCGGGGAGAGTCCCTGGGTGATGCCGGCCTGGGTGAGTTGGTCAATGTGGAAGCCGATTTCGCGATCGAATTCAGGTTCGCGAGGCGAGCGATGGAAGGGGTTCCAGGACATTACGCCTCCTGCTGTGCTGCGCCGAGGATGAGCTCGACAGCCTGGGAGAGGCGATTCCAGGAGGCTTCTTCCTGGGCGAGCTGACGGCGGCCTTTCGCGGAGAGCTTGTAGAACTTGGCTTCGCGGCCGTTCTCCGAGTCGCCCCACTCGGCACTGAGCCAGCCGCGCTTCTCCAGCCGATGGAGCGCGGGGTAGAGCGAGCCCTGCTGGACGTTCAGGACTTCTTTGGAGATTTGGCGGATGCGCTGCGAGATGCCATAGCCGTGGACAGGGCCGAGGGCGACGATTTTGAGGATGAGCATGTCGAGCGTGCCCTGCAGCAGGTCGGTCTTTTCGGTGGGGGCCATTGGTTCTCTCTCCAAGACGTTCTACATATTGTGGGTGGGATAGGTAGATTGTCAAGGAGAGAGTGACGAAGAGGCAGGGAACAGGGAATAGTGAATAGGGAGTAGGCCACAGGCCACAGGGGCACCGGGCACCGGGCACCGGCAGATGCTTTTGCCGACATGAGGGATAGCCGTTCCTTCGCGCCGCGGTCCAGACTCGCCTCAAAATGAGACAGCAGTTCGTCACAAAGCCGTTGATTTTCTATGCATAGATAGTCTATGGTTCCGGCATCATGGCGAATAAGCCGGAGTTGATGCCTGGAACCCTGGACATGCTGATCCTGCAGACGCTGAAGCGCGCGCCGCTGCACGGATATGGGATCGCGCAGTCGATCAGGCGCGTATCGGATGAGGTGCTGACGGTCGAAGAGGGATCGCTGTATCCGGCGCTGCAGCGGCTGTTGCTGCAGGGATGGGTGAAGGCGGAGTGGAAGATGACGGAGACCAACCGGCGGGCGCGCTTCTACACGCTGACGGCCGCGGGCAAGAAACAGCTGGGGATTGAGCTGACGAAGTTCGAGCAAATGGTCGCCGCGATCGGGCGCGTGTTGCGCGCCGCCGAGGAGGCAGGATGAACGCCATGGGCCGTTGGTGGAGAAAAGTGAAGCTGCTGTTCGGGCGCGAGACGTTTGCCGTTGACCTGGACGAAGAGATGGCGTTCCATCGCGAGCAGATGGCGAAGGAGCTCGAGGGCGAGGGTATGACGCCGGAGCAGGCGCGCGTTGCGGCGATGCGGCAGTTCGGGAACACCACGCGAATGCGGGAGCGGAGCCATGAGGTGGTGGGATTCCGCGCTGAGACGGTGGCGCAGGATATGCGGTTCGCGGTGCGGCAGCTGAGGAAGAATCCTGGATTCGCGGTGACGGCGATTCTGATGCTGGCGCTGGGGATCGGGACGAGCACGGCGATTTTCGGATTTGTGGATGCGGCGATGCTGGAGCCGCTGCCGTATACGCAACCGAACCGCGTGGTGGATGTGGCGGCGAGCACACCGGTTTTTCCGCGGGGGAATTTGTCGCGCGCAGATTTTGAAGACTGGCAGCGGATGAACAAGACGCTGAGCTCGCTGGACGCTTATACAGGAGCGGGGTATCTGCTGCGGATTGGCTCGGTATCGCAACCCGTTCCTGCGGGGCGAGTAAGCGATGGGTTCTTTGGGACGCTGGGTGTGCGGATGGAGCTGGGGCGGGATTTTCGTCCTGGGGAAGACAAGCCGGGCGGGCCGAAGATCGCGATTCTGAGTTATGGGACGTGGCTGAAGCGCTTTGGCGGGCGGCGCGATGGGATTGGGCAAACGGTGAGTCTGAGCGGTGATCCATACGCGATTGTGGGAGTGCTGCCGCAGAATTTTTCTTTCGCGCCCCGAGCGAACGCGGAGTTGTGGGTGCCGCTGGGGGACAAGGGCGAGTGCGAGAACCGGCGGAGCTGTCACAACCTGTTTGCGGTGGGACGGCTGCGGGACGGCGTGACGGTCGAGATGGCGCAAGCGGATATGAAAAGGGTTGCGGCGCAGCTGGCGATCCAGTATCCGGGATCGAATCAGGATCAGGGTGCGGAACTGCAGTTGCTGTCGGAGCTGATCATCGGGCATGCGCGGCCGATTTTGCTGATGCTGCTTGCTGGTGCGGGACTGCTGCTGGTGATTGCTTGTGCGAACGTGGCGAGTTTGCTGCTGGTGCGATCGGAGAGCCGGAGGCGCGAGGTTGCGGTGCGCGGGGCGCTGGGGGCGACACCGGTGCGGCTGGTGCGGCAATTTATGACGGAGGGATTGCTGCTGGCCGTGGCAGGATGCGGGGCAGGCGTGCTGACCGCAGGCGGGATGATTGCGCTGCTGAAGGCGCTGATGCCGCAGCTGATGGCGCAGGGGCCTCCGTTCCTGCGCGACGTTGGGATCCACGTGCATACTTTGCTGTTTGCGGGCGCGGTGGCGTTGGTGGCGTCGGGATTGCTGGCTTTGACGCCGGTGCTCCGGCTCGCGCTCAAGGATATTCACACGGCGCTGAGCGAAGGAGGGCGGACCGCGGCGGGGCGTTTCTGGCGGCGGCTGGGCGCGAATCTGGTGGTGGTGGAACTGACGGTGGCGGTGGTTTTGCTGGCGGGTGCGGGATTGTTGGGCAAGAGCCTGTACCGGCTGCTGCATGTGCAGATGGGATTCGACACAACCCATGTGGCGACGCTGCAGGTGATGTCGCCGGACAAGGTGTATCCCAAGCCGGAAGACTGGGCGCGGCTGTATCCGGTGATCAAGAGCAGGCTGATGAGTCTGCCGGGTGTGCAGGCGGTGGCGTTCACCAGCGATCTGCCGGTGCAGTGCAACTGCGATACGGACTGGATACGCATCGAGGGCAGGCCATTCCACGGAGAGCACAACGAGGTGCTGCAGAGGGATGTGAGCCCGGAATATCTGCCGACGGTGCTGAAGGCGAGGCTGATTGAGGGGCGGATGTTCACGGACATGGACGACATGAAGCATCCGCAGGTGACGGTGATTAACGAGACAATGGCGAAGAAGTACTTTCCGGGCGAGGATCCGCTGGGCAGAAGGATCGGGAACGGGAAGCTGGACCCGAAGTCGATGCGCGAGGTAGTGGGAGTGATCGCGGACATCCGCGAAGGCGCGCCCGACGATGATCCATGGCCGGCGGAGTACTTCTCGATCTATCACGGGCCGGACGACAATTTTGCGGTGGCCGTGCGGACAGCGGGGGATGAGGAAGCGCTGCTGCCGGAGATGGTGAAGGCGGTGCGGGTGATCGATGCGAATCTGGGCGTGTATGGTGAGGTCACGATGGCGCAGCAGATCGATAACTCGGCGACGGCCATGATCCACCGGTTCATGACGATGCTGCTGGGCGCATTCGCCGTGATGGCCCTGGTGCTGAGCGTGGTGGGTCTCTGTGGCGTGGTGGCGTATTCGGTGAGCCAGCGGACGCGGGAGATCGGGGTGCGGATGGCGCTGGGCGCGCAGCGGAGCGCGGTTCATCGGCTGATCCTGAAAGAGGCGGGGTTGCTGGCGGGAATCGGAATTGCGCTCGGACTGGGATGCGCTGTGGGTGCCGGCACGATGATGAAGAGCATGCTGTTCGGCGTACGTGCGTGGGATCTGTCGACGCTGGCCGGCGTGGCCGCGGTGCTGGGAGGCTTTGCGTTGCTGGCTAGTTTCATTCCTGCGCGGAGAGCGGCGCGGGTGAATCCGGTGGAAGCGCTGCGGGCTGAATGACAGGCAATAGGCAACGGGGAACAGGCAACTGGGAAGAGCGCGGCGTCTCGCGTTTCGGAACTTCCGTGATGCTCCTGGCGTAGCTTCTCCATACCGATCTGGAGAATCGATCCCCCTATGCGCAACCGGTTCTGTTTTTCCCTCCCCCTTTTCCTCGCCCTGGCGGCGTTTGTTACCGGCAGTGCTGTTTGCTTCGCGCAGGATTCCGATTTCAACCTCAATGCGCACGCCAATTCCCACGCGACGGCGGAGAAGGTGGGGCTACCGGTTTATCCCGGAGCGACGATCTATAAGGACAAGGACGATTCTTCGGCGGATCT
This sequence comes from Acidobacterium sp., assembly GCA_003166955.1. Taxonomy (GTDB): domain Bacteria; phylum Acidobacteriota; class Terriglobia; order Terriglobales; family Acidobacteriaceae; genus Palsa-343. Next base: position 96,873 of record PMUI01000098.1, read on the forward strand.
GGGGCTCGCGTTCAACGGTTTCCATTTCAGCCTGCTGGCGGTGAAGTACGTGACCGGCGATCCGGCGGGGAAGGTTCTCGAGTTTTATCGCAAGCCGCTTTCGCACTATGGGGAGGTGCTGGAGTGCCTGCATGGCAAACCGGTGGGCGAGCGGAGCAGGACCAGCAGCGGGTTGACTTGTTCCAGCGAACAGGGCGATCACGGGCAGGTGAATGGAAGTCCGGATTCCTCGAGCGATCACGAACTGCGCGCGGGGACGCCGCTGCGCTTCCGCATTGTGGGCATCGACAGCACGGATGGTGGAAATACGCGGTTTGGGCTGGTGTATCTGGAACTGCCGAAGGACCGTTAAGTAGGGAATAGGGAACATGTCTGACTCGCCTGTATCTTCCGGGTGATCCGGATTTGTTTCAGTTTGAAGAGTTCATTCGATGCGCAGCGCCTTCTGCGGGTCGAGGCGGGAGGCTCGGGTGGCGGGCATCCAGACCGCGAGCAGCGCCACCGCACTTAATATCACCGGGACGGTTACAAATACCAGGGGGTCCCAGGTTTTGACGCCGAAGAGGAAGCTCGCGATGAAGCGGGTGAGCCCGAAGGAGGCGCCGATGCCGATGACGACGCCGACGATGGCGAGGCGCATGCCGTGCCAGACCACCAGCGAGCGGATGCGGGAGCGGTCTGCGCCGAGGGCCATGCGGATGCCCATCTCCTGGGTGCGCTGCTGGACGGTGTAGGCCATGAGGCCGTAGATGCCGATGGCCGCGAGGATGAGCGCGGAGGCTCCAAAAATGGTGAGCAGGAGCATGTTGAAGTCTTCGCGCGCGGTGGAGTTGCTGACCACTTCGGTCATGGGGCGCACGCGGGCGACGGGGAATCCGCCGCTGGCCTGGCGGAGCTGCTCGGTAATAGCAGAGATGAACTGGTGCGGGTCGCCGTGGGTGCGGACGATCCATGCGACGGGGGCGATGCCGGCGTTGAGGGCGGTCATGCCGTCAGTGACCTGCGCCTGAGGAACGATCATGAGCTCGCGAGGATCGCGATTGAGGCCGCCGTCGTGGATGTCGCTGGCGACGCCGATGATCTGGCGGGCGGGCTCGACGAACTGCGGTCCGACACCCTTGCCGATGACGATCTGCTGGCCGATGGGGTCTTCTTTCGGCCACCATTTTTTCGCCATGGTCTCGTTGATGATAACGACGCCGGGAGCCGCGCCCGAGTCCTGGTCGGTGAAGTCGCGGCCACGGAGCGGAATGTGAAAGGCGGCGAAGTAGCCGGGAGATGTGTTCATCCAGCCGGCGCCACCAGTGTTGGGATCCTTGCCGTGCGGACGGCCGACGATGTCGAAAGGCAGGCCAAAGCCGCCTTCGAGGGGCAGGCAACAGGTGGAGGCGGAGACTTCGACACCGGGAATGGCGTTGACGCGCTGGCGGCCTTCGAGGGCGAGCTGAGCGACGGCGGCGGTCTTCTCGAAGCGGTCGCCGGTGAGCGACATTTCCATGGTGAGGACGTTGCGGGGATCGAAGCCGGGATTGACGTGGCGCAGCGCGATGAAAGTGCGGATGAGAAGCGCGGCTCCGATGAGGAGAACGAGGGCGAGAGACACTTCGCTGATGACGAGCAGAGAGCGGCCCTTGCTCTGGCGGAATCCGGTGCCGGAGCGATTGCTGCTTTCTTTGAGAGTGGTATTGAGGTCGGGACGCGAAGCGCCGATGGCGGGGAAGAGTCCGAAAAGAATACCGGTGAGGAGCGAGACGCTGAGGGTGAAGGCGAGGACGCGCCAGTCGAGGCCGACGGCGGCGCCATTTTCGCCGACGCGGGGAAGGTTCGCCGATCCGAGGGACAGCAAGGCGCGGACTCCGGCGTAGCCGAGGATGAGCCCGAGGATACCGCCGGTGAGGGAGAGGACGATGCTCTCGGTGAGCAACTGGCGAACGATGCGAACGCGGCCGGCGCCCATGGCGGCGCGGATGGCGAATTCACGCTTGCGGCCTGTGGCACGGACGAGGAGCAGATTGGCGACGTTAGCGCAGGCGATGAGGAGGACGAAGCCGACGGCTCCGAGAAGAACCAGGAGGGAGGAACGCGCATCGGCGACGATGGTGTCGCGGAGAGGCTGGACGCCGAAGCTGGCTTTGGGGTCGGCGAGGGGCCAGCGGCGGCGGAATTCGCCGTAAGCGAGCTTGAGCTGGGCGTTCGCCTGGGCGAGCGTGATGCCAGGCCTGAGGCGCGCGGAGACCATGAAGTAGTGGCCCTGGTTGGTGCTGTTGGGGTCGATCTGAAACGGGAGCCAGATGTCGGCCGGGGGATCGGAGGGAAAGGTTCTTCCGATGACGCCGAGGATGGTGTAAGGCTCGTTGCCCAGCGAGATCGCGGTGCCAACGATGTTGGGGTTGCCGCCGAATTTGCGCTGCCAGAGTCCATAGCCGATGACGACGACTTTGCCGCCGTTGGGCGCGTCTTCCTGTGGCGTGAAGGTGCGGCCGAGGATGACCGGCGCGCCGAAGAGGCGGAAGTACGCTTCGGAAACATGCAGGCCGTGGACCTGTTCGGGGACAGCGCCGGTGAGGTTGAAGCCGGGACCGCCGAAATCGTAGGCGGTGACGTTCTCGAGGACGCTGGTTTGCGCGCGCCAGTTGTTGAACTTGGTGGGGGAGGCGCCGGACCAATTGCCGTCCGGCTCCACATTCATGAGCTGGACCATGCGGTCGGGGTCGGGATAGGCGAGCGGCTTGAGCAGGACCGCGTCGACGACGGTGAAGATCGCGGTATTGGCTCCGATGCCGAGGGCGAGCGCGGCGATGGCGGTGATGGTGAAGGCCGGGTTGCCGATGAGCATGCGGAAGGAGTAGCGGAGGTCGCTGAGGAAGTCGCTCATGGTGTCTGCTGCCTTCGGAGTTGGAGTTCTGGCGCCTTGGGAAACGGAGCCCGTACGTCAATTTACGTGCGCAAGCCGGGGTCGGTTCGCTGAATGTGACGTATTGTAACACTTGGAGCTTGGAGCTTGGAGCTGGGAGCTGGGAGCCGGAGCCAGGAGCGGCTTGCGACGGGTGATGCGTCCGGCGGGATTGGGGTCGCGTTGAGCGCTGGGGAAATCAGCCCAGGGTGCCAGTGGGCATGGGCACGGCGACCGGTCCAGCCGCGGCGGAGCTGGTGACCCTGTCAAGATAGGCGAGAGAGGGGAAGTAGACCTGTGGGTTCTGCTCCATGACATCGAAATAGCCGCGGAGGAATTCTTCGGCGATGGTCTGCGGGTTCGACTCCATTTCCGCGGAGAGAACCTGGCGGGCCATGTCGAGCAGGAGCGCGTCGACTTTTTCGCCGAGGCCCTCGGCCTGCTTGAGTTCCCTGCGGTCGATGTAGGTGAAGGAGCCGCGGTTGGAGAGGACGATCAGCTCGGTTTCCTCACCGATGGAGGAGTCGTACTTGCGGGCGAGATAGTTGAGGTAAGTCAGGCGCAGGACGGTGGAGCGGAGGCTGAAGCTCTCGTTGTAGCGAGGCGTGAGGAGCTTGAGCATGGGGTTGATGGGGCGCGCGCCGGCGCCGACCACGCAGGGGCCGAAGGTTTCCATCACGGTGGAGGGCGGCTCGCAGAGCAGGACGCGGCCGGAGTTGTCGTCGGTGGAATTGCTGGCGACGAGGAACTGCATCGACGGAATCTGGGCGACGCCGTAGGAGCGGAACCAGTCGCCCATGACGCGCTTGATGCCTGGAACGATGTCCTGGCGGCTGGCGGCGTTGCAGGCCACCGAGGCGATTTCAGAGGCCAGCATTTTGCCGGCGCGAGGATCCTTAGCCGCGTAGGTGATGGCGAAGATGCGTTTGCCCGAGGTGACGGACATGAGGGCGGCATCGTTTTCGGCGGCCGACGAGCCGTCGTTGGCCGCGATGCGCGAATCGGCGCAGAGGATGGAGCCGCCCGGAAACGGGACCGCGATCCCTAAGGTCATTCCTCAAGGGCCTTTCGCAACTGTCAGGACGCGAGACAAAACGGGCACGCTCTCACGCGTGCTCTCATGTTTGCCGGGTTGTGTTTGCGGCTCCCGCAAAAACTGTACTGCAGAACGGATCTTTCCGAGGCACGTCTTCCGAGATGACGGCAGTAACAACAGACCCTATTGTTATTCGATACGGGTGGCGAGGCGGGGTCAATGGAATGGCGGCCTATATTTCCGGTTGAGAACCAACGCGTTCAACATTGGCTGCGACGACAACGTTGGGTTGCGGGGCGGCCGCGGCGGGAAGGAGGGAACCGCGGCTGGGTATACAGCGTATACGCTGTTGCGGTATACACCGTAGACATGGGAAGGATCTCAACTGCAGGCAGGATTTCATCGGCAGCCAGGAAACTGCTGGACCGGGAAGGCGCGGAGGCCGTGACCATGCGGCGCGTGGCGAAGGCTGTTGGGATCACGCCCATGGCGGTGTATCGCCACTTTGCGGATCGGGATGGCCTGCTGAACGCGCTGGCCGACGCGGGGTTCGGGGCGCTGGCGGCGCGGCTGGCGAGCACGCGGATGCCAGTGGAGGCCGAGGCGCGGGTGATGAAGGTGGTGGACGTGTTTCTGGATTTTGCGCTGGAGAAGCCGCGGCTGTTCGAGCTGATGTTTTTGCGGAGGCGCGAGGGGGCGCGGCGGTTTCCGGAGGATTTTCGCGCGGGGAAATCGCCGACGGCGAACTTTGCGGCGGCGGCGTTCGACGCGGGGATGCGGGATGGGGTCTTTCGCGACGACGATGCGTGGGAGATGACGTTTGAGACGGGGGCTTTGATCCAGGGCCTGGCCATGCTGTACGTGGGCGGACGTGTGGGGCTGAGTGAAAAGGAATTTCGGGCGCTGTGCCATCGAGCATTCGGGAGATATTTCCATGGAATCCGGCGGTAAGTTGCGGAGTGGGTTGATTGCGCTGCTGGCGGCTGCATTGACAGCGGCGGCGGTGTATTGGGGCAACGGCCTGATGCCGCGTTGGCCGCTGATGTGGGTGGCTCCGCTGCCGGTGCTGGTGTATGCGCTGCGGAACCGCGCGTGGCAGGCGGGGATCGTCGCGTTTGCGGCCTGGCTGGTGGGATGCCTGAATCTGCTCGGTTACATACGCCAGGGCGGCGTGCCGTTCATTGGGTGTCTGCTTTTCTTCAGCACGGAGGCGCTGGTGTTCGCCCTGGGCGTGCTGCTGCTGCGCGGGCTGGCGCGGCGGGGAGCGGTGTGGAGCGCGTGGGTGGCGTTGCCGGCGGTGTGGGTGACGTTTGAATTCATGCGGAATCTGCTGTGGCCGCATGGATCGGCGGGTTGCCTCGCATACTCGCAGCTGAATTTTCTACCGTTCCTGCAGGTGGCGTCGCTCACCGGGCCATGGGGGATGGGATTTGTGCTGTTGCTGTTTCCGGCCGGGCTGGCGCTGGGGATTCATCTGTGGGGAGAGGCGCGAGGATCGGCGGTGCGGGTTCTGGGAGCGACGGTGGGGTTGGTGGCGGCGGTGCTGATCTTTGGCGCGGCGCGGCTGGCGGTGGGGCAGCCTGGGCCGGAGGTGAAGGTAGGACTGGTGGCGTCGGACGTGGGGGCGAACGCGGGTGTAGCGGCGCCGGGTGCGCACGCGGCGCGGCTGTTCGGGGTGTACGCGCAGCAGGCGGGGGAACTGATCGCGCGCGGGGCGCAGGTGGTGGTGATGCCGGAGAACATGGGAGTGGTGGTCGATCCGGATGTGGGGAAGGTGGATGCGATCCTCCAGGGGGTCGCGGACCGGACGGGCGCGATGCTGGTGGTGGGAGTGAATCACCGGTCGGGGGCGGTGCGGCACAACGAGGCGCGGGTGTACGCGCCGGGGAGGCCGGTCGCGAGCTACGACAAGGAGCACCTGCTGCCGCCCTTCGAGAACATCTTTACGCCAGGGACGTCGCGGACGCTGTTCAGGGGCATGGGTACGGCGGCTGGTGGGACGTGGGGAGTGGCGATCTGCAAAGACATGGACTTCACCGAGCCGGCGCGGGGTTATGGGCGCGCGGGCGCGGGGCTCATGCTGTCGCCAGCGTGGGACTTTAAGATCGACGGCTTCTGGCATGGGCACATCGCGCGGATGCGCGCGGTAGAAGACGGGTTCAGCCTGGTGCGGGCGGCGAGAAACGGGTTGCTGTATGCGAGCGACGACCGCGGACGCGTGGTGGGCCAGACGGCGAGCAATGCGTCCGAGTTTGCGACGCTGCTGGCGGAGGTTCCCGCGGGGCACGATGGAACGCTCTTCCTGCTGCTGGGGGACTGGTTCGCGTGGTGCGCGATGGTGCTGGTGGTTTTGGTGTTCGGGCGGTTGTGGCTGGGAGGGCGGCGAACGATCCTGGGGTGAGGGGAGCGGCATTGCTTCAATCCGGATGACATATGATCGAGAATTGGCTTGAGCGATCATAAGTTCTTCCTGGGATCACAATGAAAACCGGCATTATCGGCCTGCCGCAGGTAGGCAAGACTTCTCTGTTCAGGATTCTGACGCGGGTGAACGTCGACGACCGCGGGTATTCGCGCGAGGCGCATCTGGGCGTGGCGAAGGTGCCAGACGACCGGCTGGACCGGCTTGCGGCACAGTACAACCCGAAGAAGCTGATCCACGCCACGGTGGAGTACGCCGACGTCGCGGCGATCGGGCAGGAGGCGCTGAAGGAGACGGCGTTCCTGGCCAGCCTGCGCACGGTGGACGCGCTGATCCACGTGCTGCGCGCGTTTGAGGACGATTCGATTCCGCATGTGGGCGCTATCGATCCGCTGCGCGATGCGAAAAGCGTGGAGTTCGATCTGATGCTCAGCGACCTGACCCAGGTAGAGAAGCGGCTGGAGCGGCTCGAAAAAGATTTGAAGAAGATGCGGACGCCGGATCTCGAAAAGGAGAACGCGCTGCTCATCCGCTGCAAGGCGTCGCTGGAGCAAGAGACGCCGCTGAGGGAAATGGAGATGACCCCGGAGGAGAAGAAGCTGATCCGCGGATTCATGTTCCTGTCGCAGAAGCCGGTGTTGTACGCCGTGAACGTGTCGGAGAGCATGACGCTGGGAGCGGACCTGGAGGCGGCTGCGGCGAAGTATGGCCTGACAGAGATTGCGTCGCGGCCGAATGCGGGCGCGACGGCGTTCTGCGGCAAGGTGGAAGCCGAGTTGTCGGAGATGGAGGACGAGGAGGCTACGGAGTTTCTGGCGTCGTATGGGCTGAAGGAGAGCGGGCTGGTGCGGCTGATCCGGCGCAGCTATGAGCTGCTGGGGTTGATCAGCTTCTTCACCGTCGGCGAGGACGAGTGCCGCGCGTGGACGGTGCCGGCGAACTCGCGCGCGCAGGAAGCGGCGGGAGCGATCCATACCGATCTCGAAAAGCATTTCATTCGCGCGGAGACGATCCACTGGGACACGCTGCTGGCGGCGGGGTCGGAGGCGGCGGCGCGTTCGCAGGGAACGCTGCGGCTCGAGGGCAAAGACTATCTGGTGCAGGATGGCGACGTGCTGCACATTAGGCATAGTGGTTAGCGGTCAGCTAAGCGCCGGTTAGCTAAAAACCGGTTAGCTGAAAACCGGTTAGCGTTGAACGATTAGTGGAAAGCTCGCGATGATTCTTCCTCTGGTGCTTGGAAGCCTGGCTGCAGTCGCCGACATTGTCGGCGGCGTGGTGCTGGTGCAGCGCAACTGGACGCAGAAGTATCTGCGCTACTCGATTGCGCTGGGCGCGGGCTTCATGATGGCGGTGGCGATTCTGGACATGCTGCCGGAGAGCATCAAGTTTTCGCCGCTGTGGGCGCCGGCGCTGGTGCTGGCCGGATACTGCGCCATTCATCTGCTGGAGCACACTATTACGCCGCATTTTCATTTTGGCGAAGAGACACACGCGCACGAATTTCTGCACCGGCGCACAGGGTGGTCGGTGCTGTGCGGCCTGGCGGCGCACGCGTTTTTCGATGGCGTGGCGATCGCCTCAGGGTTCGTGCTGTCGAATGCGCTGGGATGGATGATTTTTGTGGCGATGATCCTGCACAAGGTGCCGGAGGGTTTCACGATAGCGTCGGTGATGCTGGCGTCGGGGCAGACGCGGCGGACGGCGGTGGTGTCGGCGGTGGTGCTTGCCGCCGCGACGATTGCGGGGGTGCTGATTATCGGATTGCTGCCGCGGTGGGTGCAGGCGGGACTGCCGCTGTCGGCGGGCGTGGCAATTTATGTTGCGGCGACGGACCTGGTGCCTGAGGTGAATCGCGAGCCGGGCGTGCGGATGGCGCTGGTGTTCTTCGCTGGCGTAGCGATCTTTGTGCTGGTGCGGATGCTGGCGCCGATTTGAAAGCAGCCGGTAGCCTGTGGCCTGTAGCCGGTAGCTGAAGCCGAAAAGGCTGCGGCATATTCGCTATTTGTGCAGGAACAAACTGTAGAGCAGGATCGCCAGGACAATCATGCTGACCGCCGTGTAGAGGCGGTCGCGCTCGAAGAGAAATCCAACGATGCACATGATGACGCGGGCGACAGGTGTGGCGATAAGGACGAGCAGCCCGAGCATGATGATGCTCTCGGGATTGAGGGCCGCGACGCCGTGGATGATGCCGCTGAAGTGCGTGAACTCTGCCGGCTCGGCGTGGAAATGCGCGTAGTCCGGTCGCGGACCGCTGGCGTGCGCCAGGTAGAGGATGCCGCCGGTGAGGACGATGGCGGCTGCCAGCATGACGCCGGTGCGGAGCATGACTCCAACCAGGATCTCAATGCGCTGATCGGTCCAGGTCGTGTTCGGCGCGGGTTGCGGAGTGGGAGTGTTCATGGGCGAGCTCACAGTTTGCCGGTCAGGCTGTTGACGATCATCTCGACGCCGAGCGCGGCGATCACGAGGGCGAAGACGAGCTTGAGGGTGCGGACGTGGGCACGGACGAGCAGGCGCGAGCCGATGAGCGAGCCCAGGAGCACGCCGAGCATGACGGGCATGACGAGCGCGGGTGCGAGATAACCGCTGCGGAGATAGAGTCCGGCGCTGGCTGCGGCGGTGACGCCGATCATGAAATTGCTGGTGGTGGTGGAGACTTTGAAGGGCAGCCGCATGGCCTGGTCCATGGCGATGACTTTGACGGCGCCGGAGCCGATGCCGAGGAGCCCCGACAGCGTGCCGGCGAGTGCCATCAGACCGAAGCCGGCGGGGACGCGCTGTGCAACGTAGTCCTGATGAGTGGTTGGGCTGGAGGGGAAGCTCCCCTGCAGCCTGAGGCGGAGGGCGAGGGGATCGGGCTTTTGGGTGAGGACTTCGTGGCGCTGCTTGACTGAGGCGTACGCGGAGTAGAGGAGCACAATGCCGAAGATGAATCCGATGGAGTGCGTGGGGACGCGTGTGGTGAGCCATGCTCCGAGCAGCGCGCCGAGGGTGGTGGCGATTTCGAGGAACATGCCGACGCGTATGTTCGAAAAACCTTCGCGGACGTAGGCGGCCGCGGCTCCCGAAGACGTCGCGATGACGGAGACGAGCGAGGCGCCGATGGCGAAGTGGATGTCGACGTGAAAGATGACAGTGAGAACCGGCACGATGACCACGCCGCCGCCGAGTCCGCTGAGCGCGCCGAGCAGGCCGGCAGCGATGGAACTGACGAGGAGGATGAGGGAGAACTCGATGGCGGTCATCGAGACGCTCCCGGGGCGTTGCTCATAGATCCACGGGGCGCATGCGTCCCGACAGCCGCTCGATGCGCAGACCTGAACCGCGAAGGGGCGAGTTCATCAGAAATTCCGCGAGATTCTCCTTCACGCCTTTTGCCGCAGGTTTTGTGCGCTTCGATTTCTTCGAGTTTGTTCGACGTTTCAGGTTGGGCATCTCCGAGCTATTCGGATGTTAGAACAGCGAGCGAATCTGTTGGGAGGGTGAGGGAGTTGTTGCTGAGATGAATTTCGGATGAGGAGCCGAGGGCGATCGTCGATCCGGAGCGAACTTCGAGCTGAACGGGATTCGTGGCGAGGGAAAAGGCGACGGTGACCGCTCCGCGCTCCATGAGGACCCACTTCGCTTCTTCGCTGAAGCGAACTTCGACGTGGGAGAGATCAGGGTCGGTGAGGTCGGGCGTGGCATGGCGGAGGGCGATGAGTTTGCGGTACCACTCCAGCATTTCGGCGTGAGGCGGAGTGGTGCGCTCGTCCCAGTTGAGTTTCGAGCGCTGGAAGGTGCCGGGGTCCTGGGGATCCGGGATGTCGGTGGGGTTCCAACCAAAGGCGGCGAATTCCTTCCTGCGGCCTTCGGAGACGAGGCGGCCTAATTCCGGCTCGTGATTGGTGAAGTATTGGAAGGGCGACGACGCGGCCCATTCTTCGCCCTGGAAGAGCATCGGGACAAACGGCGCGGTGAGCGTGAGGGCCGCGGCGATTTTTGCACGGCCGTTGCTGACGATGTGCGCGAGGCGTTCGCCTTTGGCGCGGTTGCCGACCTGGTCGTGGTCCTGCGAGTAGCCGAGGAAGCGCGAGGCGGGCAGGTTGACGACGGGGCGGCCGTGAATGCGATCACGGTAGGGCGAGTAGCGGCCGTCGTAGACGAAGACGTCGCGGAGAGATTTGGCGAGGTCGGCGAGGGATCCGAAGTCAGCGTAGTAGCCGCTGCGATCGCCGGTGAGCGCGGTGACGAGGGAGTGGTGGAAGTCGTCGCTCCACTGCGCGTCGAGGCCGTAGCCACACCCCGGCGCGCCAACTGCGGGTGCGCCGGGGACCCCGTAGCCGCCGGCTTCGCGCGCGGTGACGAGTCGCGGGTCGTTGAGATCGCTTTCGGCGATGACTACATAGTTGCGGCCGGTGTGCGCCTGGAGCGCATGCACCTCGGCGCCGAGTTGCTCCATGAAATGGATCGCGGAGCGATCCATGTAGGCGTGGACGGCATCGAGGCGGAGGCCGTCGAAGTGGTAATCGCGGAGCCACATCAGCGCGTTGTCGCAGAAGAAGCGGCGGACTTCGTGCGAGCCGGCGTCTTCGAGGTTGACGGCGTCGCCCCACGGCGTGTGGTGGGCATTCGTGAAGTACGGGCCGAATTTGCCGAGGTAATTGCCGTCGGGGCCCAGGTGATTGTATACGACATCGAGCAAGACAGCGAGGCCCTTCGCGTGGCAAGCGTCGATGAATCGTTTAAGGGATTCGGGCGAACCGTAGGGCTGGTGCGGCGCGAAGAGGTCGACGCCGTCGTAGCCCCATCCTTGAATTCCGGGAAAGGAATTGACGGGCATCAGCTCGACGTGGGTGATGCCGAGTTCGCGCAGGGAATCGAGTTTGGTTTGCGCGGCGTCGAGCGTGCCTTCCGGGGTGAAGGTACCGATGTGGAGTTCATAGATGATGGCGCTCGAGAAGGGCGGCGCTTCCCAGGCGTCGTCGGTCCATCGGAAAGCGGCGTGATCGAGGAGGCGCGATGAGCCGTGGATGCCGTTGGGCTGCCACGGGGAGCGCGGATCGGGCAGTGCGAGGGCCTGATCGTCGAGGGCGGGGTCGTCGAGGAAATACGCGTAGTCCACGCCGGGGCCGGCAGCGTCGATGTCGGCTTGCCACCAGCCTCCGTCCTGCTTTTCGAGCAGGTGCTTCTGTTTGGCAATTTGGACGCTGACTTTTTTGGCGTTGGGCGCCCAAAGACGAAAGCAATGCATTCAGCGGGCCTCGATGATCAATCGTAACGGTTGGATGAACGTATTCGGGAAGACCGGGATCAGGCTTTGACTTCCACTTGCGCGGGGTCGTGGTTGTGGGCTCGCCGGCGAGCTCCATCACGGCCTTCGAGATCGAACGCGGCATTGATGAGGGAAATGTGCGAGAAGGCCTGGGGGAAATTGCCGACCAGCCGCTTGCGCCCGACGTCATATTCTTCCGAGAGCAGACCGAGCTCATTGGAGAGGCTGAGCAACCGGTCGAAGAGGGTGCGTGCTTCCGGCTCGCGGCCGATGGCTTTGAGGCAGCTGACCATCCAGAAGCTGCAGGCGAGAAAGACGCCTTCGCCGGGAGGGAGCCCGTCCTGCACCTTCGCAGTGTCATAACGCAGAACCAATCCGCCGGGCATAAGCTCGCGCTCGACGGCTTCGATGGTGCCGCGGATGCGCGGATCGGAGGCAGGCAGGAAGCCGACGATGGGCATGAGTAACAATGACGCGTCTAATTGCTGGGATCCATAGAACTGAACGAAGCTGTTTTTTTCTTTATCGAAGGCGTTGCGGCAGATCTGATCATGGATGGTGTCGCGCAACTTCTGCCACTTCTCGATGGGGTACTCCGAGCCGAGGCGTTGTGCAATGAGGATGGCGCGGTCGAAAGCGACCCACGCCATCATTTTCGAATAGGTGAATTGCTGCGGGCCTCCACGGGTTTCCCAGATTCCTTCGTCGGGGAGCTGCCAGACGGTTTCGAGATGCTCGAGAAGCAGGATCAGGACGCGGAAGTCTTCTTCGGTATGGCGGCCCATGCCGCTGAAGGCGTGATAGAAGGTGTCGAGCAATTCACCGTAGATGTCGAGCTGAATCTGATCGGCAGCGGCGTTGCCGATGCGCACGGGGCGTGAATCTTCGTAGCCGGGCAGCCAGTCGACTTCCCATTCGACCAGCTGGCGCTCGCCTTTAAGGCCATACATGATCTGTACCTGGTCGGGGCTGCCAGCGACGGCGCGCAGGAGCCAGTCCTGCCATGCCTCGGCTTCATCGAAGTAGCCGGCGTTGGTCATGGCGAGGAGGGTGAAGGTGGTATCGCGCAGCCAGCAGTAGCGGTAATCCCAGTTGCGCGGGCCGCCGATGGCTTCAGGCAGCGATGTGGTCATAGCCGCGACCAGACCACCGGTGGGGCGAAAGGTCATGGCCTTGAGGGTGATCAGCGAACGCTCGACTGGGTGGCGATATTCGCCGTCGTACTGGAGTTTGCAGATCCAGCGCGTCCAGAACTGCTCGGTGTCTTCGAGGGCCTGCTCCGCGTCGATGGGCTCGGGATCGGGAACGAAGGACTCGCCATAGGTGAGGGTGAACCACACGCGCTGGCCTTCGTTCAGAGTGAAGTTTGCTTCCGTGTGCAGGTGCTCTCCATGCACCGGCACGGAACAGTGGAGCACCGCAACTCCCGGTCCAGCGACGGCGCGAATGCCGTCTTCGGTGGCTGTGACCCACGGAACGGTGCGGCCGTAGTCGAAGCGGAGGGAGAGGGCCATGGCGAGGTTCATGGTGCCGCGAAGGCCTTCGACGATGCGGACGACGTCGGAGTTGTGTTCGCGGATGGGCATGAAGTCGATGAGGCGGACGGAGCCTTCGTCGGTCTCGAAGGTGGTTTCCAAAATCAGGGTGTGGTCGCGATATTTGCGGGTGGATTTCCAGCCTTCGCCCGCGGGGGAGATTTTCCAGTAGCCGTGTTTTTCCGAGCCGAGCAGAGCGGCGAAGCAGGCGCAGGAGGAGAAGTCGGGCCAGCAGAGCCAGTCGATGGAGCCTTCGCGATTGACCAGGGCGGCCGTTTCGCAATCGCCAATCAGAGCGTAGTCTTCGATCTTCGAGGCCATAAGGAGAACTTATTGCTCGTGATAACTGCGCATCAGCCCGCCATCGACGAGGAAGGTAGCGCCGGATATATAGGATGCGTCGTCGGAGGCGAGGAAGGCGACCATGCCAGCGACGTCTTCGGGCGTGCCGAGCCGGCCGAGGGGAATGTTTTTCAGGAGCGCGTTGAGTTTGGGCTTGTCTTCAAGCAGGGCTTTGTTGATGGGCGTGGCGATGGCGCCAGGCGCGATGTTGTTGACGGTGATGCCCAGGGGCCCAAGCTCGACGGCGAGGTTGCGCATCATCATACGCAGGCCGCCCTTGCTGCAGCAGTAGGTGGTGAAGCCAGGGAAGGCCATGTCTTCGTGAACGGAGCTGATGTTGACGATGCGGCCTGGTTTCTGTGCCTCGCGCAAACGACGCACGAAGGCCTGGGTTAGGAAAAACGGGCCGCGGAGGTTGACGGCCATGACTTTGTCGTATTCGTCCTCGGGGGTGTCCCAGAAGTCGGAGCGCTTTTCCATGCCGGCGTTGTTGACAAGGATGTCGGCGGAGCCGAAGCGGTCCCACGCAGTGTCGACCAGCTTGCGGTCATCGTCCATTTTGGTCACGTCGGCCTGCACGACTTCACCCTGGCTGCCGCAGGCCTCGATAGCGCGGCGGGTGTCGTCGGCGCCGGCTTCGCTGCCGACGTAGTCGATGATGACCCTGGCGCCTTCGCAGCCGAGGCGTTTGGCGATGCCCTGACCGATGCCGGAGCCGCCTCCGGTGACGATGGCGACCTTTCCCTGCAGACGCATGAAGTTCTTCTCCGGTTTTCTGAGTCGATGCACTGTTTAGATGCGGAGGTGCGGGGACCGGGCCGGCGGCTGCTCGGGGGGGCTTCAAAGGTGGCTTAAAAGGGGTGGCTTCAAAGGAACCCCAGAGGGCTGCCGCGCGTATTGTCACTGTACGCTGAAGGCGTGGTGGCCCGGTGAATACGGGTTCGGCACGAGCGGCGTGCGAGGTTTTTGCATCGGAGCGAAGGATCACGGTAAGCTCCGAGGGAGGAATGGCTATGGCTGTGTTTTGCAGGAGTTGCGGAAAGAGTCTCGCCGATGACGCCCGGTTCTGCCCGGGTTGCGGCGCGCAGATGCAGCCGCCGTTCGTCCCGCCGCCGTATTATCCGAATTATCCGACCACCTCGGTGACGCGGCTGGTGAGGCCGCGCATGGGCCGGATGATTGCAGGCGTCTGCCAGGGTTTGGCGGATGCCTACGCGTGGGATGTGGTGTGGGTGCGCGTGATCACGGTGCTGCTGACGGTGTTCGGTGGCGGCTCGGGATTGCTGGCCTACATTATTTTCTGGATCGTGATGCCGGAGGAGCCGCTGATGCTGCCTCCGATGCCTCCGATGCCGCCTCCACCGCCGTATCAGCCGCCCAGCCAGTAGGGCGGGAAGGCGCTCAGGCGGATTTTTGCTTCTTTTGTGCCCCCTGCCGCGAACTGACCATAGCGTGGCGCAGCAGGTGGTTGACGCGCGTCTGATACCCGCGTCCATAGCTCTTGAGCCACGCCACGACGTCAGTGTCCAGTCGCATTGTGACTGGCTTTTTGGGTGGCCGATAGAACTTCCCCATCTCGGCTGCCGTCCAGTCTGTCACTTCCGGCATTTCCGTGAGGTCAATGCCGGCGTCCTTTTTTGCGGCGATGGTGGCGATTTGTCGCTTCTGCTCCTTTGTTAGCTTCCTCATAAGACTTCTTCTCCCTGCTCGTGGCGGCACGAGCCGATATGAACCGAATCACTTCCTCCCCATCCGCCGCAGCAAACGCCGCGTGCGCGACGAAGAGCACGACGCCCGGAGCGATCTCGCCGAGCGTGATGTAGCGTTCTTCCTCGTCATGGACTTCATCCCGCCGACTCAACGCGTATGGATCTTCAAAAACGATCTGAGCGGTCCTGAAATCGACGCCGTGCTTCGCGAGATTCTGCCGGTTCTTCCGCTCGTCGTACTCAAAACGCACTCGACCCGCTGACTATGCATTGTCGCAATATGTACATACATGTGTCAATACAACATCTCGGGAGCGAAACTGGCATAACCTGAAGGCTGTCTCATGGTCGCCCGCCATTTGAATCGCATGTTCTACTACTCCGACGGATCGAAGCTCTTCTACACCGCCCTCGGCGGTGGTCCGGCAGTCATCCTGCTGCATCCGACGCCGGTGGATCATCGCTTCTGGATGCCGGTGGCGGAGATTCTCGCCGGCACGTACCGGGTGATCGTGCCCGATCTGCGCGGCCATGGGCAGTCGGAACTGGGCGAAGGGCCGATCACTGTGGAGAAACTGGCAGCGGATGCGGGGCGGCTGCTCGATCATCTGGAGATTGGTAAAGCGCTGTTCGGGGGCTGCTCGATTGGCGGCTACACGCTGTTCGGAATTTGGCGGACGATGCCGGTGCGCGTGGAGGCGTTCGCGTTTTGCTGTTCGAAGCCGCAAGCGGACACCGAGGCCGCGCGGGCCAGGCGCGAGGAGACTATCGCGAAGGTCCGGGAGCGGGGCACAGCGGAGTTCATCGAATCGAATCTCGAGACGCTCATCGGGTCCGCGGCGCGGCGGCGCTGGCCGGAGAAAGTCGCTGAGGCGCGCGAGATGATGCAGGCCGTTCCGGTGGAGTCGATCATCGCTGTGCAGCAGGGTCTCGCAGCGCGGCCCGACTCTGTGGTAACCGCGCGCACGTTGCGGCTGCCCTGCTGCGTGATTGCAGGCAGCGAGGATCCAAACAGTACACCCGCGGATATGAAGTTGCTGGCCGAGCAGATTCGCAATGGCGGCTACGGCGCGGAGTATAACGAGATTCCCGAGGCGGGGCATTTTGCGCCCTTTGAGCAGCCCGAGCTGGTTGCCCGCATCCTGCGCAGGTTCTTCGATTCCGTAATATAAAGGAGGCGGTTGATCCACTGGGATTGACGCAACTTAAATGCGCCAATCGGTTTCCCATAGGCTGAGCAGGCCCGGACAAAAAGGTTCCGGGGGCCGCTCCGAAATGAATGGCCCGGAAAGGGCTCAAGAGGGACCTTCCATGAAAGAACTTTTCGAGTTTCGACCCACGGCCGGCAAGTGGATGCGCCGACTCGCCGCAGACTCCCTTGAAATTTCAAAACGCGGCATCGCGCTGGCTCTGGTGGGCCTGATGATTCCGATGGGGATTGCGCAGGTTTCGGCGTTTGCCCAGGAAGCGCCGCCCCCGCCTCCGGACCAGCAGCAGGGTCCGCCGCCCGATCAGGGCGCGCCGCCTCCGGACGACGCCGCTCCGCCGCCGCAGTCCTGGAATGCGCTAAGCCCCGATCAGCTGAACGAGCTGGTGGCGCCGATCGCGCTCTACCCTGACTCGCTGGTCGCGCAGGTGCTGGCGGCGTCGACGTATCCGACGCAGGTCGTGGAAGCCGATCGCTTCGTGCAGTCGCAGGGCGGAGCGCCGCCGGATCAGATTGCGCAGATGGTGAACGGGCAGTCGTGGGATCCCAGCGTGAAGGCGCTGTGCGCGTTTCCCTCGGTGCTCGCGAACATGGACAAGAACCTCGAGTGGACGACCAATCTGGGCAACGCCTACTACAACCAGCCGCAGGACGTGATGAATGCGGTGCAGGGATTGCGGCAGCAGGCCTATCAGGCGGGTCATCTGCAGTCGACCCAGCAGCTGGCTGTGACCTACGCGCCCGATGACATCGTGATCGAGCCGGCCAATCCGGCTGTGGTCTATGTGCCCTACTACGATCCGTGGGCGTACTGGGGATTCCGTCCGTACTACGCGTGGTATGCGCCTCCGCCGCCTTTTGGATGGAGGGCTGGCTTCGGATTCGGCTTTGGTGTCGGCGTTGCCGTTGGCGTCTGGGGCGGCTATGGCTGGGGATGGGGACGCTGGGGTTTAGGGTGGGGCCCACACCCGTACCTGGCTTATGGCCATGGTATGTGGGTTTCGCGCAGCGCGACGGTCGTGAACCACGGCTACTATGGCCGCTTTGACCGCGCACCGGGAGCGCGCGACTACAACGTGCATGCGGCGCATGCTGCTTATGCGGCGGGCGAGCGCAACGGCTACAACCGCGGGGAAGCCAACGGCTACAACCGTGGCGTGAACAACAACCGTACGCCGGGGAACGGAAACTACAACCGCCCCAACACGCCCAATAACGGCAACTACAATCACCCGAACACGCCGAACAACGGCAACTACAACCGCCCGAACACGCCGAACAACGGCAACTACAATCGGCCGACAACGCCAAACAACAATAACAACAACCGTCCGCCGGCGAACAACAATTACAACCGGCCCACGACGCCGAACAATAACAACACCTACCGTCCGCCGGTGAATAATAACAACCGGCCGACGGCGCCGAATAACAACCAGGGTCATCCCACACCGGAGAATCGGCCTGCCTCGCACCCCGAGAGCAAGCCATCCGGCGGCGGCGAGCATCCGAAGGGCGGTGGTGGAGACAAGGGCGGCGACAAGGGACACCCGCACGGCCGCTAATCGCTGACGAAGCGGCAATGAGAGGGATGGCGCGATGCCATCCCTCTTTTGTTTTTGGGAAGCGGATTGCGGCGGGGCGCTCGTAACCAGTGACAAGGCGAGGAGTCAATCCCAACGTGATTGCCGTGTGGTAAAACGGTTTGTTGCCTCGCAGGAGGGGCCCGCCATGGGAAAGAACCAGGATCGCCGCGCATTCCTGAAGGGAACCACCGCAGCCGCAGCCGCCGTACTCACGGGAGCTGCTTTGCCGCGCGCCACAAGCGCCTCGACGCTGTCCGCGATGCCGAGTGGACTGCCCAACAACCCGCGCACGCAGGATGCGATGCCGACAAGGAACCTGGGCAGGACCGGCTACAAGGTTGGGGTTTTTTCTCTGGGCGGGCAGGCGTCGCTCGAGAAGCCGAACAACGCCGAAATCGCGGTGCCGATCATCAACCGCGCGCTCGATCTGGGCGTGAACTACATCGACACGTCGTCGATCTACGGCGGACCGATGCGCTGGAGCGAGCGCTACGTGGGCGAAGTGATGAAGACGCGCCGCAGCGAGGCCTTCCTCGCGACCAAGACCAAGGAGCGCACCCACGAGGGGTCGATGCGGATGATCGACGAGTCGCTGAAGCTGCTGAACACGGATCACGTGGACCTGTGGCAGCTGCACGACATCGGCACGATGAAGGACATCAACGCCATCTTCGCGCCCGGCGGAGCCATGGAAGCGCTGCTGGAGATGCAGCAGCAAAAGGTGGTGCGCAATCTCGGGATCACGGGGCACTATCGGCCCGACGCGCTGGTCGAGGCGATCCACCGGCACGATTTCGACTGCATCCTGATGGCACTGAACGCGGCCGATCCGCACCACTTCACCTTCCAGGAGCAGCTGCTGCCGCTGGCGGTCGAGAAGCAGATGGGCATTATCGGGATGAAGATTCCCGGGCGCGGGCGGTTGCTTTCGAACTGGGCCCCGCAGCCGCTGGAGCAGCAGAAGCACATGTGGGAAGGGATGGTGCCGGCGCCGACGCCGGGCACGCTGACCATGCGCGAAGCGATCGGCTACACGCTCTCGAAGCCAGTCAGCACGATCATTGTCGGCTGCGATTCGATCGCGCAGCTTGAGGGAAATGTGCAGATCGCGCGGGATTTCACGCCGTTCAACGAGATGCAGATGGCGGCGCTGGCTGCGAAGGCCGAGCCGGTGTCGAAGCCGTCGCTGTTCTTCAGGTTCTACGATCACGACAATGCTTAAAGGCAGGGGATAGGGTTTAGGGGATAGGGCATAGAAAACCCAACCCTCACTATCCGGTAGTCGCTATGCCGATCCAAAATACAATCATCCCCATAGCGCAGGTAACCGAGTGCCAGCGGAGCGGATTCTTCCGCCAGATGCCACCCAGGGCGAAGATGAGTCCACTAACGGACAGAAGACCACTGCAGACAAATGTCGCGCCATAAATTCTCGCGGGCCTGGAGTCCGCGAAGGAAACGCCGCCGACTGTGTGCGAGTATGCAATCCAAAAGATGGCTACCAGTTCTGAAAGGGTGGCTGACGAGAAACCGGCCAAGGAGAGCCAATAAGGAAGATTGCGAGGTTTCTTCGCTCTCCACCATCGCATCCAGCCCCAGATCGTCATGCAGGGCAAAGCGATTAGGACAACGATGATGTAAGTGACGAAGATGAAAGTTCCCATGGTTCGACCGCTCGATCTATACCCTAAACCCTATCCCCTACACCCTGCTTTTCAGCTGATGTACTCCCGGATAAACGGATCGCTGGAGTGGACCAGTTCCTTCGTCGTGCCGTCGAAAACCAGCCGTCCCTGGTGCAGCATCAGGAAGCTGGTATTGGGGTCGGTCTGGTGCGGCGGCAGCGCTTCCATCTGGTTCGTCGCGCGATTGAAGTGGTGCATCGCCAGAACGAAGGCGTCCTGAATGCGATGCGTGACCACCAGCGAACTGGTGTGCGAGACGTCGCGCTGCTTCATCACCAGCTCGATGATCGTCGTGGACGTGATCGGGTCGAGGCCGCCGGTGGGCGAATCGTAGAGAATCAGCTTCGGGTTCGTGACGATGGCGCGCGCGATGGCGACGCGGCGCCGCATGCCTCCTGAAAGCTCGGAGGGAAATCTGTCGATTGTCTGTTCCAGCTCGACGAAGCGCAGCGCCTCGGTCGCGCGAGCGGTGATCTCGTCGTCGGGGAGATGCTCCTCCATCAGGCGGTAGCCGACGTTGTCGCGCACGTTGAGCGAGTCGAAGAGCGCGCCTTCCTGGAAGACGGTGCCGATAGCGCCGCGCAGCTCGAAGAGATCCTGCTCGTGCATGGCGCTGATTTCTTTTCCGAAGACGAAAATGCGGCCGGAGTCGGGACGGAGCAGGCCATTGGTCATTTTGAGCAGCACGCTTTTGCCCACGCCCGCGGGGCCAAGCAGAATCCGCATCTCGCCTGGACGCACCTGGAAAGAGATATTTTCCAGGACGGGCTTTTGCTCGAAGGCGATGGAGACGTCGTCGAAGACGACAACGGGTTCGGCGGAGGAGCCGGGAGCCTGCGGTGGAGTTGCTCCGTTGGCGCCTCCATTCATGCCTGCATTTCCGCTCATTTATTTTACCGCCCGAAGATGCCGATGAGGAACCGGCTGATCATGAAGTCGGTGGTGATGATGAGGATCGACGACCAGACCACGGCCTGGGTGGTGGAGCGGCCGACGCCCTGGGTGCCGCCGCGCGTCTTCATGCCGTAGAAGCAGCCGATGGTGGCGATGATGAAGCCGAAGAAAATGGGCTTGACCAGGCCCTGCAGGATGTCGGGATATTCGAGCGACTGATAGCAGGTGTGGAAGTACTGCGAGGCGTCCTGCCCCAGCAGGAAGACGGAGACGAAGCCGCCGCCGGCGATGCCCACCGCGTCGGAGATGATGACGAGGAAGAAGAGCATCACAACGGTCGCCACGATGCGCGGCATCACCAGCTTCTTCAGCGGATCGGTGCCCAGAGAGCGCATGGCGTCGATCTGCTCGGTGACCATCATGGAACCGAGCTCGCTGGCCATGCCGGAGGCGTTGCGTCCGGAGACCATGAGCGCGGTCACGACGGGGCCGATTTCCTTGATCATCGAGAAGCTGACGAGCTGGCCGGTGAAGGCTGCGGCGCCGAACTGCTGGAGGGTGGAGGCGGACTGCAGGGCGAGCACGCCGCCGAGGAAGAAGCCGGTGAGGATGACGATGGGGAGAGAGCCGACGCCGATGATGTCGGCCTGCATGTAGATGTCGTCGCGGTAGAAGGGGCGGCGGAAGATGTCGCTGACAGCGCGCGCGGAGAGGACCACGTACTCCTGCACGGCAAGGACGCCTCGTTTTGCGGCAGCATCGATGGTGTCGAGAGCCATGGTGGTTGGCGGGGGATTCCTCCGCTCCGAAGTTTGAGCGTAGCACAGCAGGCCCGGGCACCGAGCACCGGGCTCAGGGCACGGCTTGCGAGTAGAATCCGGGCGGAGGGTTGAGATCATGAAACGGACTTCGCTCGGGCTGGCCTTTGTCGGGTTGGTTTGCGTCGCAGCGGCGAGCGCGCAGACGATTCAGGTCGACAAGAACAATCGGACCATCGCGGTGACCGCGAGCGACAAGGCCTCGGCCGAGGCGGATACGGCGATTGTCACCGTGGGATTTCAGATTTACGCGCCGGATGCGGCGACCGCGTACAGCCAGGGCTCGACGCTGTCGAATGCCATTCTCGACGCGCTGAAGAAGACAGGCGTGGCGGACAAGGCCATCGAGAGCCAGGATCAGAAGCTCAACTATACGGAGTTTCCTGAGAACGAAAAGAGCACGCCGGACCAGCGCGCGCAGAAGCAGTTCACTCTTTCGCAGAGCTGGACCGTAAACGCATCGGCCAAAGATGCGGGGACGGTACTGCACGTGGCCATCGTGGCGGGCGCGAACCAGAGCGGCAATATCGCTTGGGATTTGGCCGACAGGAATGGGCTGCAGGCGAAGGCGGCCGAGAAGGCGCTCATCCACGCGCGAGCAGTCGCGACGCAAATGGCGGCTGGGTTGAACGCGCATCTCGGTGCGCTGATCTACGCGAGCAATCAGACGCCAGTGTCGAGATTCTATGGCAATCTGAACACCGAATCGGCGTCCGTCGCGTCGAGGCCAGCGCCGCCACCGCCCCCGCTGGCGATCCGGCCGCAACAAGTGGAAGAATCAGCTACGGTCTACGCGGTGTTCGCGATCGAGTAAGAAGCAGCCGTTAGCTTTACCGCCACAGTTCTTCGTCCACTTTGTCCTGATCGGCGATGGCCTCATCAAAGGCGGGATCGCCCCGCCAGGTGCCGGCCATGAAACTGAGATCGCGCTTGCGCTCGCGTCTCTGCGGCGATTCACGCGAGATCAGCGCAGGGACGGATTGAGCATTCCTTCGGCGAATCAGAACTACCGCCCCGAACACCAACGCTCCGATGAGCAGAGAAGGAACAGCGAGGATGACCAGCAGGATCGGGATCACGGCCTTCTACACCCTAAACGCTATACGCTAAACCCTAATTGTGGAGGCTCAACA
>PMUI01000140.1 GCA_003166955.1 Acidobacterium sp.
TCTCTGCGGTCTGCATTCTCAGGCGGCGCTCGCGGTGCATGTTCTTGGTCTTCCCTCCGACGAAAGTCTCATCGACTTCGACAGGACCACTGCCGCCCATCTTGGAATCGACGCCCTCCCGCAGAGCTAGACGAAGACGATGCAGCATGAACCATGCCGACTTTTGGCTGATCTTCAGAGCCTTGCCGAGTTCGTAGCTGGAGATGCCATTCTTGCAGTTCACGACCAGCCAAAGGGCAGGAAGCCACTTCGTCAGACTGAGCGGAGAATCCTCGAAGACGGTCCCAACCTTCACGGAAAACTGCTTCCAGCATTCTTTGCACTTCCAGCGGCGCTGCTTAGCAAGCCAGTAATGATCAGGATGCCCACATGCTGGGCATTCGGGCTTACCACTTGGCCAACGCATCGCAGAAACCTCATCTATGCACACCTGTTCGTCGCTGAAGTGCTGGATGGCGTCTTGCAGGCTGTTGATTTCGCGTCTGTTGGCGTCCATGAAGAATACGATACACTACGGATATTGGTTAGTCAAGTCAATTATTGCCGATGCAAGCACATCAAGCAAGACGCAGCAAGACGCTGTTGAGCTGTGCATGCTGCAAACAACTGATAACACCTAAGATGGGTGTGCCTTCTATCTTGCAACAGGACCCCGAAAAGAGCGCCGCAAATCACAAATTTCTACACGCAAAAAGACATCCCGTTTTGAATCAATCTGTTACGAAACGCGCTACATAGGGTGTGAATAACGCGGTTTGCAATCAACGCTTTAGGCTTCGGAGGCCGGAGCAAATCAAAAGAGTGATTTTGGGGGAATAAATGCCACGCACCGTGAAGAAAGATAAGCACTTGCAGCCGGGCCAACCGCTGAAGCCTAGCACGCTGTCCCCGCGTGCCGCCGCTGAGTGGGACCGCCTGATTGGCGAACTGGCTGCGTCCAACATTCTGGTCAGCCCGGGGCACCGTGCGCTGCTTTCATTGTCCGCCACCATCGCGGCGGACATCGTGGAAGCCTGGGCCGCGATAGAACGGGACGGCGCGTACATCGAAACCAAGGCCGGTATTGTTGCGCACCCGGCCACAAAGCGGCTGGACGCCCTGCGGCGTGACCGGATCAAGGTCCTGACCATGCTGGGCCTGCGGTGTGTTGCCGTGACGCCCCCCAGTAAAGAGAAGTCGATAGAGGACATTCTGAACGAGTAATTATTCGGAACGGGCCGCGCCGCAGAGTTTTCGGGCTACCACCCCAGCATGGGTTTTTGAGAGTTGGACATTTTGGATGTGGGGAGACATCCGAGGACGGAGCACGAATGACTTTTGAGCCGTTGTTGAGTGAATCGGAGGCCGCAAAATTCCTGGGCGGGCTGCACCCGAAGACGGTACAGCGCATGGCCCGGCGCGGCCAGCTCCCCGCGTATCGCATTGGGCGCTACTGGCGATTCCGAGCGAGTGAACTTAACGACTGGCTGGCGGTACAATCGCGCCAGGCCAGTCCGCCTGCTCACTGAAAGGAAATTCAATGAGCAGACGGTATCAAGAGGGCTGTCTGTACCGCGAGAAACGAAAGGCCGGGTCTGATGTGTGGGTGTTTCGTTATCGTGACGGGCAGCACAACCGCAAGGAGCTAATAGGCACTGTGGATGAGTTTCTAACCAAGTCTGACGCGCTCAGGGCTTGCGAACATCTCCGCAGAGACATCAACCGGGATGTCAGTTCCGTCCGCACGTTTGCGGAGCTGGCAGACCACTACATCCTGCATGAGCTGCCCCGCAAAACGCCGTACACGGGCGAGGTCTATAGAGGGTATCTCAGAACGTGGATTCTTCCGAAGTGGGAGCAGTACCCGCTTTTCAAGGTCAAGGCCGTAGCCGTTGAGTCCTGGCTGGGTGATGCCATCACCCTGTCACCGGGAAGCAAGGCGAAGGTGCGAAATTTGATGCACGCGATTTTCAATCATGCGATGCGTTGGGAGTTCGCCAGCGGCAACCCAATCACTCTCGTGCGGCAGTCAGCCAAGCGGACGAAGGTCCCCGAGGTGTTGACCGCCGATGAGATTGCGGGGTTGCTGTCCGAGCTGAGGGACCCATGGCGCACGGCTCTGTATGTGGCCGTGACCACGGGCCTCCGCGTCTCGGAGCTGCTTGCGTTGAAGTGGGAGGACGTGGAGTTCGCGGCGGGCGAGATTCGCCTGTCACGCGGAATCGTGCGTCAGCACATCGGGAAGATGAAAACGGAAGCCAGCCGCAAGCCGCTCCCGCTGGACGCGGGACTGGCTGACGTGCTGACTCGCTGGCGCGGATGCTGTCCGTACAATCAGGACGCGGACTACATCTTCGGCAGCCCGGACAAGGACGGGAAGCAACCGTACTGGCCCACCGCCGCGATGGAGAAGCACGTCCGGCCCGCCGCAACGCGAGCAGGAATCCAGAAGCGGATCGGCTGGCACACGTTGCGTCACACGTTCGGCACTCTGGTCAAAAGCCAGGGCGCGGACGTTGCAACCACACAGGCGCTATTGCGTCACGCGAACGTCAGTATCACGATGGACAGATACGTCCAGGCGGTGACTCCGGCGAAGCGCGAAGCACAATCACGCCTTGTGAAATCGCTTCCGTTCCCAGCCGTTCCCACGCCGTTGACGGACGTTGCTGCAACTGTTTGAATGGAAAGAGTCGGGCGCATAACTCAGCGGTAGAGTGCCACCTTCACACGGTGGAAGTCGTAGGTTCGAATCCTGCTGCGCCCACCATCAAATCAACAATTTACGAGTAGCTGACCAACCGACTTGGTGCCATTTGGTGCCATTCAACGCAAATGGCACCAAAATTCCGAGCGGTTACATGACCCGCTCCGATGCCTTGCCGGCCATGAGCATCTCGTAAACCGTTCCTACCATCTGCTGCACGCTCTCAGGGAGTTCCTGCATGTACTCGTTCGCGGTGGTATCCGCGCGCGAGTGCCGCAGGTGTGCCTGGATGTCCTTCACCGATCCCAGATTCTGTGCCCGGGTCGCCATCGTTCGGCGGAGCACCTGGAAGGTCAGCTTGGGAAAGTCCAGAGCCTCTGCGAGAGGCTTCAGAACCCGATTGCGATAATTCCCCGGGTCCAGTACTCCGCCGTCTGCGTTCGGAAACATGAACGCTTTCGGGGATGGATCGGGGCACTCCAGTTTCCACTGTCGAAGATCTTCGGCGAGCCCATCGGGCAGATGGACCTTGCCCAGACTCTTCGTAGTCTTCCCGAATGGCCGGAGCTTCCGCCGGTACACGGTTTCGGTCAACGACAACGTGTTTTTGTTGTCGAACGATATCCAGCGAAGCGCGAAGAGCTCGCTGGGCCGAAGGGCTTCCGTCATATCGAGCATCAGCAGCAGCCGGTCTCGACGTGCGGCAGTTGCGAGGATGTCTCTCAACTGATCCCAGGTGAGGACCTGCTTGTCCTTCGGCCGGAGATTCCTGGGAATCTTCAGCTTCCGGGTAGGGTCTTTTACCAGGAATCCCTGCTCGATGGCTTCGTCAAAGATGGACTTGAGATAAGAGCGGGCCTGCTTGACTCTGTCCTGAGAATATCGCCGAGCCAGATCGTTCACATGCGTCTGCAGTGCGAACTTGTCGATACTCTCCATCGCCTCAGCCCCGAATTTCCGGATCAGATCAATTTCGATTTGAGCCGTTTTCTCTTTTGCCGTCTCCGGACGCCAGTCTCCCTGTCTTAGCGGAAAGTAGCGATTCCTGACGAACCATTCGAAGGTGGCGGAACCGTCCATCAGGGGTCCGCCGTCAGCGACTTGATTCGTCTGTCCTGCAATCTCCGCTCGAAGCGCTTCGCGCGCCGCAAGCTTCGTCATCTGTGATTTAAGGCCGAGCCGAACGACTATTCTGACGACTCGGACGTTGTCGGTTGTCGGATCGATCACTTCCTTGCGGTAGTAGCCATACCAGCGCTTTCCGCGAAGGACGATTGACCCCGCCTGGTGCGACTTACCCATGGGTCCTCGGTTTCTGTGGGGGGAACCGTGGGTCATTCCCATTTTATCGGCGACCGTGTTTCACGGTGGAGATTCGTTCTCTTTCGCTGATGAATTCTTCAATTCGGCTCGCCTTGTATCGCAGCGCTCCATCGCCCATGCGGATGACGGGCAGCCGCGGGGTCTTCCGGGAAGAATGGTCCCAAACCCAGTCCTTACTAACCCGCAGCCGCAGCGCAACTTCCTCTGCTGTCAGGAGCGGGTCAACGGAAGTCGGCCCTTTGCGAGTTCCGAACTGATCGTCGGCGTCTGTCGCCGGCATTGCGCTTCCCTCCGGCGGTGTCAGTGAGGGGCTTATGAACTGGAGCTTCCGAACTTCCTGCGACATGTGCTCTCCTCTTATTAACCGGCTGTTCACATGAGTCAGAACTGGTAGTCGGGCCTTTATCGCCGGCATCATGTGAATTCGGCTTCTTCAGCATGGGTAACCAAGTGAGGCAACGTCCAATCAAATACTGAAGCATCGTTATTCCCTGGGGTTATAACGGATCACACCAGTCCGAAACGTCCGCCGGGGGACCAGTCGAGTGGAGGAGCCATGAGCCAGATCGATCTTCGGCTGATACGCGCGGCAGTCACGGTGGCGGAGGAGCTTAGTTTTTCGCGCGCCGCTTTGAAACTGCACGTCTCACAACCAGCTCTGACAAAACAAATCCAGGATCTGGAAGCGACCCTGCAGGTGCCGCTGTTCATTCGCGATCGTCAGCGAGTCCACATGACGGATGCGGGTCGCGCCTTCGTGGAGGAATCAAAGCTGGCCCTGATTCACCAGGAGCGCGCTGTCGAAGTTGCAAGGTCGGTCGCGAAGGGCGCCGAGGCAGTCCTGAATCTCGGCCAATCCCCGTTCGTCGACCCCTTCCTGACGTCGCTCGTAACCTCGGTTCATCTTCCCCTGTTTCCCGAATTGCGGATCAACATATCCAGCGATTACGGAGCGGAACTGATGCGACGGGTTGCGTCAGGGGAGCTGGAAATCGCCCTGCTGACCGCCGGTCCGGAACTGCCGCAACTCACTCAGGTCGAAGTCGCAACATCGCCGCTTTATGTTCTTATCTCCGAGACATCGCCCCTTGCAGTCCAGCGAACGCTTCGATTGCGCGATCTCGATGAGATCCCATGGATTCTTTTCGCGAGGCAGGTTCACCCCATGCTGTACGACGCGATCCACGAGCGCGCAATATCTCTGGGAATCGCAGCAACGGAGAGACACCATGTAACCAGCGCCGAGCAGGCGGCTCAGCTGGTTTTCAGGACCGGCGGCGCAGCGATCCTGAATAAGCACGGCGCCTGGCGCGTTGCGATGGACGGCCTCACTATGCGCCCTCTCGACGAGCCTGAGATCGTGATGCGAACGGTTCTGGCCGTTCGCAACGATGCGAGTCGGCTTGTGAGCGAGCTGGTACGTGCCACTGTCAGGAAACTTACGAGGCTGTCCGCTCCGAGCCAGGGCACACTTCCGCTGGGCGTCTAGATCAGAGACGATGGCTGCAGCAGTTCATCGGCCGTTTTGGATGAGGATCTCAATATTGAGGGGGCCTTCGTATCCGCATGCACGGCAGCGAACCAGACCGTTGATCAGGCTCTCAAGCGGCACTCCGGATCGTTCGGTCCCCGCGCCGCAGCTCCGGCACACATGAACGGCGCTGAGCTGGGCGGCTGGACGGCCGGAGTGGTTACCGGGGGCGGACATGGGCGGATTCCTCGCGCCATGCCCAATCTCTCACGCTAAACAGTGATACTGCTGATTTCTCTCGGAAACGGTCGGATTACCGGTCAGGCTGCGAATCCCCGAAGCCGATGACTCACGCCATGAACGAGAGGCTTCAGGAGCGACCGGTAAGCCCGGCAGGTTTTTCGCGCGGCGCTGCGATGCGCATCGTCACTGCGGTCACCCGGCCAATGATCTCCGCCTGGGAGGGATATCGAACCTCCCTGACCCGGGTCCGCGACTCCGGAAAGGGTAGTAGCAGAAGGCTGCCTTCTCTCTCCTCACACCAAGAGCAGGCGTATTCTTCACGGAGTTCCACGAAATAGACGGGGCGCTCAAAGATACCTGACCAGCCCGAACTCTCGATCTTTCGTTGCGACGAGTCGATCTGCACGAAGGATCCGGGACGAATCAGCGGGGACAGGGTGAAATCCTTGGTGCCGACATATCCATAAACAGCCGGACCGGTATGCCCTTGCGGGAAGAGGTCCGCTTCGAGTCCTCGGAATCCGGAGAACATGCGCGAGACCAGATCGGTCTTTTCGAGCTGAACCCCCGGCATGTTCGCGAGAGCAATTTCCGGTGGTGCGTCGGGAATTCCGACAAGATGGGTGTGGGGCAGCGGCAGCCGTATCTGCTCCAGGCCGATGTCACCGATCTCGACACCGAAGAAAGCCAGGACCTCGTGGAGCCGGTATTGATAGATGATACTGAGGGTATGAATCTTACAAATGCCGGGAGTGAACTCTCCCCTTTCCATCTCCGATAACCAGGCGTGGGAGATGTAATACTCCTGATTCAGGACGTTGACGGCCAACACCGCTATGCCTGTACCTGCGGCAACGCCCGCGAGGGCCTTCTTCGCGCCGGGCTCACCGTGCGCGAAGCCGTAGCCGCCGATCACGATCGCGATCAGCGACGCAACCTTGGCAATCGTCCCGGTGAAAAGAGTCTGCAGGGCGGTGAAGCCGGTGTCGAAGGGCGAACCGCTCGACTGGGCCTGCGCTGCAAGGGGTAGCAGGAGAATTGTGAATGTGAGGAGAGAGCGGACATCCACCCGAACAGGGACGATGGAGAATCGGATGAAACGACGGATCAGGATCACTTTGCACCTCCGCTGGCGGCGAAAGCCATCAGCCATGGCGCAAAGCTAAGGGCGCGGAGCTAACGAGTCCAATCACTTCTGATGCGGCCGTTATTCCCTGTAGTTATAACGAGCAATCCAGCCTCTATTCCAAATGGGAATCCGGGTCGAAACATCTTGGACGACGCTGCTCGTGGCGCTTCGCTTCGCTTCGGTAGCCGCTGCACCGCCTCGCGCCGATGTTTTGCCCTCTCAAGACGCATTTGTATCCTGGAGTCGAGCTGGTTGAATTTCTCCAGAAGCTTGGCCTTCCGAAGGCCGGGATCGAGGCGGGAACTTTGCAGGGCTTTCTTGCGCGTTCTGCCCAATCAGTGCCGTCCCGACCGGAGGCATGTCGGCGTGAGCGCTTGCATATTCAGCCTTCAATTGCGCAAAGTCGGCCCTCAAGGCGTCGCTCTGTTCTTCGTGCACCATATCCTGACTGTCTTCACTGCTCTCCGGAAGACCTTGCCACCGATGGATTCCATATGCATATCGACGGCAATGGTTGAATCCTCATCGATTTCCGCAACGACGGCGAACTTGCCTGGCTGCAGCTCCCTGGCAACGTCGTCGACGAAGTCGTAATCAATCCCCGTGAGTTTGGAATCAGCTGCCAAATGCTACCAACGCGCGATCGACGCGGCATTGTCTCATTGATTCCGAATGGGATATGGCCTGCACGACGCCTCGACTGCCACCGTACTTCAAATGGCGGTCGAGACCCTTGCGCCGCCGCCGGAGAACAGGAGATGCCCCCGGAATCCGAACACTGTTGGTAGCGACGGCAGGAGCAGGGGGCCAATGCGGCGCAACAGTCGACGAGGAGCCGGGCTAGTTTAGGGGGAACCGCATCTCTATGGTAGCTCCGCCACCCGCCCGATTGAAGGCGCGTAACTTCCCGTTGTGCAGTTTGACTGCTCGCTCGGCAATAGCAAGGCCGACACCAAATCCTCCCGTATCCTGACTGCGCGCATGATCCACGCGATAAAAAGGCCGGAAGATGGCTTCGAGGTCGCTTTCGGGAATGCCTGGTCCGTGGTCGCTCACTTCCAGAATCGCGGACCCTCCCGAATCATCGTCTTTGACATTCAGGTGCACCTCGACCTGAGAACCAGCATCGGTATAACGCACCGCATTGCGCACGATGTTTTCAATCGCCCGATACAATAGCTGCCGATTGCCGCGGACCATGCAGTCGTCGCTGGCTTCAAAGCAAATCGAGGTTTGCTGCTGGCCTGCTTCGTATTCGGCGTCCGGAATGACTTCCCGGACTAGTTCCCGGAGAGAAACGCTCTCGAAGTTTTCCGCCCGCTCGATCGCCTCCATGGAGGACAGTGTGAGCAACTGGCCGATCAGGAGGTTGAGCCGGTTGGTTTCGCGTTCAATGCGATGCAGATGATTCAGCATCGCCGGTTCCGCATCTTCCCGTGCCAGTTCCAGGGCAACACTAAGGCGCGCGAGCGGTGAGCGCAGCTCGTGCGAAACATCCCGGAGCAGGAGCTGCTGCGCGCTGACCAGCGATTCAAGTCTCCCCGCCATATGGTTGAAGTCGTGCACCAGCGCCTGGAACTCATCTTCGCGAAACGGAGATGGGTGCCCCGTCGCTACGTTCACCCGCGTGTTCAGCTTGCCCTGCGCCAGCTCGCGGGCTGCTGTACGCAGTCTCACAAGAGGGCGCGTGAAAAGAAGCACAAGAACGAAGGTCGTTACGCCGCCCACCGCGATGGCCACCAGAAGTTGTGGTATTGCAAAGTGCGCCAGATTCTCATACCAGGCGGGCGGTTTTGGCCGACGCGGCGGAGCAGCCAGATACAGGTAGTGTTTTCCGGCAGCGGATACCACGGGCAATGACCACATAGATTGACGCGCCGCCTGTCCGCCATTCGTTCTTTCGTCGGAGACAGCTGTCGCACAGAGAGTTTCACCGGACATATCGTCAAGGGCCATGTCGTGCTTCTCTGTGGCCGCATAGTGTTGCAGCGCCGCACAGCCGCCGGTCTCGAAGGCAGCTGCCGCAGCTCTGGCTTCGTTCGGCAGGTTGCCGGAAAGCGTGTCAAGGAATGCGCCGGGGCTCGGTGGGCGGTGTCTCAGGATCAGCGCAGTCGATATAACAAAAATCAAACTCTGCGCAACCCAGAAGATCGCGAATATTTTCAGAAAGAGGCCGCGCATACCTAGTTCTCCGTTTCGGGCTGATTTCTGCGAACAAGGAGCTGATAGCCGGTTCCACGAATCGTTTTCACCTGCTCTTCGTCCGGATTGATCTCCGCGAGCTTGCGTCGCAGGCGACTCACATGCATATCGACGCTGCGATCAAGGGGATTGAACTTTCTTCCCAGGACGCGCTCCGCCAGTTCTTCTCGCGCAACAACTCTCCCCGGCGAACGCATCAGGGCTTCGAGTAGGCCAAACTCGACATCGGTCAGGTCCACCGGCCGTCCCGATTTCAGGACGACGCGGGCTTCGGTGTTGAGTTCGAGGTCGTCGACCCGAAGCTGGCCTTGTTCCGGTTTTGCTTCTGTTCCGGAATTCCTGCGAAGGATCGCCCGCATTCGCGCCAGCAGCTCGCGCGGATTGAACGGCTTGGGAAGGTAATCGTCAGCGCCGATCTCCAGCCCCACAATGCGATCCACGTCCTCGCCGCGCGCCGTCAGGAGCAGCACGCTGACCCTTGAGACGGCGCGAATCCGTCTAAGTACCTCGAACCCATCCAGACCCGGAAGCATGACGTCCAGCAGAATCAATGTCCAGGACTTCTCCTGCGCCACCGTGAGTCCTCTATCCCCGCGATGTACTGCGGTGACCCGGAAGCCATAGCGACCCAGATAATCAGACAACATGGCACAGAGTTCCGCGTCGTCGTCGATGAGCAGAACGTCTTCCATAAGGTTCTCTTCTTCAGCCTACGACGTGACCGCTATGAGTACGCAACAGAAATGTAACAAATAGTCCACGCGCAGCGTTGACGTGCCCCCGAAAAACT
>PMUI01000032.1 GCA_003166955.1 Acidobacterium sp.
TATTTATGAGACTGGTTCTAGCTGTGTCGGATGCGCTGAGGGTGCTGTTTGGACGGGTCGCTGGCCTTCTGGTAACGACGCGGGCTTCGCGTCCGGAATCTTCGCGTCCGGAATCAAAGGCGGCGGTGGAGCATTAAACGTTATTGTTGGGAGGCTGACCTCTGGAACTTCCTTATCGGCCCACTCATATCCAACCGCTACCAGTAGGCCAATTGCGACCAGCAGCAGAACGCCGAAAATATCTCTACGGGCTACTATTCTTTGGAGCCAGGGAAACTTTTCGTGAATGTAATCGACCCTAGTAACCATGTCGATCACCACAAATCCGACCGCCCCGACAACAAAGATCGCTGCTACGGCGTAGATTGCGATGTTGACGATCAGGCTCACAGCGCGACCTCCGCCGTAAGGTTCTCACTGGGAACCACCTTGTGTCACGGCGATAATCGCCAGTCCTGTTTACACGCTCGAGGATCAGGACCTGGTTAACTAACTAGATAACAGTGAGGGTCCTGAGCCAAGTGCCTCTCAGTAGAAGCAACAACTTAGCAGGGGCTCACCCCCCTAAACAAGGTTCCTGAAAATGAGACCCAATCGCGGTCCCGGCTACTGCACGACCGCGTCCAGCCGCGCATCAAGCTCCGGAACCTCAGCCCGTTCCAGCCACGTCCGCTCCGCCCGATCCAAAGCCTCCCCAACATCCCGAGCCATCAGCACCAGCCCGCGATTCTCCGCCAGAATCATCCCCGGCACCACGCAGTGATCCAGGAACGCCAGACACCTGACATGGGGTGCCGAGACCGTGGTCAAGCACCTGACATATCCAACCCTCAAAAAAGCGAGTCTCCCAGACCCCACTGCGGTAAAATCGCCATTCCCCAAGAAAGGCCCCCAGTATGTATCTCTCTGCCGCGGAATCCATCCTGCCCGCCCTCCAGCGGACCCGCGCGTTCCTCTTCCGGCCATTTCGCCTGGGCACTTATTTCAAACTCTGCCTCGTCGCCCTCATCACCGAAGGACTCGGCGGCAACTCCCACTTCTCCCATCCCAGCGGTGGTGGACACTCTCACCAACCGCAGTTTCCTGGGTCACCGCACTTCAACCCTGCGTGGATCCCCGCCATCATCGCGATCGTCCTGGTCACGATCGCCGTGAGTTTCGTCCTCTTCTACCTGATCACCCGCCTGCGCTTTGCCTATTTCCACTGCCTCGTCCACAACGTCCGCGAGATTCGCCCCGGCTGGCATCTCTATCGCGCTCAGGCCGCGCGCTTCTTCTGGCTCAACATCGTTGTCGGACTCTGCTTCCTGCTGGCGATTCTGGTCCTTGCTCTGCCCTTTGTCAGCGGATTCTGGCGCATCGCTCAGGACATGCGCGCCGGAGTCCAGCCCCACGTGGGCGCGATCATCGCTCTCGTCCTGCCCATCATTCCCCTCATCCTTCTCTTGCTCCTCGCCGCGTTCGTCACCGACATCGTGCTGCGCGACTTCATGCTCCCGCACTACGCCCTCGAAAACGCCACCGCGGGCCACGCCTGGGCCGCCGTCTGGGCGCGCATCCGCCCGCAAAAGGGGCCCTTCTTCGTTTACGCCTTGCTGCGGATTGTCCTGCCCATCATCGGCGTCATCGTCCTCTTCGCCGTCCTGATCATTCCCGGCATCGTCTTCGTCGCCATTGTGGCCATGCTCGAAGTCGGCATTCACTCCGCCCTCGGTGGCGCCGGCACTCCTCTCATGATCCTCATCGGAGTCGTGTCCTTCCTCATCGCTTTCGTGGGCGGCGTCTGCTTTGGCGGCCCTCTCAGCACGGCCACACGCGAGTACGCGCTCATCTTCTACGGCGGCCGCTACCAGTCCCTCGGCGACATCCTCTTTCCGCCCGTTGCTGCCACTCCAGCCGCTCCCGCACCACGTTAACGCTGACCGCTGATTCTGTGCCGGTACCCCGTACCCGGTGCCCGGTGCTCGGTACCCTGCACCCTGTAACCTGTACCCCGACCTACCTCGTCACCTCATCCAGCCGCGCATCATGCGCAGGAACCTCCGCCCGCACCAGCCACGTCCGCTCCACCAACCCCAAAGCCTCCTCAGCGTCCCGAGCCACCTGCACCAGCCCCCGATTCTCCGCCAAAATCATCCCCTGCGCCACGCAGTGATCCAGAAACGCAAGTAGCCCATCAAAAAATCCACCCACATTCACCAGCACGCACGGCTTCGCGTGAATCTTCAGCTGCGCCCAGGTCACAATTTCGATGAACTCTTCGAGCGTCCCATACCCGCCCGGCAGCGCCACAAATGCGTCGGCCCGCTCGGCCAGCAGAGCCTTGCGCTCATGCATCGTCCCCACCACATGCAGCTCGGTCAGCCCCTTGTGATCGATCTCCCGCTCCCGAATCACCTCCGGAATCACGCCAACCACCTCGCCGCCCGCAGCCAGAGCCGCATCGGCGACCGCGCCCATCGCGCCCACGGTCGCCCCGCCATACACCAGCCCGTACCCGCGCAGCGCGATCAACCGCCCCAGCTCCGTCGCAGCCCCTAAATAAACAGGAGAAGCCCCCGCCGCCGAAGCGCAAAAAACGCAAACCCACTTCTTCTCAGAAATTCCCGCAGCCATCAATGCGAGTCTATCGCTCGACGCTGCGGAATTCCTGCACGAGTGGTTTGAAGGGGCCCGACTTCAGTCGGGCCGTAAGAGATGCGCAATAGCACGTGGCTTCAGCCACTAAGGGATGGTTTTGTTCCTCGCCAACTGCTCATAGCAAGTTCCGGAACCGCGCCCGTTACTTCACCGTCACATCCCCCGCAATCCGGTCATACTCCGCCGACGAAACAACCCCCTTCCGCACCAAATCCCGCGTCGAGTCATAAGGCCGATTCGCCTCGATCCGCCGCGCCGTCGCCGCCGTCACCCCCGGCAGCGTCTCCAGAGTCGCCCGGCTGGCGGAATTCAAATCCACCCCACCACCTTTGCCCCCCGCCTTCTTATCGCCCAGACCCGCCTTCACCCCCGCCGCCACATCATTCGCCTCGCGCTCCGCGTTCGCCGCCGCCACACGAGCCTCCGCCGCAGCCTTATCCGCAGCCACCTTCGCCTTCTCCGTCGCGTCCTGCGCCTGCTGCCGGATCTGCTGATCCGACTCCGGCTTCCCGTTCGCGTTACAAGACGCCACCCACACCAGCGCCGCGCAAATCCCCGCCGCCGCCATCAACCGGATTCCCAAATTCCAAAAACTCCGCATATTTCAGGCCCTCGCATTTCCATGGAATCCTTTAGTTTCCGCAGAGTTGCCAAATGGTAACGGGATTATCCAAAGAATTAGCTGTTCAACGCCACCCCAACAGCGCTAACATCCTTCTCCGAACGGCCCCTCCTGCCCTCCGAGCCCGGACCACAACCCCGGACCCGCGGCACCAGGAGCCGGCTCAACCGTTTCGTGGCTCGGCCTTCTCGGCCAGCTCTCGGTTGCAGCCGGTCCAGCGCTCGTGACCGGTCGCACCCCCGGCGGCTCGCCGAAAACGCCCCTCCCCGAACCGGAACCTATCCCCCCGAGGCGCTAATGAGCTCCATTCTGAGCTACATGCCTGTTGTCTGGATCGTGTGGGCGGCAATCATCACCTTCCTGCTCGTCCTGCTTGTTTATCGCTCCAACCTCACTCGCTACGAAGAAGACCAGATTTTCCTCGACGAAGCCGCCAATCACCAGAAAAAAGAGCAGGAAGAGCTTCTGGCCAAGGTCAATAAGATTCAGCCCCTGATCCGGATCGTCACGGGCGCCACCTGCGTCCTGACCGTCTGCATCCTGGGTGTCTACGTTTGGGATGCCCTGAAGCATCTGATGTGAGCCTGCCTGCACGCCCGGCGCCCCGTCTGCGCCGGTGCTCGATGCACCACCCATCCCCGCGGGGCCGGACTCCTCCCCAGAGCCTCCGGCCCCAGCGGAGTCCGCGCCCTCCGTCGCAATCCTCCCGCTGAAGCAAGATCTGATTAAGCCGCTGTTTTGAAGGGGCACGGCTTCACAGCTTGCAGAAAAAACCACACACCCCCAACGCGGAGACGGCCAGGTTCACCCCATAGCAAGAAGCAGACTCTCCCAACCACCCGGACATCAACGCAAATCGTTTCTGGTTCACCCCGAAAGGACTGCCTTGCACCATTTTGGAAAAAAAGCACAGGTTCAACTCCGCCCATGCATGCACTCTTCCCCAAGCTGTTCAGCTTTCTCCGGCTCTCCGGTGTCCAGCTTTGACGGGGCATAGCTAGCCGTGCCGTAAAGAGCGGTGAAAAACCGGCTTTAGCCCCTGAGGAATAGTTCTCGAAGGCTTGATCAGAGCTTCCCTAAACATCTCTGCCGCCCGCCGCACCCACCAGGGTAAATTGGACCCTGCCATGGCAACACCTCGCACACCCGCCCGCCTAACCGCACAGCGAAACATCCCCGCACAACTCATCGACGACGCCCGCCGGCACGTCTACGAAGCCGCCATCCGCACCCCGCTCGTGCGATTCAACCACGACGGCCCCGCTGAAATCTATCTCAAGCTCGAGTGCCTCCAACCCATCGGCTCCTTCAAAATTCGCGGAGCCTGGAACGCCGTCCGCCTTCTCCCCGAAGACCAGCGTCGCCACGGTGTCTGGACCGTCAGCGCCGGCAACGCCGCCCAGGGCGTAGCCCTCGCCGCGCGCCGGGCCGGTGTCCCCTGCAAAATCCTCATGATCGAAACCGCCCCGCAGGCCAAGTTCGACGCCGTCCACCGCCTCGGCGGCGAGGTCGTCAAAGCCTCTTACGATCAGTGCTGGCAGGCCCTCGCCGACCGCACGCATCCAGCCATGAACGGCGCCTTCATCCATCCCTTTGAAGACGACGCCTTCATCGCAGGCAACGCCTCAGCCGGTCTGGAAATCATCGAAGACCTGCCCGACGTCAGTGCCATCGTCGCCGGCTATGGAGGAGGAGGCCTCTCCTGCGGCATCGCCGCCGCCCTCAAGGCGCGCGGCCACAAAGCCCGCGTCTTCGCGGCCGAGCCGGAAACAGCCGCTCCCCTCGCCTTGTCCCTGGCATCAGGCTCGCCGCAGAAATTTCCCAACTGGCAAGCCAGCTTCGTCGATGGCTGCGGGGGCAAGTCCGTCTTCCCCCGCATGTGGTCGCTCGCCCATCATCTCCTCGCCGGCTCCATCGTCGCCACCCTCGAAGAAACCCGCCTCGCCATGCGCCTCGTCGCCGAGCGCAACCGCGTCATCGCCGAAGGCGCAGGAGCCTGCGCCGTAGCCGCCGGACTCACCGGCAAATGCGGCCCCGGCAAAGTAGTCTGCGTAGTCAGCGGAGGCAACATCGACCTGGCAAAATTCTCAGAGCTAGTCGCCCAGAGTTAACCAGCACTTCAGTGTTAACGTTACTCAATTCTGCGCGACAGTATCCTCAGTCGCGCAGAAGCTAACTTATTTCATTTCTGAACTAAGTAGTCATTTTTTATCTTGACAACATACTCCCTTAGACCTACGCTCAACACCAGCCTTCGGATATTTGGTAAACGCGGGCCATGATGATTGGATGTACTGTTTCTGCTCTGGTGGTAACAGAGGCTCCCGTCCTTAGGATCGCGATCCTCTTCCGGCAGTTGCCACCGAGCGAATTTCTGAACCTTGGTTGAACGTGATCGATGCGCGCGGGACGATCCTTACGCTCGTCCCCCCGGCTCCGCAACTCCTTCCGTCGACACTCGCCAACTGCGAACCACGCCTGCGCCCTCGCAGGCGAAGACTGAGGAGACCGATCGTGAAGAAGGCCGCGTCCGTCCTGATAACCGCTTTCATCGCCGCTCTTGCCATCCCTGCCATGTCCCAAACCCTGGTCGTCGGAACCTGCAAAGCGGCAAAGCATCAATACACCACCATCCAGTCGGCGATCAACGCCGCCCCAGCGTATGCGACCGTCCTCGTTTGCCCCGGCACCTACGCCGAACAGGTCACCATCACGAGGCCGCTGACGCTGAAAGGCATCTCCGCCCCTCCTCTCGATGCGCCAACCGTCGTTCCCCCTGCAGGCGGCATGAAAGCCAGTAACATCCAGCCGGACGATGGAGTGTTTCTTCCCTTGATTGCTGTGGATACCTACGGCGATTCGGGGTCGGTGAGTATCCAGAACCTGATCCTCGATCTCGGTGCCTCGTGCGGTGTCGGCCATAACCGCGGTGGCGATGGAATCCTCTACCTTTCCACGAACGGAACGATCGGCAATATTGCCATTAAGAACGAGGGTGCTTGTGAAGGGGATGCCATCTGGATGGAAAACGACAGCAGTGCTCCCATGAACATGGTCGTCAAAGACAACATTGTACAGTCCTTCCCGAAGTCGTATGGAATTGTTGCGGCCGCGGGACCCTCCGGCTCCAATTTCAGCTTCCAGATTCGGGACAACGTTATCACCGCGGTTGCATACCCTGTGATTTCGATGACCAACGGCAACCAGGGAACGGTTTCCGGCAACATGATCCAACCTTCCGAGGTGACGTGCCCCCGAAAAA
>PMUI01000018.1 GCA_003166955.1 Acidobacterium sp.
TTGTCGAACTGGATGTGTCCGGAGTGTAAGTCACCGTCAGCGTATCGCTGCCCGTTGCCAGCGAGCCGGCTGGAATGTTGATCGTCGTCGTTCCGCTGGTCAGCGTAGTCACCACCGAGGTGAACCCGCCTCCCGTTAGTACGACCGTTCCGGTGGGTGTCGGGTTACCGCTGCCTCCGTTGACTGCGACCGTCACAGAAAGGCTCTGCGCGGCCGTGATGCTCGACGGGGAGGGTGTCACTGTCACTGTCGGCGACATCAGCTCCGTCATCACCGTCACCAAAGCCGACCCAGTCGCACTGTTGTAGATTGTGGAACTGGACGTGTCCGGAGTGTAGTCCGCAGTCAGCGTGTCGCTGCCTGTCGCCAGCGATCCGGCCGGGATGCTGATGACCGCGTTGCCGCTGCTCAGGGTGGTCGCCGCGGAGGTGTAGCCCCCGCCAGTCAGCGTCACCGTTCCGGTGGGAGTCGGATAGCCGGTGCCGCCATTGACCGCGACTGTCACCGAAAGCGTTTGCGCCGTCGTGACGCTCAATGCAGACGGCGTCACCGTGACCGACGGCGTGATCATGACGGGCGCCGTCGTGCTGGGTCCCCCAAGAATCTCGATGGCGGCTCCGTAAAGGGCCGTTCCTGACGTTCCGTTGGCCATCAGGTAGTCCATTGACCGGGGACTGGTCGAGTTCGTGTAAAAGAAGACGAATGGATCGCCTGTACTCCAGCTGGATTGATCTGTCATCCCTGTCGCATAAATCGAATTGAACACGACTCCTGCCGATTGCCCCGTGCAGGTCGGTGGTGTCACTCCTCCTGAAGTGCACATCCCGCTGGGAGGCCCGGTCCCCACATAGGAAGTGGCAATAATAACGCTGTTATATCCGGCATTAATCGTCGGCGTAATTACCGGGTCGCCCACGATGTTATCGTTCAGAATCGGGCCCTGCGTGCCGACGGCATGATTTACGGTCGTGCCCACGCATCCTGTTCCGGTTAAGTTATCGGCTCCAGCTATCGTGTAGATCTCAACGTGCGTCTGGTCTTTATCGGGAGTGTAACTGAAGATGCGATCACGGCCTGAGACGTTCGAGCCAAGGCACGCCGAGTATTGTTGCGGGTCTACCGTCGGGTCCGTGTAAGCAGTTCTCGCATAAGTAGTCCCGTAGTTATCCGTAAGATTCGTCATTCCCCATCCGGCACTGGGATTCGACGTGGAGAATACGATGGCATTGCCGTTCGAGGGCAATGGATTCCATCCCAGCACATTCCAGTTAATGAAATGCTGGTCGGTGACAACCTGGATCCCGCTGGGCTGAGTTCCCGCCCCGCTCGACGCCTTGAATGCCTGAGACACAATGTTCCAGCCCAGCCCTGCCGTGTTATTCACGTCCTGCGCATTGGCGTATAGGGTGGGATTGATGACACCCGCCGACGCCTGCACCTCCACCATCGACATGAACTGATCGAAGTCGTTCTCCGCGATTTTCGCCGATGTATCATCGGGCATCGAAACGCCCGCCTGATTTCCGCTCTCCATAGCACCCGAAGCACAGATACCGAATGTGAAGACCATGTCACCGCTGGAGGTTGTGGTAATAGGCCCGGGATTAAGAATGCCCTGACCTCCACTGAAGCCGCTATCTCCATCCCCGCACGAAGCCGCGCCAATTCCACTCACCTCGTCATAGCTGAACTGGGCTACGTCGCCATCGACGATGGCATTGCTGAACGCAACCGTAATGACCGACGTTCCCGCCGCGGCTCCGCAGACGTACCTGACTTCGGTTGTCTCGGCATGACTACTATCCGTCGTGGTCGCGCCCGCCGTCCATGTGTTCGATTGGTCATCGGTGATCGACGAAATCGTTGCCGAGTTGGGATGGCTGACGGTGAGTTTCATCAAATTGCCGGGCAACGTCGGCGGCACAGTAATCTTGAAGGGACCCGTTAAAGTATCCGTGCCTGTCCCCAGCGCAACCGTGTCCTTCTCGTGAATCACACAGGGATGGGTCGCGTCGCAATCCGGCCAAACGTAGGTCCTCAGGTAGCTCGTCCGGAGCTCCACGCCCGCTGCGGACCATGCGCCCGATGCAATGGTCGCGGCGCACGAAAGGCTTCCCGCGGTCGCCGCCGTGTTGTCGCATGCTGCGCCCGCGGCGTCGTTGCTCGTTGACCCTGTGCTGGCCGCATTCCGTAAATTGCCAGTACCGGCAGTTGGAACACCCGCATTTCCCAGACTGGAAACCACCGCTACCAGCCAGTCGTTGGCGTCCCCTGTAGTGATAGCAATTCCAGGAGTCGTGCTGGTTCCGTTTGCAGTTCGAGTGACACCGATGGCAGTGACGCCGGAATACTCTTCAACACTCAGGTTGTAGTTTGTCTGACCTATAAAATTCGGTGTCACCGCGGTCAGAGCGGAGCAGTCTCGACAGATAAGTATCGCGGAGCAGGAACCTCCGTTATTGCAGACCTCTGCGTAGGGGAAAAAGTAG
This sequence comes from Acidobacterium sp., assembly GCA_003166955.1. Lineage (GTDB taxonomy): Bacteria > Acidobacteriota > Terriglobia > Terriglobales > Acidobacteriaceae > Palsa-343. The sequence continues at coordinate 2,490 of PMUI01000018.1, forward strand.
GAACCTGTTGCGTTTCCCGCGACGTAGTTGATCGAGGTTGAGCTAGAGGTCCAGGTAAGGCCCACAATCACCAGATTCCCCGCTGTCGTTGGTCCGGTTAGCGTGCAGGCCGCACCCGTTGAAGCCGAAGTCTGGCTGCAAATGATGTTCGACGCGGAGACAAAAGTGATGGCACCCCACGCGGAAACCGAGCAAAGCAGGGTCAGAGCGAGAACCAGACGCTTCAACCTGAATTTCCTCTTTCTGCATCAACTGTTCGGAGCATTTAATTGTAGTGTTCATCAGGTGAACTGCCAATTAAAAGAAAACTGTAACGGAAACGGGTAACCCCGCAAGCACCGCTTCTTATTACGTGGGAGTATTACCGTAAACTGGAAGTTTCGCCCTCAATCGTCGTTAACAGGCCGAAGCACGTTTTCCAGGCAGGCAAACTCTGGAAACGCGGTTTAGCGATATTAGCCCGGTCGCCGCATCACTCCCCAAAACCGGGCAGCGGCAACACTCAACCCTGCACCGGTTAACTGATGGCCGGGTCGGTCGTGCTCGGCTTTCCGGTTTCGAGGTGACCGGCTATGTCCTGCTGGAAAGTGACAATCGGATTCAACGGTGAGGACGAAGTCATACCAGCACGCATGATTTGCGGCGGAAACTGAAGTTTCGAGCATTGCGCCGCTGGCGAGCTGATGGGTTGTCGTGACGCGGGTGTAGGCGTCCAGTACATTTACGGTGGCGGCCAGGGCGCCCGCATTGTTGGCGAACAAGGTCACTGAGTTAGTCGCGACGTTATAAGACACTCCGCTCTCGAGGTTGATCGCCGTCAGCTCGAGTACTCCCCGCGATAATTGCGGTAGAAGCCGTTGGGGCCGTAGACCGAAAGATCATAGGCGGCCAGACCATCGGGCGCGAAGGTCCAGGTATCGGAGAGGGTGGCGTTGGGGCTGACCGTGTAATTGTGAGGCGCTTGCAATGGGTTCGCAGAGCGAACCTGGAAGACAGCTGTCTGAGCGCCGGTATTGGTAAACATTGAGGTAACGGTTTCGCCGGCGAGATTCCCACGGGTGATTGGGTAATGGGAAGTCTCTTCGAAGGAAAGTGCAGGCAGAGCTGGATCGCTAAAGCTGATCATTACTGCCCCAGGATAGATCATCAACAGCGGTGAGTGCGTCGCGATGATGAGCTGCAAATCGCCGTCCTCGGTAAGCTCGTGAATCAGCACGCGAGTGCATTTGGCGGAGGCATCCGGCCTTCTGGTAAAGCCAGAGGCGGCTCGAAAGCAAGCCGACGCAGAATCGACGGAAGCAACATCGAATCTGGTATCCAATGGACCGACAGAGCCGGGAGTCAACGGTGGTCAATCCGGGTCAGCCGCGACCTCGACTTCAGAGCCGGCTGTACTTCGGCGCTTCCACGGCAGCATTTCACTCGATTCGACTCGGCTTGGCAGAGACGCCAGCCGAGTGGCGGACGAGGTCGTGGCGCACCTGTCTTCCCTTGTAGGCGCAGACGTGAAGATCACTCTCGAGATCGAGGCTGACGTTCCGGGAGGCGTCCCGAAGAGGGTGGTTCGGATCGTGACGGAGAACTGTCGGACGCTCAAGTTCGAGGGGGCAGGATTTGAAAAGGAGTAGCCCCTGCCTTTGCTTCCCGGGTGGCGCAGGCGAAGATCAGTGCTCAGAGTTCACTTGCGTTGGCGCGATACCGACCGCGTCGAAATGACGCAACTTGGTAGAGTGCCACTGCCCAGATCCCACACGCTGGGCTCTATGGGCACCCAATTGGGGGTACATTTGGGGGTATTCTAAGTGGAGTATATTTCAAACGATTGCAAATACAACGTTTGCTGATGATTACGAATCCTGCTGCCCCAAAAAATTGGCACCCGGCAGCCACCGCCTCCCGCGCACCCGGCATCTCGTGTAAACGTTGCTCAACTACCACCCAGGATTCCCGAATGTTCAAACTCGGCAAGCCCGAAACACCCTTCCAGTGGATCGCCCACCTCGAACTCGCCGTCGTTGCGCTGTTTCTTGTCTGGTGGATGCTCCGCGTCTACGTCCTCTAGCTCGTCCCTTCGCTCCCCATCACCGCTCGTTCAACAGAATCTCCACCCGCGTGTTCTTCGGGAACTGGATCTCGTGCCCCTTCGCAATCCAGCGGAAGTAGATCGACTTCGACAGCGCGAAATAAGCAAATCCCCGCCCCACCGCCGGGTTCGCCGCCGCCATGGCCGCCACCCGCGCCGCAAATCCAAATCCATTGCTGATCACCGCGCTGTTCGCTGGGTTAGCAGCATCGTCTCCATACGACGCCGCCGTCAACACGCCCAGCGCCATCGGCGCCAGATATTTCCCCGGCCCCGAACTCGACGCCGCCGTCCCCTCTTCGCTGATCTTCAGATTCTGCTGTGCCGCAGCCTCTGCCCCTGCCAGTTGCCCATGCACCGCCGACGCCGCTCCACCCTCCGTCTCGATACTCCTGAACGTGAACCGCAATCGCCCATTGCGAGCGAACCACCGGCCCGGCTGCGCCAGCGTCACCAGGCCTTTCATCTCCGCCCCTTCGGGAAATAAAACCTGCTTCCCATCCGGCGTCAGCAGCGGAGCCGTCAGCACCGCCGTCGCCGGCGCGCCGTGCTTGTCCCTGGCAGAATCCAGACCCACCGTCAGCCGCGCCTGCACCAGCCCCGTCGGCGTGTCCTTCACCTCGGCTCGCGGCAGCGGCGCCGGCTGCGGGCCCGGAATCTCCACCGGAGCCATCAGCTCCGCATCGTACTGCGTCCCCTTCCAGATTGTTGCCGGACTCCACGGCAGCTGCCCATACACCCACTTCACCACCCGATCCCCCAGGTTCGGATGGTGAATCGTGTCCAGCGCCTCGCGTTTGCGATCCTCGATCTGCGCCCGCACCTGCTGGCTCAGTGTCGAGTGCTTCTTGTTGGCGCTCATCTTCACTACCGCGGCGTCTCTCTGCACCACCGCCGTGTGCAACGTCACGGTGGTCCCGTCCGCCAGCCGCAGTGAATTGAACGTGACATCGGGAACCGGCGGCGGCACGAACTGCCCGTCCAGCACCTCCTTCACGCGGCTCTCCTGCGCGGGATGCGTGCCGACAATCGTCCCCGACACCGGCGTATCCACCGCTAGCAACTTGTGATCCACGCTGTAGATGGGCGCAATCAGATGCCCCTCGATCCGCGTCCCCGCCCTCACGCGATACCGATGGTCCACCTGAACACGCAGCGGCACTCCTGCAGGAATGGTGGTTTGCGCGAGCATGGGCAGCGCCGCGAAATACAAGACGCACCCAGGAAAAACAGCCGCTGAAAAAACCATCACTCCAGATTTAGACTGGCCCGGGAGCAAAACAGCCACTCGCCCCACTCGCTCACCGTCCCACCACCAAAACCTCAAACGTCCCAGGCTTCGCTCTCGGCCGTCCCGTCGTCGCAGGCTCCAGCTCTGCCGTCGGCAAAAAGATCTCATGCCGCCCCACATCGACGCCCATCGTCCGCGCACCCGCAGCGGTCTGGACCGTCTGCACAACCTCGTAGCTACCCGACTTCTCAGCCACGACCGTCAGCGATCCATCCCGGCAGCTCGCAAACGCCTGCGCCCCATCGACCTTCGTCGCATCCACGCCCACGCCGATCGGCAGCGCCGCCAGCACTTTCCCGTCCTCCGCGCTCATCACGATCATCTTCTGTGGATTCCGGCACCCCACAAACAGCCGATGCGTCTTCGCATCGAGCGCCATCCCCACCGGATGTCCACCCGGAGCCACTGGCCATCGCGCCACCACCGTCCGCGTATGCAGGTCCACTACCGCAACCACGTCCTTGTCCTCAAGGTTGATGTAGACCTTCCCCTTCCCATCGCTCGCCAGAAACTCCGGCTTCCCGCCCAGATCAATCGGCGCATCCATCTTCCCGTTCGCCGGATCGATGTCCGGCTTGAACGTCATCAGCACTCCGCCATCGCCCGAAACCGCCAGCACCTCATTCATCGCCGCGTCGTAAATGATCCCGTCCGAATCCGGAACCGTCGGGATCGTCCCCAGCACCGCATAGGTCTTCAGATCGAAGACCACAATCGCGCCGCTCCCGCCGCCGTCCGTGATAAACCCGCGCCCCACCTTCGACACCACAGCCACGCCGTGCGAAACCTTCTGCCCCGGAATATCCCCCAGAACCTTCCCCGTCTCCTCATCGATCGCCTGCGTGTGCGTGGTCCGTGTCACGAAGATTCGGTGCGCCTCCGCATCCACGGTGACGTAATCCCACCCGCCATCCCCGCCCACGTGAAACGTCTTCGTCACTTGCCAGTTCGCCTGGCCAAACACCGGCGCCATCCCAGAGCAGAGCGCCAGAGCCCCAATCGCCAAAACCAAACGATTCGCCCGCACAAGAATTCTCCTCAGTAAATTGATTGAAAGAAACAAGCGCAAAAGCGCGCCCCGAAGGCAGCACCCTCCGGACGAGCTAACTCTATCCCCGCTCCCTGAATCCTTCCTGAAGACGGGAAATTGTGAAGATGGAAACCGTGTGATTTTCGCGGCAAGCGAATGAACGCAACCGAAGCCGCTACCAGCATCCTGGCAGATGCATCCTTCCAACTACCACGCCCGGCGCAACCTTTTCTGAACGCCGAACGCTCGTCTGTCCCCTGTTCCCTGTTCTTAGGCCCTCTGCCGATCATCCCCGCGCAGCACCAGCTCCAGATCCGACTCATGCGCCAGCTTCTTCGGCGGCAAGTGATTCCCATCCAGCTGAACCACGTACATGTCCTGCAGATAAGCGAGCTTCCTGGCCACCACTCCGCTCGCCTGCCCACCTTTTACGCGAACCTTCTGCCCTTCTGTGAATGCCATGCGGCCCATCTTGCACCGATTCCCAAAATGGAACAATGGCCAAATGGGGACACCCTCCATCCCTCCAGCGTGTAGCCGTGTGCCATTACCAACCTGCCCCCGAAGTTCGATTACCACCGTCCCATAGTTTCTGCCGTAACCTCCGACCCTACCGCCACTCGAAAAATTCGCTGCACCCTCCTTACTTCCCTGCCCCATCTACTGCGCGTGCTTCGGATACGCGCACAACGGCCGGCTCCTCCCCGATATGCCTTCCCCAATCCCTGTGCGTCCCATCACATACCACCCGCCCCAACCCTCTGCGAAAATATCCAGTGACGCACACTATCGAAGCTCCAACCGCCAAACCGCCCCTCCTTCCCATCACCGCAATCGCCCGCAAGCTCGGCCTGCACGACGACGACTTCGATAAGCTCGGCCCGCACTTCGCCAAGCTCCATCTCGATCTTCTCCGCGACCCCGCGCGCCCGCCCCGCGGCAAGCTCATCCTCGTTACCGCCACCACGCCCACGGCCTCGGGCGAAGGCAAAACCGTCACCTCCATCGGCCTCGTCCAAGGGCTCGAGCACCTCGGCAAAAAAGCCATCATCACCTCCCGCGAGCCCTCGCTCGGCCCCGTCTTCGGCATGAAAGGCGGCGCTGCCGGCGGCGGCCTCTCCCAAATCGAGCCCAGCCAGAAGGTCAACCTTCACTTCACCGGCGATTTTCACGCCATCACCTCGGCGCACAATCTCCTCGCGGCTCTCATCGACGCGCACCTCTTCCACGGCAACGACCTCCGTCTCGATCCCGTCCGCATCTCGTGGCCGCGCGCCATGGACATGAACGACCGAGCCCTGCGCCGCATTACCGTCGACGTGGGTGGCAAGCACGATGGCGCCAATCGCAGCACCGGCTTCGTCATCACCGCCGCGTCTGAGATCATGGCCATCCTCGCCCTGGCCAAAGATCGCGCCGACCTCCGCCGCCGTCTCGCCGCCATCGTCATCGGCGCAACCCGCGACGGCAAGCCCGTCCGCGCCGCCGACCTTCACGCCACCGGCGCCATGATGGCTCTCCTCGCCGACGCTCTCCTCCCCAACCTCGTTCAGACCACCGAAGGTACGCCCGCGCTCGTGCATGCTGGCCCCTTTGGCAACATCGCGCACGGCACCAGCAGCATCATCGCCCAGCAAATCGGCCTCCGCCTCGCCGACTACGTCATCAACGAAGCCGGCTTCGCCGCCGATCTCGGCGCGGAAAAATACATCGACATCGTCATGGGCGTCTCCGGCACCAGCCCCTCCGCCGCCGTTCTCGTCACCACCGTGCAGAGCCTCCGCAACCAGGGCGAAGGCGTTCTCGAAAATGGTTTCCCCAACCTCGCCCGCCACGCGCAGAACCTCCAGCGCTTCGGCCTCCCCACCATCGTCGCCATCAACCGCTTCCCCCACGACACGCAGCAGGACCTCAACCAGGTCCGCGCCTTCTGCGATCGGCTCGGGATCCCCACCGCCCACACCGAGCCCTTCACCAAAGGCGGCGAAGGATCCGAAGCCCTGGCCCGCGCCGTCGTCGACCTCATTGACCGCAACCCCAACGCCGCCGCGCACCCCATCTACGCGCTCTCCGACACCTACGAAGAAAAGCTCAACAAAGTCGCAACCGGTATCTACGGAGCCGACGGCGTCTCCCTGAGCGACACGGCCCGCAACAAACTCCGCCAGTTCGTCGACTGGGGCTACGACGGCCTGCCCATCTGCGTCGCTAAAACCCAGTACTCCTTCTCCGACAATCCGAAAAAGCTCGGCGCTCCCACCAACTGGACCCTCGCCATCAACGACGTCTCGCTCTCCGCCGGAGCCGGCTTTCTGGTCTGCATCGCTGGCAACATGATGCTCATGCCCGGCCTTCCCAAAACCTCCCTCGCCGAAGAAATCGACGTCGACGACCAGGGCGAAATCCTCGGCGTCTAAATCCCTATTCCCTGTTCCCTGTTCCCTGCCTTTCCGCGGGTGCCCCATCCTGGTCGCGCGTCTTTTGCGCGAGCAGGGTGGGATCGCTTCCCGAACCCCGAAAGAATCCGGGCGCCCCATCACTTGACTCCCAACCCGACGCCCTTCCCCACCAGCTACCGGCCACCACCTACCAGCTCCCCCGCATCCCACGTGTGAATGATCCGCAAACTCAAATCCGGCGAATTCCGCCTCTACTCCCGCAAAAAAGACGCCTCTACCGGCAAGCGCCGCAACCTCGGCACCTTCTCTTCAATGGACAAAGCGAAACAACACGAACGCGAAGTCCAGTACTTCAAAAAACACTAAGCAGTTGCCGAGGAATTCAGAGGCTTAGAAGGAGCACGGCTTTCAAGGGGCACGGCTTCACAGCTTGCGGGAAAAAACACAAGCCCGTGCTGTACCGACCAGGTTCACCCCACAGCAAGAAGCAGGCTCTCCTGGTACTCGAACCGTCAACAGAACTCGATCCTGCATTCATCTCGAAAGTACTGTCTTGAACCGTTTTCGGAAAAAAGCAACGCCTCAACTCTGCCCCTTGCTTTTTTCTGCAAGCTCTTGAGTTGTGCCGAAAGATCATTCTCATGATTCGGGCTTCAGCCCCCGAGGATCCGTTTATGCCGACAGCAAGAAAGTCAACTTCCACCCGACACCGCGCTGCGAAGGAAACTTCAAAAGCGCCGGCAAAGAAGCGCTGGGTAAAGACCGTCACCACCGATTCCACCCATCCCCCCAAAGACCTCTTCACCAAAAGTGCGCCCGTCATCGCGCGCTCCCTCGCCTCGAAGAAGATCTCCCCCAAAGGACCCGGCTCTGGCATGCGTATGCTGACGTACTTCATCAACCGCGCCGGAAAAGACCTCAGCGCCCCACGCAAACGCGAACTGGAACGCGCCAAAAAGCTTCTCCACGAACGCATGGAGAAGGAAAAACAGAAAAAAGCCGCCTAAACGAATCCAGGCGCCGGGCTCCCATGTCGCTGCGTTGATTACTGATCACCGATTACGGATCACTGACCGCCGCGCCCAGCAGCCGTCTTCTCTTCCTCTGCGCAATCGCGAACACCAGTACGCCCACCCCCACCAGCACCGCCGTCGACACCAGCACCTTCGCCAGCGCCAGCGGTTTATTCGGCTCCTCGTCCGCAGGAATCGCCGACAGCACAATTGTGCCCGCCGTTGATACAAATCCCACGACCGCCAGAATTACCGCCACTGGCCGCCCTCCCGGAACGCGCATCACGCCCGCGCCCACAGGCCGGCTCTGTACTCGAATCATCGCCACAAACAGCGGCAAAAACGGCAGAAACGTCGTAATGATCGTCATGCTCACCATCACGTCGTACGCGCCCCGCACGCTCGTTCCCGCCTGCCCCAGCGCCCCCATCACCATGCCCGCCAGTCCGTACACGCCGATCGCCACCCAGGGCGTTCCAAATTTCCTGTGCACCCGCCCGAACACCGGCGGCAAATAAAGATCAATGCCTGCTACAAATGGCAGCCGCGACGTGGCCGACAGATACGAAGCGGCTCCCCCGATTGCGCTCAGCGCCAGCAACCCCGCCATCACCACGCCCAGCCACGGAACCCCCAGCCGCCCACACAGCACCGCCGCTCCGTGCATAAATCCATCCACCCCGGAAACCTGCCCCGCCGGCAGCGCCACCAGCAGAGCCGCCGTTCCCGCAACATATCCCACGGCCAAAACCAATCCCGCTACCAGCAGCGCCCGCGGAATCGTCTTCCGCGGCTCTCTGATCTCCTCCGCCATAAACGATCCCGTCTCCGCCCCGGAAAAAGCGAAGAAGATCGTCGACCAGAAGATCGCATCCTTCAAACTCAAATGCGGAGCCATCGCCGCCCACGAAAACTTCGTCGCCACCCCAAACCGCGCCGCGGCCACCGCCCCCAGCACCACCAGCACCAGCACCGACAGCCACGCGCCGCTCGACCCAATATTGTTCAGCCACTTCCCCTGCTCGAGCCCCACGATATTCACCACCGTGATGATCGCCAGCCACACCACCGCAAACGTCATGAAGTACATCGGGCTCGCCGCCAGCCGATGCCCCCACTCGCCCGCCCCAAACAGCGCCGCTCCAGCGCCGAAATACAAAATCGAAGGAAAGTACGGCAGGTTCGACATCCAGTACATCCACGCCGTCAGAAAACCGGCAGCGTCCCCGAACGCCTCGCGCGCCCAGATGTACAGCCCGCCCTCCTGCGGATACCGCGAGGACAACTCCATCACACACGCGGCCAGCGGCACGAAAAAACCGAGCAGTCCGAAGAACCAAACGATCAGCGAACCAGGCCCGGCCGCCGCAGCCGTCGCCACCCACCGCACGCTCAGCGACGCGGCAATATAGAGCAGCGCCACATCCCGCAGGCGCAGCGCCCGCTTCAGCCCCTGCGCATGCCCATGCTCAGCGTCCGGCGCCGCGATCGGCGCGACCACCGGCATATCAGCCATGCGCCAGATCCCTCAGCACCGCCATCGCCGCGTTCCGCCCATTCACCCCAATCACGCTGCCTCCCGGATGCGTGCACGCCCCGCACAAATACACGCCCTCCATCGGCGTCCGCGCCGTCAACCTCTTCGACCACATATAAGGAGGCAAACATTCTCCCTGGAAAATATGTCCGCCCGTCAGCCCCACTTTCTCCTCAATGTCAGGAGGCCCCAAAACCTGTGCCTCCACCACAGCCGTATCCCCGCGGTTCGAGTCAATGTTGGAACAGAACCGCCCCAGCGACCCCAGCGCCAGCCGCCGCACCTCATCGCGCCGCGATTCCCAGCTCCCCTGCGCAAATTTGTAGGGCACATATTGCGCAAACAAGCTCATCGTGTGCAGCCCCTCCGGCGCCACGCTGCGATCATGCACGCTCTGGAAATACAGCTCGCACCACAGCGCCTCCGGCAACTCCCCGCGCTTCGCCGTCGCGAAACCCGCCTTCCACTCCGCTTTCGTCAGCGGTGCGTTGATCTGTCCATAGTGGTGCGCCTCGTCCACTCCCGGCCGCGCCTTGAAATTCGGCAGCTCCCGCAGCAGCACATTCAGCTTCACCGTGCACCCTTCAATAGGAACCGACTCCACCCGCGCCTTCCACGCCGCATCCGCCGCCCCACCCAGGAGGCGCAGCGTCACCCGCGGGTCCGCATTCGAAACCACCACCCCAGCCGCGATCCGCTCCCCACCCTCGAGCCGCACGCCTTCCCCAGGAACAATCTCCGCAACCCCAACCCCGGAAGCCACCACCGCCCCCGCCTCGCGCGCCGCGTCGCAGAAATAAAATGACACCATCCCCATCCCGCCCCGCACGTACCCCCACATCCCCGGCATCCCGCCCAGCCGCCCCGACGCATGATGAAACCGGATCGACGCCGTCCCCGCATCGAACGGGCTCGCGTTCGTCCCAATCACCCCCTGCCCCAGATACGCAATTTGTAACCGCTCATCGCACAAATAGTTTTCGACGAACTCCGCCATCGACCACTCGTACAGCAGTTTTCGCGCCTCCTCATCGCCGCCGAGCTTCGCGTCAATCTCCTCTGGCCCAGGCGCATCGCCAATCCAACAATCCCCATCCCCCGCCGGACGCAACGCCTCCCTCAATCGCCCGAGCGTCGCGTTCATCGCCTTCCAACCCTCCACATCGCCCGGCGCAAACCGCCGCACCTCCGCCTCGCACTGCGCATCGTCGTCCCAAAGCTGAATGCTGCTCCCATCCAACATGGGCACAAACAAACCATTCACCGCAGGAGTCCAGTGAAATCCCCGCGCCGGCAGCCCCAGCTCCTCCACCACCAGCGGATGCAGCAGCCCCGCCAAATACGCGCACGGCGACATCCGCACGCCCGGGTGCGTCTCCGGAAACGGCTCCTCAATCGTGCACGCACCGCCCACGCGTTCCCGGCTCTCCAGCACCAGCACCCGCTTCCCCGCCCGCGCCAGATACGCCGCGCACGCGAGGCCATTGTGCCCAGCCCCCACCACCACCACGTCCCACGTCCGGCCGGCGAGCTCCCGCACCGGCGCAGGCAATCCCACCTTCCCCAAAACCGCAGCTGTTGCCGAACCACTCAGACTCCACCCCCAAAAGGTTTCCTGCCAGTATCCACACCAGCGCGCAATCGCGAAAGCAAATTGCGCAAATCATCATCCAACCCGCAAACCTCGTCCGCGACCCGTCCAGCCCACAGCCACAGATGCACCGCACATCGGTACTCCAACGCTCCCCAGCGGCCTATACTGTCGCTTCGTCAAAAGAATATTTTCCGAGGAGACTTCACACTCCATGTTCCCGACCCGCACGCGCACGCTGTTTGGCGCACTCGCGCTCTTCGCCGCCGCCTTCCTGATCGCGCCCCCCGCCCCGGCCCAGCAAACCTCCGAAACACAGCAGCCCTGGCTCAACACCTCCCTCCCCGTCGACCAGCGCGTCGACGCCCTCATCTCCCAAATGTCTCTTGAAGAAAAGGTCCAGCAGATGCGCGACCACGCCCCCGCCATCTCCCGCCTCGGCATCCCCAAATATGACTGGTGGAACGAAGGCCTCCACGGCGTCGCCTTCGCCGGATACGCCACCAATTTCCCCCAGGTCATCGGCATGGCCGCCACATGGGACACCCAGCTGGTCCACACCATGGGCCAGACCATCTCCACCGAAGCCCGCGCCAAATACAACGAGGCCATCCGCCGCGGCCAACCAGAACAGTTCTTCGGCCTCACCTTCTGGGCCCCCAACATCAATATCTTTCGCGACCCCCGCTGGGGACGCGGACAGGAAACCTACGGCGAAGATCCATTCCTCACCGGCCGCATGGCCGTCGCCTTCGTCACCGGTATGCAGGGCGACGACCCCACCCACTTCCGCGTCGTCTCCACGCCTAAGCACTACGCCGTCCACTCCGGACCCGAGCCCACCCGCCATCAGGTCAACATCGACGCCTCACCCCACGACCTCGAAGACACCTACCTGCCCGCCTTCCGCGCCGCCGTTGCTGAAGCCCACGCGCAGTCCGTCATGTGCGCCTATAACTCCATCGATGGAGCTCCCGCCTGCGCCAACACCATGCTCCTTCAGCAACACCTCCGCGACGCATGGCACTTCGACGGCTACGTCGTCTCCGACTGCGGCGCCGTTGCCGACGTCTTCACCGGCCATCACTTCGCCCCCGACATGCCCCACGCCGCCGCTGCCGCCGTCAAAGCCGGCACCGACCTCGAATGCGGCTACGGCCAGGGCCAGGCCTATCCCGCGCTCGTCGACGCCGTCCACCAGAACCTCATCTCCGAAGCCGAAATCAACGCCGCCCTCCATCGCCTCTTCCGCGCGCGCTTCCAGCTCGGCATGTTTGACCCGCCCTCCAGCTTCCCGTACGGCCAGATCCCCTTCAGCGAAGTCAATTCCCCCGAGCACCGCCGGCTCTCCCTCCAGGCCGCGCGCGAATCCATCGTCCTCCTCAAAAACCAGGACCACGCCCTCCCGCTCAAATCCTCCATCTCGTCGATCGCCGTCATCGGTCCCACCGCCGAATACGTCCAGTCTCTCCAGGGCAACTACAACGGACCCCCGCCCCAGCCCGTCTACCCACTCAACGGCATCGAAAAGCGCTTCTCCTCGGCCCACGTGAACTACGCCCAGGGCTCGACACTCGTCGCAGGCTACGCCATCCCCATCGAGCACACCGCGCTCCATCCCGCCAACGGCCCTGGTGACGGCCTCACCGGCGAATACTTCAACACACCCGACTTCAGCGGCTCGCCCGTCCTCACCCGCACCGACCGCAACGTCAACTTCAACTGGGATAAAGTCGTCCCCGTCCCCAGCCTCCAGCGCAACAACTACTCCGTCCGCTGGACCGGCAAATTTACCCCCCCCGCTCCCGGCGACTACCAGCTCGGCGTTCGTATCAACTACTGTTACGCATGTGAAAATTCCGAAGGCTTCCGCCTCTACCTCGACGACAAACCCATCGTCACCAGCACCGCCCAGATGCAAGCCGAGCGCGGAGCCGTCTACGACAAATCTGTAACCTTCACAGATACAAATCCCCACGCCATCCGTCTCGAATACCTCCACGGCACCGGCTCGGCAGGCATCGACCTCACCTGGATCCCGCCCGCCGCCGCACTCCGCGACCAGGCCGTCCAGGCCGCAAAGCAATCCGACATCGTCATCGCCTGCGTCGGTCTCTCGCCGAATTTGGAGGGTGAGGAAATGCCCGTCCATCTCGAAGGCTTCTCGGGAGGTGACCGCACCTCCATCAATCTCCCCACCGCGCAGGAAGATTTACTCAAAGCCGTAGCCGCCACCGGCAAGCCGCTCATCGTGGTTCTTCAAAACGGTTCAGCCCTCGCCGTCAACTGGGCCCAGGAGCACGCCGCCGCCATCCTCGAAGCCTGGTATCCCGGCGAAGAAGGCGGCACCGCCATCGCCGAAACCCTCGCCGGAGACAACAACCCCGCCGGCCGCCTGCCCCTCACTTTCTACGCCTCGAACGCCCAGCTCCCGCCCTTCGAAGACTATGCGATGAAGGGCCGCACCTACCGCTACTTCGACGGCAAACCCCTCTACCCCTTCGGTTACGGACTCAGCTACACCACCTTCACCTACAGCAATCTCCAGATCGCCAACACCAACGTCGCCGCGGGACAACTCGTTACTGTCACAGTAACAGTTACAAATACAGGATCCCTGGCAGGCGACGAAGTCGTCGAGCTCTACCTCACCCAACCGAAAGCCTTCGAAACACCGCAGCGCGAACTAGCCGCCTTCACCCGCGTCCACCTCGACCCCGGCGCAACCACCCACGTCGGCCTCAACCTCGAACCACGCACCCTCTCCCAGGTCGACGAAAAAGGCAACCGCATCATCCTCCCCGGCGAATACACCGTATCCGTGGGCAGCACCCAGCCCAGTGCCGCGAGCAATATCCAAACCACAACTTTCATCATCACCGGCAAGAAGGAGCTGCCGAAGTAGCATCGCTTAGCTGGAAACAACCCTCCTAATTAAACGTTTAAGCTGATACGCTGGATGCCGACCCACGAAGCGCCCCGCTGCTTTTCTGAACGCCGAACGCTGAGCGCTGAACGCTGTCTCACGAGGCTCCTATGCAACGCAGATTCTTCCTGAAATCCGCTGCCGCCCTCGCTGCCGCCCCCGCTCTATCGACCCTCGCAAAAGCCGCCGCCCAAAATCTCCCCGCCATCACTCCGCCCACGCCCAACCGTTTCCCGCAGGACTTCTTCTGGGGCACAGCCACCGCCGCCTATCAGGTCGAAGGCGCCGTCCACGAAGATGGCCGCGGCCCCTCCATCTGGGACACCTTCTCCCACACTCCCGGCAAAACCTACCAGGGCCAAACCGCCGACGTCACCGACGACTTCTACCACCGCTACAAAGAAGACATCGCCCTCATGCAGCGCCTCGGTGTTCGCGGCTTCCGCTTCTCCATCGCCTGGCCTCGCGTCTTCCCTCAGGGCACCGGCATGGCGAATCCCAAAGGCCTCGACTTCTACAAGCGCCTCACCGACGCCCTCCACGCCGCCAACATCGAGCCCTTCTGCACCCTCTTCCACTGGGATCTCCCCCAGGCCCTCGAAGACAAAGGCGGCTGGACCAATCGCGCCACCAGCCAGGCCTTCGCCGACTACGCGCACTCGACCGTCAGCCAGCTTTCCGACCGCATCAGCCACTGGATGACCATCAACGAATTCGGCTCCTACATCGACGCCGGCTACGACACCGGCGTTTCGGCGCCCGGCCGCCGCCTCCCGCGCCGCGACGTCATGCAGGCCCGCCACAACGCCGTGCTCGCCCATGGACTCGCCGTCCAGGCCATTCGCGCCGCCGCCCCACGCGCCCAGGTCGGCCTCGCCGAAGACATCACCGGCGTCATGCCCGCCATCGTCGATCCCGCCCACATCCGCGCCGCCGAAATCGGCCTCCGCGAAGAGAACGCCCACTACATCACCGTCATCCTCGAAGGCCGCTACACCGACCACTACCTCCGCTCGCTCGGTGCCGACGCGCCCACCTTCACGTCCGACGAACTCAAGACCATCTCCAGCCCTCTCGACTTCCTCGGCATCAACGTCTACACCACGCGCGAAGCCATCCCCTCCGAAGCCGCCCCCGGCTACGCAATGATCACACGCCCCGCTACCTACCCGTATTCCGGCTCCGACTGGCTCTTCCTCAACCCCCAGGCGCTCTACTGGACCCCTAAGCTCGTCTCCCAAATCTGGGGCGTCAAAAAAATCTACATCACCGAAAACGGCTGCTCCTCCGACGACATTCTTCGCCCCGACGTTCCCAGTCCGGCCCCTCGTGTCCTCGACAGCGACCGCATCATGTACCTCCGCAACTACCTCACGCAAATGCAGCGCGGCATCGCCGAGGGCGTCCCCATCCACGGCTACTTCCTCTGGAGCCTCCTCGACAACTACGAATGGGCCTCCGGTTTCTCGAAGCGCTTCGGTATAACCTACGTCGACTTCGAAACCCAGAAGCGCACTCCCAAGCTCTCCTACGACTTCTACAAAGAAGTAATCCGCACCAACTCGGTCCTCTAAGTCCGCGGCCCAGGGCGTGTACAAATCCGGGTGCCCCATTCTGATCGCGCGCCTTTTGCGCGATCAGGGTGGGGTCGTTGATGACCCGCGACCAGCTGCCAGCCTTTTCAGAACGCTATCCGCTCTCCGCTGTCCGCTCGCTTCTCGGAACGCTGTACCCTGTCTTCGTGCCTTTCAAAGACTTCCTCGGCAACGAACCCACCGTCCGCCACCTGCGCGAATCCCTCGCCGCCCAGCGCCTTCCGCACTCCCTCATCCTCGCCGGCCCCCGCGGCTCCGGCAAATACACCCTCGCCATCATGCTCGCCCAGGCCGCCAACTGCCTTAACCCACAAACGTCCGACAACCTGCCCGACTTCTGCGGCCACTGTTCCAACTGTCAGCGAATCGGCCAGTCCCTCGACCTCGACGCCCGCGTCGCCGAGGCCATCGCCACCCGCGAAGACATGCGTGACGCCGACAAGCGCGACACCCGCATCCTCATTCAGACACACCCCGACGTCCTCGTCATCCCACCCGACCCGCCGCAGCTCCTCATCAAAATCGGCCAGGTCCGCGTCCTGACCCGCGAAATCTACCGCGTCCCCGCCGAAGCCCGCCGCGCCTTCTCCATCTTCACCAGCGCCGCCTTCATGAAAGAAGCCGCCAACTCCCTCCTCAAAATTCTCGAGGAACCGCCCGCGCACGCCACCATCATCCTGCTCGCAGAAAATACCGGCGAGCTCCTCCCCACCATCCGCTCCCGTGCCGGAATCTTCCGCCTCGGCGCCATCCCCACAGACCAAATCGAAAAACTCCTCGCCGAACGCCGCCCCCAAACCAAGCCCGCCGAGCGAGCCCTCATCGCCCGCCTCTCCGAAGGCGCCATCGGCCGAGCACTTGGTTTTGATCTAGCCGCATACCTTGCCAGCCGCGCCGACGCCCTCGTTCTCCTGCGCAACGCCAGCGGTCAAAACGACGCTTCTGATTTGTTTCACGTCACGGAAACCTACCGCGCCGGCGCCGAAGGCCAGGAAAAAACTGAAGTCCTCCTCCGCGCCGCCTCCTCGCTCCTCGAAGACCTCCTCCTCCTCAAATCAGAAACCCCGCAGCTGGTCCGCAACATCGACATCCAGCGCGAACTCGCCTCGATGGCGACTGCAGTAACCTTCGACTGGATCGAAGCCGCCGCCCGCGGCCTCCGCCAGGTCGAATCCGGCATGCGCCGCAACCTTCTCCGCTCCCTCGCCCTCGACAGCTTCGCCGCACAGCTCAGCGGCGCAGCCCAGCTCTGAGCGTCGACCCTTGAATATATTTTTGTGTGGAAGGAAACTCGGCCTTTCGGCCGTCTTAGAGGTCAGCGCGGGGATCGAGGAACGGCCTCACTGACGCGATTTTCCGTCCCCTTTCCGTTCACAGACGTCTCTGCGAACTGGACCCCCGCGCGTCGGGAGTCTACACCACGTCGGCAACGACTTTCCAAATCTATTCCACGTTCCCTGTTCTCTGTTTTCAAAACGCCATCCCGCGCCCTGTTCTGGATTCCCACACCCATTCCAGGGTACGATCCTCCCAACATTACCCCCAGCGAAGTCCCTGCCTATGCGACGCGGCCCCGGTTTCCTGCATCACATAGGCACATCTTGTCCTTAAAGGATTTTTGGGTATGTCCCAGTTGCCTGCCTCAGCCGTGCGGACGCTGCGTCCGCAAGCCGTGAAGACGCCGACCCAGCGTGCTGCCGCGGTCCTCGGCTCCGCCGCTCTCAGTTCCTCTGTGCCCAGCGCAGCCGCGCCTGGCCCCGTTGCGGTCCCGCCTCCAGCCCCGGCGCCCCCGCCTCCCAACAACACCGTCGACCTCGACGTCATCGGTCCGCGCAAACTCATCCGCCCCACCCTGCCCGGCAGCGCCCTCCGCAACCGCCGCTTCCAGCGCCAGGACGAGCCCGCCCTCCTCATGCGCTCCTCCGCCGCCCACGTTTCCGCTCCGCACGAAAGCTCCCACGCCGAAGCCTTCTACCTCCAAAAGCAGGTCCAGGCCCAGACCCCCATGGTCTTCGTTCTCGATGACGGCGAAAAGGTCGAAGGCTGTATCGAGTGGTACGACCGCAACGTCATCAAGGTGCGCAGCACCTCGTCATCGCCCTTCCGCGTCAACAACCGCAGCGAATCCGGCACCCGCATGCTGATCTACAAATCCAGCATCAAGTACCTCTACAAAGCCGGCGAAAACCAACCGCAGTTCTAGGATCACCAGCAGCCCCCAAAGCAAACTCCAGCGCCCGGTCTGCATCTCCGCGCAGCTTCCAGCTTCCAGCTTCCAGCTTCCAGCTTCCAGCTTCCAGCTTCCAGCTACAGGCTACCGGCTCTCATCAACCTGTCCCGCACTGCCACCCCAATCCCCAACGGCGCCGGCAGCGGACACACAATCACCGTTACTCCCGCCGCATCCAGCCATCGCAGCCCGGCATACAGCTTCTGTGCCAGCCCCTCCGGCTTCTCCCACGGTCCCCAGTGGTAGACATGCACCGTGTCGTAGCCCATCGTGAATCCCCGCAGGTCGAACGGCTTCTTCCGCATCAGGCTCAGCGCTGCCATGAACCCCTCCGGTGCCATTACACCCACCACCTCGCCGGCCTCCTCCAGGCGATTCACCTCATCGATCAGCGCCACATCCAGGCCCGGCGAAAGTCCTTCTACCAATACCAGCCGCGCCCGCGGCGCATAATGCCGCACGCCCATCCCCGGTGCCGGAGCCGCCTTCCGAGACTCACCCTCCTCGACTTCCGTCCGATACACCACCTCGCCCCGGCACACCGAACGAAGCTGCTCCAGCGTGATCATCCCTGACCGATAAATCACGCACTCCCCCTCCCGCACATCCACTATCGTCGACTCCACCCCGTGCGTCGTCTCCCCTCCATCGAGAATCGCGTCGATCCGCCCCTCCAGATCCTCGGCCACGTGAAATGCATTCGTTGGGCTAATCCGCCCAAACCGGTTCGCGCTCGGCGCCGCCACCGGAACCCCCGCTACCCGCAGCAGCGCCTGCGCCACAGGATGCGCCGGCATCCGCACCCCAACCTTCTCCAGCCCAGCCGTCACCAGCTCCGGAACCTTCGCGCTCCTCGGCAGCAGCAGCGTTAGCGGCCCCGGCCAGAAAGCCTCCATCAGCCGATAAGCATCCTGGTTGACCTCCGCCGCGACCATCTCCAACATCTCGCGATCTCCAACGTGCACGATCAACGGATCCCAGCTCGGCCGCTCTTTCGCCGCAAAAATCTTCTTCACTGCATCGGCAACCAGCGCGTTCGCCCCCAACCCGTACACCGTCTCCGTAGGAAACGCCACCGTCCCGCCACCGCGCAGAATCTCCGCCGCCCGAGCAATCGCCGCCCGCGATCCCTTCTCCTCCAGATCCCCAACATCCACCGCGAGCCTCTGCGTCTGCACTCTCTCATCTCCCGATCCCTATGCTACGACCCGCGCGTCCCCCGTTCCTGAGCGCCGAACGCTGTACGCTGTTCCAATGAGCCTCGAAGTCGAAGTCAAATTCCCCGTCCCCGATCCCGGCGCCCTCACCCGCCGCCTCCTCGACGCCGGCTTCCATCTGGAAACCCCCCGCACCTTCGAGCGCAACATCCTCTACGACACCCCCGACCGCCGCCTCCGCTCCCAGACCGCCATCCTCCGTGTCCGTAAATACGGTGACCGCTGGGTCATCACCTTGAAATGCCTCCCTCCGAATCACGACCCCGAAGCCCGCCACAAGCATCGTGACGAAACCGAAACCGAGGTCGAGGACGGCCAGGCCATCGGCCACATCTTCTCCCAGCTCGGCTTCCAGCCCTCCTTCGTCTACGAAAAATACCGTACCGAATTCGCCGACCCCACCGGCCACTGCGTCCTCGATGAAACCCCCATCGGCTTCTACGCCGAACTCGAAGGCCCCCCCGAATGGATCGACGCTACCGGCCGCAAACTCGGCATCGACCCCTCCCAGTTCATGACCCTCAGCTACGGCCGCCTCTTCGAGCAGTGGCAGCGCGACAACAGCAGCTCCGTCCCCAACCTCACCTTCGACGAAATTCACGCCGCCAAAAGCTGATTCTTTCCCCGACCGGGCCGATACATCCATTGAACGGCACATTTCGGGCGAAGCGGTGCACTCTTCCCTCTTCGCCCGGTTCTTTGCCCGGGAGGTGTCGCATGGTCTCTTCCCTCTACGCTCCCAGCCGCCGCCGCCGCAACGCGCTCTGGCGCCAATTCCAGCGGCCTCTCCAGCGCGAGATCATGCTCGTCGCCGCTGCGCTGCACCCAGCCGAACCCGCCGGCAATGAAGCCCCTCCCCAGACGATCCACCCTGAACCGCGAGCATCCTCCATCCCCCACACAGAAAGCCACTCATGAGTTTCCTCGCCCGCTTCTCGTGTCGCGTCAAACTGATCTTCATCGCCGGACTCCTGGCCGGATCCACAGGCCTGGCTGCCCTCGCGCAGATCCTTCCCCTCAGTCGAGTTGAAATCCTCTCCTTCTGGACGGCGGCGCTCGTGGGCGGTTCGCTCGCCATCGCTGCCCTCGCCATGACCGCCCATGGAATCATGAGCTCCATCGACAAGCTCGCTCACCGCGCGCAGTCCATCGCCCAGGGCGACCTCACCGGCGAGCCCTTCCAGTTCGGAACCCAGGACGAAATCGGCCAACTCGCCCTCTCCATCAACCGCATGCAGCCCGGTGCGACTCAATCCTCATAAGGCCCCGCCTTCCTGTTCCCTGTTCCCTGCTCTTTTTCTCATTCTCCTGTAAACGGATTCACCTCTGTCGACTTCGCCGCCGTCGGATCCACCTTCGGTAACTCTGGCTCGCCAGGACCAACAACCACTCCGCTGTTCCCTGTTCCCTGTTCCCTGGTGTAAACGCGCATCGGATCTCCAGGCAACATTCCCTTCTCCTCCAGCGCCAGCCGGATCCGCCGCTGCGTCTCCCGCTGCGCCGCCCACTGCTGGTTCGCCTTCGTCTTCAACTGCAGCGGATAAATCACCTGCGATCCCTTGATCGCATCCACCCCCAGCAGCACCGGATCGGCCAGATATACGTCCCTGTATGCAGGATCGTTGCGTACGCTCATCGCCACGTCCTTCAGCAGCGCCATCACCTCGTCCGGATTCGCCGAAAAATCCACCGACACGTTGATCGTCGCCAGCGAGAAGTCCCGCATCAGGTTGGCCACCGTCGTGATTTGCGAATTCGGAATGATAAACAGCGTCCCATCGCCGCCCCGCACCATCGTCCGCCGCAGCGTCATTCCTTCCACGGTGCCGTTCACGCCGGCAATCGTCACTACATCGCCCACGTTGTACTGATCCTCGACCAGGATCAGAAATCCGTTGAAGCAGTCCTTCACGATGTTCTGCGCCGCCAGGCCTATCGCCACCCCCGCCACCCCCGCGCTCGTCAGCAGCGGTCCGAGATTGAACCCCAGAACGGGCAGCACCTGCAGGGTCGCCAGGAACACGATGATCCCGATCCCCGTCGCCCGAATGACCGTCGTCAGCGTCCGCACCTGCGCATAATGCCCTGCCGAGCTCGACTGCCGGTTCGCAATGGTCAGGATCCGGTCCGTCACCAGCCGCAGCACCCACATCAGCGCCCACGAAATCAGCGCCACCACGATCAGCTTCGGCAGCTTTTCGTGCAGGAATTCCTGCAGGTCCTGAACGTACTTGTCCCCCAGTCCCTCGAAGAACTCCCGCCGCCCCAGAATCAGTAACTCAGTCCACATCTCTCTCCCAGAATAACGTCACCGCAGGTTCATCTATCCGCTTTGGAACGGGCTTATAATGCTGCCACCCGCATCTGTGCCGCGGCGCATCCCACACATACGCCGCGCAGAGGAGACATCATGGTCGATATCGCCCTCTTCACACCGAAAGCCCGGCTCTGCTCGATCGTACTGGCAGCCGTTGCCTTTGCCTCCTTCGCCGCTCATGCACAGCAGCAACCGCCGACCGCACCCATCCAGCCCCAGTCCCCCCGCCTCGGCGTGGATGCGTCGACGCCCGGCTTCGGCAACACCAATCCCCGCGACCCTGACCAGGCCCGCATGCTCAAGGACATGAGCCGCGAGCGCAACAACCTGCGCCAGAAACAAATCGTGGACGAGACCAATCACCTCCTCGACCTCGCCAAACAGCTCAAGGACGCCGTCGACAAGAGCAGCAAGGACCAGCTCTCCCTCGAGGTCGTCAACACTGCCACAGAAATCGAGAAACTCGCCAAAACCGTCAAAGAAAAAATGCGCGACGGCCAATAAAACCAGCGTTCAGTTCTCAGCGTTCCGCGTTCAGGGTTTTTCTACCGGCTACAGGCTCCCAGCTCCCGGCTCCCGGCTCCCGCAGCCCCAGCAACGCTGAACGCTATCCCCTATCCGCTCACCCCCGCTCCCCCGTCCGTGTCCCTCCTCCGTTACCTTCCAACCATCCCCTTTCCTCGCCTCCCCGCGATACAATCTTTCGTCGGCTCAGCTACGAGCCGCTGCAACGAAACACGTTCTCGCAATCGCACCCGCAAGCTCTAAACTGAACATGGCGATCATCTAAAGGAGCAAGAGGTCCCGCATGGCGCGCACCGCAGTCTCCGGCGCTGAGATCAAAAAGTCGGCCGAGCACGCAGCCTCCCGCAATGGCAGCGGCCCCGGCCTTCCCCCCGAAAAGCTCCTTGAGATCTACCGCCTTATGGTCCTCTCGCGCCGCACCGACGACCGCGAGATCATCCTCAAAAACCAGCAAAAAGTCTTCTTCCAGATCTCCGGCGCCGGCCATGAAGCCCTCCTGGTCACCGCCGGCCTCTCCCTCCGCCCCGCCTACGACTGGTTCTTCCCCTACTACCGCGACCGCGGCCTCTCCCTCGCCCTCGGCACCACCGTCGAGGAGCACTTCCTCCAGGCTGTCGGCGCCGCATCCGACACCGCCAGCGGCGGCCGCCAGATGCCTTCCCACTGGACCAGCGCCGCCCGCCACATCGTCTCGCCCTCTTCCTCCACCGCCACCCAGTGCCTCCAGGCCGTCGGCTGCGCTGAAGCCTCCCTCTACCTCACTCAACACCCCGCAGCCGCCGAAACCCCCAGGCAAGTGCCTGACGCGCCCCCCGACTACCGCCAGTTCCACCCCGTCGATTTCCACGGCGACGAAGTCGTCTACGTCTCCATCGGCGAAGGCGCCACCTCCCAGGGCGAGTTCTGGGAATCCATCAGCATCGCTTCCAACCTCAAACTCCCTGTCCTCTTCGTCGTCGAAGATAACGGCTACGCCATCTCCGTCCCCGTCGAAGTCAACACCCCCGGCGGCAACATCTCGCGCCTGCTCTCCAATTTCCCCAATTTCCATTTCGCCGAAGTCGACGGAACAGACCCCATCGCCTGCCTCCACGCCTTCGAAGCCGCCGTCGCCCACTGCCGCGCCCGCCTGGGTCCCGCCCTCGTCCACGGCCACGTCATCCGCCCCTACGCGCATTCTCATTCCGACGACCCCCGCCTCTACCGCCCCGAATCCGAGCGCGACGCCGAGTCCATGCGCGACCCCATCCAGAATTTCCGCAGCTACCTCCTTCACGAAAGCGTCGCCGACGTCGAAACCCTCGACCGTATCGAGAAGCAGGCCGACGACGAAGTCCGCGAAGCCGCTGAGCGCGCCCTCGGTGCGCCGCCGCCCAGCGCCGAGCCCGCCGCCATCCTCCGCCACCGCTACTCCGAGGACTACGACCCGACGCGCCCCGAGCTCCAGACCGCCCCGACACCCGAAGGGGGCGACCGCACCATGGCCGACCTCATCAACCTGTGTCTCCACGACGAAATGCGCCGCGACTCCCGCATCGTCGTCTTCGGCGAAGACGTCGCCGACTGCTCCCGCGAAGAATATCTGGCCCAGAAGCAAGTCAAAGGCAAAGGTGGAGTCTTCAAGCTCACAGCAGGCCTCCAGTGCGAATTCGGCTCCACACGCGTCTTCAATTCCGCATTAGCCGAAGCCGCCATCGTCGGCCGCGCCACCGGCATGGGCGTCCGCGGCCTCAAACCCGTCGCCGAAATTCAGTTCTTCGACTACATCTGGCCCGCCATGCATCAGCTCCGCAACGAGCTCAGCGTGCTCCGCTGGCGCTCCAATGGAACCTTCTCGGCGCCAGCCGTCATCCGCGTTCCCATCGGCGGCTATCTCACCGGCGGATCCATCTATCACTCGCAGTCCGGCGAAAGCATCTTCACCCACACGCCCGGAATCCGCGTCGTCTTCCCCTCCAACGCCCTCGATGCCAACGGGCTCCTCCGCACCGCCATCCGCTGCGATGACCCCGTACTCTTCCTCGAGCACAAACGCCTCTATCGCGAAGCCTACGGCCGCGCGCCTTACCCCGGCCCCGACTACACCATCCCCTTCGGCAAAGCGAAAATCGTCCGCGAAGGCAAGCACCTCACCCTCGTCACCTACGGAGCCATCGTCCCCCGCGCCCTCCAGGCGGCGAACAGGGCCGCCCGCGAGCTGGGAATCGAAACCGAAATCCTCGACCTCCGTACCCTAAGCCCCTACGACTGGGAAGCCATAGCGACCTCCGTCACGAAGACCAGCAAAGTAATCGTTGCCCACGAGGACATGATCAGCTGGGGCTACGGAGCAGAAATCGCCGCCCGCATCGGAGAAGAACTCTTCGACTCCCTCGACGCGCCCGTCCGCCGCATCGGAGCCATGGACACCTTCGTCGCCTACCAACCCCTGTTGGAAGACGTAATCCTCCCCCAACCCGAATCCATCTTCCAATCCATAGCCGACCTCGCAAAGTACTAGCCCCTCGCGCAGAGACGTTCAAGCCTGTGATCCCTCGGGCATCTCGGCGCACGAGAGTAACTCCGACGGCGTGATTCCCTTTGGAATGCGCCTGTAGGTAAAGCTCCTGCACTCTGCAATGGTTCTATGGTCCGGATTGTAGTTTGCAAAGCCGCCGTGATACCGAATTTCGAAACTGGCCTCGAAGCGCGTACCATCCTCGGCTTCGTAGTCAATTCTGGCAGGCACAACGCTTTCACGGACCTCGTGGATATTTTGCGTAGTTACCCACTATTCACTAAGCGCGCACACTAAATCCGCGTGGCTATCGTAGCCCCATTGATCCCCGACTTCCGGCACGAAACGTGTTGAAGCATTCGGCGCGAGGCCCTGTTCCACCTGCGGGAATAGTACGATTCGTTTTTCCAGGAGAAGCGGCGCAATAGAGACCATGCGAGCCGGACTTCGACCGTGATTGACAAGGGTCAACGACGCGGTTCGTGATTTGTAAGCCCGGTCATCTGAGAACTCCGCTTCGATCTTTGGATCGTCTGGCCTCAAAGGGCCAACTACAACATAGGACCCCAGCTTCCCTCTGAGGCTCACAATTGTCTTTTCCCGCTCGGCATCCAGCTTCGACGCTGCCTTCCCAATCTGGAATGCTGCGTACGCACAAAGTGCAATGAAATAGAACCAGAGCGCAGAGTGAAGAACCGCCCGGTCCAAATTCTCTCGGCGATCCTTTGCATATGCGAGCACCAAAGGCGCGAAACTCGCAATCAATGACCATCCGATGTTATCGCGCGCCCAAGGAACGGCATCGCGGCGCAAACGCCCCCAAAGCCTGCCTAAATATCCCATGATCCTCATTTTTTCACTGAGTCGCGCTCCGCGCCACAGCAAGCACGACGGTGAAAGCCACGCCCTTCAGGGCGCGGGAACAAAAGACCGCGCCGAACGGGGTCCCCAGCGCGCCCGGTTTTGGCGCGCTGGGGCTGGAAGGCGCTTCCGTGCTGCCGCAGGCCGTCGTTGGGGCCTCCCGTCGCGCACGACCGGGGTCCCCTGCGCACCCGGTGTTGGTGCGCAGGGGTGGCAAAGCGATGGGGCCGAAACCTGGCGGCGGAGTTCGTGAGAACGGAGCCATCCTTACGCGCCGGAGGCCCCGAATTGATCTCCTGCCGGCAGAGGCAAATTCGCAAAAGCGCCGCGCCCGCCTTTTGGGCGCGAACAGGGTTGCTGATGAGGCCGCGTACTCATCGCTCGCCGCGTGATGCGGTCAGGAGGGCGCCCCGCCAAATCGCGGAATTAGGTTCCCTGTTCCCTATTTCTTCAGAATCGCCTTCTGATTCGCCAGAATCTCCTTCTGGTTCGCCAGAATTGCGTCCAGCGACTTCTGGTTTTTCTTAATGTCTCCCTGGTTCGCGAGAATCGTCTTCTGGTTCGCAAGAATGCTCTTCTGATTCGCAAGGATCGTCTTCTGATTCACGACTACTTCATCGGCCATAGTTTCTCTCCAGTCTCCGTTAGGAAATGCAGCCGCCATTGTCGCCGATTCCCCCGTCCCCGCAAAACAACCTCCAGTGGAAATTTTTCTCCACCCTCCGATGGACCAGGCTTCAATGACCCGCCCTCGCCGCTTGGCCCTTACCCCGGGCTCGGTTCTGAATGGTTTTCCTGTTCCCTGTTCCCTGTTCCCTACTCCCTGGTTTTTTGTCAAGTGGGAGCCCCGAAATCCAAAGTAATGACCCCTGACTTACAACGACTTACACGCCAACAACACCAAAGATATTTGGCAGGTTTATTCCCCAAACTTGGTATTCTGATAATAGAGGGTAAGAAAAAGAAGGGCTGCTCATCCGAGCGGCCTTTTTCTATTGCCGGAATCGGAGGGAAATCAATGAGGACCGCAAGAGCAGGCATCTCCGTGAGCCACTCACCCTGCGCCCCGCACTCCGCACCCTGTCGCGTCCAGGGCCAGGCAGGAAGCGGCCCTGCGGC
This sequence comes from Acidobacterium sp., assembly GCA_003166955.1. GTDB lineage: Bacteria > Acidobacteriota > Terriglobia > Terriglobales > Acidobacteriaceae > Palsa-343. The sequence continues at coordinate 28,721 of PMUI01000018.1, forward strand.
CGCGTTTACGTCACACTCAACCGCCTCTGCTGCAAACTCGGCCATGTCTGCTGTTAACTCGGCCATGCGCCCGTCAAACTCGGCCATGTTGACGTCAACCTCGACCGCACTCCATCTGACCCCGCCTCAATCATCTGCCCTCAACTCGGCCGAGTTTGACGCAAACCCAACCGAGCCTGGTTCAACCTCGAACGAGATCGTAACTAACAGGTACCAAGTCACTTCTCCAGGGTACTCAAGCCGGGTAATTTCGCTAACTCGCACAAAACAAGTCATCGGCCATTTTTCGAGAGGGGCACTTTTTTCAGGGAATGCGAACAAACAGCGAATCGAAGAACCAGTCGCCGCTCAGACGGACGGGAAGTCGACTCAAACCTTCCTTTGGCCTTCCGTGGGGAGGCTCCGGAACTCAGTGCCCTGTACCCTGTACCCTGTACCCTGAAATGCGCACGATCCACGTCAAAACCGCTTCCGCCGATTACCCGGTCTTCATCGGCCGCAATCTCCTGGCCCAGGTTGCGCGCCATGTCCAAAGGTCTGTCCAAAAGTCGGCCGCACGCAGTACCTTTGTTCTCACTTCGCCCGAAATCTGGGCCCTCTGGGGCAAACAGTTCCTCGCCCCCTTCCCAAAAGGCCAGCAGCCCACAGCCCTCTTCCTCCCCGCCGGCGAGCGATTCAAGCGCCTCGCCCAGGTCGAACGCCTCGCCTCCGAACTCGCCGAAGCCGGAGCCGACCGCTCCTCGCTCCTCATCGCCTTCGGCGGCGGCATCATCGGCGACCTCGCCGGATTTCTCGCCGCCATCTACATGCGCGGCATCGACTACATCCAGGTTCCCACCACTCTGCTCGCCCAGGTCGACTCCTCGGTCGGCGGCAAAACCGGCGTCAACCTCGCCGCCGGCAAAAATCTCATCGGAAGCTTCCATCATCCGCGCGCTGTCTTCGCCGACATCGACGTTCTGCAAACCCTCCCCGACCGCGAGCTTCGCGCCGGCCTTTTCGAAAGCGTCAAAGCCGGCATCATCCGCGACGCTGCACTCTTCCGCTTCATGGAACAGAACTCGAAGACCATCCTCGCCCGCGAACCCGCTGCCCTCGAGCGCGTCATCGTCGCATCGATCCGCATGAAAGCCGGCGTCGTCGCCATCGACGAGCGCGAGTCCGGCCTGCGCATGATCCTCAACTACGGCCACACGCTCGGCCACGCCATCGAAGCCGCCACCGGCTACCGCACGCTTCTCCACGGCGAGGCAATCGCCTGGGGCATGCTCGCCGCGCTTCAGATCGCCCTCGCCCGCAACACCGTCGGTTCCGATCAGGCCGAGCGCATCGAGCAAACCATCCTCGCCTACGGACCGCTCCCGCCTTTCCGCGCCACGCCCGCCAAACTCCTCGCGGCCGCCGGTCGCGACAAAAAGAATCGTGCCGGAACCCGGCGCTTCATCCTCCCCAAAGGCATTGGTAACGCAGTTATTGTCGAAGATGTAATGGAAGCGGAGCTCCTCTCCGCAATCAACTGGACTCTAGCCCATGCCCATAAATGAGCCTCAATGCAAATCAGTTTGACATCTCTGCATGGTCGGTGAAATTCTCTAACGTTTTGCCGGGGGTGATGATCGATGAATCCACCAGGGGTGGCTGGAGCGGAGACACAGAGGCAGGCAAGCGCGCCGCTCACGGTCGCCGAGCCGTACCTGATCCAACAGAAATGGGACGCATACAACGACGAGCAGCACGCGGTGTGGGCGGAGCTGGTGCGGCGGCGGATGCCGCAGTTGCGGGAGCACGCGGCCGAGGAGTATCTGAACGGGTTTGAGCAGATCGGGCTTCGGGAAGACACGATTCCGAACCTGGCCGATGTGAACCGGAGGCTGGGGCCGCGGACGGGATGGAATGCGACGCCGGTGAGCGGATTCCTGCCGCCGGATGCGTTCTTCGAGATGCTGGGCGCGCGGCAGTTTCCGACGACAACGTACATTCGGAGCCGCGAGGCGATGGAGTACACGCCGGAGCCGGATATTTTTCATGACGTGTTTGGGCATGTGCCGATGCACGCGCATCCGGTGTTTGCGGATTTTCTGCAGCACTACGGGCGGGTGAGCGCGGCGCTCATGAGTGACAAAGACAAGCTCGAAAAGATGGGCCGCCTGTTCTGGTTCACTGTGGAGTTTGGGGTGATCCGGCAGAAGGGGAAGGTGAAGTTGTACGGCAGCGGACTGATCTCGTCGCATGGCGAGGGGACGCACGTGATCGAAGGTAAGCCGGAGATTCGGGACTTCAATCTCGACCAGGTGCTGGAGCAGAAGTTTCTGGTGTCGCAAGAGCAGAAGGTGTTGTACTCGGTGGAGTCGTTCGACCAGATTTACGAGGCGGCGCAGGAAGCGGAGAAGCGGCTCGCCTAACACCTCGGCGCGGTGGGTTAAGACGGAGGTGGGATTCACGGGCGGCGGCGCGGTTCGTTACTTTGTGAGCCTGCGCACGTCTGAACAAGCGGCACAGCGGCTCACCTGAGTAACGGCAGGTTTGCAATATTTGCAGAGAATTTATCTGTGCGGATGCACAATACATAAATTGGTCTCGTTTGCGGGCGCGTCTGCATTTACGACCGCGACGAGCGCAGGAGGAAACGTTGCCGCGGATCCACTTTCATCAACAACTCGCGGAACTGAAGGACAAGCTGCTGGCGATGGCTGCGCTGTCGCAGCAGGCAGTGGAGTCGGCGGTGGACGCGTGGCTGCAGCGCGACGAGGGTCTTTGCCAGTACGTGCGCGAGAACGAGACGGCGATCAACACGGCGCAGCGCGAAGTGGACGAGATGGCGTACCAGCTGCTCTCGCGGGAGCAGCCGATGGCGATCGATCTGCGGTTCATCCTGGCGGTGATCAAGATTAACGGCGACCTGGAGCGGATCGGTGACATGGCGGTGAGCATCGCAATTCGGACGCTCGATTTGCTGGATCAGGATCCGCTCGATTTGCCGGTGGACATTGCCGGGATGGGCGATTTTGCTGGGCGGATGATCCGGACGGCTCTGCAGTCGCTGCTGGACGGCGACGCGCTGGTGGCCGAGTCGGTCCGCGACATGGATGACGAGATCGACCGGATGAACCGGGTGGCGATTGCCGATCTGACCAGGGTAATCCAGGAGCGGCCGGAGACGGCGGATCAGGCGCTGCCGGCAATTCTGATTTCGCGAAACCTGGAGAGGATTGCTGACCACGCGACGAATATCGCGACGGACGTGATTTTCTGGGTGCGGGGCGCGGACTTGCGGCATCAGCTTTCGATGGCCGTCGACTGACGGCCAACTGGCATTCAGCGTTGAGAAGAGCTGCGATTCGCCGTCACGGGTCTCACTGCACCAACCGCATAGCCGCGTCGATAAATCCCCTCGCCGCATTGATCAAGCGTTTCGCAGTGGCAGTTTTGCATCATCCTTCTCATCAGACCCTGCATTGACTTGATTCCGTCCATCAAGTCGTCGAGTTCCTCCAGTTTTCTTCGCGACAGTTCCTGCCACCGTTCTGAGGCTCGAGTCGCACCGCGGAAGCCGAAGAACAACCGCCGGTTCGACCTTCTCCGATCTCGCCGCTATCAGCGACTACGGTAACTCGCTTGTCGCTCATCCTTGAGTCCCTGGTTCACACCTTCGACCACTATGGGCAGATGGTCGAGTACCTGCGCATGAACGGTGTGGTGCCACCGGCCAGCCGCCCATGAAGCGAGCACCCCTGCTAAGCGGCCTTCGCCGGCGACAACCACATACTGCTCCTCGAGCGGTCCGCCTCGGCAAAGTGGCAAAGCCGCGACTTCACTCACGCCAATCCCGCCACCAAACCGGTCACTAAGAATTCCGTATCCGATCAAACCTCTTTCGCCTATGCTAGGGAAAACCCCCGAGCTGGAAATCCTGCGTCCGCCAGTCTCGAAGGCCCCCGTCCATGAGCAGCCCCCATGCCCCGCTCCGCAGACGGCGACCCAGTTGCCTTCCAGTGAAGGCGCGACTTAAAACCGCTGTTGCCGTTAGATACCCATGAGGGCCACGAACCAATGAACGTCTCGTCTGCTCGCGCAAGCCTGCTTCTCTTGGCCATTCTCTGCCTGTCCAGTGTCTTCGCACCCGCCCAGAGCAAACCGAAACCCGCAACGTCATCGAAGTCCGCTTCTTCGTCTTCGTCAGGCGGAAGCAGCGCGGGCGGCCACAGCGGAGGCGGAGGCGGTGCCGCGGGAGGCAGCGCTGCAGGAGGCGCTGCAGCGGACTCTTCCACCGGCCCGTTCTCCATCGAGACCGAGATGTTCACCTACAAGGCGGTGGAGGAGAACAGCGAGGTCATCGCCTGTGACATCGCCCGCTATCTCTTCCAGGGGGAAGTCGTCGAAGCACCGCCCGGATCCCACGCTCCCTGCGCCATCAGCAACGCCGCTCAGTCAAACCCAGGCATCGTCATCGTTTCGTCCGACAGCTCACTGATGTCCGACTTTCAGCTCTGGCGGGCCGACATGGCCACCATGAGCGCTCTGGAAGCAAGGGCAAAGAATGTCTGCGTTGCCGAAGCGAAAAATGAGAATGGAGAACCCGTTCCCGCCCAGCAGCCACACATTAAATCAAGGGGCCTCGGAGGCGCCGTCGCCGGACTCGCGCAAGTCACTCCTCAGGGCCAGGCGATAGGAGCCGCCCTGGCGCTCTTCAGCAGCAGCCAAACGGTCAATTCCACTGTAGGCACCGTCGAAAACCCGGCGCTGATCAATGAGGTCGCCCGCGAGCTCCGTTCTCTCAACGTTCTCGTCCTCGTGCCCGAGCTCTATAATCCCGGCTCTCTCGGCCCCGCGGACTATACCAATTCCCCCTATCTGCAGAATCTCGAAAACTTCAATTCCTCCTACGAAAAGTGCACGACGGCCAAAGCCGGATATCCCGAAAACGCCCCCGAAGCTGCGAGCATCAACAGCCTCATCGGCAGCATGGATGCCTTCCTGAAGGGGGTCATGGCCGGACCCGCACCCGCTGCTTCGGCTGAGGACACATCGGACGCGACCAACGCACCCTCCCACTTCGCCGCGATCTTCACTGCGGATGAAGTCGCCAAACAGATGGGCTTCACCGGTAATGGAGCGAGCGGAGCCAGCCCAACCTGGCAGCATGTGCTCTGGCTCAAGGCGCTCGAGTCAGGCGGCTCCGTCGATCGCCAAAGCAATCTTTTCGGAACGAAGATCACTTTCGGCGGCGGCGCAGTCGACTCCTATTCTGTCTTCCGACTCAACGGACAGCTGGTCTGCTCCGGCAACGTCTTCAACTTCCAAAGCCCCGTCCGAACCAAGGATCTCCAGAAGACCTTCCGCGCGATGCCGATCGACAATCCGGCCCATCCCCCCATGCTCCACAGCACCTGCGGACAACTACCGTAGTTCTGACTTGAGCTGAAGCTCCCTCCGTCTTAGTTGACCTTCATTCCCCGCAGGGCTGGTGGCCAAAAAAGAGATGTGCGGCTGATGACCATCCATAGCCCTCCGCGTCACCTCCAGGAGGATTAGACTTAGACTTATCTCCGACTGGGAGGCGAATGGATGCCCTGCCGCCGAGCTCTCACCGTATCCGTGTTGTTGCTGTCTTGCCTGGTTGTTGCCGCAAAGGGCAAGAAAAAAGCCAGTCTTCCGCTGTACGTACTTCAGGCGCATACAGCATGGGTGATCGTCGATCCCCAGGCCGGAATGGATATCACGGATCCGAACGCCAACCGCATCGCCCGCGAAGACGTGGAAAATGCTCTGGCAAAGTGGGGAAGGCTCACGCCCGTCACCGACCCGTCGCAAGCCGACCTCATCATCGTCATCCGCAAGGGCAACGGCAAACTAGTCCAGCCAACCATAGGGGGCGCGCCAGCTAACAATCCACCTCCGGTGATCGGTCAGCGGACAGATACCGGGATCACTGCTTCGGGTCGAGCGGGACCGCCACTCGAGACATCCGATCCGCATCCGCAAATCGAAGTCAGCTCCCCGGATGACACGTTCGTTGTCTACCGTGGTAATCCTGCCTACAACAATGCCCCCACTTCAGACAATCCGCTCGACAGCCCGCCTGTATGGCGATACATCGCGAAAGACGCGCTTGAATCTCCCAGTGTTCCCGCGGTCGATCAGTTCCGGAGGGTCATTGCCGAGTCGGAGAAGGCTTTGGCAGGACCGTAAGACACACATTCACTCGACGCGCAGCGTTTCACGTGAAATCTGCCTGGCTCCTAAGGCAGCTCCCGGTGCCCTGTGCCCTGCTCTCATTTCTTCTTCTTCGCCACCATCTCGGGCGGCGTCCGCGGCGGCGGCACACTCACCGGCGGCAAATCGTACACCTCAATCGTCCCGTTCCGCAGTATTGCGAACCGCTTCCCGTCAGGAGACAGCGCCACATTCTGTCCCGCCGTCAGCACCGGCGACGCGTCCCGCACCAGCACCAGCTTCCCGCTTTCCGTGTCGTACACGCCGGCGATCTGCGCCTGAACATCCTCCGGGTACAGCGCGTCGAATGTCGAGATCGGCCGGCTCACTGCCACCGACTCATACACGAACCGGCTCCCGTTCTCCGCAGAATCGAACCATCCCCACACGAACCGGTTCTGCCAGCGGTCCCGCCACAGCTCCCCGTCGCCCGCGGTTGAAACCGCAATGACTTCGCGTTCGTCGCTGTCCCCATAACACCCCACCATCAGCGCAACACTCGCGCTCAGCGGCCGCGCCGACGGCTGGCACTGCGACTTCACCTGCGCCACGATCCTCGGGTCGCCGTGGAAGGGTACGTCCCGCATCACCCAGAAGCCCTGCCCCTTCCCCTCCAGCAAATCCAGCAGCCCGTCGCCCATCAGCGGAAGCAGCGTCGCACTCTGCCCTTCGGTCGCCAGCATCGGCGTCTTCTCGCCCAGCGGGAAGATCATCACCTTGACCGGTTCACCCGTGCCCAAACGCCGAGGCTCCGCCGGCTCCGTATGCAGCTTCTCCGGCTCGTTCGTCTCCACCACCATCAGCTTGCGATCGGACGAAATCTGAATCGCCCGGATGCCTGCGCTGAACGTCATGAACGGCTCCAGTTCCAGCGACTGATCCGTCACGAACAGCGAATCCCGCCGCCGCACCAGGAATTTCCCATCCTCGAAAGGCCACAGATACTGCGACCGGTCGTGCATCCGCCATTCCGCCTTCCGCACAACCTCGCCTGTCTTCAAATCCAGCAACAACGCCCGAATCTGCTGGTCGTCATCCTCAGCCGGATCGTTCGGCGCCCGTTGCAGCAGCCCACCCACCCGAAACGTAAACAGCAAATGCTCGTTATCGAAAAACCCGATCGCCGCCGACGACAGCCGATAGGTCAGGTAAAACGTACCCGGCGGCTTGTATCCCAGCGGAGCCACTTCAATGCTCACAGCCGGTTTTTGTTCAGCCGGAGGATTCGGCGCCGGTTTCTTCTCCGCCAGGGTCGCCAACGCGATCAGCGCGACCATCCCTGTCAAGCCTGCCCGTCTCCTGATTCCCACGCGCGCCATCGAGTCCTGTTTCCATTCTTCGCGCCTTGCGCCGCGGAATCAAATCCCGCGCCCAGCGAGCCGCAAATCCCGCACTTCGCGCAATACTATTTGACGGCGCGCCGCAATGTGGGTATAAAACGGTGTCTACTGGTTGCAGGAAGACGCCGCGTGCCCCGGCTGCGTCTTCGAGGCAGATCGATTATGGCCCGAATGCAGGAAGCACGCGAAATACCCACCCCTCGCCGCTCTCCACGCTCACCCTCCGCCAAATCCGCTGCGCCGTCGAGCGAGAATAAACAAATGCTCCAGGATTACCAAAACGCCCTCCAACTCATGCAGCAGGGCAAGTTCGAGAAGGCTCGCGTCCTTTTCGAGAAGCTCACCCGCGATGGATCTCCCGAAATCCTCGAGCGCTCTCGCGTCTACATCACCGTCTGCGAGCGCAACTCCAGAGAATCCTCGCTCAGCTTCAAGACTCCCGAAGAGCAGTACGACTATGCGGTTTCCCTGCTCAACGCCGGCTCCTATGAAGAAGCCCGCGACCAGTTCGAGTCCATCCTCGGTTCCGCTCCTCAGGCGGACTTTGCCCACTACGGCATGGCGTTGCTCAGCAGCATGACCGGCCAGGCCGAGGAAGCACTCGACCACCTCGGAAAAGCGATCGAGATTAATCCATCGAATCGCATTCAGGCGCGCAGCGACCCCGACTTCATCGATATGGCCGACGATCCCCGCTTCACCGAGCTTCTTTACCCGGAGTCCAGCTAGCGGCGAGCGGGAAGCTGGAAGGTAGAAGCTGGAAGCGAATTGCCCCGGACGACCTCGCAGAATGGATCGGAACCGGGCTCCGAGCTCCCAGCTTCCTGCTTCCCGCTTCCTGCTTCCTGCTCCCAGCTTCCTGCTAGACTCGTAAGCGTAAGTCCCTGATCCCTCAGTGACTCAAGCTGCGAACTCCATCGCTCCCGAAGGCCTGCGCGTCGTCGCAATCGGCGGTGGCACCGGCCTCTCCACCCTGCTGCGCGGCCTCAAGCTCCGCGTTCCGCACCCCACCCGCCCGCTCGCCCCCGGCACCCCCGACCCACTCATCGCCGACCTCACCGCGGTCGTCACCGTCACCGACGATGGCGGCTCCAGCGGCCGCCTCCGCCGCGAGTTCAAGATGCTTCCCCCCGGCGACCTGCGCAACTGCATGGTCGCGCTCTCCGAGGACGAGCGCCTCCTCTCCCGCCTCTTCAAGCACCGCTTCCGCAATGCCGGCGCGCTGGGCGGCCATAATTTTGGCAACCTCTTCATCGCCGCCCTCACTGAAATGACCGGCGACTTCGCCCAGGCCATCCGGCTATCCGCCGAAATCCTCGCCACCCGCGGCCACATCTTCCCCGCCACCGCCACCAACGTCACCGTCACCGCCCGCATGGAAGACGGCACCATCGTCCGCGGCGAAACCAACATCACCGCCAGCCGCCAGCGCATCGTCGAGCTCATGCTCGACCCACCCGATCCGCCGCCGCCCCCCGAGACCCTCCAGGCCATCGCCGCCGCCGACCTCATCACCGTCGGCCCCGGCTCGCTCTACACCAGCATCGTCACCAATCTCCTCGTTCACGGCATTCCCGAAGCCCTCGGCGCCGCTCAGGCCACGCGCGTCTTCATCTGCAATCTCATGACCCAGGCCAACGAGAGCCTGCACCTCACCGCTTCGCAGCACATCGAGCGCATCTACGAGCACGCCGGCCGCCCCATCTTCGACTACGCCCTCGTCAATACCGCTCCCGTCTCGCGCGAACTCCGCGACCGCTACGCTGCCGAAGGCGCCGAGATCACCATCGCCGACGTCGACCGCATCGAAGCCCTCGGCGTTCAGTGCATCACCGGCAACTTCGCCGCCGAAGGCGACGTCCTCCGCCACGCCGCCGACCGAGTCACCGACGCGCTTCTGTCTCTCCCGGTCCGTTCCGCCGCTGTTGCCGCCCACTGATCCTGGGTCCCTGTCCGTCTGACGGCTTTTTTCGATTCGCTGTTTGTTCGCATTCCCCGAAAAAATGCCCCCCTCCGAAAAAATGGCCGATGACTTGTTTTGAGTGAGTTAGCAGAGTTACCGGGCTTGAGTACCCTGGAGAAGTGACGTAGTACCTGTCAGTTACGACCTCGGTCGAGGTTGATATAAGCTCGGCTCGGTTTGCATCAAACTCGGCCGAGTTGAGGGTAGATGATTGAGGCCGGGTCACATGGAGTTCGGCCGAGGTTGATGTCAACAGGGCCGAGTTTGATGGGTACTCGGCCGAGTTAACAGCAGACACGGCTGAGTTTGTAGCAGAGGCGGTCGAGTTTGAGGCACACACGGCCGTGAGGCCGCTTCGTGAGTGGCCCCAGGGTGGCCCTGGATGCGACAGGGCGGAGTGCGGGGCACAGGACGAGCGTGGCTCGCGGCAACGGCTGCTTTGCGGTCCTCATTGATTTCTCCCCGGTTCAGACAATAGAAAAGGCCGCCGGATGGCGGCCTTTTTCTTTTTTACCCTCTGTTACCGGCCTCAATTCTTAGAGGCTGCTCCCGATCGTATTAAATTCGTTCGATATTTTGTTGTTGAGGCCCTTGAGCGCGGCGATGGCAGCAACGGCGATCAGCGCTGCAATCAGGGTGACGTGCCCCCGAAAAACT
>PMUI01000001.1 GCA_003166955.1 Acidobacterium sp.
CGCAAGCGCAGAACTCAGGATGGCCGCAAGCTCCGCCGCTATCGAAAACGCTGGAAAGTGGAGCGGCGCTTTGCCTGGATGCACAACTTCCGCCGCCTCGTCACTCGATGGGAATACCACATCGAGAACTTCCTCGGCTTTGTCCACCTTGCCTGTCTTCACCTGCTGCTCAGACATTTATGAGACCAGTTCTAGGCAAAGGAAAATGGGCGGCAGAGCTATCAGTTCTTCAGACCGAGCATGACCATCCGAGCGGTGGATCGCCAATTGATCGAGGAGCATCTGCGGCGGGCCCTGGAGCGACAGGAATTCGCACTCCACTACCAGCCGATCATCGATCTCAGGACGGGCGCGGTCACCGGAGTGGAAGCATTGATACGCTGGACACATCCCACGCGGGGATCGGTTCTTCCTGGACAGTTTATCCCCGTCGCCGAAGACTGCGGGCTCATTTTGCCGATCGGAGCCTGGGTGCTGCGGGAAGCGTGTGCGCAGGCCCAGGCATGGGCCGATGCGGGTCTTCCCCGAATGACTGTAGCCGTCAATGTTTCTGCCATGCAGCTTATGCACGAGAGCTTTGTCACCGACGTGTTCTCGATCCTCGACGAGACTGGCCTGGATCCGAAATATCTGGAGTTGGAGCTGACGGAAAGTGCATTGATGAGGCGTGCCGATCTGGCAGCGTCGATTCTGTCAACCCTGAGAAAAGCAGGGATACGTGTGGCTGTCGATGACTTCGGCACGGGTTACTCCAGCTTGAGCTATCTCCGAAGGTTCCCCCTCGATGCCCTCAAGATCGACCAGTCGTTCGTGCAGCAGATCACGACCCCTCCCAATGAGACGATTGTGAGGGCCATTATCAGCATGGGCCGAAGCCTGAATCTGCGGGTCATCGCTGAAGGCGTGGAAATACAAGCTCAACTCGACTTTCTGAAGGCTTATCAGTGTGACGAAGCGCAAGGGCACTATTTCGGCTGGCCAGTGCCTCCCCAGCAACTCGCCAAGTTGCTTGAAGCCGATCCTGTCGAAATGGTGCCAGCAGAAACGGTATGAGCTGTCTTATTCGGTGCGGAGATCTGGACCGCCTGAGAGCCAAACTCCGCTTTTTTGGCGTAACTGTCTAGCCACGAATCTCGGCGGCCGCATGATCCACCAGGGAACCTGTGTCAGCGTCTCACTGACCCATGAGGAGATGGGCGAGTGCATCGGCGCCACCCGCGAAACGGTGAGCCGCGCCATGGCCGACCTCAGACAACGCCAACTCATCGACGTGTACGACTCGACCCTTATCATCCCCAACCGCTTTGCCCTGGAAGCCTACGCCCGCGTGTCACAGTGGGCCGCGCTGTCCGCCGCGCAGGCCCGGGCCAATCGGCTCAGCCGTTCCGGTATTCACTCGCGAACAGCGCAGGAAGAGTATTCGCGGACGCACCAGGAGCTGCTTTTCCGGCCGAAGAACTCACCGCCCGGTGGCCGGGTAATCGATGCTATCGCGGATAGCGGGAAAGGTACACACACGTCGTCATTGGAATAGGTCCAATGTCGAGAATGTAGGCTCGGAAACCTTGCTAAGGCGTTGGAAGACAAAGGCATACGTTACACCTTAGCCGCCGACTATCTCGCGATTGGGAACCCATCCAAAGCGCGGGAGGCTCTCGATCCCCTCCTCGCGCTTTGGAAGGATGCTGACCCAACTCTTCCTCTGCGCAAACCAGCAATTGCTTTGAGCGAACGCCTCAGGTAATCCTCGATGCGATTAGTTAAGGTGGCGCCAACTTGCGTGAACACGAGGCGCATCTGTCGGTTTGTTGAACGTAAACTACCGGGAAATGCCTGCGGGCTTCCGAACGTTGATTGCGTCTCTTTAGAACTCAATCCTTCCCTGAAACGCAATCATGCGTGGGGAGCTATCGCCCCCCAGCCCAACGCCCAACAGCCCCGTAGGAGGCGAGATCGTGCTTTCCAGGGTTCCGAATCTGGCCGGAATCGAGACGCCAGGTACGCCGGCCTCGACCTCGTTGGGTAGTGCGAAGTTGGGATGATTGAATGCGTTGAACATTTGCGCGTCGAGACGAAACCTCAGTCCTTCTTTGATCGCGAAGGTCCTCGTGATGTAGACGTCGGAGTTCGTGTAGTGCGGTCCGCGAACAGAGTTACGTCCAGCATTACCGAACTGGCAGTTTGCCGGCGAATCGCCTCCCACACATGATCCTGTGGTGGGGTCAACCGCCGAGACGAACGCGTCCGGGTTGAGCCATTGTTTGGTGCCTGCCACGGTGACGCCCGCGACCGAGTTCTTTTGATACACCGGAGCGCCGGGAACCCGGTTAGCGTAAGCGGGCGCATTGAACTGGACGGTGCTGGCTCCGTTCGCCTGAAAGACGCCGTTGCCATTTGCGATGTACGGCTGGCTAAGCACGCTGAAAGGCAAGCCGGAGTGCAGAATGGCAGTCTCCGAGATCGACCACCCTTCGAAGATCGGACGCAGGAACCGACGGCTGGAGTGGAACGGAACCTGGTACAGCCCATAGGCGGAGATGTTGTGGCGAACGTCGTAGTCGCAACCGGCATATTGCCGGTCGAGCTCCCCGGGCAGCGGCGACATCAATCCCTGCGTGGAGAACGCCAGCAGACCACCGTTGGATACCTCGTCGAGGCAATGACTAAACGTGTAGTTACCGTGCAGAGTTAGTCCTCGCCATTGTTGGGAGTAGGACGTCTGCAGTCCGGCATAACTGCTGTTAGCGTCCGTGCGAAACTCATTGACATTGCCAAAACGCTGGTCGAGCGGCCTCTGGTAGGGAAACGGGGCGAAGCATCCATCGCAGACGGTTTGGTAGCCGTTGAGCTGCACCTGGAACGGCTCATGAAGCCCTCGTGTGCCGACGAAATCCATCCGGAGGTTTCCACGAGCGCCAATCTGCTGTTCAACGCCAAAGTTATATTGGTAGTAATACGGTGTTTTGAGCGTTCCACTCGGGAAGGTATTCAGGCTGACGGCCAGCGGACAGGTGGGTGCGCCTGGCTGAATTCCCTCGCAGGGAGGGCCGCCAGAACGAAAAATCTTCTGGAACGCAACGTTCGCGTTGACCGCCGCGCCGGCTGCGCTTCCGGCAACACCGGGAGCGATACCGATGCCGCCGACCTGGCCACCGATCCCGCCGACGAACGTCGGATCGTTGGGCGCGTTCATGGCGCCAAGATCGGCAATCTGCATGGGAATGATGTCGTTGAAAACTCCGAATCCGCCATGAACGGCCAGGTGCGGACGCAGTTGATATGCAAATGACACCCGTGGCTGATAGACGAACAGCGGTGTTGCCGGGAATAGTTCGTGGACATTTCCCAATAGAACCTGGTTCAGGGGTTCGTTGGTGTCGTGGGAAGCATCGAGGAAAGATCCAGCAGTGCGGGCGAAAAGATTCCTCTCGCTGGTGACGTTCGTGTTCCAGGTGACGCGTATGCCGCAGGTAATCGTGGTCCTGGCGATCGGCTTATACGTGTCCATCGCGTAGTATTCGAGATTGCCTGACGAAACCCTTTCTTTCAGCGAAACTGGAAAGCTCTGGCTCGCCGTATACGCGGCTCCGTATGTGAACTGGGCGAGATCGCTGTAGGTCACCGTCGGCGCCGTGCCTTCGCCGAGGTCATAGTTGGTTGCGTCGAGACGCCGCGTGTTGATGCCGAAGTTCCAGGTATGCCTCCCGAGGGTCCAGGTCAGATTGTCATTGATCTGCCATTGTGTGACCTTGCGGCCCTGAGGGTAGGTGTTGTCATTGCCGCCGATGGTCGTGAAGGGAACGCTGTCGCTGCCAGATTCCAGCACGATGGGGAAGGTCTCGAGCACCTGAGAGTAGTTATTTGGTTGGAAAATGCTGGAGTACCAACTAGCGCCAGGATTGAACTGGTTGACGAAGGTTGAACTGAAGACATGCGTGTAGCCCGCGACCAAAGTGCGCTGTGGCTGAGGCGAATAGGAGTTGAAAATCGGATTCACGGGATCGGTGTAAGCTGCCTGGAGTCCCGTGTCCTGCTGGAAGCGATACCAGACCGTGTTGTTGGCGTCGATGGCGTGATCGATCTTTAGCACGATGAGGTTTTCGCCGTCGCTGTTGTTCAGCGAAGCCTGGCGCTGGCTTGCGCAGCCATCGCCGTTTGTACCGAGCGGGCACCCGACGATGGGCACGGGGGAGCCGCCCGATGCGGGCAGCAGGGAGAACATCTTCCGGTAAAAAGAGACCTCCGCAGGCTGAGCCGGAAGAGCCGTGCCCGTGACGGGGTCAGTTCCCCCCGTTGCGAGTTGTCCCAATACGTATTGCTGATAAGCCGGTGTCGGCAGGGTGATCTGGGAGACGAGAGGCAGAGCAATGCGAATGCCCTCGTAGTGGGCAAAGAAGAACAGCCTGTCCCTCCGAATCGGACCGCCGATACTCACACCAAATTCGTTGACAGTGGAACGCGGCTTCTTCGCAATGCTGTCCAACGTATCGTTCGCATGAAGAAAATAGTCCTCCGCGTTGAACAGCGAGCCATTCCATGTTTCGTACGCGTCACCGTGGAAGGCATTCGCGCCCGACTTAGTGAAGTAGTTTACCTGCGCTGCGGCGTACCTCCCCTGATCTACGGAGAAGGAGTTGGTATTGACGGTCGCTTCCTCGACAGCATCGAGCCCGATGACGAGATTCGTGGAGAGACCGATGTTCAGTCCCAGCCACGGATCGTTCGTATCGTAGCCGTCGAGGATGTAGCCGTTGGAAGTAGCAGGCAGCCCATTGAACTCCACGTTGCCATAACCGCCAGCGGCTTTGGCGTCGTTGGAAGAGCCCGCAGTATTCATCAACGCTCCCTGCGCGAACTGTGCAACGTAGGTGAGATCCTGGCCCGGATTCGGCAACTTCTCGATTGCCTTCGCTTCCAGAGTCGTCGAAGTGTTCGGATTATCGAGGCTCAGGAGTCCGGTGGGTGCTGTCGATACCTCGACCGTCTGCGAAGTGGCTGCAGGCGACAGAGTGAAGTTCACGGCGATGGTTTGGCCCACGGCAACGGCCGCAGGCTGCGACTCGGCCGGCCCAAAGCCTTCGGCCTGCACGACAATCCGCCAGGTGCCCGGATTGAGCTGGGCGAAGAGGAAGCGCCCGTCGGCGTTGCTTCGCGCGGTTCGAGTTGCACCTGTGCTTATCTCTCTGGCCGTCACCGCGGCATTGGGCACGACGGCCCCCGTCGCATCGCTGATGGTTCCGGTGACCGCGCTGCTCGTACCACTTTGCGCTTGTAAAGCACAGGCGTTAACTATGGTTAACAGCAGCAGGATCGCGAGGTTGTTTGCGGTGCGGTTTCGCATGGACAACAGCCTCCTGGGGCTGAGAACGTTGCGGGAAGGGGAAAAGAATTTTCAGGGCACCATATTTAGGCGCGCCTAACAGAATTAGGTTGACCTAAAATAGTGAAAGTGTCAACTCGCCGAGGAGATGCCGGGCCATGCCGCCAAGCCGCCAGCGGAACGCCAACACGGAATCAGTGGACAACTACCTGAAGGCGATCCTCGCCCTCAGCGGGCCGGAAGAGCAGCGCGTATCGAGTACATCCCTCGCCAGCCGGTTGGGAGTTGCACCGGCTTCGGTCACCAATATGCTGCAAAAGCTGGCGTCTTCTCCGTTGCCGTTAGTCGAATACGAAAGACACCGCGGAGTTCTCCTGTCAGCGGCAGGCAAGCGACGGGCTCTTGAGGTGCTGCGCCATCATCGCCTCATCGAAACATTCCTCTACGAGGTGCTGGACTACCCTCTCGAAGAGGTTCACGAGGAGGCGGAGCGCCTCGAACATTTCATCTCGGAACGGTTCGAAGAACGCATCGCAGTAAAGCTGGGCCATCCGAAGTTCGATCCGCACGGGCACTGCATTCCGGCGATGGACGGAAAAATGCCGAAGCAGACTTCCATGCCACTGACGGACCTTCGTGAGCAAGGGACTTTTGTTGTAGACAGCGTTTCGGATCAGGATGCCCTCTTGTTGAGGCGGCTCAGGGCCCACGGCATTACACCGGGCGCGCGGTTACAGGTCACAAGCCGGCCCCCGGATGATTTTGTTCTGCGGACCAGCGGCGTTTCGAAGGCTTTGCACCTCTCTCGCGATCTTGCGGCCGCAGTCCGAATCCGCTCCGCGCATTAGCGAAAAAGAGTGACAAGCGCGCGACGTTTATTTCATAAAACACGCGATCCGGAGATTGAGTTCTTGCGAGAGAGAAGCAGATCGATGTCCGCGTGATCCCGACCAGCACCGCGACTGAGGAATCCGTGGACCTTGCGAAGAGGCCGGGATCGAGGGGTACACCTGGCATTGCAACCGCCATACTTTTGCCAGTAGACTCGTGATGGCCGGGGTGGATTTGCGCACTGTCGCAGAGCTGCTCGGGCACAGGACGCTCCAAATGGTGATGCGCTACTCCCATCTCGCTCCCGAGCACCAGGCTTCCGCTGTGGAGCGCCTGGTGAGCCGCAGAAACGGAAGGGACACCAGATCGGACACCGGCGCGAATCGCCGGAACCTGCAAAACGGAGCGATTCTGTAAAACGACCAAAATAAGTAGCTTAACAATGCGGAGAGGTGGCAGAGCCCGG
>PMUI01000141.1 GCA_003166955.1 Acidobacterium sp.
GGGCCGATGCTTGTCGCCATGAGCGGCGACACAGACGTTGCCCTCCCATCCACCGCGACGACGGCGGGGAAAGCTGAAGCAGCAGCCGCGCAACTCCGGGATAGAGTCAACCGAGCGGCTCTGTCCCTCGCAGCGTTCGACACGAATTCAGAAGCGTCGTGGCCGGGTGACCGGCAAACCGGAACCTTCGACCGCTTCACAAAGGTCGGCATTACCTCCGCACACCGAGCAGCTCCGTCTCGGAGCCGATAAATCCCCAGGAATTCCACGCCTCGCCCTCCACAACCTTCCGGAATAGCTCCGTGGCTCCGGCCCGGTCGCTATGATAGAGGCGCCAGTTACCCACACCGTAAGTGACCGTGTTGAACGAAAGCTCGCCTTCGAGATCGTCCGGTCCGGCGGGCGGAGGCGGCAAGACCTCCTTCTCGGTCAGCTTCCCCTGGTAGAAATGCAAAAGACGGAGATAGAAGAGCAGGTGCGGCTCGGTGTTTTTCACATCAGGAGTGATCGTCGTCAGTACCTGGGCTGCCTCCTGTTCCTTACCGGCGCGGCGCAGCGAAACATACAGCCAGTTCGAACAGTCGATCAGGCTGTCGTGAGTCTTCGCCAGGTCTCGCGCCTTGCCGAATGAAGCTGCTGCCTGGTCGAACTCCCCCAGGAAGTAATGCGACAACCCCAGGTGATAGTAGCCATCGAGCATCTGCGGAGCGATCCGCGTGGCCTGCTCGAGATCGCTCATTGCTTTCCTGAACTCCCGCAGCCCCAACTCGCGATGGCCGCGCTCCAGGTAAAGGTCGGCGTTGTTCGGCGCGAAGGCCAGCCCCTGTGTCGATGTCGCCACGGCCTCTCGATACTGCCGCCGGTTCGCCTCCGCTTTAGAGAGGGCGAGCACCCGCTCCACATTCTTGGGTTCAGCAGCGAGAGTTTTGCGGGCATCGATCACACTCTGGTCGTCGGGCAGCGCATAGAGCTTGCGGCCAAGGCCCGACGTAACTTCGAGTGCTCCATGTGTGGCCCCAGCGCCGGTCTGCGCCTGTAACAGACCGGTCAGGCCGGAAAGAGCCGCCGTCAGGCAAAGGACCCAAACCCAGGCCCGAAATTTCCGCGTCCATTCACGGTTGTGCTTTACATTGCTCATCTGTACTCTCTTCCGTTTTGAGGAGTCGAGTTGTGCCACGAATCACATCAGAGCGCGATTCTATCGTCTTGTGGCAGGCTCCGTGAATCCGTGGCTGCTGACCGTAGACGCGGCCGACCCACTCCGTGAGGCCTGCTGCGTCATGGGTGGATTACCGGCAATCCGGAAGTTTCGCGGATTTGGGTCGAAATGTCCGTATTGCCGACCAACCAGACATTACGGAACCCAGCCCGTTTATCGGAATGGACAGCCGTTGTTAGAATGCTGGCCGTTGGGCAACGGCGGGAACGCGCAGAGCGTTGATGACTTTCGCCTTCCGAAGGCTTATCGAGGGAACCTATAATCCAGCCCATGCTTCAATGGATCGCTTTCGCCGAACTCATTCTCTGCTGGATTCTTTGGTCACTCGCCTTCCTCAAACCCAGCAAGCAGGCCGCCGATCGCATAGAAGTTGCGAAATCGCCATCCTCTAAGTGGGGAATTCTGCTGGTCATGGTCAGCTTCGCCCTGGTATGGGCCTACGTTCGCCCCGTCGGCTTTCACAAATCGGTGCCGTCCCTGATCGCTTCCATGATCCTCGCTCCTCTCTCCGTTGCGCTGGCTTGGGCAGCAGCGCGTCATCTCGGCAAGCAGTGGCGCTACGCGGCTGCTCTGCGTGAGGATCACGAGCTTGTCCAAACCGGACCCTATCGCTGGCTTCGCCATCCCATCTACGCCTCGATGCTCGGGATGCAACTCGCCACAGGATTCTGCTGGACGTGGTGGCCCCTGTTCCTCGCGTCCATTATTTTTTTCCTCGCCGGCACCGAAGTTCGCATCCGCGCCGAGGACCGCCTCCTCGAGAGCCGCTTCCAGGATTCATTCCGCGCGTACCGCGCCCGCGCCCGGGCCTACATTCCCTTCATTCGCTGATTATCCTCGGTTGCACCGACTCATGCGATTCAGCCAATCCCTTGGCCCAACGCCAGGTAGTCGGGCGTGACTTCCTTGGCTAGAATCCCATGCGAATCAATGGAGAGGCTGCTCTCCGGAGTCCCAAACCTCCCGCTGTAGTCGATTTTGTATCGGTCAAGTCCTCACAGATCCACAAACTTCACCAGGCGCTCTCTCGTAACCTGTTGATTCTAAGGGAGGAGAATTGGGTAGGGAACCTGGTCCCGAACCGCGTTCCAGCGCCTGTTGAAAGCTATTGATATTTGATGATCGCAAGTGCTTTGAATTGACCCTATTGCAGTGTGCTTGTTGTTCTCTGTAGCTTCGTGAGGTTCTCGGAGGCTCTGGCCGCTACAAATTCGACTACACCCGGGTAGAGCGAACCCCTTCACTGAGACAGTTTGCCGTTGCTACACTCGCAGCCGTTTTGGATTTGAACCCTTCACCTGCGACATATTCGTCCTGATACAGCTTGCGACACTGTGCATCTGCGAACTTCATCTCGTTGATTCTCCGAGCGGGGATGGGGTCTGGGGAAGGGACGGCGTTTGAGTCCCTTTCCCCAGTATCCCTGTCGGAAGATTTTCCGGTGTTTTCGGCCAGAACATGACTGTCGGAGAGTGTAACTCTGCCTCTCCGGCGCTGCTGGTTTTTCTTTCGAACTGTGCGCCGCAGGATCGGCAGC
>PMUI01000028.1 GCA_003166955.1 Acidobacterium sp.
CTGCGCTCCCCAGGATGTGCCCGAGGCCCTTTGCTGCGCTCCCCGGGACTACAAAGCTAAATCAGGAGCGTGGTTCCAGGGCCATGGCGAAGAAAGGGGAGGGCGCGCCATGGAACCGTGGCGGTGCCGTGGCGGAGTTCGGTGGCAGGAGGATCACTGGACAACTGCAATCAGCTCGATTTCGACGAGGGCGTCTTTGGGGAGGCGGGCGACTTCGACGGTGGAGCGGGCCGGCGGGGTGATTCCTTCGGGAGCGAGGTATTCGCGGTAAATGGCGTTCATGGCGGCGAAGTCATTCATATCTTTCAGGAAGACGACGGTCTTGATGACATGCGCGAGATCGGTGCCGGCGGCGGCGAGGATGGCTTTGAGGTTTTCGAGTACACGCGTGGTCTGTTCGGCGATGGCGCCGGGGACGAGCTGCCCAGTAGCGGGATCGAGGGCGATCTGGCCGGAGGTGTAGAGCAGGTCGCCGAGACGGATGGCCTGCGAGTAGGGACCAATAGCGGCTGGGGCATGCTGCGTGGAGACGGCGGTTTTGTGCGAATCGTTCATGGCTCGATTGTGCCGGGGCGGGGAGGCCGGTGGCAAGGATGGTACGGGAGGAGCGAAGGGAGAATGGGGATGACACTTTCGATGGAGTCCTGCGTTGACCTCACAAGGTAAAATAAAGTCACACCATCGATGAAGACTGCAGTGATTCGTCCCCTGTTAGCCCTGGCTTGTGCGTTGAGCGCGTCGGCGGTTCTGGCTGCCCAGACTGCGACAGGCACCCAGAGTGCGGCTGCGCCTGCCCAGAGCCAGGCCGCTCCCGCCACGGCGCCGATTCAAAACCAGAATGCGCCAGCGTTGCCGGCGGCAAACCAAAATCAAAGCGCGCCCGGACAGCCCGCAGCGAACGGGCAAAACCCGCAGCCGAGTGGCGATCAGGATAAGCAGTACACGATCACTGTGCCCGTGAACGAGGTATATCTGGAGTTCGCGGTGACCGACAAGCACGGCCACTTCATCAGGGACCTGCAGCAGAGTCAGTTTGCACTGCTGGACGACCGCAAAGCACCGGCCCAGGTATACAGCTTTACGCAGCAGACGAATCTGCCGCTGCGGGTAGGGATTCTGATCGATACGAGCACGTCGATCCGGCAGAGGTTTCAGTTCGAGCAGCAGGCGGCGACGGCATTTTTGCTGCAGATTCTGCGGCCGCAATCGGACAAGGCGTTTATCGAAGGGTTCGATGTGACGCCGGACTACAAGCAGGACTGGACCAACAACGTCGATGCGCTGACGGCGGGCATCCAGAGCCTGCGGTCGGGCGGCGGCACCGCACTGTATGACGCGGTGTACAGCGCGTGCCGCGACAAGCTGCTGACCTCACGCGGGCAGGAGCCGGTACGCAAGGCAATTGTGCTGGTGAGCGACGGGGACGACAACCAGAGCCATGCGTATCTGGAAGACGCGATCAAGGAGTGCCAGCGCGCGGAGACGATCATTTACGCGATCAGCACCGATGTGAGCCCGACTCGCGATCGCGGCGACGAGGTACTGGACAAGATGGCGATCGCGACGGGGGGCAAGGCGTTCTTCCCGCCGCGGATTGAAGACATGGCCAACAGTTTCGGCGAGATTCAGGAAGAGCTGCGGAGCCAGTACGCGTTGGTGTACAAGCCGGCGGACTTTATCGCGAATGGGGCGTTTCGACCGATCTACCTCTATTGTCTGGACCGGCGGTTTACGGTGCGCGTGCGTGAGGGGTACTTCGCGCCGAAGGGGTAGGCAGCTAAAAAGCGGCCGGCGCAGAGCCGGTTAGCTGAGAACCGGTCGGCTGAAAAGCGGTCAGCGGAAGTCCGGCTGGAGTGGCTCTGGCACCGGGTGCGGCTGGGAACGCATAATCTCCCCATATGAGATGGACAGGGTGGTCCGCGGGTTGGGGCGGCGTTATGCTCGCGCTGCTCGTTGGTGGAGTGACTCGCACCTGGGCGGCTGAGCCGGATGCGAACGCAAATCGCACGCCGATTCTGATGGAGCTGTTTACGTCGGAGGGATGCTCAAGCTGTCCGCCGATCGACAACTGGGCGGCGCGGCTGGATCAGTTTCAGCCGGTTGCGCGCGGGCAGTTGATCCTGCTGAGCGAGCATGTGGACTACTGGGATCACGACGGGTGGAAAGATCCTTTTTCGTCGGCGCTGTTGACGGAGAGGCAGAGCGAATACGCGCGCACGCTGGGGCTGAGCCAGGTGTATACGCCGCAGGTGATTGTGGATGGCGATATCGAGGTGCATCCGTGGAAAACCGATGAGGTGAAGTCGAATCTGGACAAGGCGGCGCTGGCGCAGACGATGCCGGTGCGGATCGACGGAGTGGCGGTGGCGGGCGAAGAGCTGACCGGGAAGGTGGAGGCGGATGGGAGGGGCGGCAAACACGGCGATGTGTTTGTGGCGGTAGCGCTGGAGAAGGCGGAGACCGATGTTCTGGCCGGGGAGAACAACGGCAAGAAGCTCACGAACGTGGCGGTGGTGAAGGAGCTGGTGAAGATCGGGAAAGTGGAAAAGGGAAAGGCGTTCGATCAGGACTTCAGGGTGAAGGTGTGGCCGGGGGCAGATGCGGGGAATCTGCGGGTGGTGGCGTTTGTGCAGGAGTCGGGGCCGGGGAAGGTTGTGGGGGCGGGGATGACGAAGGAGATTGGGCTGGGGCAGTGAATCATGGCAGACGATGATCCCGTGAAGTGGGCACCGGACGATGTGCCGGAATGCACGCCGGAAGAGCATGACGCCTGGTTTCGTGCGGAGGTGCAGAAGGCTTTGGATGATCCAAGGCCGGGGATTCCGCACGAAGAGGTTATGAGGCAGCTGCGGGAGGAGATCGGCAAGGTCAGAGCGAGGAAGAACGCGCCGACTGATTAGGGATGTACGATTAGCTCTTCGGCGCTTGGCTCGTTGACTATAGCGCAGCAGACGATGCTCGTTTGAAAGTCGTCTTCGGACAGGATCCGAATATGCTGGCCCCCTACAATCAACGCCTCGGCCTTCCGGTGTTTGGAACTCTTCTCATACCCGGCCAGCTTACGAATATCCTGATCGCCCACAACAAGAACCGTCGTATGCTTTGTAACTCCCTCAGCAATTGTGCAGCCGGCTTGGGCTGCGAGTGCGGCGGCTTCATGTCGAGTCAGGGAAAGAGCGCCAGTGAAAACCAGGACTTCTCCCGATAGCGGGCCAGAAGAATTCGGAGCGTATTCCGAAAGCTCGTGACTAGCAAAGATCGGCTGAGTCACTCTGTTCAACCACTGGGATAGGTTTAGTCCGGAATCCGCAATCGCACGAAGCAGGACCTGACCAGCACAATGAGCATCTTCCAGGGCGTTGTGAGCGGCGTATTCAATACCCAATTCTGCGGCGACATTTCCGAGGCTGTAGCCAGATCGGGCAAAACAGGTCCATGCGCGGCGGACGACACGCGCTGAATCGAGCCAGATGCACTCAGCTTCTCTTATGTTTGCCAGTCGACATGCCTGGTGCGAGGCCACGCGGTCAAAGGCGGTGTGAGTAACGACGATCTTCCCGCTCAGGATTTCGGCGAGAGTGGTGTAGATCTGTGACCACGTCGGAGATGACGCCACCATCTCTTCAGTGATTCCGTGGATGGAAACATTGAATTGATCGAAGGAGTCATTGGGATTGACGAGAGATTCCCACGAAAAGCAGAACCGGCTGTTCTCAAAGCCAGCTACGCCAATCTGGCAGATACTTGCGAGATCAGAGTTTGCCGTTTCAAAGTCGAGAGCCACAAAATCCATCGTTATGTCTTCCCGTTCGCCCGGTGCCTACATCTTAAGCAAGGATTTCCAAATAGGAAGGATTAAGTTGATGTCGCGAGCACCTCAAGTAACCGCGCTTCGTCGATGACCTGGACGCCTAGTTCTCTTGCTTTGTCGAGTTTGGAGCCGGCGTCTTCTCCGGCTACGACGTAGTTGGTTTTTTTGCTGACGGAGCCGGAGACGCGGCCTCCGGCGGATTCGATTCTGGCCTTCGCGTCTTCTCGGGACAGGTGAGGCAGCGTGCCGGTGAGGACGAAGGTGAGGCCTTCGAGCTGGGAGGTCTTTTTGCGCTTCTCGGCGGTGAAGGTGAGTCCGGCTTTTTCGAGCTTGCGGACCAGGGCGCGGTTCTTTTCTTCGTCGAAGAATTCGCGGATGGCCTGGGAAACGCGCGGGCCCACTTCGTTGACTCGTTCGAGGTCCTCGAGGCTGGCGGCCATGAGGGCTTCCATGGAGCCGAATTCTTCGGCGAGAAGCTGGGCGGTACGTTCGCCGACGAAGCGGATGCCGAGGCCGTAGAGGACGCGGTTGAGCGGCACTTTCTTTGAAGCTTCGATTTCGGCAAGCAGGTCGGTTCGCTCCCTGGGTCCGACGAGGGCCTGGGTTCGGGTTTTTTCTTCGCCGGTCTTTTTGTCGCGGGTGACGACTTCGTGCTGGAGCTGGGCGAGGTCGGCGTCGGTGAGCGTGTAGAGGTCGGCGATACTGCGGACCAGCTTGCGTTCGAGCAGTTGAGCGACGACGGCTTCGCCGAGGCCTTCGATGTTCATGACGCCGCGGGAAGCGAAATGGAGAAGACTGCCGGTGAGGCGGGCGGGGCAGTCGACGTTGACGCAGCGGTAGTCGACTTCGCCTTCGGTGCGGACGATTTCGCTGTTGCAGTCGGGGCAGTGGGTGGGAAAGTGGAACTTCTTGTGGCCGCGCGGGTACTCGGCGTCCATGACGACTTCGACGACTTTGGGGATGACGTCGCCACCGCGCTCGACTTTGACGTAGTCGCCGATGAGGAGGCCGAGGCGCTCTAGTTGGTCGGCGTTGTGGAGGGTGGCGCGGGAGACGGTGGTGCCGCCGATGGATACGGGGGTGAGAACGGCGACGGGGGTGAGCTTGCCGGTGCGGCCGACCTGGACGCGGATGTCTTCGACCTGGGTGATGCCGGCGCGGGCGGTGAATTTGTAAGCGACGGCCCAGCGTGGGGCGCGGCCGGTGTAGCCGAGGCGGCGCTGGACCTGGGCGGAGTTGACCTTGATGACGACGCCATCGATTTCGTAACCGAGACTGTTACGAGTGGTCTCGGCTTTTTCGACGAAGGCGAGGACCTTGTCGATGGAGGTCATGGCTTCGCGGTGCGGATTCACGCGGAAGCCGATCGCTGTGAGGGCGTCGAGGGCTTCGGCCTGCTCGGGGAGGAGATCTTCACCGGATTCGGTGAGGAGGAAGTAGGCGTAGAAGTCGAGGCGGCGCTGAGCGACGATGTTGGGCTGCAGCGTGCGGATGGTTCCGGCAGCGTAGTTGCGGGGATTGGCGGCGGGCTCGAGGCCCTGGGCTTCGCGTTCTTCGTTGGCTTTGCGGAAAGCGGCGAGGGGCATGACGATTTCGCCGCGGACTTCGAAGGTGGACGGGACGTGGGCTTTCCTGAGCGTGGCCGCGGGGATGGAGAGCGGGACGGAGCGGATGGTGCGGACGTTGGTGGTGACGTCTTCGCCAATCGTTCCGTTGCCGCGGGTGAGACCGCGCGCGAGATGCGAGGAGCCGTCGGGAGCGGCGTGGTACTGGAGGGCCATGGAGAGGCCGTCCATTTTGAATTCGCAGACATAGGAGACCTGACTCGAATTCGGGGCCTTATCGCCGGCGAGGGAGCGGACGCGGCGGTCCCAGTCGCGGAGTTCCTCTTCGCTGGTGACGTTGTCGATGGAGAGCATGGGGCGCGAATGGGCGACCTTGGCAAAGCCTTCTTTGGGCTTGCCGCCGACACGCTGCGTTGGTGAGTCGGGCGTGATGAGGTTGGGGTGCTCGGCTTCGAGGCGCTGGAGCTCGCGCACGAGGTCGTCGTACTTGGCGTCGGAAATGGCGGGCTGGTCGAGGACGTAGTAGAGGCGCTCGTGGTGGCGTATCTTTTCGCGGAGGGCGTCGATCTTATTCTGGACGGCGTCGGACATGCTTCGAACATGGTATGACACGCCGCGGGCTGCGGGCTCGGAGAGCGCGGCCTGCTCCGGGAAGGGCACGAACATGGTGGAGCAGTCTGCGGGCGAGGAATCGGCGGGGGGTGCCGGTGACGGTGGTGTCGATGCCGGTGAGGGTCAGATTGACGGGGGAGGGGCCGAGTCGGAAATCGGCGTGCGTGGCGTTGTTTGGCTGCGGCTGCGAGAGGGGTTGCATCGGTGCGGGATGGGTGTAGGATGCTCGGCAGAAAATCTTTCCTGCAGTTGCCCGGCTCGGCGTTCTTGTTCGTTCGGTTGGCGTTGGCTCCGATGCGTGCTGGAACCTGCCGAATCGGAGGCGTGCGCGACGGGCCTGGCACCCTGAGGAATCTCCGATGGCGGAGAGGAGGCAGAACGATGGTGCAACGGGTAATCGTCTTTATTTTTGTGGTGGTGTTTGGGATCGCGACGGCGTTCGGCAAGACGTACAAGTACACCTATCCGATAGCATGCGGGAATTTGTGGCCCGCGGTGAAAGACACGCTGGCGAATCAGGACGAGTACGCGAAGGTGGCGGTGGACGAGGCGAAGACGACGGCGGAATATCAGCCGAAGCATTCGGTGCATGTCGACATTACCGGCACGGTGCTGCAGCGGATGAACCACGTGACGCTGGTGCCGAAGGGGACGGGGTGCGAAATGGAGGTCGTGTCGAACTGGAGCGGGTGGGGGCACGAGGATCAGGGAGACTTCAAGAAGCGAGTGGATGAGACTCTGGTGAAGGCGAAGGCGCCCGGAGAGCCCGCGAAACCTGCGGCGGTGGCGGCGAAGCCGGCGGGGCCAGGGGAGTAAAGTGCGGGGCCTCAGCCCAGGCGTCGAGGAGCGAGTGGTTCGGGCGGATTAGTCCCGGTCGGCCTGTCGCGCCCGCGCGGCCATGACCGCGTTGGCCGATGAGGTTTCCGAGGCGACCTTCTGCCACTCCTGCTCGTTGATGACGTCGATCGTCTTCAGGTTTTTTGTTTTGAGCTGCGGGTTGATTGCGGGCAGTTGCTTCGCTGCGAGTTGATTGAACTCGTCGACGACGACGTCGAGCTGGCGGCGCATCACGTCCGCGCGGGCGGCCTGCTCGTCGGTGGGACGGCCTTCGAACTGCGAAACGTCGCCATAGAGATCGCCCATATACTCGCGCAGGCGCTCCTCGCCTGTGATGGCTCCGCCTTCTTTGGTGGCGACGATTTTGGTTCGAATGGCGTCGGCGGATTTCGCCAGGTCGACCAGTTTTTCGTGCAATGGATCTTTGTTATCGACCTTGGCGGCATCGGCGAGGGCGGTGTCGCGCACTGCAATGATGGCGTCAACGGCCCAGCTCATATGGTTGAGCATGGAGCCGATTTTCTGGGTCAGAGCTAACTGCGCACTGCGGTCGGCGAGGGTATAGGGAGCACGGGGATCTATGACGATGTTAAGGGTGGTGGTGTAGGTTTGGTCGCCTTTGGTCATTTTGACGGTGTAAGTGCCGGGCAGAACACGCGGGCCCTGCGCCGCCTGAAACATTGCGCTGGCCGCGGGTGGTACTTTGGGTGGCTTCATCCGCATCGACCAGGTAGCGCGGTTGACTCCGCGATGCTTGCTGCTGACCACGGTGTCGACGAGATTGCCCTGAGCATCGAGTATCTCGATTTTTAAGTCGCCGAAGATATGGCGAGTACGCTGGTAGTAAGTGATGGGGGCATCCAGCGGGCGCTCGGGTCCGTGGAAGGAGTTATCACCCTCCGGCCAGCCGGCATTAGCCGAGATGTACTGAATCACTGGCGTGGTGGGGAAGAAGGTCGCTTCGGAAGCCATGAGCGAGGGAGTGAGAGATCGCAAGGGGGAGATATCGTCGATGATCCAGATACCTCTGCCGTGGGTTGCGAGGACGAGGTCCGAAGTGCGCGGATGAACCACGATGTCGCGGACGGCGACGTTGGGGAATCCGCTGCCGGTATATTGCGCCCAGCGGGCGCCGCCGTCGATGCTGACCCAGAGGCCGAACTCGGTGCCCAGGAAGAGAAGGTCGGGATTGACGGTATCTTCCTTAATGACGTGAGCGTAGCCGCGAACATGGCTCGAGGCAGTATCGATCTCGTGCCAGGTCTGGCCGAAGTCGGTGGTTTTGAAGAGGTGCGGAGTCGGGTCGCCGTTCATGTGCGTGTCGAAGGTGACCCAGGCCGTGCCTTCGGAGAAGCGGCTGGCTTCGATCCAGGAAACGATGGGCTGGCTGCTCATGCCGCGGACGTTGGCTGTGAGATTGGTCCAGTGTTCGCCGCCGTCACGGGTGAGCTGCACGTTGCCGTCGTCGGTTCCGACCCAGATGACTTTGTCGTTCTTCGGCGACTCACTGATGGTGTAGACGGTGTTATTCATTTCCGCCGACGAGTTATCGATGGTGACGCCGCCGGATTCCTCTTGTTTCTGTTTTTCCGGATTGTTGGTGGTCAAGTCGGGAGAAATTCGGTCCCAGGTTTGTCCCTGGTTACGGGTGCGGTATAGATACTGACAACCGATATATAAGGTATCTTTGTCCGTGGGGCTAACCTGGACCGGAGTATTCCAGTTATAGCGGAGCTTCTTGTCGTCGTAGTGCGCATAGGGAGGGATGGCTCGCATTTCGTGGGTATGCCGGTTGACGCGGCCCAGCGTTCCGCCCTGCGCTTCCGCATAAAGATAATTGGGATCGGTGCGGTCGACCCACATCCAGAAGCCATCGCCGCCATACATGTTTTCCCATTGTTCGTTGTTTTCGCCGCCGGGGTAGGAAGAATCGCCGACCCACGAACTGTTGTCCTGAAGTCCGCCATAGACGCGGTAGGGGTCGTCGTCGTCGACGCTGACGTGATAGAACTGCGAGATTGGCAGGTTCATCATGTGTTCCCAGCCCGTGCCGCCATCCTGGCTGCGCCAGAGGCCACCGTCGTCGCCCGTGAAAATGAGATTGGGATTGTC
This sequence comes from Acidobacterium sp., assembly GCA_003166955.1. Classification (GTDB taxonomy): domain Bacteria; phylum Acidobacteriota; class Terriglobia; order Terriglobales; family Acidobacteriaceae; genus Palsa-343. Next base: position 8,938 of record PMUI01000028.1, read on the forward strand.
GGGCGAAATCCAGACATCATGGTGATCGCCGTGCGCGCTGCCGGCGGTATTTTGAAAGCTCTTGCCGCCGTCGGTGCTGAGAAGAAGGATGAGGTCAACCTTGAAGACTTTGTTCTCATCTTTGGGATCGACGATCAGATTCGCGAAGTAGAAAGGACGCCAGACCATATACTGGCTGGCATCCTCGCGGGCCCAGGTCTTGCCGGCGTCGTTGGAGCGATAGAGGGCACTGCTGGCGCACTCCACCATGGCGTAGACGACCTTTGGGTTTGAAGGCGCTACGGCGATGGCAATGCGGCCCCAGGGTTTTTTCGGCAGGCCGGTCGCCGGGGAGTCGTCAATCTCGGTCCAGTGCTCGCCTTTGTCGATGGATTTGAAGATTCCGCTGCCAGGACCGCCGGAGCGAAAGGTCCAGGCATGACGGCGGAAATCCCACATAGTGGCGTAGATCACGCCCGGCTCGGTAGCGTTCATCGATAATATGCCGCAGCCGGTGGAACCATTGGCGCCTGCCAGGACTTTGCGCCAAGTCTTGCCGGCGTCGGTAGTCTTGTAGACGCCGCGATCGGGGCTGTCGTCGTAGGCATGGCCGGTGGCGCAAGCGTAGACGGTGTTGCCATCAGTGGGATCGACGAGAATCTTCGAGATACGTTCCGAGTCGGGAAGGCCGACGTTGGTCCAGTTATCGCCGCCGTCGGTTGACTTATAGACACCGTCGCCCATGGAAGCGCTGTTGCGCTCCCACGATTCACCGGTGCCGACCCAGACGTTCTTTGAGTTAGACGGGTCGATGGCAATGGCGCCAATGGACTGGACCTTTTGGCGGTCGAAGATGGGGCGGAAGTTAGAGCCACCATCAATGGATTTCCAGACGCCTCCGCTGGCGGAGCCGACATATAAGGTGGTGCGGCCCTCTTCCTTGACTCCGGCGAGGGCGGAAATGCGGCCGCTCATAGCTGCCGAGCCGATGTTGCGCGCCGGCAAACCGGAGATGGTTCCGGAATCGAACTTGATGGCGGGCGCGGAGGCGGTTTGTGCAAACGCCAGCGAAGCAGCCGGAATGGCCAGGAGAATCGGAAGCCAATATCGAAGCGACGGAATTATCGTGATTTGCCTGCTCATAAGTCCTGAGTTCCTCCTCTATTCCATTTCCGCGCTGCGGGCGGGCGTGGTTACAGCCGGCGAGTGATCCGCGTTTTCGGAATGTTGCGCGGGCGGCGCAGCTCCAGGCGGCGGACCGGGAGGCATCTTAAAGTCGGAGTCGGGGATGGGGAGGTCGGCTTCGATTTTCGTGAGGGTGAGCTTTTGCGTGATGCCCGGATTGCGCGGAGAACCGCTCTCGATGGAAAAGGGGAAGTAGACGCCGTTGACTTTTTTATAGGAGCCGAGGTTCGTAAAGGTCTCACGCACGCTGCCGCGCACGAACATCAGGCGGATGGTGCGAATCTCGAGATAAGTGTCCGGATCGAGGTAGTAATTGATCACGTCGCCATTTTTGAGCGTGACTTTGAGAAGGAGCGCATCGTCGCCATCGACGGTGTCGTGGCCGATGTACTCCACTTTGGATCCTTTCTCTTTGTAATCGACGAGTGGGCCGTAGAAGTCGGAGCTTTCGACCATGTCGCGGGTGTCGTCCTCGCCCATCCGTTCGGGGTCGCGTCGACCCTGGAATGGATTGATCTGCCAACCTTCCGAGCCGTCGTAGGCCTGAATCTGGGTCATGCCCTGAAGTGTGACGGACTGGCGGACCAGGAACTCCGGTTTCTGCTCGGAGTCGGCCTGGATCTGGAAGCCCTGTATCTCCATCTTGCCGGAGGAGTGGAGGGTTTTGATGGCCTTGATCTGGGCGAGGCCGCCTTTGGCTTCGAGGTTCTTCGCGATCAGCTCGTCGGCTGTCTGCGCTGTTGCTGCTATAGCACTGGTGGCGACGGCGATGGCCACCAGGGTGTGTTTCCATGCATTTGTTGCCGGAAAACGCTTCATCTTATGTTTCTCCGAATCGACTGCAAAGCTGGGGCCCGAGGACTGCGGTGGATTTTATTTCGACTGCCGTGAGTTATTCGCGGCGAGGCCGTGGTGCGCGTCCGGGGGGTGGGGCGCGCGGGAAAATCTACAGAGTGGCGGAAAAGCACGGGTCGGCGGAATGGTCCATTCGTACAAGCCGATTCGCGGGTTGTCAAGGTTGGGCGCGCTTCGTGCCTGGATTCGCGAAGGAACACCCACACGCCGGCGCCCGAACGGCAGGCGCACCAGAAGGGGGTACCTGGATTCGTGCAGCGGCCGGCGAACTTCCCCACCCTGGCGCGCGAACGGCACGCGCAACCTGGACGGGGTACCCGGATTCGTGCAGAATGGGGCACCCGGTTCGTGTCCGCCGCTATAATCCGTGACGATGAATAACGATCTGGTGGAAGAGCTGGAACGGCGAAATCGGCTGGCGGAAGAGGGCGGCGGCGACGAGCGGCGGAAGAAACAGCACAGCGAAGGGAAGCTGGGGGCGCGGGAGCGCATCGATCTGCTGCTGGACGATGGGACGTTTGAGGAGACGGACCGGTTCGTGACGCATCGCGCGACGGACTTTGGGCTGGCGGAGAAGCGGTTCCCTGGCGATGGGATTGTGACGGGGTACGGGCGCATCGACAGGCGCACGGTTTTTGTGTATGCGCAGGACTTCACGGTGTTCGGCGGGTCGCTGTCGGAGGCGAACGCGGCGAAGATTGTGAAGCTGATGGATATGGCGATGAAGGTGGGTGCGCCGATTATTGGGCTGGGGGATTCGGGAGGGGCGCGGATTCAGGAAGGCGTGGTTTCGCTGGCGGGGTACGCGGATATTTTTCTGCGGAACACGATGGCGAGCGGGGTGATTCCGCAAATTTCGGCGATCCTGGGACCGTGCGCGGGTGGGGCCGTGTATTCGCCGGCGATCACGGATTTTATCTTGATGGTGGACAAGACGTCGTACATGTTTGTGACGGGGCCGGACGTGATCCGGACCGTGACGCATGAGGAGGTGACGAAGGAGGCGCTGGGCGGGGCGCAGACGCACAACGAGATTTCGGGCGTGGCGCATTTTGAGGCGCACGACGATGCCGAGTGCCTGACGATGGTGCGGGAGCTGCTGAGCTTTCTGCCGTCGAACAACCTTGACGATCCGCCGCGGCGGCCTTGCACCGATCCGGTGGATCGCGCGGATCGCGAGCTGGACAAGCTGGTGCCGCTCGATTCGACGAAGCCGTACGACATCAAGCAGGCGATTACGCACATTGTGGACGAGGGATATTTCTTCGAGGTGCACGAGCACTTCGCGAAGAACATTGTGGTTGGGTTTGCCAGGATGAACGGGCGGCCGGTGGGGATCATCGCGAATCAGCCGGCGATACTGGCGGGGGTGCTGGACATCAACGCGAGCGTGAAGGGGGCGCGGTTTGTGCGGTTCTGCGACGCGTTTAATATTCCGCTGATTACGCTCGAGGATGTGCCGGGGTTTATGCCGGGGACGGAGCAGGAGTATGGAGGGATTATCCGGCATGGGGCGAAGCTGCTGTACGCGTTTGCGGAGGCGACGGTGCCGAAGATGCTGGTGATTACGCGCAAGGCGTATGGGGGCGCGTACTGCGTGATGAGCTCGAAGCATCTGCGGACGGATGTGAACCTGGCGTGGCCGACGGCGGAGATTGCGGTGATGGGGCCGGAGGGGGCGGTGAGCATCGTGTACGGGCGGGAGCTGGCGCAGACGCTGAAGCTGGCGGAGAAGAGCGAGGGCAAGCTGACGGAGGAGCGGCGGCAGGAGATCCTGCACGAGGCGAAGGCGGCGCGGGTGCACGAATTCCGGGAGCAGTTTGCGAATCCGTATGTGGCGGCGGAGCGCGGGTATGTGGACGCGGTGATTCTGCCGCATGAGACGCGGCGGCGGTTGTGCTCGGCGCTGGATATGCTGGAGGGGAAGCGGGAGAAGAATCCGCCTAAGAAGCATGGGAATATTCCGCTGTAGCGCGTAGCGCTTCGCGCGAGAGTTTAGAGTTTAGGGATTAGAGTTTAGCTAGTCGGTGCAGTCGCAAAACAGGCGTGGCAAGCGTATGGATGCGCTGGGCGTGTCGCTACACGCTGTCCGCCTTTTTCCTAAACTCCAATCCCTGAACTCTGGTTCCCTGGTTCACGCTGGGTTGGTGGCTTTTGCGGTAGGATGGCGGAACATTGGTGAGGAGGTTTTGCCATGAGCTCCCCCGCTCCGAAGAACATCACGCTGCCGCGGTCGAAACGCGCGGTTCCTGAGAACGCCAACCACATTGGGCGCACCGATCCGCAGCAGATCATCAGCGTATCGGTGATCGTGAAGAGGAAGAATCCTCTGGACCTGCACGCGCTGGCCGGACAGATTGTGTCGCACGAGGATTTCGACCAGCAGTTCGCGGCAGATCCGGCGAGCTTTGAGGCGCTGCGGACGTTTGCGCACGAGAACGGGCTCACGGTGGATGAGTCGGCATCGAGCTTGTCGAGGCGGACGCTGGTGCTGCGCGGGCCGGCACAGGCGATGGAGAAGGCGTTCGGCGTGGAGTTGCACGACTACGAGGACGCGAAGACGAAGAAGCGGTATCACACGTTCACGGGCGAGGTTTCCATGCCGGATACGCATGCGCCGCTCGTGGAGGCGGTGCTGGGGCTGGATGCGAGGCCGGTGGCGAAGCCGCACGTTCGATTTCTGAAGGACCTGAAGAAGGCGAACGACGCACCGGCGGCGACGGGGCAGCCGGTGGCGTTCAATCCGCCGCAGGTGGCCCAGCTGTACGACTATCCGACGACGGTGAACGGGGCGGGGCAGACGATTGGGATTCTGGAGCTGGGCGGGGGGTACAACACCAGCGACATCACGACGTATTTCCAGGGGTTGGGGCTGACGCCGCCGACGGTGGTGGCGGTGTCGGTGGATGGGGGTACGAACGCGCCGGGGGATCCGAGTGGCGCGGATGGCGAGGTGGCGCTGGACATCCAGGTGGCGGGGTCGATTGCGACGGGGGCGAAGCTCGCGGTGTATTTTGCTCCGAATACGGATCAGGGATTTATCGACGCGATAACGACGGCGGTCCACGACGCGGCGAACAAGCCGTCGGTGCTGTCGATCAGCTGGGGCGGGCCGGAGTCGAGCTGGGCGCAGTCGTCGGTGACGGCGCTGGACGATGCGTGCCAGAGCGCAGCGGCGCTGGGGCTGACGATCACGGTGGCATCGGGGGACAACGGGTCATCCGACGGGGTGAGCGGCGGCGGGAACCATGTGGACTTTCCGGCATCGAGCCCGCATGTGCTGGCGTGCGGCGGGACGGAGCTGATCGGGTCGGGATCGACGATTGCGTCCGAGACGGTGTGGAACGACGGCACGCAGGGCGGGGCGACGGGGGGCGGTTTCAGCACGCTGTTTCCGCCACCGGCGTGGCAGACAGGCGTCGGGATCGCGGGGAGCGGGCGGGGCGTGCCGGATGTGGCGGGCGACGCGGCGCCGGAGAGCGGGTACA
>PMUI01000042.1 GCA_003166955.1 Acidobacterium sp.
TTTATGAGACTGGTTCTAGTACATCGCAGTGTCCGCATTCTTGATGAGGGTCTCTGCGTCCCGGCCGTCGTCCGGATAGATGCTTACACCAATGCTCGCGGTGATGTGAAGATCGTGCCGTTCGATGGAATGAGCCTCGGCGACTGCCTGGAGCAATTTTCTCGAGATGGTGGCGGCATCTTCAAGTTGCAATATTTCCGGCAGGAGCACGACAAATTCATCCCCTCCCTGCCGGCTTACCGTATCCGCGGCGCGCACGCAATCCACAAGACGTTTTGCGAGTGATTGAAGAAGCTTGTCGCCAATCGGATGTCCCAGCGAATCGTTAATATGTTTGAAGCCGTCCAGATCCAGGAACAGGACGGCAACCTGATGCTCATGGCGCTGTGCAAAGGCGATCGCCTGGCCAACTCGGTCGTTCAGGAGCAATCGATTGGGCAAACCGGTCAGAGCGTCATGCTGGGCCGAATGGTTCATCTGCTGTGTCATCACGCGCGCCGCGTCAGCTGATTCCACCAGTTCTCTGTTCGAGCGGTTCAATTCCTCAACCTTCTGCACGAGCAGCTCTTCAGCCTTCTTGCGCGTGGTAATATCGCGGATCGCCGCTGTCACCAGGATCTGCTCAGCGCTTTGCAGGGGGCTCAACATGATTTCGATGGGGAATTCGCTTCCATCCCTTCTTCGCCCGTAAAGTTCGATTCCCATGCCGATCTGCTGCGCCAAGGCCTCAGCCGCGGTTCGGGTTCCGTCGGCGATCAGCCGCTCGGCAAAACCCTCTGGAATGATGTTCTTTACCTTCTGACCCAGGAGCTCATCGCGGTAGTATCCGAACTGCTTCTCCGCCTGAGCATTCAACAGTACGATCACTCCGTCCCCGTTGACCACAACCATCCCGTCCGGAGCCGCTTCCAGCAGCCCCCGATACCTGGCCTCGGATTCCTTGTGCTCGCTCAGATCGCGGCAGATCTCAGAAAACCCGCGCAGGTTCCCGGCCCGGTCTCGCAACGGGAAGAAGATGACACTGGCTGGGAACTCCGAACCATCTTTCCGCACGTGCATGCCGAACTCTTCGTGCCGGCCGGTTGTAGCGGCCATTCGGAGTACCTCCTCCGGCCTGCCCCGCTTGATATCTTCCGGAAGGAAAAGGCAGGAGAAATGCTGACCGATAATCTGCTCCGCTGTGTATCCTTTGATCCGTTCCGCGCTGGCGCTCCAGCTGGCAACGTGACCTTGCGGATCGAGCATGAAAATCGCATAGTCCTCCACTCCGTCAAGCAGCATCCTGTATTTCTCTTCGCTGTCCCGCAGCGCTGCCTCGGCCCTGCCGCGCCTGCCGCTGTCGCGCAACGCGGTCCAGCCCGCAATTCCGGCGATCAACGTTCCCAGCAGGGTTCCAACAATCAGAATGATCTTGGCCTGGCCCAGGTGCTGCTCAGTGGCCCTGAGGCGCAGTGTCCGCAAACCTGTTTCTTCGCTCTGCAATTTGCCGGTTAGCGCTTGAAACTCATCCATGGCCTGCTTGTCTCGGGTGGTCTCGATAGCGGCTATCGCCGCTTTCTGGCCCTGGACTCTGCGCAGATGAATGATCGTCTCCGCATCCTGGATGTTTTCCGCCGCAAGGCCCGCGAGGGCCGGAAGCCTGCTCTGTTGCAGAGGATTATCGACTGTCAGGCTCTGGAAGACATCCCAATCCTGCGTCATCCTCATTACATTCGCAAGGTAGAGATCGAGATCAGACTCCCTGCCGGTCAATGCAAAGGTACGGCTGCTGGATTCGATGCTCTGCAAGGCCAGGCGTTGATCCTGAATGTTCATCAGTACTTCGTGGGTATGCCGTACCCACCGGTCGCTCTCATCAGAGAGGACCATCCAGCGATAAGAGACAGCCCCCATCAGCAAAAGGGTCAACATAGCGAAGCCGAAAGCAAGCCGTACCATCCGCTTCAAAGGCGACTCGGTCTTCATTTCATTTGGCCTCTTGCTGTAGGGGGTGTTTGAGAGTGCTGCTTCGCTTCGCCTGGAGCCCAGCGCTGCGCCTTTTGTCGGATCGGCGACAGGTGCGGCCACCCATCTTAGGCAGTTACTGCTGGCAACGTGAGGTCGCGGGAGTGGACAATCGCGTACTGAATCGGGTTGGATCCCGCATGGCCATGTTCGGTCAGGATCTCCGGCAGGCACATGCGAATCAGCGTTCGATCGTCTCCTGCAAGAGGACTTGCTCTGGGGTTGGCCACCGTTACCACCTGTGGGGCGGCATCTAACCCGTCCGGCCCAAAGTGTCGCATCGCACCAACTTCTGCACAATTCACTATTGACCGAAACCCCTCCCACAAAGGTGTCATTACCGCAGGACAGCAGGCGCAACAGACTCGAGTCCAGGGCCCGGACGGTTCCCCTTTGGCTGCGCAGTCAAGAGCGGGATTAGTTGTGAACTTTCAATAGGTTGTTGTTTATTCGGTCGAGAACTGGGAAGCTGACGGTGTCGAAGCAAGAGCTTTCTCAGGAGACCGAAGGTACTGTCTGAATTTCGGTTTTCAGACAGTACCCCCCTGCTTTTTCGTTATAGGGGGGACGCTCTGGGTGTTGAAGGGTAGCGCAAGGGGCCGACCGCTTCTGCGGCGGATGCCTTTGTCCTCGGAGCCGCGTCCTTCGCAGCCGCCCAGGATGAGAATATCCCATCGTGTCCTGGTGGTCGAATGCCGTGCGTAACCGAAGCGGAGACCCCATGGCCGCTTCGCAGCGCCTTCTCCGCAGAGTGATTACCAGAACCACGTGGCTTCGACGCGGGGGGTTCCAGACTCGCCGCCGATGGTTTCGGTGCTGAGCACGAGTTCCATGTTCTTTTTGGCGCCGGCGCTCTCCATGATGTGCTGCAGCTGAGCGCGATTAGCAGAATCGGTGAGGAATTCTCCGGCGGCGATGGTGCCGCCGCGGCTGACGCCGGCAACGACGATGGCAATTTCGCCCGTGGTTACGTCGGTGAAGCGCGCGATGATGGCAAAGTCGCGGTAGTTGTTGGTGGCCATTTGCTGCGCGCGATTGATCATCCATTGTCTTTGCGCAGGCGCGGTGCTGTCGACGATCCCCAGCTCGGTCATGTCTGGCTTGTTCTCGAAGTGGTAGCGCAGAGGTTTGGTCAGGCGCAGCGTCCAGGCATTGTCAAACGCACCGACGAAGATGGTTGGACCGGCGCGCAGGTCCATGAGGTTGGTTGTGCCCTCGCCTTTGAGGCTGAATTTCTTGCCGTTCGACTGGAGCAGGCCAGCCACGCGCACGACTGGACTGAGGTCGTCAATGATGACGGCCGTGAGATTGTCGTTGAGCGTGATCTGGCGCGAGGGATCGGCCGCGTCGCGCAGAACGATGGCGGAATACTGGCTCTGGTCGGCGATACAGAAGAGGACCGGATCGTTGCCATTGAGGACCGGCGCCCAAAAGGAGTTAGCCGGCACCAGACGCTGCGGGGTTTTCAGGAAGTAAACAGCCGCCGCGCCCAAAAGAGCCGCAAGCACCAGGCTGAGACCCCACCATAAGCGAGGGTGGGAGTCCGCGGCGGCGGGAGCGACGACGCCTGGCTCCTCCGCGACGCCCGGGATCGCGGCGGCGAGGACTTCCGCCGGAGCATGCGCCTCGTGGAACTGCGGAACATAGGACCCCGCGGGCAGGGCGATGCGGAGCTCGTTTTCGTGGCCCGGCTCCTGATAGTACTGCGCGATGCGTTTTCGGATTTCAGCCGCGGTCACGCGTACGATGGGATCGGTCGCGGTGTCGTAATCGGGATCCCGGCCGAAGATTTCGATGCCGATGGTCCGTTCTTTCAGGAAATCGGTCTGCCCGGAAAGAGTGTGTTCGACGACGAAGCGAAGGAATGCCGGGAAGCGCTTGCTGTGACTAAAGTAGGGATTTTCGAGCAGACGCTCGAGCTGCTCTTCGATCGCGGACCGCTCTTGCTCGTTCGGGCGTGTTTGTGTGCCTGCCGCCATGTCGACCGTCAACCACAGTTCTTCCAGCAGCTATTCTTGTCTGGAAAGCTGGATTATACGCCCTGAAACCGGCGTGGCCCCACCGAGGTAACAGGCCGTATCTGCTCGGGAAATAGGGAGTTCCCGGCATTCTTTACCTGTATAAGTACTGGCACTTTTGCCGCAAAGACCTTATCAGGCCTTCAACGGAGGAACTATAAGCCCGAGTGGTTTGAAATCCGGATTTCCGTGGCCATGGGCCACACCGGAAACGCGGGTTGGAGGCTAATGTGGACGAGATTATTAGAGGGAATCGGACGCGGCAGGGGGCAACGCAGGTTCGGAGATGTGCAACTATCCTGGCTCTGGTGTTGGTAAGCTGTGCGGTTTCGCTGCGAGCCCAGGTTGGCGCGGCCAGCCTGAGCGGCATTGTGGGTGACCCGACGGGCGCTGTGGTGCCTGGGGCCACGGTCACGCTGAGCAACGTGGGGACGGGCGCAGCCAGAGCGGCCACGACGGACCAGGCGGGTGGGTTCACTTTTGCCGCGGTTGCGGCGGGCGACTACAACCTGATGGTTACGGCTCGCGGCTTTGAGAAGTACGCGCAGTCGGGGATTCATCTGAGCGCGGGCGACGCAAAGACGCTGGACGATATTCATCTGGTGGTGGGGGCGACGTCAGAAACAGTGTCGGTGACGAGCACCGTGTCCGGACTGCCGCTCGATAACGGCCAGGTGAGTGCGACGATTTCGTCGAACGATCTGGATCGGCTGTCAGTGGCGGGGCGCGACGCCAACGAACTGCAGCGGACGCTGCCTGGATTCGCGATTCGCAGTTTGGGATCGACGAACACGGCGCCGGACTTTTCGCAGGTCGAAGTTGGCCAGCCCACTCCGTATGCGTCGAACGGCGCTCCGGTAGCGGGCATCACGATCAAACTGGACGGCGCGAACCTGACCGACGCCGGCAACTTTGGCGCGAACCTGCAGAACATCGACGTTTCGTTCGTGAGCGAGGTTCAGGTGCAGACGTCGAACTTCGGTGCGGATCAATCTAACGGGCCGGTCGTGGTGACGGGCGTGACGAAGGCGGGAACCTCGACTTATCACGGCTCGCTGTTCACTTATGCGCGTACTTACCAGCTCAACTCGAATGACTGGCTGGCTAACTACAACGGAATAGCGCGGCCGGATGACCGGTTTGTCTATCCGGGCGGCACCATCAGCGGGCCGGTTCCTCATATGAAGAACCTGACCTTCTTCGCGGGCGCCGAGTATGATGCGCAGCGCAATGTATATGCCTACGGAAGCGCGGGGAGCGCGATCATCCACGCTCTGGTGCCTACCAAGGCGATGCGAACCGGCGACTTCAGCGCGGGCGCGTTGTCGAACTTTCTGGGACCCAACGTCGGCAATGGCAACTATGGGACGTTCAACACGCCGCCGACGGTTGGCGACAATGGCTCGTCGCTGAACAACGGCAACATCGCCGCCTTCCTGAATCCAGGCGCAATGGCGCTGGTGAACGGAACGCTGCCGTTGCCGACCAGAGCACAGACCGAACCGACGGATACAACTACGACCAACTCGACCTGACGAACAACAACGTGAGCCAGTTTGCCGGCCGCGTCGACTACACCATCAGCCCGCGTAACCAGTTTTTTGCGCGGTATGGTTTTGAGAAAGGCAAACAGGGCCAGCCGCTGGTTCCCTACTACGAGCCGACCAGCGTCATGGGCGAAGTCAACACGCCCGGCTATGGCGTCACCAACGATACCTGGGTACACAGCGCCGCGGCTAACTACGTGGCCATTCTGAACCCGACACTGACCAACGAGCTGTATGTCACGGTGACTTCGTTCCTTGAGTCGTTTGACGCGCGACAGCTGGCCGCATTGCAGAAGGGTACGATCAACTATCCCTACAACGGAGCGTTCGACAATCACGACACGCAGTATCCGCAGCTTGGCACCTACACAACCTACGGAGGATTGCCGCTGGGCCTGTGGCCAGACTACTCCAACAATCCTCTGGAACTGAAGAAGCTGCAGCCCAACGTTGGCGACAACATCACCAAGGTTTGGGGAAGGCACACCGTGAAGGCCGGCATTTTCAGCCAGCGCACGACCAACAATCAGACTGCCACTAACCCATCGACCAACGCGATCATCCAGGACTACTACTACGGTCCGGCGGGCAACTACTTCGCCGACTACAACGGGACCTATCCTGACGGATCTCCTGCTTACGGCAACCCGCACTTCAACAGCGGCAACGCCCTGGCGAACTTCTTCGAAGGGCAGATTCAGGACTGGCACCAGCAGAATTTCAACCCCTATACCAATCTGTACTTCTGGAACACCGACTTCTATGGGCAGGACACCTGGCGTCTGAAATCGAACCTGATTGTGACCTATGGGGTGCGCGCTTCGAAACTCGGCGCCTGGCAGGATGCGCACGGCATCGGGGCGGCGATCTGGAACCCGAGCCTCTACACTTCGACCTACAATGCCACGACCAATCCGCTCCCCGGATTGACGTGGCATAAGAACACCGCTTCGGTAGCGAACTCCGGCGTCAACAGCCCGCCATTTTATTGGGAGCCGCGCGTCGGGTTTGCCTGGGACGTCTTCAAGACTGGCAAGACGGTGGTCCGCGGCGGATTCGGGATGTACCGCTTCCACGACTCGGTTGTCGACGTGACCAGCGAGTTTGCCGAGGCGGAGAACGTCCGCTTCACCGACCTGCAGGGCTTTGGCGACAACACGCTGGAGGGCGTGAATACTCTTCATCTGAACCCGAACACCTACGGCAACACTGGACCTGGCAGCACCGAGACTTACATTTCGCCGTCGACGATCTACGGTCTGGATCAGAAGGATAACAAGGAGCCGGTCACCAACAACTACAGCGTGAGCATTGCCGAACAGATGCCGGGGCGCTGGATCCTGCAGGGATCGTATGTGGGCAACAACAGCAATTCGCTGATGGACAACGGCACAACGCAGACTGTGGTGCTGGATAACATCAACGCCATCCCTGTGGGCTATCTGTTCACGCCGGCGGCGGCGGCGGCGATTAACGCGAAGGCGCCGGGCGCCTGCAATGCGACGGGCTGCACTCCGGCACAGGCGGGAAGCCTCGACGGAAGTTATAACTACCCAGGCGACAAGGCCATCCAGGAAGCGCGGTCTTACAATAACTACAACCAGATCCTGGTGCCGCGGCACAATACTTATGCCAACTACAATGGCCTGCAGATCGAAGCGATCAAGCAGGCGGGGCCGCTGAACTTCAACGCGAACTACTCTTTCTCCAAGGCGCTCGGGATTCTGGGCTCCTCGGCGGACTTCAACTGGACGGCCGGCATCGACCCATTCCATCTCGGCAATAACTACGGGCCTTTGAACTTCGACCGCACTCAGGTGCTGAACCTGAGCTACTCCTGGCAGACCGGCAAGTTCTCGACGGATCGGATACTTGGTGGATTCATTAACCAGTGGCGGATCTCGGGCATCACCAACGTCCAGAGCGGACCTAACATGCAGACCGGTATCAGCGCGTCGCCCGGATACTACACGCAGGGCAATATCGGGCAGGGCGCCACCGGCTACGCGGTGAGCAATACGACGATCCTCGGCACGCCGGATGTGAACCTGCAACCGGTGCTGAAATGCAGCCCGAGGTCGGGCCTCGCCTCGCATCAATACCTCAATCCAACCTGCTTCGGACTGCCGGCAACCGGCACGAACGGCGCGTATATCGAGCCGTACGCGCACGGGCCGGCGTTCTTCAACACCGACCTGTCGGTGGAGAAGGGGTTCACGCTGGGTGGTGAGCGCAGTCTGCGCCTGCGGATTGCGGGATTCAACTTCATCAACCATCCGCTGAACAGCTTCGGCACGGGCTATGCTTCGCAGACGACGCTGCAGTTGAGCGATACTTCCGCCAATGGATCGCCGGCAACGGCGACTTACAGCCCGACTGAGAACTTCGGCTCTGCCCCGCAAAAGCTGGGCCGGCGTCTCATGGAGGTCTCGGCGAAGTTCTCCTTCTGATGGAAGGGTGGGGGGTAGGTCATCGCCCTCCACCTTCCCTTTTCCAGTTCAGCTTTGGTAAAACAATTGGGATTCGCGCGCCTCCTCCGGAATCCTTCAGGGGACGTGTGACTCCGCTGCAGGAATTCAGGACTGGGCATGCGTCACGCTATTTCCATTTCGGGCTCCGCTCTTCTCGTCTTTCTCTCGGTCACTCCAGTTTGCGGGTTTGGGCAGCTGGATTCCGCGGGTTCGACCGCTGTGGTTTTGAATCGGCTGAGCGGATTCTCCGCTCTGCCCAACGGCATTGAGGTCAAGTCGGGTGCGGCGCGGGAGCAAATCACGGCGCTGCGGGAACATTGCCCGAAGATGCGTCGTGGGCAGTTCTGAGCGGCGCGCGGCAGAGCCGGGTTGGGGTCGCGCCGGTTGCCACGGACGCCGTGGTTGGGTTTGCGACCAGGTCGCTGCGCGTGGAGATCGATCGCGGAACGCTGGAGCTGACGATCCGCGATGCGCAGGGGAATGTTGTGCAGCAGGATGCGCGGCCGATAGCGTTTGATGGCCGCACTTTTCGGATCTGGAAGAAGATGCCGCTCGATGAGCACTACTTTGGGCTCGGCGACAAGACGGGTCCGCTGGATCGGCGGAACGAGGCGTTCACGCTGTGGAACACTGACGCTTACCGGTATCAGGAGTCCACCGACCCTCTCTATAAGTCAATTCCCTTCTTTATGACTTATCGGTCCGGAGTGGCCGCCGGCATTTTACTGGATAACACCTGGCGCAGCAGCTTCGATTTCGGCAAACAGGTTCGCGATACTTACTCGTTTGGCGCTGAAGACGGTCCGCTGGACTATTACTTTCTCTATGGGCCATCGCCGAAGCAGGTGGTCGAGGCCTATGTCTGGCTCACGGGGACGCCACCGCTGCCTCCGCTGTGGACTTTGGGCTATCAGCAGTCGCGCTACAGCTACTATCCGCAAGCGCGCGTGCTCGAGGTCGCGGACCGTCTGCGCGCCGACCACTTCCCTGCCGACGCGATCTACCTGGACATCGACTATCAGCAGGACAATCGGCCTTTCACGGTCAATACGGCGCTGTTCCCGGATTTTTCGGGGATGATCGCGAAGCTTACGGCAGAAAATCTGCATGCCGTGGCCATCACGGATCTCCACATCGCTAATTATCCCGGCCACGGTTACGCGCCCTACGACAGCGGCATGGCCGCCGATGCATTTGTGAAGAATCCTGACGGATCGGTCTACGCGGGCAAGGTGTGGCCAGGATCGAGCGTGTTCCCGGAATTTACGCGGGCGCGCACACGAGCATGGTGGGGCGGCCTCTACCGCGAGTTTTACGGCATGGGCATCGCTGGTTTCTGGAACGACATGAACGAGCCGTCCATCTTCGACAGTCCCACGCTGACGATGCCGATCGACGTGGTGCATCGCATCGAGGAGCCGGGCTTCCAGACGCGCACCGCGACGCACGCCGAGATTCACAACGTCTACGGGATGGAGAACTCGCGCGCGACCTTCGATGGGTTGCTGGCGCTGAAGCCGGATCTGCGGCCGTTTGTGCTGACGCGCGCGACCTATGCGGGCGGACAGCGCTACGCCGCCACGTGGACCGGCGACAACAGCAGCACCTGGAACCATCTGCGCATGACGACGCCGATGCTCAAGAATCTTGGCCTCAGCGGCTTCGCTTTTGCCGGCGCCGATGTGGGGGGATATGCGGGTACGCCGGCTCCGGAGCTGCTGACGAAATGGTTCGAGATTGCGGCGTTTCAGCCCATCGACCGCGACCACACAGAAAAGGGCAGCGGGGATCAGGAGCCGTGGGTTGGGGGGCCGGAGCAGGAAGCCATCCGGCGGCATTTTGTCGAGACGCGCTACGAGTTGATGCCTTACCTGTACACGCTGGCGGAAGAGGCGTCGCGCACGGGAGTGCCGCTGGAGCGGCCACTGTTCTTTGAGTTTCCCGACGCTGCTGCGGATCATCACCCGCTCGATGTCGATCCGGCGGCTTCGGGCGAATTTCTTCTCGGCCCCGATCTGCTGATCGCGCCACCGCCCTTTCTTGAGGAGGTGGAAGCTTATCCGGTCGAACTACCCTCGGCGGACTGGTATGACTTCTGGACGGGTGAGAGGGTCGCGCGGCCTGCAGCAGCTCAGGTTGGACCTGTTGTAGTGACAGCGCGCCCCGAAGCTGCTACGCTCCCGATTTTTGTTCGCGGAGGGAGCATTGTTCCGATGCAGCCGCTGGTCGAGAGCACGAATGAGACTCCGCAAGGGCCGCTGGACCTGCGCGTTTACGTGGGCGATGGCGGCGAGGGCCGGTCGTGCGAAGGCAGTCTCTATCTCGATGACGGCAAGACGATGGCGTATCGGCAGGGTGCTTTTCTGCGCGCGGGCTTTACGTGTTTGGTTGCTGATGGCGTTCTGCGGATTCACATCGGCGCTCACGAGGGGTCGTATCCGGCTTGGTGGAAGGAAATCCACGGCGAGGTTTACGGATGGAGCGCAACGTCCGCCACGGTTGTGGTGGATGGACGCAGCGAGCCTGTCCCGCTGAGCCGTTCCTCGCAGGCGATCCACTTCACGGTTGACGATAACGGCAAGGGCGTGGACTTGGAGCTGCGGTAGGCCGGCGGGGATTGGAATCTACGAAGCCGATGCTCTGCTGAGCGATTGCACGCCCCACTGTGGACTCGCGCCCGTCCGGGCTGACGGCTGCGAGCAGGTCGACACGGGAGGAGATGAATCGGCGCAGGAAATGAAATGGCCGGACCCCTGGGGGGTCCGGCCAATGTGTTTGGTTCGGTTGAGGGTTACTTCTTGAGCGTCACGGTGACGGTGGTGTTCACCGTGGCCGAGCCGCTGGTAGCCGTAACGGTGATGGTGTAATCCGTTCCTTTCGATGCGCCTGAGTTGCTGCCGCAGCCGGAGAGCGCGGTGGTGGCCGCGACGCCAGCGAGTGCCAGCAGGAGCAGAGCGAGGAATCGGCCGAGCCGCTGACCGTTGCGCCGCATTCTGCGCGTTCCGGCGAGAGGCAGGAGGAGCAGAGCGAAGGCAAACGGCGCCAGTTTGCGTCCGGTCGACAGAGGCTCAACCGCAGCAGAGGTGGCGCTGGTCTCGACCGCCATGGCGACTGACTGCGGCCCAGCGTTGGCAGCGAGGGTGGACGGAGTGAAGATAATCACCGCCCCCGGAGGCCCACCGGCTGCCGCGAAGCTCACCGTGCCCGGATACGGCGTTCCGGCAAAGGCCGGCGCCACCGCAAGCTGGTAGGTGAAGGTGGTGCCGGGTTGTCCGGTTTGGGTCGTCGGCGTTGCGGAAAGGGTGAGGCCAAGCGGCGCCACCGTGATGGTGATCGGGGAGGTGGTACTGCTGGCCGTGAAGTTGGCATCGCCACTGTAGACGGCGGTGATGATGTGGGAGCCGGAGGACAGCGTGGTGGTCGAATATGTGGCCACGCCGGCGGTCATGGTCGCCGTATTGAGCAGCGTCGAGCCGTCGTAGAAGCTGACGGTGCCGGTCGGAGTTCCGGAGGTTGCCGAGGCTACGGTTCCGGTCAGCGTGAGGGAGGCACCCGGATTGACCGACGTGCCGCTGGTGGTGAGGGTCGTGGTGGTGCCCGCCTGGGTGATGGTGAGGGTTCCGTCATCGATCACGACGTTGTAGCTGCTCAGATTGGCTCCGGTGGCGCTGGGGACGATTGGGTACGTCCCAACGTTGGAGGTGGCCGTTGCGGTGGTCGCGAAGCTCTCGGTGAAGGTGTCGCCGTTCACCGCACCGGTGATGGTTCCGGTGAAGGTGGGGTTAGCCGCTCCGTAGGCCCTGGTCGCGTTGTTCGCGGTCACGGTCAGGGTCTGGCTGGTGACCGTCAGCGGCGCTGACGCCGTGGCGGTCTTGTAGTCGGTAGTGTCGGTTGGGGTGAAGGTGACGGTGAGCGTGTAGCTGCCATCCGCCAGCACCGTGGACGAAGTTACCGCGACGGGAGAGCCGCCCGTGGCCGTTGCCGTGTAAGCAAAGCTGCCCGCAACGGTGTTGCCGCTATAGCTGGCCGTCGCGTTGAGCAGAGCCGACAGGCTGGTGCCGTAACCGATGGTAGTGGCCGGCGTCCATGCAATGGTGGGCTGACCCTGGTTGACGGTGAGCGGCACCTGAGCGGGCGCCGGTGTGGCGTACTTCGTAGTGTCGGTCGGGGTAAAGCTGGCGGTCAGCGTGTAGCTGCCGGCAGCCAGGATGGTCGAAGCGGTGACCGTCGCTGCGGACCCGCCGCTGGGCGCCGCGGTGTAGACGAAGGTTCCAGGCACCGCGCCGCCGTTAAAGGACACGGTCGCGTTGAGGACTCCGGCGAGGCTGGTCCCGTAGGTGATTGGCGCCGGGTTGGCCCAGGTGATGGAGATGCCAGCCGAGTTCACGGTGAGGCTGAAGGTCGCCGTCGCCGTGGCGCTGTTGGCGTCGGTGACCGTCACGGTGTAGGTGGTCGCGTTGCTGGTGACCGTCGGCGTGCCGGAGACCTGGCCCGTGGTCGAGGACAGGGTCAGACCCGCGGGCAGAACCGGCGAGACGCTGTAAGTGAGGGGCGTTGTGCCGCCCGTACCGGTGACCGGCGTGAAGGGCGTTGCGGCCTGTTCGGCGAGCAGTGTGGTGGAGGCTACGGTGGTGGTTGCCGTCAGCGCACCGTTCACGGTCAGGCTGAAGGTCGCAGTCGCCGTGGCGTTGTTCGCGTCGGTGACGGTGACGGTGTAGGTGGTCGCGGGGCTGGCGATGATCGGCGTGCCGGTGACCTGGCCCGACGAGAGCGCAAAGGTGAGGCCCGCAGGCAGAGCCGGCGAGACTGCGTAGGTGAGCGGAGCCGTTCCGCCCGCGCCGGTGACCGGCGTGAAGGCGGTGACGGAATGGTTCATCGTCAGAACAGTCGTGGGAACGGCCGTGGTTGCCGAGAGCGATCCGGTGACAGTGAGACTGAAGGTCGCAGTGGCTGTCGCGTTATTTGCGTCGGAGACGGTGACCGTGTAGGTGGTGGCAGCGCTGGCCGCAGCAGGCGTGCCGGTGATCTGGCCCGTCGTAGCGGACATCGTGAGCACGCCAGGCAGAGCCGGCGAGACGGCGTAATGCAGAGGCGCTGTTCCACCCGCGCCAGCTACCGGCGTGAAGGCGGTGACGGCATGGCCAGCGGTCAGTGTGGTGGACGCGATGGACGTGGTTGCGGATACGGCGGTGTTGACGGTGAGGCTGAAGGTCGCGGTCGCCGTTGCGCTGTTCGCATCGGTGACGGTGACGGTGTAGGTGGTGGATGCGCTAACCGCTGTCGGGGTTCCGGTGATCTGGCCCGTCGAGGTGTTATAGGACAGACCCGCAGGCAGAGCCGGCGAGACTGCGAAGGCGAGCGGAGCTGTGCCGCCCGCTCCGGTGACCGGCGTAAAGGCGGTCGCCGCGTGGTTCTGAGTCAGAACGGTGGTCGGAATTACGCTTGTCGCCGAGAGCGCACCGCTAACGGTGAGGCTGAAGGTCGCCGTTGCCGTCGCGTTGTTGGCGTCGGTGACGGTGACGGTGTAGGTGGTGGCTGCGCTGGCGGCCGTGGGGGTGCCGGTGATCTGGCCGTTTGCTGTGTTGAAGGACAGGCCCGCAGGCAGGGCCGGCGAGACACCGTAGGTCAGCGGAGCCGTGCCGCCACCGCCGTTGACCGGGGTGAAGGCAGTCGCTGCGTGATTCTGTGTCAGGACGGTGGTCGGGACGTTCGTCGTCGCCGTGACCGCGGGATTGACGGTGAGATTGAAGGTCGCTGTCGCCGTGGCGCTGTTCGCGTCGGTGACAGTGACGGTGTAGATCGTCGACGCGCTGACCGCTGTCGGCGTGCCGGTGATCTGACCCGTAGAGGTGTTATAGGACAGACCCGCAGGCAAAGCGGGCGCTACGCCATAGGTCAGCGGCGCGCTTCCGCCCGAGCCGGTGACCGAGATGACGGCGGTTGCGGCGTGGTTGAGGGTCAGAGAGATGGATGCAACCGACTGGGTCGCGGTGACGCCGCCGCTAACGGTCAGGCTGAAGGTGGCGGTGGCGGTGGCGCTGTTGGCGTCGGTGACGGTCACCGTGAAGGTCGTGGCGGCAAGGATCGCAGTGGGTGTGCCGGTGATCTGGCCCGAGGCGGTGTTGTAGTTGAGACCCGCAGGCAGAGCCGGTGAGACGCCATAGCTGAGCGGCGGGGTTCCGCCGCTGCCCGTCACCGGGGTAAAGGCCGTGGCGGCGTGGTTCTGGGTGAGGACCGTCGTGGCAACGGACTGCGTCGCCGTAAGGGCACCGTTGACGGTGAGGGTGAAGGTGGCGTTGGCCGTCGCATTGTTTGCATCCGTGACGGTCACGGTAAAGGTGGAGGCCGCGTGAACCGCAGTGGGCGTGCCGGTGATCTGGCCGTTCGCGGTGTTAAAGGACAGGCCGGTGGGCAGAGCCGGCGCGACCGCGTAGGTCAACGTTCCAGTGCCACCTGCGCCGGTCACCGGCGTGACCGGCGTAATGAGATGGTTCAGGGTCTCGACGATGGTAGCGACCGCCTGCGTCGCGGTGACCGCGCCATTCACGGTAAGGCTGAATGTGTTCGTGCCTGTGGCGCCATTGGCGTCGGTGACGGTGACGGTGAAGGTCGTCGCACCGATCACAGCTGTCGGCGTGCCGGTGATCTGGCCGTTGGCGGTGTTGTAGGACAGTCCCGCGGGCAGGGTCGGCGAGACGCCGTAGGTCAGGGTCCCGGTACCGCCGCTGCCGGTCACCGGAGTGAAGGCCGTGGCCGCATGGTTCTGCGTGAGGACCGTCGTCGCAACCGACTGCGTTGCCGTAACGGAGCCGTTGACGGTCAGGCTGAAGGTGGCGTTGGCCGTGGCGCTATTCGCGTCAGTGACGGTGACGGTGTAGGTGGTCGCCGCGCTGGCTACGGTGGGCGTGCCGGTGATCTGGCCGCTCGCGGTGTTAAAGGACAGACCCGCGGGCAGAGTCGGCGAGACGCCATAGGTGAGTGGCGTGGTGCCGCCTGCACCCGTGACGGGCGTAAATGCGGTCGCCGCGTGGTTCTGGGTCAGGGTGGTCGTCGCTACGGACTGGGTGGCGGTGACCGCGGTGTTCACGGTGAGGCTGAAGGTCGCCGTCGCGGTGGAGCTATTGGCGTCGGTGACGGTGACGGTGAAGGTCGTTGCACCGATCACAGCCGTCGGCGTGCCGGTGACCTGGCCCGTGGATGTGTTGTAGGAGAGACCCGCAGGCAGAGTGGGCGAGACGCCATAGGTGAGCGGCGGGGTTCCGCCGCTGCCCGTCACCGGGATGAAGGCCGTAGCGGCGTGATTCTGGGTGAGGACCGTCGTGGCTACCGACTGCGTCGCCGTAACGGCGCCATTGACGGCCAGGCTGAAGGTGTTGGTGGCCGTCGCATTGTTCGCATCCGTGACGGTCACGGTAAAGGTGGAGGCCGCGTGAACTGCGGTGGGCGTTCCGGTGATCTGGCCGTTCGTGGTGCTAAAAGACAGCCCCGTAGGCAGAGCGGGCGCGACCGCGTAGGTCAACGTTCCAGTGCCACCTGCACCGGTCACCGGCGTGACCGGTGTAATGAGATGGTTCACGGTCTCCACGATGGTAGCGACCGCCTGCGTCGCGGTGACCGCGCCATTCACGGTAAGGCTGAATGTGTTCGTGCCTGTGGCGCCATTGGCGTCGGTGACGGTGACCGTGAAGGTCGATGCAGCAAGGGTTACGGTGGGCGTGCCGGTGATCTGGCCGTTCACCGTGCTAAAGTTCAGGCCCGCAGGCAAAGCCGGCGAGACGCCATAGGTGAGCGGCGTGGTTCCGCCGCCGCCGGTCACGGGCGTGAAGGCCGTGGCGGCGTGATTCTGCGTGAGCACCGTCGTAGCAACCGACTGCGCCGCCGTTACCGCGGGATTCACAGTCAGGCTGAAGGTGTTCGTGGCCGTCGTACTGTTCGCATCCGTGACGGTCACGGTAAAGGATGAGCTCGCGTGAACCGCCGTGGGCGTGCCCGTGATCTGGCCGTTGGCGGTGTTGTACGACAGACCCGCAGGCAGAGCCGGCGCGACGCCGTAGGTCAGCGGCGTGGTTCCACCGGTGCCCGTAACGGGCGTAACGGCGGTGATCACGTGGTTGAGCGTGAAGGCAACGGCGGCGACAGATTGAGTCGCCGTGAGCGTGCCGTTCACGGTGAGGGTGAAGGTCTTGGAGGCCGTCGCACCATTGGTATCAGTGACGGTGACGGTGAAGACCGTGGCCGCGAGGGCGACGGTGGGCGTGCCGGTGATCTGGCCGGTTGTTGCGGAGATGGACAAACCATTCGGCAGCGTGGGCGCGATGGAGTAGGCGAGGGCTCCCGTGCCGCCAGCACCGGTGACCGGAGTGAACGGGGTGGCCAGATGATTCTGCGTCAGGGTGACCGAGGCGATGGCCTGGGTCGCAGTGACCGCCGGATTTACGGTGAGGCTGAAGGTGGCGGAGCCCTGGTTGTTGTTGGCGTCTTTGACGGTCACGGTGAAGGTCGTCGCTGTGATCACCGCCGTTGGCGTGCCGGTGATCTGGCCGTTGGCTGTGTTGTACGACAGACCCGCGGGCAAAGTCGGCGAGACGCCGTAGGTCAGAGGAGCCGTGCCGCCTGAGCCGGTGACCGGCGTGAACGCTGTGGCTGCGTGGTTTTGGGTAAGAACCGTGGTCGCAACCGCTGTTGTAGCCGTAACCGCGGAACTGATGGTGATCGTCTGCGAGGTGTCACTGCTGGAAGCGAAGCCTCCCGCGCCGCCGGGATCGCTGTAGGAGGCGACCACGTAATAGGTGCCCAGTGCGGTGTTCGCCGGAATCGTGTAGGTGGCGCCAGCTATGCCGCTGCCGTTCACGGCGACCGGGCCAACCGCAGTACCAACGAGCGGACCCGTGGGGCTGCCGCTGTTCACGGTGAAGGTGACGTAGCCTTCTGTCACGGCCGTGCCGCTGTGCTTAACGGTGGCGCTGAGCGTGACGTTAACGGCGGTGGTGCTCGCGATAAACGAAGCGGGGACAGGGGTGGCTTCCGTGGTGGTTGTAGTGACGGTTCCGGCCCCACCGATTGTGATGGTCACCGTCCCGCCGGTTCCGGCGGTCAGGGTATCAGCGCCGACGACCGTCATGCTGACGGACAGGTCGTCCGTGCCGGCGTTCGGGAAGGTGAGGGCGGTAAAGGTCGCACCGGTGCCTTCGACAGAGGTGGCCGTCGTGCCGGTGGGTGTGCCAGCAGTGCCGCTTGTGATCAGCGTGATCGGCACGCCGCCGACATTCTGGCCGTTCTCTGTCAGGGATACGATCACCTGAGGCGTGGCGCCGCCGACGGTTGCCGAGCCGTTATAAGCCGCGGCGTTGAAGCCCACGGCGGTGTAATCGGTCTGGACAGAACCGGAATCAGAGCAGTTGGCAACGCCATAGCTGCCGGGAGCGGCGTTGGAGAAGCCGCGCTGGTCGGTGGAGAAGCCAGAGGGAATATTTCCCTGCACTCCGCCGCAGATGGCTGTGCTGCCTGGCAGCGGAAGGACGGTCTGTGTGGGACCGCCATAGCTGCCGAGCGCCGAAACTGTGGACGCGACGATATTGCCTGCCGTACCGCTGGTGGGGCAACCTGTACCCGCGCATTCGGCGGACACGTCGAACAGGTTGTTGGTGACGGTCATGGTTGCGCCGTCGTTGTACAGGCCGGCATTGTTATTGTTCGCGAAGGTGACGCTTGCGAGAGTGCTGACCGCGCCGGTGTCGTTGAAGAAGGCGCCCCGGGCGCTGTCATTGTTGTTCGCGACGGTGCTGTAATCCAACGAAGCCGATCCGTTGGTGAAGATCGCAGCGCCTTGAGCCGCAGTATTGCCGGAGAAGGTGCTGTTGGTGACGGTGAGCGCCGATTCGTTATAAATTGCGCCGCCGTTGCCGGTGCCAACGCTGCTGGCTGAGAAGGTTGTGCTGTCGACGGTCAGCGTGCTGCTGTTGTTGTTGTAGATGGCGCCGCCGGTTCCGTTTGCGCCCGCGCTGTTGTTGGCGAAGACCATGTTGCTGAGACTAAGGGTCGCCGCATTTATTATGGCGCCGCCGACGCCGGGGCCGTCAGCAGAGTTGGTGCTGTTGCCGTTCTCGAAGGTCAGGCCGGAGATGCTCAGCGTTCCGTTGTTGGTAAGGATGCGGCTGCCGGCGGTTGTTGCGACGCCAGCGACGGCCAGGGAACCCGGCCCGGGGCCGGTGATACTCACGCTGGCATTGTTCGAATTGACATTGATTTCGGGCAGCTCACTGGTCAGCTGGATCGTGCCGGTCACACCGCCGGCGAAGGAGATATCGCCTGAGCCGGTTGTGTTGGCTGCTGTAATGGCGTCGCGCAACGAGCAGGTGGTTCCGCAGGAGCCATCGCTGGAATCGGCGGTCGTCGTAACGACCAGAGGATGGAGCTGCACAGAGCCGGCATCGACTTTGCCGCCGGTGCACGCATCGGCGGGGAAGCCGCGCTGGTCTGTGCCGGTCGTGGTGCCACCGGGAAAGTCAGCGGCGAGGCCACCGCAGACGACCGGGCTGCTGGACTGTGGGATGAACGTCTGGGTGGGGCCACCATGGAAGCCAACCGAAGAGAGCAGAAGGACCGAGTTGAGGTCGTCGAAGTTGCCATTCGCGTCCCCATCGACAATCGCCGCGGGACATGCTGCTGCGCCGGCGCACTGAAAATCGAATCCTGAGGAAGGCTCGACAAGAATTGTGTTCTGGAGTGTCAGAGTGCCTGAGTCGATATAGATGGAGCCTGCCAGGCCTGTGGAAGCGCCGCCGGAGGTGGTCGTGGTATTGCCGGAGAAAGTGCTGTTGGCGACGGTGAGAGTTCCGGCGGAGTAAACCGCGGCATATCCTGTGGCGTGGCCGGTGACGGTGTTGTTGGCAAAGGTGCTTTCGTTAATCGTTGCGACGCCGGAGCCCGCAACGCCATTGGTTACGCTGACGATGGCGCTGGCCTGGGTTGTCGCGGTGTTGAACAGGAAGCTGCTGTCATTGACGAGGAGCGTGCCGTTGTTGTAGATCGCGCCGCCCTGTCCGGCAGTGGTGTTCCCGGAGAAGGTTGAGTTGGTCACATTGACGGTGCCCTGATTGAACGCATCAATGGTGATCGCAGAGCCGCCCGAAACGGCGCTATTGCCGGAGAAGACCATCGAGTTTACATTGACAGCGATGGTGCCGCCGGTGCCCGGCTGCGCGATGAACAAGCCGGAGCCGTATCCGTAGGGCGGGAAGCCATTCGCTGTGTTCGCTACGGTCATTCCGGACATCGTGACCGTCATGGCGGTGGTGCCAGCAGTGATAGTGAAGGCGGGAATCGTTCCTGCGCCGGAAATCGTCAGCAGACCCGCACCGGGACCCGTGAGGGTCATGTTGACCGTGATGGCGGGCAGAGCGGAGGTGAGGGTGTAGGTCCCGTTCAGTCCGGTAAAGACAATGGTGCTCCCGGGAGCGGCATTGGCCGCGAGAATGGCGTCGCGCAAAGAGCAGGCTGCGCCTGGGCAGTTGGCTGCGTTGCCAGCGTCATCGGTTAGCGTCGTCACTGTGATCTGCGCGGCCGCGTTTGTGGCGGACGCAAGGAATAGTGGCGCAAGCCAAACCAGATTGGCGAAGAGGAAAGACAGAACGCGGGACGTCGAGAAGCGACGAGAAGCAACCACTGGCGACATACACTCAACCTCACTGAAAATCGGATCGTGACTCTGCGACGGAGGCCACACGGAGCCCTGCAGCGGCGCAGATACAGCTGTGCTGGTCAGGAGTTAAAAAGCTACAAGATGGGATCGAACAGCGGGAGTAGCCCATCCGGCACCAAAAACAACAGACAAGAACTTCAAAAGTCCCAACGACCGCGTAAGGGGGAGACAGACAGGCATAACTCGTCTGTGAATCGCACTCGGAGGGAAGGAAATCTTTTAATCGTGCTTGTCACGTTAAGGGGGAACGTACCCCTGGTCAATGACTCTTTGGGGTACTTCTTTGTGGTACTGATGGCGTGAAAATGTACATGGCGCAGGGGTTGATTGGCAGGCGGGTTGCAGATGCTGACGCGAGATTCTCGAGCAGAAGATCCCACAGATCGGCCCGCTCAGCGATTCGGCAGTGCTGCTCCTCTGTCGCCAGCCTGGTAAGGTCTGCCGAGCGATGCGCCGACAATCTCAGAAAACTCAGCGGTCGTATTTCCTCTGTCGGTGGAGGCGGAAAATGATCTCTTCAGCCGCGAGGGATGGACAGGGCTCACCGCAGCGCGCCGGGCAAACCGGAAGGTCTGGGAAGCAGGTCTCGTGCCGACGATCGACAGATGTTATAGCGCGCTTTGACACAGCCGAGTGCGTGCCCAAACCCACTTTGCGGAGTCGATCCGCAGCAGAAATAGAACTGGTAGGGGCGACGATGGAGTGGTCACCAAAGTAACCATTGAAAAGATTACTTTCATTGGTAAGATTTGTCTACTTTGGGGGCAATTCCTACATGCGGAGTTCGGAAACCCTATGACTAAGCAGTAACAATATGGGAGATTACGCGAGAAAAACTCCAAGAAAATTGGCGTTTTCGGCAAAAAGCACAAAGGTAACTACTCTGTTGAAAAACGTGGTGACCGACGTGCATGAAGCGAGCTCAACTTAACTTTTTCAGTTCGACCTTCGAACCCGGCCACAAGGGGTTGGGACCAGTTTGGACGTGGGCTCTCTCCGGCCACTGAGGAGCACTGATTTTACGGCGCCTCAGGCCGGACCGTGGTCCGAAGTTGATGAGCTTTTTGTTTTGCAAGAGGTGAGGTAGATGTACTCTACACGTTTCATCCCCACCGCGGGGATCGCCCGCGGTCGCGTCCACGCGTCTTTCGGCAGTCGCCAATATCGCAACAGGCGGCATCGGGTCGGCACTGCCATTCTGGTGGCAGCAGCGTTTTGCGCTATCGCCATACTGTCGGGCTGCGGAAGTATCGCCGCTAACGTGGCGACGCTGGGAAACCTGGTGGCATCGGCTAACGCGCTTGCGTTCGGGAACGTGACGGTGGGTCAGGCGGCGAGCGCCAGCATTTCGCTGAAGAATGCGAGCGCGAGCCCAGTCCAGATCACACAGATTGGTGTGGCCGGACAGTCGTTTACTTTGACCAGTCAGAACACGCTTCCCCTCACGCTGGCGGGTGCGGGCACTCTGAATCTGAATGTGCAGTTCAGTCCTGCAGCGGCTGGAACGGCAGCGGGGACCATAACCGTGGCCACCAATGCGAGCACGGGGAATATGACCTTTCCGCTGAGCGGCATGGGCGTAGTGGCAGTGACGAGTCCGCCGCCGGTGTCGCCCAACGTAAGCGCGATCACCTGCGGAACTGCGACCATCGTGGGTGCGGGCACAGACAATTGCACGGCGACGCTGAGTGCGGCGGCCGGAGGCAGTGGCGACACGGTGAGCTTGTCGAGCAATGACTCGGCGGTGACCGTGCCGGCCACAGTTGCGGTTGCGGCTAACGCGAGCAGCGCCACCTTCACAGCAATTGCGATAGGCGTGAGCGCCGCGCAGAGTGCAACGATTACTGCAAGCATGGGTTCGAGCTCGGCAACATTTAATGTGCAGCTCGATCCAACGCAGTCGGGTGGCGGAACACCACTGCTGACTCTGAGCGCAAGCAGCCTGGCGTTTGGAGATGTCACGGTCAGCACCCAGGCGACCCCGCAGTTCGTGACGCTGACCTCTTCAGGCACGGCTCCTTTGACGATTTCGGCAGCGGCTGTGACCGGCGCGGGATTTGGAGTGGCCGGACCGGGCTTCCCGGTGGCGCTCAACCCGGGAGACGCGGTGACGCTGCAGGTGAAGTTCGATCCCCCTGCGTCAGGAGCGGTGAGCGGATCTTTGACCATCACCACGAATGCTCCAGCGAACGGGACCGCGGTGATCAGCCTGAGTGGAACGGGCGACGCGGCGGCGGGCGTTCTGAGCGCGCTTTTCTGCAGCGGGGAGACCATCTCCGGCGCAGGCACGGACAGTTGCACGGTGTCACTGAGTGCAGCAGCGCCGGCGGGCGGGCTCGTAGTCAACCTGTCCAGCAGCAACTCCGCGCTGTCGGTGCCGGCGACGGTGATGGTGGCGGCGGGCGCTACCAGTGCGTTCTTCACTGCCACCGCTTCGGCAGTCACGCAGACGGTTACGGCGAATGTGATCGCAACCTCCGGCACGAACTCGAAGATTTACGCCGTGCAGCTCGAAGCGCAGGCACCGGCTTTAACCCTGAGCGAGACGAGTGTGACCTTTGGCGATGTGAACGTGAACACGCCGGCAACACAGACAGTGACGCTGACGTCGACGGGATCCTCGGCGCTGACCATCAACACAGCGACGCTGACGGGGGCGGCCTTCTCGATGTCCGGGTCGAATTTCCCGGTCACGCTGAATCCGGGACAGTCCGTAAGTCTGCTGGTGAAGTTCGATCCGACGACGGCTGGAGCAGCGACGGGTTCGATTACCGTCATCAGCAACGCCACGGGCAACGGGACGGCGGTGGTCAGCCTGAGCGGAACGGGCGACGCGACGGCCGGTACGCTGAGCCTGGTCATGTGCAATAACCCAACGATCACCGGTGCGGGAAGCGATCCGTGCAGTGTCACGTTGAGCGCGGCTGCACCAACGGGTGGGCAAACCGTAACGCTGAGCAGCAGCAATTCTTCCGTCACGGTTCCGGCCACGGTAACGGTAGCGGCCGGGGCGACGACGGCAGGATTCGCAGCGACGGCAACGGCGGTCACGACCGCGCAGACAGCAACCCTCACCGCAACGGCGAACGGAATCACGAAGACCTACGCGCTGCAGCTGAATGCGCAGACGGTGGCGCTGAGCCTGAGCACGAACAACCTCAACTTCGGCGATGTGAACCTCAACACGCCAGCCAGCCAATCCGTGACGCTGATCTCGTCGGGCGATACCGCGCTCACTATTAATGCGGCGACCCTTGCGGGCACCGGGTTCACCATGGCCGGCGCGAGTTTCCCGGTAACTCTGAACCCGGGGCAAACGGCGACACTGCAGGTGACGTTCGATCCGACGACAGCTGGAGCGGCGACCGGTTCGATCGCCATCACCAGCAACGCCACAACGAACCCAACCGCGACGATCGCGCTGAGCGGAACGGGAGATTCGACGGCGGGCGCGCTGAGCGCGCTCTCCTGCAGCACTTCGTCCTACACCGGTGCGGGAACCGATGCCTGCACGGTGACGCTGAGCGCCGCGGCGCCAGCGGGCGGACAATTAGTGACCCTAGCCAGCAACAATACGGCTGTTACGGTGCCGGCGTCGGTGACGGTAGCGGCCGGCGCGACCACGGCTGGATTCACGGCGACGGCATCGGCGGTCACCTCCACTCAGACAGCCACGCTCACGGCAACGGCGAGCGGCGTCACCAAGGTCTATGCACTGCAGCTGAACGCACAGACGATGGGGCTGAACCTGAGCACGAACAATCTCAACTTCGGCGATGTGAACCTTAACACGCCCACCAGCCTGTCCGCGATGCTGACCTCGGCGGGCAATACCGCGCTCACCATAAATGCGGCGACCCTGACGGGCACCGGGTTCACCATGGCCGGGGCGAATTTCCCGGTGACGCTGAACCCGGGACAAACGGCGACCCTGCAGGTGACGTTTGATCCGACCACGGCAGGAGGACAGGCAGGGTCGATCACCGTCACCAGCAACGCCACGACGAACCCAACCGCGACGATCACGCTGAGCGGAACCGGAGAATCGACGGCAGGTGTGCTGAGCGCGATCGTCTGCACTAACGCGGCGATCACCGGTGCGGGAAGCGATCCGTGCACCGTCACGCTGAGCGCTGCGGCACCCGCGGGTGGGCAGGCCGTAATGCTGAGCAGCAGCAATTCTTCCGTCACGGTTCCGGCCTCGGTAACGGTAGCGGCCGGGGCGACGACGGCTGGATTCACAGCGACGGTCGCGGCGGTCACGACCACCCAGACCGCCACGCTCAGCGCAACGGCGAACAGCATCACGAAGGTCTACTTGCTCCAGTTGAACGCACAGACGGTGGCGCTGAGCCTGAGCACGAACAATCTCAACTTCGGCGATGTGAACCTCAATACGCCAACCAGCCAGTCCGTGACCCTGACCTCGTCGGGCAATGCCGCGCTCACCATTAATGCGGCGGCGCTGACGGGCACCGGGTTCACCATGGCGGGCGCGAACTTCCCGGTCAATCTGAACCCGGGACAAACCGCGATACTGCAGGTGACGTTCGATCCGACCGCGGCAGGAGCGGAGACGGGATCAATCCTGATCACCAGCAACGCCACAACGAACCCAACCGCGACGATCACGCTGAGCGGAACCGGGGACTCGACAGCGGGCGTACTGAGCGCAGTCGCCTGCACCACTTCGTCGTACACCGCAGCGGGAACGGATGCGTGCACGGTGACGCTGAGCGCCGCGGCGCCGACGGGCGGCCAGGCGGTGACTCTGGCCAGCAACAATACTTCTGTGACGGTGCCGGCGTCGGTAACGGTCGCGGCCGGAGCGACCACTGCCGGATTCACGGCGACGGTCGCGGCAGTGACTTCAACGCAGACCGCAACCCTGACAGCGACGGCAAGCGGGGTTGCGAAAACCTTCAATTTGCAGTTGAGCGGAGGAACGCCAGGGTTGACGCTAAGCTCGACGACGGTGGCCTTCGGCAATGTAAGCCTGAACACACCTGCGACGCAAACTGTGACGCTGACCTCTTCGGGAGGAGCGGCGCTGACGCTGAGCGCGGGAACGCTGACCGGGATTGGATTCACGATGTCGGGAGTCACTCTCCCGTCCACGCTGAATCCGGGACAGACGGCGACGCTGAATCTGCAGTTCGATCCAACGGTGGCGGGCGTGGCTGCGGGGGTGGTGACGATCACCAGCAACGCCGCGAGCGGCGGAACATCGGTGATCGCGCTGGCCGGCACCGGAGTATCCGCTACAGCATATGAAGTACAGCTAACGTGGGATGCACCGGCGAGCAGCGCGGACCCGGTGGCGAGTTACAACGTCTACCGCTCCGCAAGCGGCGGTTCGTATCAAAAGGTGAATACCGCAGTGAATGCGCCGACCACTTATACCGACACGACAGTCCAGGATGGCTTGACTTATGACTACGAAGTGACCAGCGTGGATGCTTCGGGGGTGGAGAGCACACCTTCCAACGTCTACACCGCGGCGATTCCGTAGAGAGGCCGCGTCCTTGCAAAACAAAAGGCCCGCCATGTTGGCGGGCCTTTCTTTTACTGAGAACTTATATGGGCGGGGTCAGCATCGGACGATGTTATCCGCCTCGATGTTCCGCGTAGCATTGCGGGTATCGACGACGAGTTTCGCCTGGGCGACGATGTTCCGGTAGTCGTACTGCGAATGATCCGTAACAATGACGACGCAGTCGAACTCGGGAATCTTCTCCAGAGGAGTGCTGTTCATGTTCAGCGCGTATTTGCGTCCGTGGCCGACCGTGGGAAAGAACGGGTCGTTGTATTCGACATGCGCGCCGCGCTTCTGCAGCAGCTCGATGATGGTGAGCGACGGCGACTCGCGCAGGTCGTCGATGTCGCGTTTGTAAGCCAAGCCGAGAACGAGAATGCGCGAGCCGCGCAGCGCTTTTCCCTGTTGGCTCATGGCCTCGACAATGTTATCGACGACGAAGTAGGGCATGCCGACGTTGATCTCACCGGCAAGCTCGATGAAGCGGGTGCGGAAGTCGAACTCCTTTGCCTTCCATGAAAGATAAAAGGGGTCAATGGGAATACAGTGACCGCCGAGGCCAGGCCCCGGATAGAACGCCTGGAAACCGAAGGGCTTGGTCTTCGCGGCATCGATCACCTCGAACAGATCGATGTCCATGCGCATGCAAAGCTGCTTGAGCTCGTTGACCAGCGCAATGTTGACGCAGCGATAAATGTTCTCGAGAAGCTTCGTCATCTCCGCGACCGCGGGCGAAGATACGGGAACGGTGCGGTTGAAGATGGTTTGGTAGACGGCGGAAGCGAGGTCGCGCGCCGCCGGTCCGCACCCGCCAACCACCTTCGGAATGTCACGGCGCGCAACGGTATCGTTGCCGGGATCTTCGCGCTCCGGCGAGAACGCAACGTAGAAGCCCGGGCTGGAAGCATCGCGTGCGATGCGAAGGCCGGCGGAATTTCCCTGCTCCAGCAGCGGAACCACGACTTCTTCCGTCGTTCCAGGATAGGTGGTGCTCTCAAGGACGATCAACTGGCCATCGCGCAAGTGGGGAGCGATGCTCTTCACCGTGCCGGTGACATAGCTGAGATCCGGCTCGTGGTGTTCATTCAGCGGAGTCGGCACGCAGATGATAACGACATCCATCGCGGCGAGCTGCGCGTAATCGCCGGTCGCGCCGAATCCGCTCTCGCGAGCGAGCTGAATCTCGGTATGGGGAATGCGGACAATGTACGACGCACCCTGATTCAGCGTATCGATCTTGCGCGGATCGATATCGAAGCCGGTAACGCGAAAGCGTGCCTCGCTGAACAGCAGAGCAAGGGGCAGACCCACGTAGCCCATGCCGATAATGCCGATGCGAGCCTGGCGGGTGTCGATCTTCTGAAGAATCTCAGCGGTTCTGTTAGGCGATGTCACAGGCATCGCTTCTCAGCATAGCTGCTTGTGAGAAAGAGGGCCAGGGCCACAGCGGCACAATCCGCCGCAGCGTGCCGGCCCTCAGAGCACGACCTTCCGACAATAGAATGCTTCAGCGTAACCGCTGGGCGAGTTACATTCCATTCCGCGGAGCCGCATGAGCGAATGGAAAGTGGATTCCTGGAACCAGCTGCGATTGCGCTGAGACGCGAAGCCGTCCATCAGATGGCGGACCTTTGCCTGGCACATTTCTTTGGTCAGGGGTACGAAGACACAAGGACGGCCCATATCGCCGTCGTACTTGGGAATCTCGTACTCCAGTATGAAGTGATTGCGGAAGGTGTTCCAGGTCAGCTCGGAGAGCAGGCGGTGATCCTGATGCGCGTCCTGACGCTGGTGCGTAAAGATGATGTCCGGATCCACTTTTTGCTTGAGCTCTTCGAAGGTGGCTTTAACCTCCGAACCGACGAAGGGCATAAAGCCGTCCGGGTATTCTTTGAGCATCAGGCGCTCGAGCCGGTCGGCGCCCGCGAACGACTCCGCGGCGCGCTGCGCCTCCGCCTTGCGAACGCCCATGGCGTTGAAGACGACCCAGTGAAAGGAACAGTCCGGATATTGATCGATGAGGCGGAGAATAGTGCCGCCGCAGCCGATTTCGATGTCATCTGAATGGGACCCGAGGCAAAGAACTTTGAGGGGCCCGTCCTTTTTTGCGTCCAGGCTCAGCTTGATCATAAGAAGTCGCAGTCTTTCGGAGTGAAATTGGTTTTTGTGGGGGCAGCTCCGGCGAGCGACCCAATTTTACCTGGGGTTCTGTCGTAACTAGACTGTGGTAACTGGCTCGAAAATACTCGCCAAGGTGGCGAATTACTCGCTGATGGTGTCTGAATTACAGCCTTTTGTAGTCAGGAATTTCAGGACGACAAGTCTTTTCTGATCATAAGTTTAGGATGATCGGAATGGCTCCTGGATGGCGACTGACGTGCTACGTAAAAAGGCAAGACTCCAGTTTCTTCCAAGAGGTTTGCAGTATGTCCAGAAGGGCCCCCTTTTTTGTGTTCGCGATCGTGGTGTGTCTTGCAGCGCTGCCGGGGCAGCGTCTGATGGCGCAGAGTTACAGTCTTCCCAACGACAATACCAGTTGTCCGGGAAATTGCCGTGTGGTTCCGTGGCAGGCCGGATCCGATTTGTGGAACGGCGGCACGCTGCCCAATTATCCGTCGGTCAACTGCACGGGGCTGGCCGGCAATGGCACCACCAACGACGGACCTGCGCTCCAGGCCTGCATCAACAGCGCGGCGGCCAACACTGCGGTTTACGTTCCGGCCGGCACGTATCTGATCAACAGCACCGTGCAATTGAAGAGCAACGTGGTTCTCCGAGGCGCCGGCCCCTCCAGTACCCTGTTCAATTTCGGTTCCAACGGACAGTTCACAACGCAGGGCTTCTCGTATCAGTCGAACATGACGCCCGGCGTCACGTACGGTTCCAACACCCCCGGCTATAAGCTGAGCGGCGCGCCCAAGAAGGGTGACACCACCGTCACCATCGCCAGCGGCTCGGTGCAGCCCGGCGCCTGGATTTCCGTCTTCGCCGACGACGACCCCAGCCTGGTGAACACTACCGGCTCGGATGGTTTCTGCGAGTGGTGCGGCGACAACACCGGTTATCGCGTGATGCAGCAGATCGTGCAGGTCACCGCGGTTACCGGTTCAACACTGACTCTGTCGCGGCCCCTCTACTACACTCTGTACACCAATCCCGAGTACCGCATCTACACCTTCCCCACGCAGAAGGCCGGCTTCGAGAACTTCAAGGCGTCAGCCGGCAACGCAGATATCGGCTCCAACCAGATCCTCTTTCTGCAGGGCTGTTTGTACTGCTGGGTCAAGGGCGTGGAAACCTACATGACGGGCAGCAGCAGCGGCTCGGCGCACGTCGAAATGGACTTCTGTTACGGCAATGAGATCCGCGACTCTTACTTCCACGACGGCCGCTCTTCGGCCTCCGGTGCCAACTACGGCGTGTTCGTCAACTTCGTCAACAGCGATCTCAAGATCGAGAACAACATCATGCGCCACAACCGCCACGGCTTCGTCTTTCAGGGCGGCGGCTCCGGTGTCGTGTTTCTCTATAACTACATCGACGACTTATACAGCGACGATTTGACTTACCTCGGATCGGCGCGCACCTCGCACGGCGCCCATCCTTACATGGACCTGCTGGAAGGCAACGTGGCTTCCCACATTACGGCCGACGACTACTGGGGCAGTTCCTCGCACTTCGTCTTCTACCGCAACTGGCTGTGGGCCGATGAAACCGGCACCGGCGTGCCCAGCTTCCCTCCGGGAGAGGGTTACGACGCGGTTGATCTCTACACCATGCAGGTCTACTACTCGTTCGTCGGCAATGTGCTCGGTCATGCCGGAATGCAGGCGAACTTTGCGTCTGCGACTCTCAGTGGATTCGACTCGTACGCCGAATCCACCGATCCCATCATCTACAGCATGGCCGGGAGTGCGGGCAGCATCGCCAGTGCCAGCACTACTTCACTGCTGCACGGCAACTGGGATTACAAGAGCAACGGGGTGGCTTACTGGAACGGCGGCACCAACCACACCCTGTCGGCTTCTCTCTACTATCCAAGCGAGCCAGGCTTCCTGCACGGCTATGCGTGGCCGCTGGAAGGACCCGAGGGTGGCCCGACGATCAACCCCAACCCCGCGGAGAACTGCTATCTCAGCGGACCGGCCAAGGGCGGATCGTTTAACCCCGCCACCTGCTATGCCTCCGGTCCTACTCCGGCGGCTCCCACCACCCTCTCCGGTACCATCGCCATCCAGTAATCGGCCCGCCTTCGCACCAGCCGCCCGGAGCGCAGTCTTCACTGCGCTTCGGGCTTTTTGCTGGGCAATTGTAACTGCGACGATTACGAAAACGGATGGCGAACCCAATCGAGCAGCAGCTTTTCGGATTCGACGATGCCGGTCCGTATTCCCGCGCGCGTCGTCCACCAGCTATCGGGATTGAAGCTTGACCAGGGCGAACTCACGACCGTGGTCCTGATGCCCGAGGCGCGATCGGAGCGGCGGAGGATGCGGCTGAGCCGGCGCGAGTGATCCGCGGATGCGACCAGGACGACGGTGCGATATCCATGTTGCGCGCACCAGGCGGGCAGGATTTCGCCTTCTTCCTCGCTGCCGGATGTTCGTCGTGGAACCTGTTCGACGTTCTGAATTCCTAACAGGTGAAGCTGGTTGGTGGAGGTGACTGCCCGATCGTCGTACGGGAGACCGCGGCGTATGAATTCGAGATCGGCCGGCGTGGGAGGATCGTCGAATACGGCAACGCGGTTGGAGACGCCGGCGTGCACCAGGTCCGCGGCCTTAAGAGTGCCGCCGCTTTGCGCGTCGATGGCTACGACGATGATGTCAGCGGACTTCAGCGAAGATGGGCTGACGACCAGCAGACGCCCTGCCGATCGCAGGATGGTGTTTCTGCTGCCGGGTACAGAGACTACGAGAACAATAACGAACAGAGCAGCAACGATGAGCCAGTGCCGGCGCCTGATTGGCATCCTCCAGGTCACTGCGGTTACTGCACACCGGACATTTCGTGCTGGACAAAATCCTGTTCGACAGCAGCGGCCAACTCCCTGAGAGCCCGCTTCCTCGCCTGCAGTTTAGGCAGAGGCTGCATGCCGACCATCTCGAGGATGGACTCCCAGCGATAGGCCCAGTCGTGATGCAGCAGGGACTGAGTTATGTTCTTGCGCCGGACTTTCATCTGGCGTTCGGGATCCTTGTCCAGTTCGCGAATCACCGAGACGATCTCGTCGGATGTGAATGGAACTTCGATGACCGCGTCGGGCCAGTTGAAAATCTTCTCGAATTCCGGATTGTTCGAGGGGCGCATTCCCAGCATGATGCACCCCGGCGCCGCAGACTCGACGTAGCGGTTGCCGAATTCACTTAGGCCGCCGGTTTCTTCCGGTTTGTCGAACTTACCCGGACTGACGATAAAATAGCGGCTGCGCTTTGCCATGTTAGCCATTAGAATCCGATGCTCTTCGAGGTTGTAGGCGCGCAGGCTGTCGATGGTGTCGTAGACGTAGAACTTGCCGTCGTCCTCGGCCATTTTCAGAAGAGCCTGGTGGGTTGCCGGGGCTCTGCGGCCGATACTCAGAACGTCGATGCTCCGTGCCGGCGGGTTGGGGTAAGGGCAAAATCGCAGCGTATCGATGCCGGCAGGAAGAAACGAACTCTGTCCTTTGAGATAGGCCTTGAAAGGCTCATTGGCGACAAACATGAAGACGACATAATCGAATTGCGCGAGGACCTCGAGACAGCTCTTATAGACGGGAATGTCTTTGATGTAGAACTCCATGATCCAGCAAACGGATTTCTTGCAGCGATCACGCAGTCCTTTGAGGGCCTTCAGGTGCAACAGTTCCGATACGCGCTCGCATACCGTGAAGAACATGTCGTAGTCGCGATCGATGGAGATCGACGGAATGCCGGGGTTGAGTGGCAGGGCGGCGAATTCTCCAACACGCGCGGCGACTCGCCGGCCATGCGGATACCATTTCGAGGGCTTGGGCGCCAGCACGTCCACGTCATCGATATCCTGCAGGAGTTTTTCAAACTCCTGGAAGGAGCACCGCCAGACGAGAGGGTCGAAAATGTTCCGGTTGGAGAACAACAGGATGCGCGGGTTTCCCTGCTGTTCCTGCGAAGAATCGACGGGCATCAATGACCTCGAAAATCTCTGGATATTCTACTTGTGTGCAGGGAGCCAGGCTTCGGCGGGACTCATCGATTCTTCCGCGGGCGAGGACAGCGCTTCATATTGCTGAATCTGGCCTCGTGTCAGCTGGCCGAGGTCGCCGCGGTCCAGGAACGAGCGATACCACAGCGCAATCCACTCCAGCGCCGGCTCCAGCGGCAGCACAGGACGCCACTTCAAATAGACCTTCGCCCTGGAGGCGTCGAGCTTGAGGAGGTGCGCCTCATGGGGATGCGCTGCTTCATCCAGCGTCCACCGCGCGCCCGGACCCCAGGACTTCACGAGCCTGTCGGCAATCCACGACACCGGCTTTGCGTCGTCTTCCGCGGGGCCAAAATTCCAGCCCGATGCGAAGGTTTTTGGATCGCGGGTCAGAGCCTCCGCCAGCATCAGGTATCCGCGCAGGGGTTCGAGCACGAACTCCCAGGGCCGCGTCGCCAGCGGATTCCGGATGAGGCAGGGCTGATCGGCGAGGAAAGCTCGCATGAGATCGGGGATGAGCTGGTTGGCAGTCCAGTCGCCGCCACCGATCACATTGCCGGCACGGGCGCTCGCGATTGCCACGCCGTGACGGTCGTAGGTTTCCGGAGCGAAATACGAATCGCGAAACGCGCTGGTGACGAGTTCTGCGCAGCCTTTGGAATTGGAATAGGGATCATGACCGCCCATGCGGTCATTCTCGCGATAGGCCCAGACCCATTCGTTGTTCTCGTAGCACTTGTCGCTGGTGACGTTCACGACGGCGCAGGGATGTTCGAGTTGGCGCAGAGCCTCAAACAGATGGACTGTACCCATCACATTGGTGGAGTAGGTCTCGATGGGGTCCACATAGCCACGACTCACTACGGTTTGCGCGGCCATATGGATGATCACCGCAGGCCGGCATTCGGCGATCGCTCCTTTGAGCCGGTCGAAGTCGCGGAGGTCCGCCATGATGGAGCGAAGGGAATTTGTAACTCCGGCCTGCTCGTAGAGATTGGGCTGCGTGGGCGGCGGGAGCGCATATCCGGTGACATCGGCTCCCAGAGCTTCGAGCCACAAAGACAGCCAGCTGCCTTTGAAGCCGGTGTGCCCGGTGAGAAACACCCGGCGACCTTTCCAGAATTTGCGATCAGGCATCATGAGACAGATCCAGGGCGAACAATGACGAGAGAAGTTGGCGGAGATCGACGCGTTGCGCGCCGGTTTGCTATCCCGCGATCCGATTCGTATCCAACACTGTTACTTAACGGCCAATGACTGCGCGACCGGCCAGAGATCCATTTGCTCGCTCCAGAGCTTGTCCGCCATACCGCGCGAAGGCTGTTCGACGTCGGCGAAGCCGATAACGCCGTCCTTCTTCATATCGCGATGCAGCACGCAGTTTTCCGAAAAGCTGAATGGCAACGCATCGATGGCGCGAGCGGTCGGGGCATTGTCGGTGAGTCCATAACAGGTGAATCCGCCAACACCGTCGAGACGCTCGCCGGCTTTAAGGTCGCGCTTGGCCATGGTCAGGACTTCACAGACCGGACCTGCGATGGAGGCAACCGTTGGATCGTTGTAGAGGACGGCGCGGCCGATGGTCGACGCAATCTGAATGTGCGGCAGATGATAGGGCGTGTAGAAGACGTAGAAGGGACCGTCGCCCATCTTCACATAGCCGAGTTGCGCCTGCTTGAGCGGGTTGTCTTCGTAGACGATGACAAATCCGCCGGTGTAGGGCGCGGCGCCGAGAGCGTAGTCCACAAGGCCGGTGTCCAGCATCTGATCGGCCGGCAGCAGCTTCGACATTTCCTTCACGTGCTCACAAGGAGGCCCGTACATGCCGCGGCGGCCAGCCTGAAATCCGGTCGCGTTGGCAAGGACCGTCGTCTCCATCGAGAGCTTGGTCGCGTCGGCAAAGGAGGTGACTTTCTTTGGATCGAGGTTGTACTGCTCGGCAAACTTGCGCTGCGTCTCCGGAGTCCGGTAGTGATCCACCATACCCTTGAGGTTGCCGGCGGCCACGGTGCGCAGTCCAGTCGAGCGCAGATAGCGAAGCAGCGTCATCGCTACGCCTGGCTCTTCGCCATCGGTATGGGTCAGCACCACACCGGCGCGATCGGCACGGGCTTTGAGGACTGGGCCGAGAACGGAGTCCAGTTCCGCATTGACCAGGATCACGTGCTTGCCGTGATCGATGGCGGAGACGACCACGCTTGCGGCGTAGTCGATGGTGCCGGTGCCCTCGATGACGATGTCGATGGCATCGCAGTCGGCGACGACAGATGCGTCGTCGGTGAAGATCGGGATGCCGTGCTCAATGGCCGTCGCTGCATCGCGCGCCGAGCTGACGCGCCGCCATTCGGTGATGCCGGCTTCGCGAAACGCGCGCTCGGCGTGCTCCGGGGTGCGATTGACGATCGCGGCGAGTCGGATGCCGGGCGGCGGCGTTGCCATTTGCAGCGAGATGGAGCGGCCGGCCCCACCCGCGCCAATCATCGCGACCCGGATCGGCTTGCCTGATTTTTCGCGTTCCAGCAGAGCGGTATCGATCATAGTGAGAGCCCCTCGCTGACCAGCGGCCAGTTGCGGTCAAGGTCGGAGAGTGCGATGGGCGGCATAGGCCATTCGATCTTAAAGGCGGGATCGTCGAAGCGGGCGCCGCGCGCGTAAGCCGGAGCGTAGTACTGCGACGTCATGTAGAAGACGTTGGTGTCGTCCTCAAGGGTCTGATACCCGTGCCCGCAACGCTCAGGGATGTAGAGCATGCGCTGATTCTCTGCGCTGAGAATCGTACCGCACCACTTGAGATACGTCGGCGACTCACTCCGGAGATCGAGGATCACGTCAAAGATCGATCCCTTCATGCAGTGGATGAGCTTGGCCTCGAGCGCGGGCGCAACCTGCAGATGCATGCCGCGCAGCGTCCCCTTATGCAGGTTGTTCGCAATGCTGGCCTGAAGCGGAACAAAGTCAATTCCCTGCTCCGCAAATTCGCGCAGGCACCATTTGCGGGCGAAGTATCCGCGATAATCCTCCCGGCGGATTGGATCCACGATCATCGCGCCAGCGACCGCGGCGGGAGTAAAAGTGAGACAGGCTCCCTGATTGCCGGCCGGCACGATCCTTTCTTCAGTCTTCAGTTGCACGAAATGACCTCTTATGGTTT
Source organism: Acidobacterium sp. (assembly GCA_003166955.1). Classification (GTDB taxonomy): domain Bacteria; phylum Acidobacteriota; class Terriglobia; order Terriglobales; family Acidobacteriaceae; genus Palsa-343. Next base: position 34,591 of record PMUI01000042.1, read on the forward strand.
GTCAACAGCCTGAACGATAAGTGCAATGAGCGCGCGTTCTGCGAGTTTACTTTTTGGCAGAACATACAAAGAAGTATTCGACGGCCATCGCCGGAGTAAAGATGGGAATGTTGAAGTTGACCTTCATCTGCAATCCCTGGAGAGAGCGCTTGCCTGGCTGCTTCTGACGCCAGTGATGCGATACCGGAAAATACCTCTCGACGTGAAAGACCTTCTTCAGGTGCTCGGCCATTTCTGCGATGGACTTAACGTTATTGTAGTTGGGCCAGACCAGCCGGCGGAAGTGTCCAAAGTTGATGTAGGACATGATGAACTTGCCGTCGTTCTTCATGATGGCCCGGATTTCATCGAACTTGCGATCCTGCTGCTGGCCCATGTACTCGAAAAGGCCCATGGCAACCACGAAATCGAAGTGCTTTCCGGAAAAATCGATCGGGTCATTGGCAATGTCGATCTCCTGCAGGTACGGCGCCGGATCATGGATGGCGATGTCGATGCCGTGGTAAGCGACATTCGGTCTCAGCACCGAACGCAGCGCCGCGGGTCCGCAGCCCACATCCAGCAGCGTGCAGTCCCTGTCGCCGGCCATCTCATTCACGATGCGACCGCACTTCCTAAGGCGAAAGCTGACGGCCGCATACTGGGCGTTCTCGACAATCCAGTAATCTCTGCTTCGAAAATTTTCAACTGCCTGGTTCATGGAATCCTCTGGGGTCTTGAAATGAATCGCCGGCGCGCAAGGCATCCGGCAGTGGTGCTTTGATCTTTATCGTGAACGGCGCTGAAGCTCGCCGAAGAGCAGATCGTATTCCTCGTCGAGAAGAGCACGATACTCTTTTGCCTTTGCGGCGATCAGCGGCTTGACTTCTTCGCCGCGCGCCTCCAGCTCAGTGAAATGGCCGATGAGTCTTTGCAGATCCACTTCCTCCAGCGGCTGACAATATTTGCCGAGTCCCACACCCTCAAGCAGAAAATCCGTTTTGGGGTCATAGGAAATGGATACCGCGGGGATGTTCATCATCAAGCCGAGCAGCAGGTTATGGAATCGCGGGGAGACAACGATGTCGCACTCACCAATTTGCGCGATGAGATCCTCGACTCCCCTGGCGCCTTCATCGATGATTCCGGCTTCCTGGTAGCGGATTCCCTTCTTCTCCAGCCTGGCTCTGAGTTCGGCTCTGGTGGTCGCGTCATTCTTCGCATCGCCCTGCAGAATGCGAACGGCGTAATGATGCTCAACCAGCCACACGACGAACTCGCACATCGTATTCAGGTAATTTTCGTACCGTGCCTGATGTTCCTCCGGAGTCCAGAGATGAATGTCGCGATGATCCATGACGCCGAGGCCAACCTGTCGAACAGCGCGCTTGCGGTTCGCGCGCTGCGGGAACATCTCGGGATCAAGGCTCCAGGCCAGGTCGGGAAAAACGTAGTCCTTATCGTTATCGAAGCCGATCTTTCTGATTCGGTCTCTCGTATTCTCGTCGCGGAAGCTTCGGAACTCAGCCCGCGAGAGAGCACGGCGGAGCAGCCGCTTGCTCAGATTCCCGTAGATCGGACCCGCGCCCACTCCGACGAAAGCGACTTTGCATCCCGCGAGCCGGGCGGCGCCGGTCCATCGGAAAATGTCGTAGGGAAAGCCGGTCGCGGTTGTCATGTAGTCGGTGAGCATCCCGGTACCGGTCATGACGAGCAGGTCGGCGCCGCGCAGAGCGCGCCTCGCGCCCAACCAGTCGTTGAGCTCACCCGGCACGCGCAGACAGAGCCGCAGAAGCTTCTCGAATTTTCCGCGCAAGCCGCCGCGGCGCTTGACGCCGCCAAAGTTCTGCTGCGACACGGGAATCGCCGGCATCTGGTGCCGCTCGGCCGTATCTTCGGTCTTATAGCTGACTGCGCTGAATTCGCCGCCGGGCAGACGCTTGCGAGCATTCTGCACGATGGCCTGCAGCGTGCACTCGTTGCCGATGTTCTGCACGCCAAAGACGCCGAAGAAGACAATCCTGCATTTCGCTGCGGTCGCCGCAGCAGATCCCTGTACGGCAGGGGGCATAGCCGTCTCGTACTCCACAGGCATACTCACGATGTCGCCATCCTCGCTTTGAACGTAGTCCTGAGCTTGCCGGCGAGGAAGAAGGCGCTCTCGCGCGGGCGCCGGAACAGGAGAATCAATGCGCCGCCTGCGACGAGACCAACCGGGCCGCAGACCAGGAGCTGCACGATGGGCGCAGCATGATCGACCATTCTGTAAGCCAGATACGTGGTCAGGAGAACAGCTCCCCAGCAGGGCAGGTGCGACACGAAGCCGCTCCAGAGATCGCGCGTTCGTACTGGCCCGCTCCGGCCGGCGATGGCGTAGACGATCGGCAGCCGAACCGCGATGCTGACGATCGCCAGCGATGTGACGACACCGATCGGACCCCAATGCAAGCCCAGCAGGTACGAGACGATGGTGACCAGTCCCGCCGCTGTATGGTTGCGAAGCTGATCCTTACCTCTTCCCTGGCTTTCATAAATCCAGCTGCAGATGCTCGAGAGCGGCGTGGACACGGCCACCAGAGTGAAGACCGCGAACAAGGGAATTGCGGCGCTCCATTTTGGCCCGAGGATCACCAGAACCAGCGGCCTGGCCAGAGCGAGACACATCGCGGAAAACGAAAACACGATGAGGGCGAGCGTGCCATAAGCCCGCATATAACTGCGCCGGTAGCGTTCAGGGTCCCCTTGCAGGCGAGAGAGGACGGGGATAAGAACGTTGTTAATCGGCGTGATGACCTGCTGAATGGGCCGCGCGAGCAGAACGTTGGCGCGGGTGTAAAGCCCAAGCGGCACCGCTCCGAAGAACCGACCCAGCAGGATGCTGTCAGTGTTGACGGAGAACTGACCGATGAAGTCGGCAATGCTGAGGTGCGCGCCAAAGCTGATCAGGGGTTTGACGCCGCTGTTCCGCGAAGGCAGATTCGGACGCCATCCGGAAATCAGCCAGGTCATGATAAGTGCGCCGCCGGTGGTGGCCAGCTGTTGCGCCACTAATGACCAGTAAGAGAAGCCGCGCCAGGCCATCACGCAGGCAAGCCCAAAGCCGACAAAGCTGGAAGTCACGTCGATCACCGCCAGCATCGGGAATCGCATTTGCCGCGTCAGCAGAGCCTGGTGCTGCACGGTTGACCCTGTCAGCAGAAACGTCACTGACAGAGCCAGCATGATGCCTTTGACGCGCGGATCGTGGTAGAACGCAGCGGTCAGCGGCGCCAGGCCAGCAGTGACCATCGCCAGGATCCCGCTGAAGCCCACGTTGATCCAGAAGAGATTCGATACCTGGGCCTGCGTGATCTTGTCGCGCTGGATAGTCGCGATCGAGAGCCCCAGCTGGGTGAACACGGAGACGAGCGCAGTGACCCCGAGAACCATGCCCACCAGTCCGAAATCTCTCGGGCTAAGCAGGCGGGCCAGAACCGCGGCGGCCAGGAAGTTCAGAGTGAACTTCGCCGCCTGAGCCGAAACGGTGACAAAGCCGCCGGAGACCGCGCGGTGTCCGATGTTCGAGAGCAGGTGGTCGGTGCGGAAGTGCTCCGACTCCCCTTCGGCCGTATGATTCTCTGCCTCGACCAAATTCAGATCACTGCTCAAGCGGCCTCCCGCTGTCTCTGTCTCATTCGCTGATGGGGTTGCGCTTCCCGAGACGAACATCGGCGCGATGGCGATGCATTTTCCGTCCGCGTCGAATTGCGGCTAAGCTGCCTGGTTTCTCTCACTTCACTTGCCGACCAGCACGGGCTCCTCTATCGCCTTCTTCTTCGCACGGCCGTTCTTCGACCACACCTGCCAGGGAGCTCCACCTTTAGACCAGAGATCTTCCAGCTGCTGTCTCTCCTTGAAGGTGTCCATGCAGGCCCAGAATCCTTCATGCTTGATCGTGATCAGTTCCCTCGCCTCGATGAGCCGCGCGAATGGTTCGTCAACCAGATCCTCGCCCGAACGAATGTAGTCGAAAATCCGCTGACGGAACACAAAATAGCCGCCGTTGATCCACTTCTGAGACGTCTGGGCGTGGTTGATGCTGGTGACGTTGTCCCCATCGGTTTCCACCAGATGGAACGTCTGCGTCGGAGGCACCGACACAAAGCACGCCGTCTTTCCCGACTTCTTCAACCGGTCGATCGTCATGTCCAGATCGATGTCCGTCAGGCCATCCACATAGTTCGCGAGAAAGAACTCTTCGTTCTTGACGTGCTCGCGAACCTGGAGCAGGCGTTCGCCGATCAAAGACTTGGCGCCGGTGTCGGCACACGTGATTTTCCAGGTGGTGAAGTCGTCGCCGAGAAGTTGAACGGTCTTACCGCCGTCGGATAGGACGAAGTCGTTGGATATCGCTTCGTTGTAGCCGAGGAAGAACCGCTTGATCGCTTCGCCCTTATGCCCCAGGCAAAGGATGAAATCTTTGTGGCCGTAGTGGGCATAATACTTCATGAGGTGCCACATCACCGGCGCATCGCCGATGGGCACAAGCGGCTTAGGGACGTTCTCGGAATATTCCCTGAGCCGGAGTCCAAGGCCACCACAGAAAATTACTACCTTCATAACTTAGAACCTCCGTTTGACTAATGTTCGGCTAACTTCGTACCTTTGAATTTCTAACTAAGAATGCTTAGCGCGGATCGCGATTTCAGATTCTCGAACTTTTCAAGTGTTCAGACCATCCTTCGGCACGACCCCAGCATCAACGCCGATTTCTGAAGCCAGCGCATGTTCACAGGATGGCAGGAGATGGCCCGAAAAGCATGGCCCCCAAGTACCTTTGTACTGAGTGAATTGGAGTCGGTTACGACGGTTACCGACGTGACCGATGCTCAATTGACATGCACGCTGGAACGGGAGACGATGGCCATAGATTTCGGCATGTAATCCTTGCGTTCCAAACTTTTTCCGTGGGTCGCGCGATGGAAGAGAAATCCACGTTCTGATCGAGGTTAGCCAGCATGTCAAGAAACATCCCCCGACCACTGTTTGTCACTCTTATGTTGATCGGCGCCGCCCCCCTGTGTCTGTTTGCGGCCCTTCTTTGCTTCACAGCATTGCCGGGACAGAGCCTGGTGGCGCAGAGCTACAGTCTTCCCAATGACAACTCCAACTGCCCGGGCAACTGCCGAGTCATTGCATGGCTGGCCGGATCCGACTTGTGGAATGGCGGCACGCTGCCCACATATCCTTCGGTCACATGCTCGGGCCTTCATGCCAACGGCACTACCGACGACGGCCCCGGTATCCAGGCCTGCATTAACAACGCGGCAGCCAATACCGCGGTCTACGTTCCCGCCGGGACCTATCTGATCAACAGCACCGTGCGGCTGAAGAGCACCGTCGTACTGCGAGGGGCCGGCACCACCAGTACCCTTTTCAATTTCGGTTCCAGCGCCCAGTTCACCACTCAAAGCTTCTCCAACCAGTCCAACTTAAGCCCAGGCGTTTCTTATGGCTCCAACATGCCCGGCTATGCGCTGAGCGGTGCTCCTAAGAAGGGCGACACCACGCTGACGATCGCCAGCGGCTCGGTTAACCCCGGCGCCTTCATCGCCGTCTTCGCCGACAACGATCCGACTCTGGTCAGCGTCGATGGGTCTGACGGCCACTGCGAATGGTGCGGTGACAACACTGGCTATCGCGTGATGCAGCAGATTGTGCAGGTCACCGCGGTCGCCGGTCAGACCCTCACCCTCGCCCGCCCGCTCTATTACACCCTCTACACTAACCCCGAATATCGCATCTACACCTTCCCCACCCAGAAAGCCGGCTTTGAGGGTTTCAAGGTGGTGGGCACCTCAGACATCGGTTCCAATCAGATCATCCTGCTGCAGGGCTGCCTCTATTGCTGGGTGAAGGGTGTCGAAACCCAGATGACGGGGAGTTCCAGCGGTTCGGCTCACGTCGAGATGGATTTCTGCTACGGCAACGAGATTCGCGACTCCTACTTCCACGAAGGCCGCTCTTCGGCTTCCGGCGCCAACTACGGTGTCTACTTTAACTTCATCAATTCTGACACCAAGGTTGAAAACAACATTATGCGCCACAACCGCCACGCCATTGTCTATCAGGGCGGCGGCTCCGGTACGGTGGTACTTTACAACTACATCGACGACTTATACACCGACGACCTGACTTATCTTGGGTCGGCGCGCACCTCGCACGGCGGCCATCCTTATATGAACCTCTGGGAAGGCAACGTGGCTTCCCACGTCACTGCCGACGACTTCTGGGGCTCCTCCTCGCACTTCGTCTTCTTCCGCAACTGGCTGTGGGGCGATGAGACCGGCACCGGGGTTCCCAGTTTCCCGCCCGAAGACGGCCACGACGCGGTTGACCTCTACACCATGCAGACCTACTACTCGTTCGTCGGCAACGTGCTCGGTCATGCCAGCCTCCACACCACCTGGGCCGCGGCAACCCTCAACGGCTTCGACGAATACGCCTCGGCGTCCAATCCCATCGTTTACAGCATGGCCGGGGCTTCGGGCAGCATTCCCAGTTCCAGCACCACCGCACTGCTGCACGGTAACTGGGACTACCTCAGCAACGGTGTAGGCTACTGGCAGGGCGGAACGAACCACACCCTGGCGGCCTCTCTGTACTACCCCAGCGAACCCAGCTTCCTGCACGGCTATGCCTGGCCGCTGGAAGGTCCCGAGGGCAATCCCACCATCAACCAAAATGCCGCGGAGAACTGCTACCTCAGCGGACCGGCAAAGGGCGGATCCTTTAACCCCGCCACCTGCTATACCTCCGGTCCAACTTCGGGGGTTCCCACCAGCCTCGCTGGTGTCGTCGTCGCGCAGTAACCACGGCCCACCTTCACACCAACCCGCCCGGATCGCAGTCTCACTGCGGTCCGGGCGCTGTGCTTGGCAACGCCACCACCTCGGCGCGCGTGCGCGGCCGTAATCTCAGGTATGCAGCGCGCGTGTACTGCCGAGCGAGAATCTGATTGGCAGGCGCCGAGGTCTTTTCCATGCTCACGCGCTCGATATTTCTCGGATGGAAATGTGGGACGAAGCCTGCGGTTCCGAATGAGACGTCCAGTACCCTCTCTGAAAAAACTGCCGTGAAGAACTCGTCCGGAACGCCTGTGTCCGTGTGAGGAAAGGCAAAGGACTTTGGCTCGACACCAAATCGAGCCGCCAGAGATTCCATGCTGGCTCGCGTCTGCGCAAGCTGCTCTGCCACGGTCAGATCCGCGTAAAGCGGATGATCGTGACTGTGCGCACCGATACTAAAACCCTGGCGGAGCAGCCCCTCCACCTGTTCGGAAGATAAGTGCGGCTGGTTTTTGAGCACATATTGATCGACATCCACCCCCAGGGCTTCAGTCAGCGAGCGCATCAGAGGCTTCTGCGCATATTTGATCGCGAGCATGCGCTGCTCGATCGTCATGCCATTGTTTTCCTGCACAGGTAAGAGCGACTCCAACCGATTGCGCGCCCCGCTCGAACCGGAGTCCCGCCCGTTGAGCCGCTCCAGCAGGAGGCTGATCACATTATGGTGCGCCAGCCCTCCGCCATCCAGGAACGCTGTCGTGAGGAAGAACGTTGCCGGAAGCCCGGCTTTCTGCAGGATCGGCGCCACAACATCGTGCATCTCTCTGAACCCATCGTCAAACGTCAGATGTACGCAGGGACGGTGGAAGGTTCGTCTGCCGTTCAGAGCATCGACAATATCGCTCAGGGTTACCGGTTCAAAGTGCCGCGAGAAAAACTCAGCATCCGCGGTGAACTCTGCGACGGTTCGGAATTGATACAAATGGCTGATGTGCGGAACGTGAACATCGCTCACCATGTGGTAGTAGGGAACTACCAGCGCAACTCCGGAAAGAGGGCGCACCCACTCCATCGGTATCCGGGATGCTCCTTTCGACAGAAGGCCCAGGGTCATTGCGTGTGCTGCCCGACGCCGCTGTAAGCCGGCGCCACTTCCGAACCCGGCCGGCCGCTCTTCCCCGACAGGCGAAGAACCAGATGAGACAGCCCCTTGAACATGGTGGCCTGACCCCAGTGGAGCATGGGAGTTCGGGCAGTTATCCCGAGTGGATACTTCCGGTAGTAAAAGAATCCAGAGCGGCTCTGCATGTTACGAATCGTCCAGTCGGCGACCTTAACCGACAGCGCCAGCGACTCAGGATCCTCTGCGCCAAAATAGGCCAAACTATCCACAGCCTGCGCCGCGCACTGGATGTCGATCGGATAGGGACGGCTGTGGTAATACTTCGGGCGTCCAGACTCCTCGAACAGGTGATCCATGTAGAACCGCAAACCGCGGGTAAGATGACCTGCGAACTCGGTATCTCCCGAGTAATCGATATAGCACTTTAAGCTGTCCAGGTTATATCCCGTGTGAAAATTGTCAATCCAGTGGTATTGATCCTCTTCCGCATACCACCAGGAGCCGTCGGGCAACATACGCAGACAACTGTACCGCATGGCCTCGCGCGCCGCGTCCGCGTAGTCCTGACGTCCAGTGAGTCGTCCCGCGCGGGCAAGCGCCGCCCCACCAAGCATGTTGGCGTTGTGGATCGACTCCTGTCCGTGCGCAAAGTAGCTCAGGCAGTCGCCGCGGTCTGTTTGCTCCCGAGGCAGCGACATGATCCAGTCGCATGCGCTCGACGCGATACTCAGGAACCATTCGTCCTTTGACTGCTCAAAGGCTTCGAGATACGCCTGCGCAATCAAGCTCGTCCACACAATAATGCTGTCGTCCTTGGAGTAGGAGCCGCCCCGGCTGGAAAAATCGAAGTAGTTCGCCCAGCTGTGCTTCTCGTACTTCGTCGATTTCTGCGTATCGAGCCAGCGCAGACAATCGACAGCCTTCTTCCAGTAATCTGCCTCACCGGTTGCGCGGTGAAGAAGCAGGTAGCCCCACGCCATCATTCCGCGACCCTTGGTGGAATCGAGCGGCTTAATCCCGATCAAAGGGCGAATATTGATGGGCGACTGCCGGACCGCCTGCTGAAGGATGCGCTCCGCGAGCAAATTTCTGAATGTCAATGCGCGGAGCGGACTCGACAGGCCGTCGAAAGGCTCGTAGCCTTTGTATCCGTGCGATTCCACCCAGCCCTGGACCGCCGAGGTGCTCTTCAGAAAACGTTGTGCCGCCACTTCGGAATCGACTGCCGGCATTGATCTCCATTCTGTGGGTGTTTCCATCACTTTTCCTGTTTGTCGGTTAGCTTCCTGCTTCGCGCGTCAGGTACGACACACACGAAAGAAAGCCCTGGAACATTCCGTCAATAGAGGCATGCGCCAAAATATCCCTGCGAGCGTTGGCTGACATTCTCTGCCGTTCCACGTTATTGTCGAGCAGGAACAAAAGGCGATCGCGGAGAGCGGTACGATCGTCTTCCGGCACGATGAAACCGTTCTCGCCATCGTGCAGATACTCGATTTCCGGCGGCTGGTTCCCATGCTCCGTGACCATCGGCAATCCCCAGAAAAAGGCCTGGTTCAAGCCCAGGCCTACGTGTCCCGGAATCGAGCAGATGTCCGCCATTGTGAAGATCCGGCTGATCTGACGATTCTCGGGATCGTGCACTTCCCCAAGGTAAAACGTATTCGCCGGGTTCATCCGCGCCCGAAGCTCATGACTGAGTCCCGATCCCACAATTACGAGTCCGGCATCCAACCGATCCAGATCCCGAAAAAGGTCGATAAGATGATCGACTTTCTTCCGGTTCTTCTCTTCCCCGATTCTGCCGGCGAACAACACGACTTTCTCAAATGGAATTCTGAGGTCCCGCTTTATTTGATCCTTCGATTCAGCGATGGCTGGGAAATCCTCGAAATTGATTGTGTTGTTGGCAACGAATACTTTTCGCCGATGTCTATCCGGAATAAAGCGCTTCAACGATTCCGTGTACAGGATCAGGCCGTCGCTGATGAAGTGCAGATAGTCGAAGAATGCGTTCCGAATGCGGTTATCGGGGTCATCCAGATTTCTCGCCTTGGTCCACAGAGCGACCGGGATCCCGGCCAGCTTCAGCCAGTGAATTAACGGCCACAGAATCCGATCCTTCATGTGAAGGAACAGGATGACTGCATCGGGTTTGAATTTCCGAATCTCGGCGCGATATCCAGAGAAGCTGAATGGCTTCTCTACAAACTCAAACTGGCATTGATTCTGGTTTTGCCGCTGTAGCTCATTCGAAAGAACTGCGAATTCCCAGCCGTTTTCCTGAAAATGCCGCCAGAAGTAGTTATAGACGGACACACGGTAGTGCATCACCCGGTTGGAGATCAACAGGACGCGCTTCCGCGGCGCGGCCGATTGGCCGCCCTTTTCAGGTGGCGCGACTGACTCGATTACACTACCAGCAGATGCCATAGTACTGGCTCTTGACCTCACTAGCCTCGATAATCCGTACGAGGTCGACGACCACTTGATCCTTGCGCGTCATTTGTGTAAGCACTTCCCGGAACTTATCGCTGGAATTGCTGACAACGAGAACATCAGAGTCGGCCACCAACTCCTCGGCCGACGCTCGCATCAGCGAGGAGACGTGGGGAATCTCCTTCTGAATGTATTCTTTGTTCGCTCCAACCAGGCGCGCGATGGAGACGAATTCGTCGTAAATGCCGAGGTGGAACCCCTTCCCGATCATCGTTTCAATAACTTCAAGAATCGGGCTTTCGCGAAGATCGTCCGTACCATGCTTGAAGCTTAGTCCGAGAAATCCGAGTGACCTTCCCTTGTATCCCTGCAGCAGCGTGATCACTCGCTCGATCTGCTTTTTGTTGCTTGCGAGAATGGAATCGAGCAGCGGAGTCTGAATATCCATGCCATGGGCATGATAAGTGAGCGCGCGCAAATCCTTGGGCAAGCATGAGCCGCCAAACGCGAAACCTGGCTTAAGGTAATACGGAGACAGGTTGAGTTTGGTATCCATGCAGAAAATCTTCATTACCTCGTGACTGTCGCAGCCGGCAGCTTTGCAGATGTTCCCTATCTCATTGGCGAATGTTACCTTGACCGCATGAAAGGCATTGTCTGCATATTTCAGACTCTCGGCCACGCGAATGCTGGTGCGGACCATCGGCGCTTCGATTCCCGCAAAGAGCCCGGCGACGCTCTCGCCGGCGCGGCAATCCAGCTGGCCGATGACCGTCTTGGGTGGATGGTAGAAGTCCTTAACCGACGTGCCCTCTCGCAGAAACTCAGGCACCATGCAAACACCGAAATCGCTGCCTGCTTTCTTTCCTGACCGCGCCTCAAGGACGGGCACCACGATTCCCTCGACAGTGCCCGGAAGCACTGTACTGCGAATCGCAACGACGAAATACTCGTTCCTGGCGGCCAGAGCAGCTCCAATCTGCTCGCTAACCCGCTTCACCAGGTCTGTGGACAAGCTGCCGTTCGGGCTGCTTGGAGTCCCTACGCAAACGAGAGCAACATCGGTGGCGGCAATCGCCTCCTGCCACGACTCGGTCGCGGCAAATGCCCCCGACTTTGTGACTCCCGCGAGCAGTTCCGACAACCCCGTTTCAATTACAGGGGGGAGTCCCTGGTTGATGAGATCGACCTTGGAAGGATTCGCGTCGACACCGATGACGTGATGGCCCATTTTGGCAAGACATGCCCCGGAAACCGAGCCGACATAGCCGAGGCCAAAAACTGAAACCCTTGTCACTCCATGCTCCTTGCTTTTAGTGATCCAGAAGATCCGACACCGAATCGCACATTAATCAGAAATTGCGGCGACCCAGGTTTGAAATTCCTAACATCGCGAGCAACCGCGAGATATGATGACAATCCTTAATCAGAAACTTCATTCCGACATGGTCCCCGCAGAGGAACAGAACCGGTAAAGCTGCGGTGTAGAGGATCGCCGCGGTCAGCGCCTTGGCCGCGACCGCGACTCTCGGCAGGAATGACGGCCGTTCCGTGGAGTATCCTGCTGATACCCGGCCCTGCAGCAGAGCTCGCTTCAGATGATAGCTGCGGCGCAGGCGCGACTCCGGCACCAGTTCGTACACAGGCGCGTCCTCGCACCAGACAAAGCTCTTGCCCGCCTGTGCAGCCCGGCGGAAGAAATCAACATCCTCGCCGCCGCTGGCGTACGCGGGGTCGAACCGGATGTCATCTTTTGTGATCAGTGCCGCGCGCAGGAGCACGTTGCCGGTACGGGTTTGCCTCCAGTGGAGGACCGTACCCGTTGGATATGCGGGCCGCTCGCAAACGCGGCTTCGCACGATCCACGAAGGAGGTTCGCCTTCGAAGTAGGGTCTTACAGGGCCCAGCACTGCGTCTGCACCCGACTGGCGGAGCACGCGTAACATCTGCATCAGCCAGTCTTCCTGCGGTACCTCGTCATCGTCGACGAATGCATATAGGTTCCCCGAGGCCATGCCGACGGCGCGATTCCTAACGAGCGCAAAATTTCGGGCTGGCTCAACGGCGTATCGGATTGGAACCGGAAAGTCAGGCTGTAAGCGCTCGACCAGGGCGCGTGCGCTCGCTAACTCATCGTTATCGACCACCACACAGGACCAGGTAAACTGCCCGTCCGTCCGCTGTTTGGCAACCGCAGCAAGAAGGCGTTCAAGCAGTTCCTGGCGCTTATACGTGCAAATGCAAACGGCGATATCGTCCATTTCGACAGATGTACCGGTATCTGCCGAGCCCGGCACCAGAGCTTCAACCTGGGACAATGTCATCTCCATCTCAAGGAAGAACGGGACGAGTCGCGAACGACATCGTTAGCGGGATTCCGGCATGGTTGCGGTCCCGTGCCGGTGAACGTTTCACACTCTCGAGTGAGTCTGACAGCAGCGCCGCCGCTTCGGCCTCCGGTTCTTCGGTTTTAACGAACGGAGCAGGCTTTGGGCGTGCCCTTCGGATTGCAGGTGGAACCTTCACTGCCAGAAGCAGGAATAAGAACCAAAAAGCATGAGTTCCCTTCAGGACGCTCGTCTCGGTAATGTTATCCATGACGATGCTCAGCAGCAGTACCATGCGCAGGCTTCCATACTGGAAATCATTCTGGAGATTGAGCCAGGCGTCGGCGAATCCAATACCTGTGATTATTAAGAGTAGCGCGACTCCCACCAGCCCCAGATCGATGTAGGCATCGATAAACCCGTTGTGACCTTGTTCTGGCCGCCACCACGGCGTCTTCGCCGACCAGTTAGGCAGCGGGTACATTTCATACCCGATAGTGCCGACCCAGAATGCGCCGTAGCCGACGCCGAGCAATGGGTGTTTCTTGGCATTGTTGATCACGTCCGTCCACAGCAACGTGCGATCTGTAAGGGTCATATTGCGTCCAGTCGCCTCCAGAACCGCCTGAGCGGGCGATTCATTGAAAGACTGGAACGCAAGAAACGCGAAAGGCGCCAGCAAAGTGGCTCCTATTGCCATGGCCAGAATGATTCGTTTGGTCTGGGCACTTGTGTTCTTGATGAACTGCAACGCGATCAGCAGGGCAGTGCAAACAAGAAATCCGAGGATAGCTGTGCTGCTATGCGAGTTCTTCGATCCACGCAACAACCACAGCGTGAGGATGAGCATCATTACATCCAGCCCGATTCGTTTCCAGTCACGCTTTTGGTCTTTCCTGGTCCAGTCTCTGAAGAGCTGCCAGATCCAGAACACGCCGCTGCACATTGCGACCTGTCCGAGACTGTTCTTGTCGGTAGAAAGCCCGATCCACTGTTCCTCGACACCGTCCCAGCCGTATATGACACCGACGGCGCGGAAATACTTGATAGCGATGATGGAGAAAGGAATCTGGACCAGATACAAACGCTGAAGCAGAACGCGCAGGGCTTCCTGAGGACTGCGCTCTGTGAGCACAACCAGAATCATTACCAGCGTGCCGATCGACCGCGCCGATCGCCGGAAGGTGATGGCGGGAAAGTTTGACCAGAGGATACTAACTACCATCACGACGAAAAGCGCAACGACCCACTTGTTGCGCGCAAGAATCCTCATCGCCTGCTCCCTGCGCATGTTCAGGATAAACAGGCCGATCAGCATCAGCAGGGTCATCAGGACCGAGTCGGCGGCGCTGCCGGAATAATCGACCTGACCGGCGCCTTCCGCGTGACCGGACAACCAGGTGGACAGAGCCCGGGTGCTGGTGAAAAATAACCAGATGTACGGGATCCAGAGCCAGGAGGAGGGTCTCACGACCCTGGCGGCAGCCGCTGATTTCCCCACGCCAGGATTTGCGGTCAAGGGAGATAACCTCGACTGGATCACGCGTGGTGCTCGGACACGGGGTACAGGCCACTTTTGCGCTCGGACATCAAATCAAGATAGCAGTCTGCCTGTGCCTTGATATTGTGCTTTTGATAAAAGATCATCGCAGTCCGAGCAAGGCGTTCGCGCTGTTCCCGGTTGGAATACAACTCTACGATCGCGCTGGCCATTTGCTCGACGTTTTCGGGCTCGTAGAAGCGAAGCATCGTGTCGTCGAAGTAGCGGCCGATCACTCCCAGTCGCGGCGCGACAACGGGCACGCCCAGGTAAACGTACTCCAGCAACTTGACAGGGAGCATATATTTGTCGCATGCGAGATTGCGCCGGTTGCCGATGATGCCGAGGTCCATGCCGCAGACGATCTCCGGTATTTGCTCAACGGGGAAGAACGACCGGCTGAAGTGAACCTTTTCGTCGAGCCCCAGCTCTGTCGACAAAGCGAGAGCTTCGGGCAGGTAATCACCTGAGCCATACATCCACAGTTCGGCGGGAATGCGATCGGCAACCAGAGCCACCGCGCGCAGGATGAGGTCGATGCCCAGGCGATGCGCAATCGTACCGTGATAGACGATCCGGAACGCATCTTCCGTCTTCTGCTTGTTGCTTGGTGTGGGCCCGAACAGCTCCGCGTTCGGGAGGTTCATAAGGACGGTAATTTTCTTCCCCGCGACGCCGCAATGCTCGACGAGGTAATCCTGCTGATTGTGGTCGGCGCAGATGACGCGATCGGCAAACATCGAGGAAATCCGCTGCTCGATCTTCAGGATTTGGACCCTCGAATTGTGCTCGCCGACATGGAATTTCGCCATGTAGTTGACGGTCATCAAATCGTGCACGTCCAGCAGCAACCTGGCGCCGAGCATCTTCGGTACGATGGCTGCAAACACGAGGACGTTCGGCATGTTGTGCACGTGAATAACATCGTATCGATCGCGGAAGGAGCGGCGAGCAAGAAACAACAGTGCCTTCAGGAAGAACCTGAGATAGGACCACGCGTACGCGAGCTTACTGTCGCCCTGGTACTTATCCATTACACGAAAGATGGTGCCGGTTGGCCGGTGCTCGATGGAGGACTCCCCCTCCGACCTGAGCGCAACGACGTCGACTCGGTGCCCGTGGTCTTCCAGCGTCCGCACATACGATTTGATACGCGCATCGTTGATATAGTGCGCATACGCCAACATGCATATCTTCATTCATTCACCATCACGGAGGGCCGGTTCAGCGGGTTCGACATTGCGCGCAGGTTTACGGTTAGTCGTGTCATGAATTTTCGCCGAAAGGGTTAGCCAACATGGCGGTACAGAATGCGTCCCGTCGTCTCCAGAACAGCGTCCGGCATCATAGCAAACAGGCGCTTGAGGATACCAGCAGACGCGTGACGAGCGCCCTCGGCAGCCTGCTTGCGAGACCAGCGCACGTAGATGAGTTGTGAGGACGCCGCGCCCCAGCGATCCTTGAACTTAACAAGACCTTCGTTGTCCGCATCGGAGCGGCCGAAGTCCATGCAGGTCATTCCGGCGGCCTTTGCCTCAACAATGGCTCTCCAGAGCAGAAGATGGGTACCGCCGAGATTGCTGAACCGTGCGTCAGAACAGCCGTACTTATAGACAATGGCGTGCTTGTGCAGGAGGGTCACAATGGCGGCGACTTCTTCTCCCTTGCGGAAAGCCACGCGGATCTGCAGCCGGTCGCCCATGCACGCGGCGAGGTTCCGGAACCAGTCCATGGGCTGCGGTGGCAGTTGATGCTTGCGGCGGGTCAGCAACAGAAGTCGGTAAAACGCCTGGAGCAACCGCTCCGAATTGCCAATCTCGCACTCGATCCCCTCTCGCTCTGCCCGCTTAATGCTCTGCTGCACCGATGTCTTGTGGGTTCGCCGCAGCAAATCCTCCATTGTTGGCCGAAGGTCCAGCATGTGCAGAAAACAAGCTGGCGCGGCCGCGACACCCTCGAGGGCTGTTTGGTCGCTTTGGGGCCGGAGCTCAACGTACTTCCACTTTCCCGCGTCCACTGCGTGCTTCAGTTCCCGGATGATTGCTTCCGTACTTCCCGTGTCATCCAGCAACGGCTCGCAGTGATCGGAGAATGGCAGGGATACCATGCGCCGGCCCGTTAGCCAGCTCTTGATCTGGCAAAGGGCGATGCCGTTCGACAGCGCCGACGACGGTGAAGAAGTCGTGTATACGACCGGCGTATATCCGTACGTCCGCCGTATAGCCTCGAGCCACGGCACGCTGTGAAACACAGACGCGGAACCGTGACGGCCAACGAATTCAGGCCACCGGGGATCGTGAAGCGGATCGATCGTGTAAACCGTCACAGTTGCTTCTCCGCTATTGCACGGCCGTGCCGTGGGCGACTGAGGTCAGGTGACCGGAATTCGCCTGAGTTGAGGAGCGCGACCAGGCTGGGTCGTTCTGTTGCCTCATGGATGATCGAAATACGAAACGCACGTGTTTGGCAATGAATGGCAGGAACGATAGGGCCAGTCCGATCCATGACTTGATGAACATCCGGTTGGTGCGCAGTGACTGAACATAACAGAGGCGTGCTCTATGCAGCTGTCCCGCGCACAATTCGCGGCATCCAAAACCGTAGTAGCGGTTCGCCGCATATGAAGAATCGCGCAATTGCTGTACGACACCGCCCAAGCCTCGCGCAGACTTTCGCTTGAGCTTCAGCGACGCGATCTG
Organism: Acidobacterium sp.; assembly: GCA_003166955.1. Classification (GTDB taxonomy): domain Bacteria; phylum Acidobacteriota; class Terriglobia; order Terriglobales; family Acidobacteriaceae; genus Palsa-343. The sequence continues at coordinate 51,525 of PMUI01000042.1, forward strand.
AGGCATTGCAGCGCCGAGATCCTCAGGCTGACCGGAGCGGCGCTGTCTTGCCAGCCGGATGGCAATCGCTCTCAGCTGATCGATGTACTGGTGGCCGATAACGGTCAGGCCGCTATGGTTCAGTCGGTAAGTGACGAGAGGCTCGCAGATGTTATGCGCCTGCGAGTGCTCAACAATCCGCAGGACGAAATCGTGATCCTCTACAGGTTCGAACGCCGCACGATATCCTCCCACGGTTAGATAGAGCTTCCTCCGGAACATAATGGACGAGTGGAGGAAACACCATCGCTCCATCAGGGCCCGCTGAATTGTTTCGTTGTCGTGGGGCAGGATTGAGGTGTAGAGAACCGCTCCGGTGGCATCAATATTGTCGTAGATTCCACATCCGACTAATCCCGCCGGAGGATGTGCATCGAGATATTCGACTTGCCGCCCGAGTCTGTCGGGCGCGCAGACGTCGTCAGCGTCCATGATGGCGATCAGGTCGCCGCGCGCAGCCGAAAGCGCATCGTTGCGGGACAACGAGGCGCCCCGGTTCGTCTCGTGCCGGATAATTCGGATCCGCGGATCGTGAAAGCTGTGAAGAACCGCGGCCGAGTCGTCGGTGGACGCGTCATCGACCACAATCAATTCGAAGTCGCGCCAGGTCTGCGACAGAACACTGTCGACCGCCGCACGCAGGAACTGCGCGGCGTTGTACACCGCCATCACGACTGTGACTCGAGGCATTGCTTCTGTCCCTGAGGATTTGACTCCCCCTATTACTGAGAAATCAATACGTCCTGGACGAAGCCAAGAATCCCATCCGTCACCCGCGTCTGCTGTTCGGATGAGAGTTGGGGGAACATCGGCAGCGAGAGAATTTCCCCGGCAAGACGCGTGGCCACCGGAAAATCTGTCTCTCGGTAGTTCATGCCCTTGTAAGCTTTCTGAAGATGCAGCGGTACGGGATAATGAATCCCCGTGCCAATCCCAGCTGCCTTCAGATGCTTTGCCAGACCGTCGCGATCGGCGCTCCGCACAACATAGAGGTGATACACAGCGCGGGACCAGGACGGCTCGTAGGGACAGGTGATCGCCTCGTTCCCGGCCAGCAGACGATCATATTCAGCGGCCCGATCGCGCCGGCGTGCATTCCATTGGGCAAGATGCCCGAGCTTCACCTGCAGCAGCCCGCACTGAACAGAGTCGAGCCTGCCGTTGTATCCCTCCATGTCGTGGTAATACTTCTTCGCCTGACCGTGCTCGCGAATCATCCTGATCTTCGCGGCAACTGCTGCGTCATTTGTAGTGACAGCGCCGCCTTCACCGCAGGCGCCCAGGTTCTTTCCCGGATAAAAACTGAAAGCCGCGGCTTGGCCCATGGTGCCAGCCTTCATCCAGCGGTTCAGTTTGCCGGAGAAGTATTCGGCGCCGTGAGCCTGGCAGGCATCCTCGATCACTGTTAAACCATACTGATTGGCGAGCCGCAGGATCGAGTCCATGTCGGCCATCTGGCCGTACAGGTGCACAGGGACGATCGCAGTAACAGGCCGCTGATGCCGCTTGCTGACCAGCCTTCCGGAAGTATTCCGTGTGCAACCCTGTTCGAGGAACTCCTGCAGCCGTTCTACGGACATGTTGTACGTGTTCTCATCGATGTCGATGAATTCCGGCACTGCTCCCGCCTGGGAGATAGCCTCGGTCGTCGCGATGAAGGTATTCGGAACCGTCAGAACAACATCGCCCGACTCGATGCCGCATGCCATGATCGCAAAGCGCAGCGCATCGGTCCCGCTGTTGACAGCGACGGAATGGCTCGTGTCGCAGAAAGCGGCGAAGGCTTGTTCGAACTCCTCGACCATCGGGCCGCCGACGAAACCGGCGGTGAAGAGGGCGCGGCGGAAAACAGCGGTTAGCTCCTCTTCCAATTCCACATGAGGAGTAACTAAGTCGAGAAACGGAATGTCATTTGATGCGTACATGGGGGTCCTCTTTGTTTTCTTCTATGTAACGCAGGATCCTGGCCGGGTTTCCAGCCACGATCGAGTTGGGTGGGACATCTTTGGTGACAACGCTTCCGGCTCCAACGATCGCATTCTCACCGACATTGATATTGGAGAGTATGGTGACGCCCGATCCGACCGATGCGCCCCTGTGAATGACGGTGCGCTCTACCTTCCAGTCAGCTTCCGTCTGCAAGCGGCCATCGGCCGCCGTCGCTCGCGGATAACTGTCATTGATGAAAGTCACTCCATGACCGATGAAGACGTTATCCTCGATCACAACCCCTTCACAGATGAAGGTGTGACTGGAAATCTTGCAGCGCTTACCAACCGTTGCGTTCTTCTGAACCTCGACAAAGGCGCCGATCTTGGTATCGTCGCCTATCTCACAACCGTAGAGGTTGATGAACTTCGACAACCGCACATTCGAGCCCAGCTTCACATCGTCAGCGATACTGTTGAACGAGTTCATAGATAAACGAGCGAGCCTCTCTTGCTCAGCGACTCGCTGGCCGCCTCCAGCATCTTGACCACCCGCAGCCCGGCGCACCCGTCATTGAATGGGTCTTTTCCGGACGAGATACAGTCCACAAAGTAGGTCAATTCCTGACGCAGAGCCTCGACCTGTTCCACCTGAGGCGACCACATGTCGCCCGAGCGATAGTTGACCAGCAGGTTGTAGACGCCCTCGTTGCTGGTGATGTTGACGCCCTTGTCGTAGACTTTCACCTTCTCGTCGGCTTCCAGATCGTTCCAGACCAGCATGCGCTTCTCGCCACCGATAAGCGTTGTGCGCACCTTCACTGGAGACAGCCAGTTGACGTTGATATGGGCTATGACATTCTCGGGGAAGTACAAGGTCATGAAGGCCACGTCTTCGTGGCAGTTCAGGTGGCATTGCCCGGTCGCGACCACCGCCTCCGGACTCCCTTCGATGACGTAGTCCATGATCGAGAGATCGTGAGGGGCAAGATCCCACAGGACATTAATATCGTGCTGGAACAGTCCTAGGTTGACACGGGTCGAATCGTAGTAATACAGCTTCCCCAGAGTTCCTTCTCTGAGCAGCTGCGATATCTTCCTCACCGCGCCCGTGAAGAGGAAGGTATGATCCACCATGACTCTTAGGTTCTTCTGGATCGCCAGATCGATGAGCTTCTCGCCCTGCGCGACGTTGCTGGTGAACGGCTTCTCGACAAAGACGTGCTTGCCATTCTCCAGCGCGGCCTTCGCGAGTTCGTAGTGGGTCCACACCGGAGTGATGACGGCGATGGCGTCAATGTCAGGCGAAGTGATCACCTCCATGGCATCCGGCGTGATGTGGATACCTGGATAGGCCTTTTGAGCACGTTTCTGTGCGGCCGGGCTCAGCTCCGCAATGGCCCGAACCTGAGATCCCTCCAGGCTGGCGAGGTTTCTGACCACGTTGGGTCCCCAATAACCGTAGCCGATTACACCGAAGTTCACGAGATTGTCACCATACTTTCAGCGCCGCCGATGGCGGCAAAGTGCACCGTTTCCGGCGGGATGGCGCCAGTTGAAAAAATTCGATCAGGATGAAAAAGCGTCGCCGGAGGAAGGGGCTCTCAGCAGAAGAACCTTAGTAGGCTCCCTTAATGACTGCGCCGGGTGTGCGCAGGAGAATCTTGAAGTCGAGCCACGGCGACCAGGAGATCGCGTAGCGCAGATCGAGACGAACCATGTCGTCGAAACGCACACGACTGCGCCCTGTAACCTGCCACAATCCGGTGATTCCCGGCTTTACCTGCAGCACGCGGCGGCGGTGCCAGGTCTGGTACGCGGCCAGTTCGTAAGGCACGGGCGGCCGCGGACCGACCAGCGACATATCACCCCGGAGCACATTGATAAACTGGGGCAGCTCATCCAGGCTGGTTTTGCGCAGGAATTTTCCGATCGATGTAATCCTCTTGTCGCCGGCCAGCTTGTAAACGCCCTCGCCATTGGCACTGGTCGGAACGCGCTCCGCCACACCGGCAATCAGCTGCTTCATGTATTCTCTGTGCGCGGACTCGTCGTTATTGACCCGCATCGAACGGAACTTCAGGAAGGTGAACCGTCGGCCGTACTGGCCGATGCGGTCCTGCTTGAAGAGAATCGGTCCCTTCGAGCTGAGCTTCACCGCCAGGGCGATAACCGCAAACAGCGGCAGGCACGCAATCACCATCAGCGAGCTTCCGGCGATATCCATGACCCGCTTGACCCGTAGCAGAGCGCGCTGATCGCTGCTGGGGATGAACAAATCCGGGTACAGGATCGGATCGCTGGGCCGTCCGGAGCTGTCACCATCCCAATCGTCCGGGAAGAAATGGAACGAAAAGGTGATCTGGTTAAATTTCTCCAGGCTGACTTCCTGCTGCAGCGCCGTGCTCACCCTTCCCAGGATCGTGCTGAGCACCGAGTTCTTGTCGCTGACAACCAGACCGGTGAAGATCACGCCCACCGTATTCCGGTCCTTGTACCAGCCGACGACATCGGTCTCGCGCGTGGATGACTGCATCGCAGTTACGATGCCGTCGAGGGTCTTGTCCAGCGACTCCCCGTTCTGCGTGGAACCTGCTTCGAGCAGCATCAGGAGAAACGGCTCCCGGGAGCGCTCGGTGCGCTTTCGCTCGATGGCGATCCGCCGCCTGAACGCCTCCTCAATCAGAACGTCGCGTTCTCCGTGGGCGGCCGCATCGAAGATGGGGTCCACCATGTTTGAAATCTTATTGATCCTTGGCAGAGTCACAACTCGCTCCTCTCTCGAGCATTGATGAATGTTCGAACGTCAGGTGCGAAATATACAAACTGTATATTTTTTCTACTTATTTGTTGACAACTGTTCAGCTGTGAGTAGTTTGCAACGTAATTGCAATGTTGTCGACGTTATGATCGCCGGCATGGCCACGCACAGCCGTTTCCGATAACTGTTTCCGGGGAATCCGAATCGGAACCGGGTCTTAGTCGGACTTAGCAGCTGTCCGGGCAGTGTAGTAATAGTCGGTATGTGGCGCACTGTTGGAGGAGTTCAGCAGCGCCCCGATCAGCTTCTGCGATTCGATTGCATCGACGGCTCTCTGCAGCTGCCGCTTCTCGGTTGTTCCCTGACGGGTCACAAGGAGAATGCCGTCGCACAGCCGCGACCAGACACTGGTGTCGGCAAGGGGGAGAACCGGCGGTGAATCGATAACAATCCAGTCAAACAATTCGGCTAATTGATCCATGAGCACCGCTACTCTCGGAGACTGGAGCAACTCCAGGGGGTTGCTGGGTGAACTGCCAGCCGGCATGAACCAGAGTTCGGGACCCTCGAGGAAGTAGATACTGTCACTCAGATCCCGCTCTTCCCGCAGCCATTCAGAGATGCCAGGACGGGGCGTGAGTCCGAACATGGGCGAAAGCGATGGCCTGCGGATGTCGCCCTCCAGCAGAAGCGTTCTTCTCTGCGCGCGCAGGGCGAGCGAGCAGGCAAGATTCGCCGAGCACGTGCTCTTCCCTTCCTGCGGAATCGAACTGGTGAGGAGAATTTTCTTCAGCGGCTGATCGCGGCGGAGATGCCGGAGGCGGACGGCCAACAACCGGAATGCCTCAGCCGCCGGGCTGTCCTTATCGGAGACGCTGACCAGCCGGCCCTGGGCCGGGGCAGAAATCTTCAGCAGCTTGAATTGGTCGAAGATCGCCGGGCGCTCCGAGGAAACAGGTTCCTCAACGGCAGCCGCGGCGGTTCGCCGGGCACCGTTTGCCTTCGGCGACGCCACACCATTCGACGCAGGAACGTGGGCGATCCGAGGGGTACTGCGCTCCGGGACTGCCTTTTCCGGTTCCGGCGGCGCAACAGCCTCCCACTCCGAAACGGCACGGCGTTCGGCGTGGCGGAGCAACTCCGTCGCGTCCGGCACCGGCGATACGTTGTTCCCTGACCGTTCAGCTTCCGACCTTTGCAGCGCATCAAATATTCGGCTCATACTCACTCGTTTCAAGAGAAACCGGCACATTCAAATCGGCGGTGCGCATTACAGGCTTACGCAACGCGGAATACAAATCGCGAAGGACTTTCGCCGCTCGCTGTACATCCATTTCAGTCTGGGCTCCGTTGCCTTCGGACTCATTGAAGAAGTCCATGTCAAGGCGGAACTCTCTTGCGACATCCTCTACAACGTCAACGGTGATTACGGGAATCTGCCGTGCGTAAGCGATGATGAGCGCGTTTTCACACACGGTGTTGATGAGCCGGGGAAATCCTCGCGAATGGCGATAGACAGCTTCAATCACGTCGGGCGGGAACAACCGGCTCGCCTCCCCCTCGACGCCGGCTACGCGGAGCCGATGTTCGATGTATTCCTTCGTCTCGTTCGCATCCAGGGGACCGAGTTGCGCGCGAAGCGCAATCCTCTGCTTGAGCTGTCTCAGCCCGATCGAATCCAGCTTCTGATCCAGTTCGGGTTGACCCACGAGAACAATTTGCAGCAGCTTGTCGTCGGTCGTTTCCAGGTTAGAGAGGAGACGAACCTCCTCCAGCAGTTCCTCCGACAAATGGTGGGCCTCGTCCACGATCAGGACAGTGGTGAGTCCTTTCGATCCGCGCGACACGAGAAACTGCCCGAGATCCAACAGGAGTTCGGTCTTGTTCTTGCCGGAAGCGGGAAGCCCGAAATCGGAAAGAATGTACTGCAGAAACTCGGTGGGAGACAGCCGGCTGTTGAACAGATAGGCGTAGGCAATATCCTTGCTTTCCTTGAGCAGCCGGAGCAGGCAGCGCAGCAGGAGGGTCTTGCCCGTGCCCACCTCCCCGGTAACCACAACAAATCCTTTGTGCCGCCGAATGCCATAATGAAGCGCGGCGAGCGCTTCATTATGCCGACGCGTTGACACAAAATAAGTGGGATCGGGTGTCAGGTCGAACGGATTGCGAGCGAGCTTGAAGAAGGTTTTATACATTGCGCGCGAAAACCTAGCCGTGAAGGTAACTGACTGCAGAGCCTGCGAGAATAATGACGATCACTGCGGCTGCAGTTGCCCAGCCAATAAATGCTTTTCTCTTGCTAACCAACTCGTCGGACGGATTACTGACCTCCGGGACCTCACAAATAACCGCGACCGGCAACAGGTCCTTGATATCGGCCTCGTTGTGCAGCCGGTCATCGGTAAGCTCGAAGGCAATTACAGAAAAGGAGCCCAGGGCCAGCCCCACCAGCAACCCAGCGGCGCAGAACTCCAGCCGATTCGGAAAGTCGGGCTTGGTGGGCAGGCTGGGTGGATCGAGCAAGGTAAAGCGCTCGCCCTGCAGATTCTCCTCCATGTTGGTGGCCATCTGCGAGTCCTGCTTCTTTTTCAGCAGGTCGTTGTAATTTGCCTGTGACTGCTCGTAGCCGCGGTTAATATCGGCCAGTTGCTGCTCGCTCGCCGGCTCGGCATTGATGCGCCCCTCATATTCGGCGATTCTGGCCTGCAACCCCGCGATGGACGTCTTGCGATTCGCGATCTCGACCTCGTCGGACTTCAACTGCGCTTCGAGTTGGGCCAGGGTGAGGGAGTCGACTCCCGCCAACTTGTCCCCCTTGGCCTTCTCCGCGGCCACGGCCGCATCTCTCTGCTTTTCCGTTTGTGCTATCTCAACCCGCAGCTTGATGACGTCCGGATAGCTGTCGGTGTAACGGGATCTGAGGTCGGTCAATTGATCGCGCAGCTTCCCGAGCAATATGTCGAAGGCTTCCACACTATTGGGATCGACGACAGCACTCCGCGGAACCGGAGTAGGGTTGGTGCGCAGCTGCTGAATCATCGTCTGATGCAGAGCCCGCTGCTGCGTCGCATTGTTCACAGCATCCTGCTCGTTGGTGAGCTGCGCCTGCAGGCCGGTCAGGATCTGCAGGTTGCTCGCCTCCTGCGTGGGCAGGGTGCCGACGTGGGTCGCCTCAAATGCCTTTTTCTTGGCGTCCATGGTGGCCAGATCGGCGCTCGCCTTGGCCAGCTCGACCTCGAGAAACTTTGTCGTATCTCCCGACTCCTTGAGCAGGTTCTGCTGATTCTCGTTGATAAAGAGTCCGGCCAGCTGCCCGGTCACCTGCTGCGCGACCCGCGGATTCTGCGCGGAGTAATCGATCTTGAATCCGGTGATGCCTCCATTCTGAGCATCGCGGACCAGATCGATGGCGATCTCCTTGCGCATCTGGGTGACTTTTTCCTCATCGGTCATCGGCTTCCGACCTCCGCTGCCGTACAAATGCATACTGTCGATAATCATCAGCAGCCGTGTCCGACTCAGAATCTGTTGCTGCATACTCTGCAGGCGCGCCTGCAGATCGTCGTCGACGTTGGGGACGACGTAGTTCTTCGACATGGTGGGTTCGGACACGAGAATCTGCGTGCTCGACTTATAGCGCGGAGCGAGCACCCAGCTGACCCCCCACACCAGCAGCCATGCGAGAAGCAGCGGCACGAGGAAATACATATGGCGACGCCGCGCCACATCGATGTATCGCGCGAAATCAACCTTTTCCTTACTAGCTTCTGTTTCGTAAACCTCTGCCATCTTACCTTCCTATGGGCCGGGTGAACTGCCAGGTAATCGAGCCGTACTCACGATTGCTGTTGGGGAATTTCGACAAGGCTCCAACGCCGCTATAACTTTCCGACATCCGGTCGTAGCCGAATAGCGCTTTGAGATTCCGGGTCACCATGTGTTCCGCCGAAACGCTGATGGTGTAGGTGTGTCCTCCTGGTTGGGAGAACTGGAAAAGCGGAGTCACATTGGTGTTCAGCGCATAGAGCCCCGAGAGGTTGACGTCCCAGGCAGGAGCCAATTCCCGGCGGAACAGCACATGAAGGCTGTCTTCCCGGTAAGCGCCAGGCAGTCCACCACCGGCGGTGACGTTATGGGAATAGTTGGCAGCCAGTGTCCAGAGGTGTTCCTGCCATCCCATCGCCGCTGTAAGTGCCGGAACCCATGCCCGCAGCGACGCCTGAGGCGCCTGCTCGGCGGTATAGTGCTCCGGACCGCCGGTGACGGACACCGACACAACGCTCTTGGGCGAGTTCCTCAGAAAGATGGTGTAGAACCCAAACAGATTGTCGCTCTGCAGAGCGCTGTCGGTGGTCTTGAGATAGCTGACGGTTCTGGAGTGCTGAATCGATCCGCCCAGATACTGACGGCTGGCAAAACGCTCGCTGCCGAAGGCGGAACCCCCATAGGATGTCGAGTTGTAGAGCCCGATCACTTGAGCCGCGTCCGGATAATCCAGCAGAGAATACTGCGCACTAATGCCGAGCATTTCGTTCTCGCCCGCCTGATCGTTGAGGGCGGCGTTGGCCGAATTGGAGATGCGATCTGCGAAAGTCGCAATCGCGCCGGTGACCTGCGCAGGCAGACCTCCCGTGACAGGTCCGCCGGTGGCGCCAAACGCCTGGTTAAACAGCGACGAGCTGCGCATGAAGGAATCCTGCAGGCTGATGGTCGCGGTAGCGGCGGGATGGTACTCGAAATTCATCGCGGCGTTCTGATCGGACTCGTTATGGAGGTTAGTGGGCTCGTAAAAGGTGAACCCGGGGCTGTAGCTGATCTGCTCACGAATGCGGAGAGTGTTCTTGTCCAGACTCACCGTGGGCCAGATGGAGTAGATCATGTCCGACTCGGGAATCGTGCTGTAGCCCGCGGCCACGTTGTCGTCGTAACCGACAACGGCAGTCACACCCAGGGTCATGTAGTTGTTCCGAACCTCATCGCCGGTTGCCACGGCGTAAGCCTCACCGCTCACAGGCGGAGGAGTGAGCATTCCGCTGTTCGCCACCTGATTATCCGGTTGTTCGTCGGCCGGGGGCGCCTGCGTCCCAGTCTCCGTACCCGTTGCCTGGGACCATCCGGGGATGGCCGTCAGCAGCGCCAGAATCAGGCAAAGTCTCGTGATCATGTGCGATCTCACGGAACTACGACCGTGTCTCCCGGCTGCAGCTTCACGTTCTGCTTTGGGTTCTTGCCCTTCACGAAGTCGTTGTAGTTAAAATGCAGTTGCGATTCCGTGCCATCCGCATTGGTGTGGAGCACGTCGATTTTTTTCTTCTTGGCAAAGTCCTTAAAGCCACCCGCGGTTGCAATCGCGTCTACCACAGTCATGTTCGTGGTGAGCGCGAACGATCCCGGCTTGATCACCTCGCCCATGACGTTGAACTTCAGGCTGTTGATCTTCTGGACCATCACCGTGACCGCCGGTTCGGTAATGAAGTTCAGAAGCCTGCTCCGAATGTCGTCTTCCAGCTGCACTGGAGTACGTCCGGCCGCCTGAACCTCTCCCACAAGGGGCAACGAGATCTTGCCGTCGGAACGCACTGGAATCGTCTTGCTCAGATCGGGTTCCTTCCAGACATTGATCTCCAGAATGTCGTCGTCGCCAATCACATATGTATTGTTGTGAGCCCGAGTCACAGCCGCTGGTGTCTTCTGATCCGGCGAGGCACCGGCCGGGCGGGCCGATTCCGGATTGGAATTGCTGCCGTCTACGGTTTGAGCCGACAGAGCACCGGAAGCAACGAGGGCCAGAATTCCTGCCACAACCAAGGAGCAATCAAATCTGTATTTCATAACCGCAACAACCTCTGGAGGAACGCAAGAGCGCTGGCTCTGGGGGCGGCCCTCCCGCTGCACTACATTTCTAAGGTGAGCTTGCCTGGCTTTGAGGATCGGTTGATCTTAACGAGTGCTGTCTAATCTTGCACCGTAATTGACACCAGCGGAAGGAAAATTCCTCTGGATATTTCCGATTCCTGCGTCGAGGCCCTCCGAGACGACAGTCTTCGGTCCGACGCAGGCCACGGGCTCCACATCGGAAGCAGAAACCTCCACACCCACGGACTGTGCGAGCATGTCGACGGACAGTACCAGCCGACAGAAATTCTTTTTGCGAACCAGGATTCCCTGCACTCCCTCCAGCGAACCGCGCATGACGCGCACACGCTCGCCGATCTTCAGGAAGGGATGAGGCTCAATGCGGCAGGAACCCTGTACCGCTCTCCGGATGGCATCGATCTCGGCTTCCGGCACAACCTCAATCTGTTCGCCCCGGGACAGGATCATGTGAATGCCGGGAGTAGTGACCACCTGCAAACGCCGGCTGAGTAGTCCCCGGACAAAGACGTAACAAGGGAAAAGCGGGAGGGAAAGAAGCTTCTGCCTGTCCTTCCAGCGCCGCATCGACTCATGCAGCGGGAGGAAGACTTCGAATCCCTTTGCTGAAAGCATCTCCGCGACGGACTTTTCGTGCTGATGCTGGGTGTAAGCGGCCCACCAAGCTGGCTGGTCTGCTGCCGGGTGCCCGATATTGTTTGAGACCAGCATTTCGATTCAGCACCCCGCCAGATGGTAACGAGTTCCAGGACATAGCTCCGCCCTGTGGGCTACAGGAGCCCGTTTTCCACAACCAAGCCCAAACCTCAAGCATCCGGTACCGAGAATTGCGACTCGGGGCGTCCTGTCGCCTGTAACTTCCGGATTTAACAGGAGAAATCGATCAAAACACCAGCCGTCGATGGCCATTCACTGGATCTTTGGCAACGTAATCTCTGCCTTCCATTCGGCGAAGAAACCGCGAATGTAAAATCTTGGCGGCAATCGTATAAGTACCAACCGGGATCCTGCATTTTGACGATCTGATTACGAACCCTCGGCAGAAAACTTCAGCGGCGCATTCGCCGTCCAGTTCAACAGGTAGAAAGAACCTCATCTCAATCGCGGTTTTGGGGTCCAGGGCACGTCCGCTGCGAATCAACAGCCCGGAAATACTGATGTTTTCAGTTAATCCCTCATGCCAATCTCTTTCCCCTCGTACCCGAAATCGAATGGCGGTACCGATTTCGTATCGACGGGCTCGGGGGAATTCTGGGTTGGTCGCGCTGTAGGCCCGATCCGAATCCATCCCCTCTCCTTGCCCCCGTTTTCGTGCTGCACCCAGGCGCAGGTACTCGCCAGCCCAACTGCGAAACTTAGGTTAGGGCAGTTCCCCGGGGACAGCAATGGCCCGACAGTACTATCGTCATATGACTGCATAGTGCTACTTCGGTGGAACGATGGTGTGTTACCGAGGTCCCGGAACCAGGTCGCGCGCACATTCCAGTGGTGAGGCAGAGACTTCCTCCGTTTCTCACTAAACGAGAAAAAGAGTTCCTGCCCTGTGGATTGCGTTCAGGCGACCGCGGCAGTCAGGCGGTGATTCACGGCGAAGAGGGCAAGTTCCAGACGGTTCGAGACACCCAACTTGTCGAAGACGTTGCTGATATGGTGTTTCACCGTCTGCTCGCTGATCGAGCATCGCTGGGCGATATCGGGATTGGAGTACCCGGCGACCACCAGGGTAACGATTTCCATCTCGCGGGTTGTCAGTCCATAGTCGCGCGCCCGCACTCCGTCGGTGGCGGGTGCAACCGCACGCAGAGCCCGCACCAGGTCGGTGACGCTCTCGCGGCCGACCCAGTACTGCCCGGCCATCACGCACTGAATACTGTCAAAGAGCCGCTGCGTGGTCGACTCCTTCAGGATGACTCCGTAGGCTCCGAGCTTGAGGGCCTGGACGATCTGCGGCTTTTCGATGGAGGCGGTCAGGAGCAGGGTCCGCACCGGCAACCGGGAGGCAGAAAGCTCGCGCAGCACTTCCATGCCATCCTGGCGCGGCATGGAAAGATCGAGCAGGATGATGTCCGGTTTGGTTTTTCGGGCCAGATCCACCAGCACATCGCCGTCGGAGGCTTCGCCTACTACCTCAAAACCGGGCTCTGCCTGCAGCAGGCGGCGAAGGCCATCCCGAAACAGGGGATGATCGTCGGCGATCAAAATCCGAATTGTGGCCGGGGATGGGGACGGAGACACGAAACTACTCGCCAATGAGACCATTGCGGATATCCATGCGATCCGGGATGGCCTCCGGCAACGCCGGAGCCATTCCTGTCGAAAAAGTTAGGGTTGGCTATGTCGCAGGATCAGCGAAATCCCGCTGCGGCATACCCGCGTCAAAATTGGGTAGAAAGTGAGTGACGAGAGTCTCAGACGGGCCGTAGTGCTCGCTGTCGCGGTCAGCCCGAGACTCATTATAAGAGTGTGCGAAACAACAATAGAACGAATGCAGGTGCAAAAACCCACTGATTATCCACAGCGTTTCCACAAGTGGCCCGTGGTAGTCCAACCCCTTCCCGATTCACTGCTGTCGACTACAAACCCGACATCCGCGACTCCCCCTCGCGCATGGAGAACAAAACTATGGGATCGTCACGCCAAACGCATTCGAAGGCACGCTCTCCACGCCGGAACCGTCCACGCTGGTCACGTAATAGACGTAGGCCTGGCCGCTGGCCACAGTGCTGTCGGTAAACGTGGTTGCCGTGTTCACTCCCGTATTCAATATCTGATATGACGTTGTCCCGCTCAGGGAGCGATACACGTTGTATCCGGTCACCGCATCCGGCGAACTGGCCGGGGCATCCCAGGTCAGATCGACCAGGTAGGGAATCGCGCCCGTCCCGGTCAGCCCGATCACCATCGATCCACCGGTTGTTGCGGTGCTCGCGATCGCTATCTGGCCGGAGGCCGCCCCGGCAAGGCTCGGCACGAATTCCAGCGACAGCGTCACCGACTGGCCCGGGTTCAGGGTGAGCGGCGGACTAATCCCGGACATGGTGAATCCGGTTCCCGTGAGGACCGCTGTGCTGATGGTGACCGCCTGGGTTCCGGTCGAAGTGAGCGTCAGAGCCTGTGTCCCCAGTGAATTCAGCGACACACTTCCGAAGGCCACCGTGGTTGAACTGGCGTTGAGCAAAGCGCTGCCGGCGCTCAGCTGCAACGCGAAGGACTGGGAAGATCCATCGGCTGCGGCGGTCAGCGTCGCAGTCTGCGCGGTGGTCACGGCCGCAGCCGTCGCCGTGAATCCGGCGCTTACCGCACCGTCTGGAACCGTGATACTTCCTGGAACCGTCACCGCCGGGCTGCTGCTGGCAAGGGCGACTGCGAGGCCCCCGGCCGGAGCTGCCGAGCTCAGGCTCACGGCACAACTGTCGGTTCCGGAGCCCGTTATGGACGAGCTTCCACAGGAGAGCCCGCTCACACTCGGCGTCGACGACCCGCCCGAGCCGCTACTGCCCCCGGATCCTCCGCCTCCGCCCGAACCGCCCCCGCCTGATCCGCCGCCAGAGCCGGAATTGACGGCCCCCGTACCGCTGAGGCCGATTACGATGGCGCTTCCCGAGGAGCCGTTGGTGGTGATGGTCAGCTGTCCGGTAATAATCCCGGCGCTGGCTGGATCGAATTGCACGTTCATGACGATGACCTGGCCGGGGCCCAAAATGACGGGCAGCGCCAACCCGGAGATACTGAAGCCCGCGCCGGTCAGCGCGGCGGAATCAATCGTCACCGGCTCAGTGCCAGAAGAGGTCAGGACCACAGACTGCGTTGCTGTCGTATTCGTCGCCACGTAGCCAAACGAAACGTGACTTGTGCTGGTGCTAAGAATGCGAAGCGCCGCCTCCAGTTCGAGCGCAAACGATTCAGACACTCCGCTTTCTGTCGCCGTCAAAACGGCCGCCTCGGTCGAACCCACCGCAGCTGCCTGCGCCACAAATCCGATGCCATTGGTATTGGCCGGAACCGTGACAGTGGCCGGAACCGTGACCGCCGTACTGCTGCTGCTCAGGTTCAGGGTAAGGCCGCCGCTGCCTGCGGGGGCATTCAGCGCGACAAAACAATTGTCGGATCCGGCGCCGACCATCGACGAATTGTTGCAGGAGATTCCACTCAGCACTCCCACCGTGGCCGGAGGCTGATTCGCGGACGGCACTCCCAGCCCGCTCAATGTCACTGTCGGCAAACCGCCGGCACTCGCGTTGCTGACGACTGTAACCGCGCCCGTGACGGTACCGATACTGGACGGGCTGAATTGCACCTGAAAGGTGTATCTGGAACCGGCTGCTATTGTCATCGGGAACCCGCCGATGCCCAGCGGCTTGAAGGACTGGCCGGTGACGCTGACATTCGATACCTGGACCGAGCCGGTGCCACTGTTCAGAAACGAGACAGTCGTAGTGCTGGCCCGCCCCACCGTCACCGCACCAAAGTCGATCGAACTCACCGCAGCTTTCAGTTCTCCGATCGCAGTAGTCGACCCGCAGCCGACGAAAGCCAGCAGAACACAAAAGCCGATCAGCAGCGCTGCGTACGTCAGGTAGCGCCGCGATCGGCTTGCCCGGGGGCGCGTCCGCCGTTCATGTTTCCCGAAGCGGCTGTCCGACCAAAAGCTACTTTGCCGATCCGATACGGAATCCGACGAGAACCGAATGGGGACTTCGAACATCCACCTCACCTCTTGCAGTACTACAGTCGCTCTCGCGAGCTGGCACACGTCGACTCTTAGCTTCCCGGGGGTGGAAGGCTTCTGGACAGGGGGTCACAAGGAACCGTTATTCACGGTGGACTCCCGGTGCCGAATCTTGCTCAGAACTGTTTGTCAGTCTTGCGAGATTTTAGCCACACATGTGCACGTCGGTATCCAATTGGTTCGCTGGTTCTATTACCTTTGGGCGGTTCGACGAATGACCGGCAATGACGCGTATTCTCGCCGATGATGCGGACGGAATTTCCACAGCGAAGTGAATCGGTTGATTAGAGCCATGCCTGGTAAAAATGCACGGCATGCAGGAATATTCTTCCGAAAAAATATTTCGCATCGTAACGTCTCCGCAGGAATTGCGCAGCGCTGCAGACACGAGCGACACACTTCGGAGCGATGCTGCACCGAAGTCACACTCATCGGTACTTGAGCGCCTGTCACTATCGACCATCACGAGAGAGCTACTTTGCGCTCACGTCGTTACGCACAAATTAAAATCAGGTTATGAACCGAACCGATGTGGCAATCGCCGGTGCCGGAATCATCGGACTCACGACTGCTTTTGAACTTGCCGCAGCGGGCTGCAAGGTGACCGTCTGCGATCAGAGCGAAGCGATGTCGGAAGCTTCGCGCGCAGCTGCTGGAATGCTAGCCGGGGCCGATCCTGAAAATCCTGCGGAACTGCGGGAACTTTCCCGCCTCAGTCTTGCGCATTATCCGGAGTTTCTCGATCGAGTCGAAACCCTCTCGCAAAAGAAGATTCCGATCCGGACCACCAGCACCATGCAGGGGATCCACCACCTGCCGCCGGATGCGAACCCGCTGACCGAACCGGAAATCGAGAAGCTTGCCCCCCGCGCCAACGTCAGCGGTTGGAGGTTTGTCTCTCTTGAAGAGAAGAGCATCGATGCATGGGATCTCGCTGAGGCGCTCCCCACTGCATCGCGCGCGGCGGGGATCCGGTTGCGAGAACGAACGCCTGTTCTCAGCGTCCGCAGCGAGGGTGCGGGGGCAGAAATCGTCACAGCCGCGGGTACTTTTTCCGCCGGCATCTTCCTCAATGCCACGGGCGCGTGGGCTCCCGCGCTGGAACCCTCGATGCCTGTCTCCCCGCGCAAGGGCCATATGCTGACCGCCGAGCTGCCGGGCGAACTGCAGATGCAATGCGTGCTGCGGACACCGAACGTCTATATCGTTCCCCGCGGCGCCAATCGCTATACCGTTGGATCCACCGTGGAGGATGCCGGCTTCGACCGCACCGTGGACCCGATCCGTATTCAGGAGCTGTTCTCGCGGGCCGTCGATCTCTGGCCGCCCCTGCGCGATGCCAGTATCGCCGAAACATGGATCGGCTTCCGCCCCGGCTCCGGGGACGGCCTGCCCATCATCGACCAGACCAGCGACCACTGCTGGATTGCGACGGGACATTTCAAGAACGGCATCCTGCTCGGCCCGGGCACCGCACGCGTGCTCAGCCAGTGGATGCTGGGCCAACGGCCTGAGCTCGACCTGTCGCCCTTCCGCGCCGGCCGGTTCGCCCTGTTGCCCGCGTCCTCCTGAGGCAGCCGCCGCCGGTCCCCGAATCTCGCCCGGCAGCACGCGCCGCTAATCGTGCGATCCCCAGGACTCAGTGCCGAATGACGAGGATTTTCGCGTAATCTAGTAAGCAGATTTCTCGAAGCTGGGCGCGAGGCGTTAGCAGGAACCGGAATTGCGCCGGGACCTTGCATCGCACGGTGCGATCATGGCATCCCGTGAATCGGCAGCAATTTCCTGGCTGAGGTGGAGGGAAAGCAGCACATGGCAACAGCAGCGGTGGTCAAGGGACTGGAAGGCGTCGTAGCTGCGAATTCCGGCATTTGCTGGATTGACGGCTACGCGGGAGTGCTCGCCTATCGCGGCATCGACATTCACGAGCTGGCCGAGCAGTCCACCTTCGAGGAGACCACGTGTCTGCTATGGCACGGCCGTCTGCCGGATCGAACGCAGCTCGACGAGTTTACCCAGAAGCTGATCGTGGCCCGCCGCCTGCCCTCGGAGATCTTCGACCTCTTCCGTTCTGTTCCGAAGAGCGCTACACCCATGGAGGTACTGCGCACCGCGGTTTCTGCGCTCAGCTTCTACGATCCGGACGAGAGCGCCGTCGATCACGACTCCAATGTCCGCAAATCCTTCGCGCTGACCGCACAGCTGGCGATGCTGGTGGCCGCCTACGACCGCATCCGCAAAGGCAACGCTGTTATCGAGCCGGATCCTTCGCTCTCGCACGCAGCCAATTTCCTCTGGATGTTACACGGAACCAAGCCCATCCCCGCCGCAACCAACGCCTTCGACATGGCGCTGATCCTCCACGCCGATCACGAGCTGAACGCCTCGACCTTCGCTGCGCGCGTCATCGCCGGCACCATGGCCGATATGCACTCGGCGATCACCGGCGCCATCGGCGCTCTCAAAGGTCCGCTCCACGGCGGCGCCAACGAAGCCGTGATGAAGATGCTCTTCGAGATCGGTAAGTCCGGTGGCGACCCCGTCGACTACGTGAAGGCCCTTCTGGCGCAGAAGAAGAAGGTCTTCGGCTTCGGCCATCGCGTCTACCGCACCGAGGACCCCCGCGCCACGCACCTGCGCAAAATGTCAGAGCAGCTGAGCAAGGAGTCCGGCAACACGAAGTGGTTCGACATGTCGCGCCGCATCGAGGAATTCGTGAAGGTCGAGAAGAAGCTCAACGCCAACGTGGATTTTTACTCGGCGTCGACCTACACCACGCTCGGCATCGATCTCGACCTCTTCACGCCGATCTTCGCCGTCAGCCGCATCGCAGGGTGGACCGCGCACGTCATCGAACAGCTCGACGACAACCGGCTCATCCGCCCGCGCGCCGAGTACACCGGCCCGGAATACCCGGTGAAGTACGTTCCCATCGATCACCGGTAGCCGGATTTATCGTACTGCTTCGACCGTGAGTTTCAGACCCATCGCCTTCGTCACTGCGACCAGGGTGGACCAGCGTGGGTTTCCGCGTGCCGACAATGCCCTGTAGAGACTCTCCCGCTCCACCCCCGCAGCCTTCGCAATTTTCGCGACTCCGCCACGTGCCTCGGCAACCCGGCGCAGCGCTATCAGGAGCACTTCGGGTTCTTCGGTATCCTCCAGCGCCGCTTTCAGATATTCGGCCGCAAATTCGGGGTTCTCGCGAAGTTCCTTCACCATCGCTTCGTCGTGCGAAATGCTGGCTTTGTGTTTCATGGTCTCACTTCCCTCTTCCTGTAATCGTCGAAGTATTCAATGGCGCGATCAATGTCGGATGACTGTTTGCGCTTGTCTCCACCACAAATCAGGAGAACGCAAGTCCGGCCCAGCATCGCGTAGTAGAGCCGATAACCGGGACCCCAGTCGATCCGCATCTCGCTGACACCCTCGCGCAGGAATTTGCAGTCCCCCAAGTTGCCCGCTGAAAGGCGATCGATTCGGGTAGCGACCCTCGCCCGGGCGTTGCCTTCGAGGTTCCTCAGCCATTCGCCGACAACATCCCTTCCTGAGCGGGTAATGTATCGGCGAACTTCCAGCACAATAGCATTGTAACTTATAGATCACAGCCGCGCCAGACATTTCAACGATGAATAGCGGGTCCGGTCTCAGCGCTGCACACGGACCGAGTCGACCGCACCAATCAGCCCCGGCTTCCACGCGCTTCCCGCAAACGGCGACTGCCCGCGCCGTCCCCACCATAACCACATCAGCAGCGCGACCACCGCCAACAGCGGAAAAACAATAACGCTGCCCTCCGGACCCGTCGCCCCCCCGCTCCACAGCGCCCTGCCCGCGGCATGCTCGCTGAACAAATGTCCCTGCGCCACCATCCCACTGTCGGCGGTGCCATAGAAATACGACTGCCCCCAGTCCCACGCAGCATGGAAGCCCACCGCCCACCACAGCGATCCCGTATACCAGAGGCTGAGGCAGAAGATCAGGCCCACGGCGCCGGCCCCGATCAGGCCCACTGGCGACTCGCCGCCGTTGGTCCCGTGCACGACCCCGAAGAGAACCGCAAATAATAGCGCGCCCCACCAGAATCCAATGCCGCGCGTGATCGTAAACTGAACGTATCCGCGAAACGTCGACTCCTCGGTCAAGCCGACAAGCAGGAAAAGCCCACCCCACTCCCATGCGTATTTCACAGCCGCGATCCCGCTGAGCGTCCGCCCCTCGATCGACAAATAGCCGAGATGCCGCAGAACCAGAACGACCGCCGAAATGGCAATGAATCCCCAGATGATTCCAGAGATCAGGCGCACTACGCGCGCCGATCCCTGATAGCCATAGAACAGGACGGGCCTGTGCTCAAACATCGCCATCGCCGCGGTCGCAATCAGCACCGGGACAAGTTGCGAGCCTTCCAGCAGCAGCCCGGTAAACGGCGCTATCGGCTGGTTCCCGGTCAGGTGCAGATGCGGCCCAACCAGAACCTGGAAGACGCCGATGAGCACAAACCAAAGGCCAGCGAACGCCAGGATGGACCAGCCCGCACGCAATCCGTGCGGTCCCAAAAATATCCAGTGCCCGGGAACTCGTGGACGCGCCAGACCTCCGGCTGCGAAAGAAGATGCGCCCGTCTTGGAGTCAGGCTTGGCGGCCGGCTCAGGCGCCGGCGCCGTGGTGCGTTCGCTGTCTTCGTTCAAGCGCTCTCCAAAGCCTGTCCGACGCGGAAGATAGTCGCCTCGTCGAAATGCCTGCCCAGAATCTGCATCCCGATGGGCAGCCCCTCGCGCGATTTCCCGCACGGAACCGACACGCCGCAGATTCCCGCCAGGCTCGCCGTCACCGTGTAGATATCCGCGAGATACATGGCCACCGGATCATCCGACTTCTCGCCAATTTTGAACGCCGGCGTGGGTGCCGTCGGCGTCAGGATCGCATCCACTTCGCGAAAGGCAGCCAGGAAATCCTCGGCGAGCAGCCGCCGCACCTGTTGCGCCTTCTTGTAATAGGCGTCGTAATAACCGTGGCTCAGCACGTAGGTCCCGAGCAGGATCCGCCGCTTTACCTCTGCGCCAAATCCCAGGTCGCGCGTCCGCCGATACATCGCCGCCAGCGTATCCGACTGCGGCGCACGCAGCCCGTACCGCACGCCGTCGAAGCGCGCCAGGTTCGCGCTGGCCTCGGCCGTCGCGATCACATAATAGGTTGGGATCGCATACCGCGTGTGCGGCAGCGAAATGGGCCGAATCTCCGCGCCTGCCGCGCGCAGCTTCTCGATCCCAGCCTCGATCGCCGTCCGCACTTCCGCGTCCAGGCCCTCCGCGAAGTACTCCCGCGGCACGCCCAGCTTCATGCCCTTTACACCGCGGTCGAGACTCTCCGTGTAGTCCGGAACCGGCAGCGTCGACGACGTCGCGTCCATCACGTCGTGACCCGCAATTACGCCCAGCACAGTGGCCGCATCGCGCACCGTCGCCCCGAAGGGACCGATGCGGTCCAGCGACGACGCAAACGCGATCAGCCCGTACCGTGAAACGCGCCCGTACGTCGGCAGCACACCCACCACCCCGCAAAACGAGGCAGGCTGCCGGATCGAGCCGCCGGTATCCGTGCCAAGCGTTGCGACCGCCATGCCAGCGGCCACCGCAGCCGCCGAGCCCCCGCTCGAACCGCCAGGCACGCGATCCAGGGCGTGCGGATTATGGACCGGCCCATACGCTGAATTCTCGTTCGACGAGCCCATCGCAAACTCGTCGCAGTTCAGCTTGCCGAGGAAAATCGCCCCCGCATCCGCCAGCTTCTTCACCGCCGTCGCCGTGTAAGGCGGCCGATAGCCTTCCAGAATCTTTGACCCCGCCGTCGCCGCGAATCCTTCGAGCGTCAGCACATCCTTGATGCCGAACGGCACGCCCGCCAGCTTCGGCAGCGAGTCGCCCTTCGCAGCAAGATCATCGATGCGCACAGCCTGCGCCAGCGCATACTCCCGATCGACGGAAAGGAAGGCATGGATCTTCGGATCCTCGCCCGCAATCCGCGCCTGATAAATCTCGGTCACCGCCTTGGCCGTTGTCTCGCCTTTCGCAATCGCCGATCGGATGCCTTCAATCGAACCCGCCGCTGTCGCCGTCGTGCTCATCGCTCAATCACCTTCGGGACCTTAAAGAACACCCCATCCGTCTCCGGCGCAGACGCCATCACCTGCGCGCGGTCCAGACATGGCCGGACTTCATCCTCCCGCAGCACCGACTGCTTCTCCGACACAGGCTCGCCGGAGACCGCGAGCACCTCAGACACCTGCGCCATGGGTTCCACCTGCGCGGTATCCAGCTCCCCGAGTTGCGCAACGTAATCCAGGATCGCGTTCAGGTCGCGGCGCATGCGCCCCTCTTCGTCGGCGGTCAGATCCAGGTTTGCCAGTTCCGCCACCCGCCGCACATCGGCCGGGGAAACTCGTTCCGTTTCGGGCATGGTTCCAGTTTAAACGGCAGCATAGGGGAATGCCCTGAACATGCCTTGACAGACGCCCCTGGCCAGGTACAATCTGCCCCATACCGACTCGTACAGCCCTGAACACCCCATGAATACGGTCTGTAAGCACCCCAAGGTCCGCGTAGTGGCGCGCGAAGATGACGTCGAATTCGTCGAGTGCCTCGATTGCGGAGAGGTTTTCGACTCCAACGAATTTCGCGATATGGCCATCGAGGACACCGAGGACGAGGAAGAAGAGACCGCCTGACCGCCGCTATTCCGCCGGATCCGCCGCCAACCCCGGCATCTCGTCCGGCGTCCTGCCCAGCTCCCGCAGCGTCCGAATCGACAGCGCGTCATGCCGCTTCGCCAGGCGCTCTCCGCGATCGTCGACCACCAGGGAGCAGTGATACCACTGCGGCTCCTTCCATCCCAGCGCGCGATACAGCAGAATCTGTCGCGCCGTCGAGAGCAACAGGTCTGCGCCGCGCACGACCTCGGTGATCTGCATCGCGTGGTCGTCCGCTACTACTGCGAGCTGATAAGCAGGAACATCATCCCGCCGCCACACCGGAAAATCTCCGAAGTCTTCCCCGGCAACAAACCTCTGCGGCCCAAAATGACCATCCTCGAACGCGATCACCTCGCCATCCGGGACACGAAAGCGCCAGTTCACCCCGATTGGGCTGTCGGGCCGCGGCAACACTGCACCCGCCTTCGGACGGCAGGTCCCCGGATACATCGGCCCCTCGTCGCCCTCGAACCGCAATTCCTGGCGGTCCGGCGCGTCATCATGCGTCCGGGGTCCCCGGCGAACTTGTTCGCTGGGGTGGTCATGCGGCGCCTGGGCAATCCCGCTCAGCTCGCGCCGTGAGCACGCGCAGGGATACAGAAATCCCCGCTCCAGAAGCTCCTTCCAGGTTTTCAGGTATTCCCCGCGCCGCTCGCTTTGCGAATAAGGGCCGAATGTCCCACCAACATCCGGCCCCTCCTGCCAATGCATGCCGAGCCAATCGAGATCCTCGACCATCGCATGGGCGAACTCCGCTCTCGAACGCTGCGGATCCAGATCCTCATTCCGCAGAACCAGGATTCCGTCCGTCGCGCGCGCTCGCGTGTACGCCGTCCAGAATGTCCTGGCGTGCCCAACGTGCAGCAATCCTGTCGGCGACGGAGCAATCCGTCCCCGATACTGGTTTCGATCCGGCTTCACGCCGCCAGTGTATCGGTCCCGATCGTTCTATCGCGCGTAGAGGGTCAGGCCGCGCGATTCGCCTCCGACAACGATTCCGTCGCCGCCGACACGGTCGTCACGGGAGCAACTTTCCTCGGCTTCCCCGTTCCCGCGGGGAATGCATATTCGTAAAGCAGCCCAATTCCCTGCCCCAGATAAATCGTCACAAACACCAGGGGCGCTCTCCACGCCGAACGGAAACCGTGGCTGGAGCCGATCTGCATCGACGCAAGCAGCACCGCGATCGGAAACACCGCCACGGGCGCGGTAATGATCGCGGCCGTCAGAGCCGGCAGCTGCGACCAGGCAAACATCGCCAGCAGCACGGCCAGAAGCATCGTGAGCGGCGCAATCTCCGCCAGGGACGAGCACTCCGGATACTTGCGCATCCAGTGGCTCGCACCGCGGCCGTGCCGGAACATCTCCACGAGCAGGCTGCGGAGCTTCTGCGGTGGCTGCTCATGGACGGCCAGACGCGGATCGCAGTAGGCGCGAATGCCCGCCTTCCGCACTCTCTCGTTGAAATCGAGACCGGCACAGGCGTCGAAGCTCTCGTCGAACAAGCCGACCTCTTCGAAGACCCTTCGCCGGTACGTTCCCGCAAAACCCGGCGGGTCGACGTACCCCGCCATCTCCGGCGCAACTGGACCGCGGCCAATCCGGGTAGAACGCGCCCGCGCAATCGCCTCGCCCATGTGGGTCTCGGCGTGCGCCACCAGCGGCTGAGGGCGGCACAGGCAGCCGGCCCCAGTCGTTTCCAGAATCGCTGCGGTATCCGTCAACAGATTTGTCGACGGAATCGTGCAGCGTCCCGAGAGAAACACCACGGCTTCGCCGGACGCGGCGCGAATGCCCGCATTCCGTCCCGCCGCAACGCTGCGCTTCGGGTTGTCGAGCACGCGAACGCGCACCCGACGATTGTTGTAACGCCGCCTCACCAGATCCCCCGTGCCGTCCGTGGAGACACCGTCGACAATGAGAATCTCGTAAAGCTCGGCTGGATAGTTCTGTTCCAGCAGCTGATCGATGAGCCCAGGCAGCATTTTCCGCTCATTTCGAGCGGAAACAACTACAGAAAGGTAAGGCAGCATTCGACGTCCTCTTTCTACGTCTTACTGTCTTTCTACGTCTTACTTCTCGATGTGATGCTCGTTTATATCATTGAAAATCAATAACTAAACCCCATAAAGGCCGACTCTTTGGTGATGCAAACTCCCCGGTTACGAGTAACTGAAATGGAGTGATTTCGGCGTCTCTGTCGTATCGTTCCGGTATACAAATCCGGTGCGCGAACCGCGCATCTGGGCTCCCGGCGGCCCAGGACATGCGTACCCTCGGGAAGGTCAGAGCGCATTGTCATGACTGGCTTTGCACTCGCACGCCGCTGGCTTTCAACCGCAGTGGCATCGGTGCACGGAGGGGTGACTGGCGGAACACTGCCTCGCGCTCGGGCAGGCCCTGGCGATCCGGTCCCTGAGCGCCGGCGACCGCCTTACTTCGGAGCGAGCCGCATTGTTGGCTCACCAAAATTCGCCGCCCTCCCCGCTTATCCGGGTGTAGGCTACACGCCGGGAGGGCGCCACGAGGCCCCCGGTCTTTGCCTGCCTGGCCGTCGAGCTGGCTTACCGCCTGGCTTACTGCTCCGATCGGCCCCGTCAGAAATCAGGGATGAACGCGGCCATGCGGATTCTTGCCACCGACGACAACGAAAGCTGGGCGGCCTCGCTCTTGGTGCGTCTCATGCGTTTGCTTGGCCTCTTGCTGTTGGCCGTGCTCCTCGCGTACTGGTTGGGATTTGTGGTCTATACGATCAAGAACCTCATCACGGGCGGACCCCATGCCGTCCTCGCATGGTACGAGCACCTCGACACCGGCAACAGATACAGCGCTTCGAGCGAAGGACTCGGCTTCCCACAATGGAGTGCCGCGAAATTCGTGCTCCGGCAGGGCATCCTGTTGGGGGTCACGGTGGGCTTGTGGTTCGGCGTCCGGCCGAGGCAAATCGGCCTGAAGCCTTAGCCTTCGCCAGCGCGCACACCTACCTCACCGCGTCAGCCTGAGTGATATCCAATGGCAAACCCCGATGTTGCGCGAAGGCAGCACCGGGGTTTGCAGTCAGCAGATTGGTGGTTGTCTTTACCAGCGACGGTTCGAGTCGCCGCGGATGATCTGGATTGCGCTGTACAGGCTACCGCCAAGCGCGAATCCATCTCCCGAAGCCGTGGCGTGCACGAACTGAAGATGCGGGTTGTCGTGCAGGAAATGGCTGGCCTCGGACGAGATGGTGAATCCGCCCGCCCGCAGCGTATCCTCCACGGCCTGCACCTCTTCAGGACGCAGCGCGAAGTCGACATCCAGCGTGATGTTGCTTCCGCCCTCGAAAGGAACCTGGACGTAGAAGCTCTGGCCCACGCCCAGTCCGGCTTCCGACCGCACGTCGCCGATCGAGATCGAGTTCTCATCCGGCCTCGGCAGGTAGAACGCAAATACCTGATCGAGCTGCTCCACAAAACCCTCATCGAACAGCTTCAGGAATTTCGGCGGCAGAATGGTGGCGGGATCGAAGACATTGTCGGTTCCAGGAATCACGCCAACGCCCATCTGCGGGCTGTGGATCGTCGCCAGCGCGGTGGCCAGGGAAGTCGCCAGATCACTGCCGTCGCCGAGCGCTTCGAATTCCACCCACTCCAGCTTCGGCGATTCCAGGAGGAAGTGGCTTCCGATTCCGCTAATGTGGATATGCTTGTTCGCGCGCAGCGCCGTCTCCAGCGCCACCACCTCCGATTCCTGCGCGGGCAGAGCGCCATCGGCGAACACCTGTCCATCCGAGGAGTTCTTGAATGCGACAAACCCGTTCGCGACGGCTCCCACATTCTGCGCCTGACCGTTGACCGTCATCGTCAGATCCGACCGAACCAGCTCGAAGCGCAGAACGTTACCGGGCATTTCTGTCCCGGTCGCGCCCAGAGCGCTTTGAATCGCGCTCCAGTCCGGAGCTGCAACCGCCTTCTCACCGGCAAACGAGAAGAACACGACAGCCAAAGCAACGGCTTTGGCCAACTGACTGCGGCTAAAGCGCACAAATCCGAGTGCGAGCATTGGGGAAACGCCTCCACGGAAGAATTTTGTCCATTCCGGACCGAACGAATACTACGCCCGCTCCATAACCGCGGTCATGAATTTTCCACAAGCGCACCAAGTCGATCGGGGGATTGACAATTACGGTCGGGCTCGGCAAACTTTCCGGGCTATTCGGTGTAGATCTCTCCGTCGATCCTGATCCGGTCGCACCATCGGCAGAACCACACTTCCCTGCCCGGCGCCTGACGGCTCAGATCCAGTTGCCCCCATCGATGCAGACCAAACCAGCACAACAGGTTCCTCCCTGCGCTGGATTCGTGCATTCTGTGCGGCCACAGCTTTGCAAGAGATCGCGCCAGCTCGGTGTCCGAAGATCGACTCGACGTGGAATGCATCTGTCCCTCCGCAGTCCGTGCACTGGCCTACGGCTTCGTCAGCTTCAAATCCGTGACCGTCCCTTCGGTGTTGTGCGCAAACCTGATCCCATAGACACCGTCGGTGGATTTTAATTTCCCAGGCCCAACCACGGCCGACCTGTCGTAGCTCGCCACCACCGTGCCGTTGATCGCGCACTCTACCTTGTCGCCCTTCACCGACATCGCGATCGTCTGGGTCACTGGTTGGCCGGGCGCCTCCGCCTTGTGAATGGCGGCATTGGCTTCGCGGCGGCCATTCATCTGGAACGGCGCCGGCCCGAATCCGCGCACGATAAAGTTGCCGCTCCCATAGGCGGCGCAGTACAGTTCCGTCTGATTGGCGGTCCCCATGTCGTTCCCCGCAATCACAATCCCATACGGGTGAGGGTGCGTGTTCAAGCTCATGAACTTCGGCTCGGTGAAGGTCGCCGACACCGTGTAGTCGCCGCTCGCCGTGTTCGCCGGATTCCAGTAGGTGATCGCGGGACCCGTGATCACGTGCAGCGCGTCGCCCTCCTTGCTGAGCTTCGCGTCGTTGACCGTCTCTTGAGCGCCGGGGTCAAGTTTTCCCTGCCATCCCGGAACCGAAATGCCGCCCCCGGGCACAGAACGAGAAACATCGGCCTGGGGCGACGGCGCCTGCGCGATAGCCAGCACCGGCACGACGATGAAAACAGCAGCGACGACCGCAGAGTGACGGACAAAACGCATCGGGGATTCTCCTTAGAAGACGACTCGGGAATTGTATCCCGCGCCGGTGCTCGCCCGGCAAATCACTGCTGCGTTGTGTATGCGCTGTTCGGCACTTTCGCGCCCACCTGCGACGGCGTCGCCAACTGCGAGCGATCCCACCCGCCACCCAACGCCTGCACCAGTTGCACAGTCTGGATCATCTCCGACACCTGCAGCGCATTCAGCGTTTGCTGATCGCCGAGCAGCGTCGTCTGCGCGGTCACAACGTCCACGTATGGATCGACCCCGATGCTGTAGCGCTGCGTCTCCAGATCCAGAAATTCCTGCGCCGCCTTCACCGCATCCTGCTGGTGCAAAATCTGCTGCGAATAGATGCGGGTGCCAGACAGTGCATCTTCCACCTGCTGGAAAGCGGTAAGCGAGGTCTGCCGATAAGCCGCCAGATCGGCGTTGTACGCCGCCTCGTACTGATGCAGCTGGGCCCGATAGAGGCCACCATTAAAGAGGATCTGCGACGCCGATGGGCCCATCGACCAGAAGCGGCTCGGCCAGTCAAAGAGATGCTTCAGCGTGGAGCTCTCGAACCCCCCGCCGGCCGATATTGTTATCTGCGGGAAGAATGCTCCGTAACCGATCCCGATCGTCGCGTTGGCCTCGGCCAGCGTGCGCTCTGCTGCGGCGACATCCGGCCGCCGTTCCACCAGCTGCGACGGCACGCCCGTCGGAATGGCCGGCGGCCCGTACGTCATCGGCCTCACCGGAATCGAAAAGTCCGTCGCAACCTTGCCCAGCAGCACCGCGATCGCATGCTCATACTGTGCGCGCAGCAGACCCACGTTGGTGGCAGCAGACTTCGCGGACTCGAGTGTCGCCCGCGCTTCCACCACCGAAATGTAGTCACCCGTGCCCGCATCGTATGCGCCCTGATTCGCGTCGAGTGCCTTCCGATCGGCCTCCACGGTCTGGTTGAGGATCACCTGGAGCATGTCCTGTCCGCGAATTTCAAAGTAGTACTGGGCCAGCGATGCCTGCTCCGTGAGCTTCTCGTTCTCCAGATCGGCAGCGCTCACCTGCGCGGCATATTGCGCCTCGCGGACCTCGTTGCGAATCTTGCCCCACAAATCCGGGACCCACGAAACCTCCAGCGGCGCAGCCCACAGGGTGCTGCTTCGGCCCGTATTCGCCGTGGCAGAATTCGTCAGGTTGGAAGAACTCCTTGATCGGCTCCAACTCGGATTCGCCGTGATCGTCGGCCAGTACTGCGACCGCGCCTCGGCAATCAGCGCCCGCGCCTCCATATATTGTTCGAAGTACTGCTTGATGGTCTGGTTGTTGATGTTCAGCTGATCTTCCAGCGCGTTCAGCTCCGGCTCCTGAAACACCTCCCACCAGCTGCCACGCAGCATCGCCTCCTGAGGGCTGGAGACCTTCCATCCCGGTTGATCCTGGAAGTTCACCGTCGACTCCTTGTAATTGGGCGCGGTCGCCTGGGTCGGCGTGGGCGCATGATAGCGCGGCCCCACGCTGCAGCCCGCCAAGCCGGCGATCAGCGCCACCCCTGCCGCAATGACCCGCCTGCGTCTCTCCTCCCTCATGAAGTGGCCCCTTCGATCTCCGTCCGGAACGTGTCGTGTGTCTTGCCCATGATCCGCAGCCGCAGTCCATCCAACGCCAGGTAAACCACCGGAGTCGTGTACAGCGTGATCAGCTGGCTCAGCAGCAGGCCTCCAACAATCGTTATTCCGAGCGGCCTGCGCAGCTCCGATCCGGTGCCGTTCCCGAATGCGAGCGGCAGTGCCCCGCAAATCGCCGCCATCGTCGTCATCATGATGGGACGAAAGCGCAGCATGCAGGCCTCGAAGATAGCGTCATACGTGGTCTTCTGCTCCTCGCGCTCGGCCATCAGCGCAAAGTCGATCATCATGATCGCGTTCTTCTTCACAATCCCGATCAGCAGAATGATCCCAATGATGGAGATCACATTGAGATCGATGTTGAAGATCATCAGCGCCAGCATCGCGCCGATGCTGGCCGACGGAAGCGTAGAAATAATTGTGAGCGGATGCACCAGGCTCTCATACAGGATTCCCAGCACAATGTAGACCGCCAGCACCGCCGTGATCACCAGGTATTTCTCCGATGCCAGCGAAGACTGGTAGGCCTGCGCCGTGCCCGCAAAGAAGCCGCGCACCGTCGACGGCATGCCCAGCCTCAGTTCCATCTCGCTCACCTCACGCGTCGCATCGCTCAGCGACATGCCACTCGCAAGATTGAACGACACTGTCACTGACGGGAACAAGCCCGTATGGTTCACCTGCAAAGGCGTCGTGTTCGTCTGCGTCGTGGTCATCGTCGCCAGCGGGCTCATCGCCCTGAGCCCCGTGCCGCCCGCGGACCCGCCCGTGTTCAGCCAGATGTCCTTCAGTCCATCCGGCGAAGCCCAGTATTGCGGAGCCACTTCCAGAATCACGTAATACTGGTTCAGCTGGGTGTAAATCACCGACACTTCCGATTGCCCGAATGCGCTGTAGAGTGAAGAATCGAGCGTCTGCGGAGTCTGCCCCAGCCTCGCCGCCGTCACGCGATCGTAGTTGAGCAACTCCTCGAGCCCGCCGTTCTGCTGATCGGTATTCACGTCCTGCAGGCCTGGCAGTTTCCTCATGTTGGTCAGCAGCAGCGGTCCCCACTTCGCCAGATCCGGAATGTTGTCCGACTGAATCGTGTACTGATACAGAGCGTTGCTGCCTCGCCCGCCAATGCGCAGGTCCTGCACCGGCTGCAGAAAGGCCGACGCCACCGGCAGCCTGTTCATCGGTCCGCGCAGATCGTTGATGATCTGCATGGCGCTCTCCTTACGCTGCCCCGGCCCGTTCCCAAGCGGCTTGAGCGCAATGTAGATGAATCCCCCGTTGCTCGAGCCGCCCCCACCCGTGTAGGCATTCACGTGCGCGATCCCAGGGTTTGTCTTGATCACCTTCACCAGCTGCGTGACGGAATAATTCATGAACGGGAACGACGCGTCCTGAGGCCCCTGCACGCCGCCCACAACCGCACCCGTGTCCTGTTGCGGGAAGAATCCCTTCGGAATTCTGTAAATCACCACCACGTTCAGCGCGATCGTCAGCCCCAGCACAATCAGGATCAGCACCGGATTATCCAGCGCCCACCGCAGCGAGCTGCGGTAGATGGAGAGCATCCCGTTGAAGAAGCCCTCGCTCGCGCGGTAGAAGATGTTGTGCTTCTCGTCCTTCTCCTGGTGCTTCAGCAGGTACGCACACATGGTGGGCGTCGTGGTGAGCGAGATCACCATCGAAACCACAATCGCAACCGACAGCGTGATGGCGAATTCGCGGAACAAGCGCCCGATGATGCCGCCCATCATCAGAATGGGAATGAATACGGCGATCAGCGACATGCTGATGGAAAACACCGTGAAGCCAATCTCTCGTGCGCCCACCAGCGCGGCGTTGAGCGGAGGCATGCCGCTCTCCAGATGGCGCGTGATGTTTTCCATCACCACAATCGCGTCGTCGACGACGAAGCCGGTGGAGATGGTCAGCGCCATCAGCGACAGGTTGTCGACGCTGAAGCCCAGCAGGTACATCACCGAGAATGTGCCGATGAGCGACACCGGCACAGCGACGGTCGGGATCAGCGTGGCGCGCGGGCTGCGCAGGAAAAAGAAAACCACCAGCACCACCAGCACCACCGAGCCGATCAGTGTCTTCTCCACCGTCAGCACTGACGCGCGAATCGTCGTGGTCCGATCCAGCACTACCGTCGTCTTGATCCCCTGCGGCAGCACGGCCTCAAGGAACGGCAGTTGCGCGTTGATGTTGTCGACGGTCTGAATGATGTTCGCGTTCGGCTGGCGGAAAATGATGAGGAACACCGCGCGCGTGCCGTCAAGGTAGCCCGCCGTCCGCAGGTTCTGCGTGGAGTTGTAGACGCCCGCAACGTCGGAAAGCCGAACCGCCGCCCCGTTGTGATAGCCGACAATCAGCGGCGCGTAGTCGGGCGCCTGTGAAATCTGATCGTTGGTAATGATGTCCGCCGTCACCGAGCCGTTGGAAAGCTGCCCGCGCGGAGAATGCGAATTCTGCAGGCTCAGTACCGACTGCACGCTGCCCAGCGTCTGTCCAAAGCTCTCCAGCTTCGTCGGATCCACTTCCACGCGCACCGAAGGCGTCGCGCCCCCGTTCACGCCCACCTGCCCCACGCCATTAATCTGTGACAGCTTCTGTTCCAGAATTGTCGACGCCAGGTCGTAAATCTTCGTCACGTCGTACTTATCCGACGTCAGCCCCAGAATCATGATCGGCGCGTCGGAGGGATTCACCTTGCGATACGAAGGATTCGAGGGCAGGTTCGCCGGCAGATACGTTCGCGCCGCGTTGATGGCCGCCTGCACGTCGCGCGCCGCTCCGTCGATGTTCCGGCTCAGATCGAACTGCATCGTGATGTTGCTGTTTCCCAGCGAACTCGATGACGTCATTTCGGTGATGCCGGCCACGTGCCCAAGCTGCCGTTCCAGCGGCGTGGCCACGGAAGCCGCCATAATGGCCGCGCTCGCGCCGGGGAGGCTGGCGGACACACTGATCGTCGGGAAATCCACCTGCGGCAGCGGCGACACCGGCAGAACCATGAATGCGATGGCTCCCGCGATGGCCACGGCAATCGTCAGCAGCGTGGTGCCGACCGGGCGCCGGATGAATGTCCAGGAGAGATTCACAGCCGCGTCTCCTCTGGACTCGGCATCGACGTCCCGGCGTGTTCGGCAGCTCTCGCCGACGGCCTCCCGCCGGAAAGCCTCTGCGCGATGCGATCGAAGAAGATGTAGATGACCGGGGTGGTGTAAAGCGTCAGAATTTGGCTCAGGAGAAGCCCGCCCACCATGGCAATGCCGAGAGGACGGCGCAGCTCCGAGCCGAGCCCGGTGCCCAGCGCCAGCGGCAACCCGGCCAGCAGGGCCGCCATCGTCGTCATCATGATGGGCCGAAAGCGCAGCATGCTGGCTTCGAAGATCGCTTCTGTCGAATCTTTGCCATGTTCGCGCTCCGCTTCGAGCGCAAAGTCCACGATCATAATGCCGTTCTTCTTCACGATGCCGATCAGCAGGATGATGCCGATGATCGCCACCACGCTGAGGTCCTGGCGGAAGAGCATGAGCGCCAGCAGGGCACCCACGCCAGCCGAAGGCAGCGTCGAGAGAATTGTCACCGGGTGGATGAAGCTCTCGTACAAGACGCCCAGCACGATGTACACCGTCACCAGCGCGGCCAGGATCAGCAGCGCTTCATTGGAAAGCGAATTGCGAAACGCCGCCGCAGTCCCCTGAAAGTCCGCCTGCAGGCTCGCCGGAAAATGCAGGTTTGCCGCCGCCTTGTCGATGTCGGCAATGGCGGTCCCCAGCGACGCATTCGGCGCCAGGTTGAACGAAACCGTCACTGCCGGAAACTGCCCCTGATGGTTGATCGAGAGCGGCTCAGTTGTTGTGACGGCATGCGTAAAGGCGCTCAGCGGAATCGCATTCGCGCCCACACTGGCGATGGTCGTATTGGGCGTGGTCCCGGCCGTCGTTCCGCCGCTCGCCGAAGATGCCCCCTGGGTGCTGCTGGTCCCCGCCAGCACGGTCGCGGGCGCCGCCAGCACACCCGACGACGGCGTGTACTTCACCCCGCTGGTTAATGCATTCGAACCGGCCGATGCCGATGCCGACGATGCAAATGACGTCACCGCACCCGCACCGCTCGCCCCTGACGACGCATTGCCCTGAATGTAGAGATCGCCCAGATTTCCAGGGTCCTGCCCCCACACGGGTGCCGTCTCCAGCACCACGTGGTACTGGTTCAGCTGCGTATACAGCGTGCTGATCAGCCGCTGCCCGTAGGCGTCGTACAGCGTGTTATCGATCGTCGTGGGTGCAATGCCCAGTCGCGAAGCCGTGACGCGATCGATCATCAGCGATACGGCTCGCCCGCCGGTCTGCTGATCGGTCGCCACGTCTTCCAGTTCCGGCAACTTCTTGAGCTGCGCGACGAACTTATTGGTCCACTCATTCAGTTCGTTCGTGTCCGGATCTTCGAGCGTGTACTGGTACTGCGTCCGGCTCACGCGGTCGTCGACTGTGATGTCCTGCACTGGCTGCATGTAGAGGTGCACGCCCGGGCCGCTCGGCAGATTCGTCTGCAGTCTGCGGATCACATCGGACGCGCTGATCGAGTGCGAGCCCCGATCCTTCAGCGCTTTCAGGTTGATCGAGATGCGCCCGCTGTTCAGCGTGGTGTTAATCCCATCCGCTCCAATGAACGACGAGACACTCTCGACGGCCGGATCCTGCAGAATCACGTTCACCAGCTGTTGCTGCTTCTCTGACATCGCGCTGAACGAGATATCCTGCGGCGCCTGGGAAATGGCCTGAATCACGCCGGTGTCCTGCACCGGGAAGAACCCCTTCGGGATGACGATATACAGAAAGACGGTGAGCGCCAGCGTTCCCAGGGCCACCAGCAGCGTGATCGTCTGATAGCGGAGTACCACCCGCAGCGTACGCCCGTAAAAATCAATCATGCGATTGAACACGCGCTCCGATGCCCGATAGAACCGCGTCTGCTGTTCTTCCGGATTGTGGCGCAGGAGGCGCGCGCACATCATCGGCGTCAGGGTCAGGGAGACCACCGCCGAAATCACAATCGTCACCGCCAGCGTCACGGCGAATTCCCGGAACAGCCGCCCCACCACATCGCCCATGAACAGCAGCGGGATCAGCACCGCGATCAGCGACACAGACAGCGAAATGATGGTGAACCCGATCTGCTCCGCACCGGTCAGCGCCGCCTCCATGGGAGTCATGCCTTCTTCGAGGTAGCGCGAGATGTTCTCGATCATCACGATGGCGTCATCGACCACGAAGCCCGTGGAGATGGTCAGCGCCATCAGCGACAGGTTGTCGAGGCTGTAGCCCAGCATGTACATCGCCGCAAATGTCCCGATCAGCGATAGCGGCACCGCCGCGAAGGGGATGATGGTCGCGTACAGGCTGCGCAGGAACAGGAAGATCACCAGCATCACCAGGCCAATGGTCAACATCAGTTCGAACTCGACATCGTCCACCGACGCCTGGATGCTCGTGGTCATGTCGGTGAGGGTCGCGATCTGAATCGACGCCGGGAGATTTGATTCCAGCTGTGGCAGGATCTTCTGAATGCTCTTAACAACCGTGATGGTGTTCGCGCCTGGCTGTCGCTGGATGTTCAGAATGATCGCGGGCGTCTTGTTCCACCACGCTGCCTGCTTCGTGTTCTCCACACCGTTCACAACGTTGGCGACATTGTGGACAAACACTGGCGCGCCATTCCGGTACGCGACAACCACATCCCCATATTGCGCGGCTTCCGTGATCTGGTCGTTGGAGTCGATCTGATAATCCTGCCGCGGTCCGTCAAAGTTCCCCTTCGCGGAATTCACGCTGGCGCTCACCAGCGCCGTGCGCAGATCCTCCATGTTCAGCCCGTACGACGATAGCTTCACCGGATTCGCCTGGATGCGCACCGCCGGCTTCTGCCCGCCGCTGATGCTCACCAGGCCCACGCCGGTCAGCTGGGCAATCTTCGGCGCCAGCCGCGTGTCCACCAGGTCCTCCACCTGCGAAAGCGGCATCGAATCCGACGTAATCGCCATGGTCAGAATCGGCGCATCGGCCGGGTTGGTCTTGTTGTAGACCGGCGGCGCCGGCAAATCCGAGGGCAGGAACGACGAGCCGCTGTTGATCGAGGCCTGCACTTCCTCCTCAGCCACGTCGATCGACAGCGACAGGCTGAACTGCAGCACGATGACCGACACGCCCCCGGCGCTGATCGAGGTCATCTGGCTCAGGCCCTGCATCTGGCCGAACTGCCGCTCCAGCGGAGCCGTGATCGTCGTCGCCGTCACATCCGGGCTCGCGCCAGGATAAAACGTCAGGACCTGGATGGTCGGGTAGTCGACTTCAGGCAGCGCCGACACGGGCAGCTGCGTATACGCAACGATGCCCACCAGCAGAATCGCGGCCATCAGCAGCGACGTCGCGACCGGCCGCAGAATAAATGGGCGAGACGGGCTCACGGTGCGTTGCTCTCACCGGAAATTGTGGTTTGCGTATCGGGGATGCCGACCTTTGAAATGACAATGTCGGACTGATCCTGCAATTTGTCGAAGCTGCTGTTCGCCACCTCGGTGCCGGACGGAATTCCCGTCACCGCGGTCCATCCGTTGTCGGTGACGCCGGTCTTCACAATCTGCATAACGACGTGGTACCTGGGCCCGTTTCCATTGCCGCCGCCCTGTCCCGACCCGCCGCCCTGTCCCGACCCACCCTGTCCGGAGCCGCCAGGCTTCCCGCCGCCCTGTCCGCCCCCGCCCTTCCGGCTCCCGCCACCCGCGCCGCCACTCGGGCTCGCACCGCCGGTCGTGCTCGAACCGGCACTGCCCTGCGATGCCGCATTCGGATTCCCAGGCCCAGGCTTGATCAGATAAACAAACGCCGTGTCGCCGTTATGCTGGATCGCCGACGATGGCACCATGACCTGATTCTCCAGCGTGTTCACGAGCAGCCGCGTGTTCACAAACTGGTTCGGAAACAGCGCACCGTCGGAGTTCGCGAACTGCGCGCGCAGCTTCACCGTGCCCGTCGTCGTATCGATCTGATTGTCGATGGTCATCAGCTTGCCGCCGGCCAGCTTCGTCGACCGGTCTCTGTCCCACGCTTCGACGTTCAGCTGCTTTCCGTGCCGCGTCTGATCCAGCACCTGGCTCAGATTGTCCTCAGCCAGCGTGAAAATCACCGTGATCGGTTGCTGTTGCGTCACCACCACCAGAGTCGTAGTCGAGTTCGCCGTCACCAGGTTGCCCGGATCCATCAGCCGCAGCCCAACCCTTCCCGTAATCGGCGAGACAATGTGGCAATAGCCCAGCTGCACCTGCGCGTACTGCACGCTGCCTTCGTCGTTCTTCACCGTGCCCTGATCCTGCAGCACCAGCTTTTCCTGATCCTCCAGCGTCTGTCGCGGGATCGCGTTTTTCGCCCATGCCTGCTGATACCGCGCCAGGTCCATCTGCGCCTCGGCCAGCAGATTCTGGTCCCGCTCCAGCGCTCCCTGCGACTGCGCCAGCTGCGCCGCATATTGCCGCGAATCGATGTCGATCAGCGGGTCGCCCTTATGAACCAGCTGTCCCTCGCGGTAATGCACCTCGTCGATCACGCCCGTGACCTGCGAGGTCATCGAAACCGTATAAACCGGGGTGACCGTCCCGATCGCCTCCAGATAAATACCCAGACTGCCGGTCTTGGCCGTCGCCGGAACCACTGGAACAGCAACGCCCGCCATCATCCCGCGCCGACCGCCGCCCGTCGCGGCTTGCTGGCTCTTCATGCTGTAAGACAACACCCAATAAAAGAGGAGTCCGAAGGCGATCAGAATCACCGCCCAAATCCAGCGATGGCGGCGCTTCCGGGGAGGCGCCCCCGTGGTCGGAGGCAGCTGATGATCCGGCGGTGCGATAGAGGCGGAAGGTTGAGAGTTCATCTTTTATTGTGTCGGTCTTGTTTGTTCAAAGTGGATTTCCCGAGGGAGAACAACCAGGTCGCCTGAGAGAGCAGACGACGATCGAAAAGCGCGCCAAATCCGGAGTTTATCACCGCAGAGAGCT
The DNA here is from genome assembly GCA_003166955.1 of Acidobacterium sp. Classification (GTDB taxonomy): domain Bacteria; phylum Acidobacteriota; class Terriglobia; order Terriglobales; family Acidobacteriaceae; genus Palsa-343. The sequence goes on from PMUI01000042.1 coordinate 88,426, forward strand.
GCTCTGTCCCATCCCCGGAAATACAAACGCCCCCAATCCGGAGAACCGGTTCAGCGGCTAAGATGCTGAGACTCGTTTCCTGCAAGGGCCGGATGCATGAAGGGACGGACGAACCCTCGAAATGGTCGCAAAATCGAGTTTTTCGCAGACGGTACCAAAGCTCCCGACGCCGGCCGATCTCGTCTCGCGCGGGTGGAAGAGCCCCGTTACTCAAAGATTCCCATGCGTCGCCGCGCGCCGCTGGCGCGTGTACTATCGAAGTCATCGGTAACAACTTACGCGCGATGCCACCGCATCCAACCCACTACTTTGGCGTGGTTCTGCCGTGATCGGCTTTCCCCCGGCCGCTGCCGGCAAACCTCTTCTTGTGACTGCATGAGCGGCAATAGTAATTCAGGTTCCCACAACGCGTGGGGAGATCGCATTCGAGCCCTGCGCAACGTCCCCCCGGTCCTCAGGATCCTGTGGGAGTCCGGCCCCGCCGTTGTTACGTGGGGATTAATTCTGCGTGTCGTCGTCGCCGCCATGCCCTGGTCCATCGGCTGGGTTGCGCACCTCATCATCAATGGGGTTGACTCCGCGCTCCACCATCAGCCCCTTCCCTCGAACTACTGGTGGATTGTCGCCGCCGAAGTCGTTCTCGCCCTGGTCTTCGCTGCCCTGACCCGTGCCATCGACTACACCGACTCCCTCCTCGCCGACCGCTACACCCACCACGTCAGCATCCAGGTCATGCGCCAGGCCGCGCGCCTCGACCTGACTACTTACGAAGACCCTGACTTCTACGACCGCCTCGAACGCGCCCGCGTCCAGGCCACCGACCGCCTCGCCATGATCCAGCAGATGGGCCGCCTCTTTCTCCAGGTCCTCACCACCCTCATCTGGAGCGCGCAGCTCGTCTACTACTCGCCGTGGCTCATGCTGCTGCTCATCGCCGGCGTGCTCCCCTCGTTCTTCGGCGAAACGCATTTCGCCTTCCTCGGCTACGCCAAAAACTTCCGCCAGACCCCCGTCAAGCGCATCATGGACTACCTGCGCATGGTCGGCGGCAGCAAGGAAGCCGCCAAGGAACTGAAGCTCTTCAACCTCAGCGACTACGTCACCAACCGCTTCGCCAGGCTCTCCGAACAGATCTACCGCGAAAACATCAGCCTCTCCAAACGCAAGCTCCTGTGGGGCGGCCTGCTCTCGCTCCTCGGCACCTGCGGCTACTACGGCGCCTACGTCTTCGCCATCTGGGAAGCCCTCCACGGCAAATACAACATCGGCGTCTTCTACCTCATCACCACCTCCATCCAGCAGGCCAGCGGCAACCTGCAGCAGGCTTTCTCCACCGCCTCCGGCATTGCGGATCAGGCCCTCTTTCTCACCGATCTCATCGGCTTCTTCGAGCTCAAGCCGGTCGTCGAATCGAAACCGAATGCCCTGCCCGCCCCCCGGCCCATCCGCCGCGGCTTCGAATTCCGCAACGTCTCCTTCGCCTACCCGGGCACCGAGCGCCGCGTCCTGAAGAACTTTAACTTCACCATCGAGCCGGGCCAGCGCATCGCGCTGATCGGCGAAAACGGCCAGGGCAAGACCACCGTCGTCAAGCTCATCACCCGTCTCTATGACCCCACCGAAGGCGAGGTCCTCCTCGACGGCATCGACCTGCGCGAATACTCCCTCGACGACCTCCATCGCGAGATGGGCGTCATCTTCCAGGACTTCATGCGGTACGAGATGACCGTCCGCGAGAACATCGGCGTCGGCCAGGTCGAAGTCCCCCATACCGATGCCGACATCGCCCTCGCCGCCCACAAAAGCCTTGCCGACGAAGTCGTCAAGAAGCTCCCCGGCGGTTACGATCAGATGCTCGGCCGACGCTTTGTCACCGGCGTCGATCTCTCCGGCGGCGAATGGCAGCGCATTGCCCTCGCCCGCGCTTATCTGCGCGATGCCCAGCTTCTCATTCTCGACGAGCCCACCGCCGCCCTCGACGCCAGAAGCGAGCTCCAGGTCTTTGAGCGCTTCGCCGAACTCACCACCGGCAAAATGGCGCTCCTCATTTCTCATCGATTCTCAACGGTGCGCATGGCCGACCGCATCGTAGTACTGGCAGGCGGCCGCCTCGTCGAAGAAGGAACTCACCAGCAGCTCATTGCTCTGGGAGGCCGGTACGCGGAGATGTTCGAGATGCAGGCGGCCAGTTATCGATAGTGAGCGGAGTAGTGTTATGACGGGTCAGGTGACGATGATCAACGAACAGCGCTTGCGCGATGCGGGACTGGTGCCGGATCAACTCCGTGCCGCTGCCCGCGAGGACACGCATCGCTGGAGTACCACCCCCGCCTCCAAAGACCTCGGCGCCTTCGATGCGCGCGTCGAGTCCGTCCGCCGCCGTCTCGAAATCCTCTTTCAGGAACTCGATCAGCTCCCCACCGAAGGCTGGCCCGGGCCCGAGCCGCTGCTCGAAATCCGCGAGAATCCGCGCATGATGCGCTCCGTCCTCGCCGAGCTCCGCACCGTCCGCCGCAAACTCCGCCGCCTGCCCCACGCCGTCGCCGCCGACCATCAGGACGAGCCCCGCGCCATCGCCGCCGCCTCCGCCTACCTGACGGCCAGCGGCTCCGTCTGGAACGCCGACGCCCTCCGCATCTACCTCGACGAGCTGCAGCGCGCCGAACCACTGCTTCTCGAAGAGCTCTGGGTGCTCCCCGTCGCTCTGCGCTTCTGCCTGCTGGAGCAGATTCTCGATCAGGCCTCCACGCGCCTCGAGGCTCTCTCTTTCCGCGACGATGTCCCGCACTTCGACGGCCCCGCCGCCGACCCCGGGGCCCCCGGCGAGCAAGCTCGCCGGGGTGGAGACCCCGCCTTCGCCAAACTCCTCACCACCAGCATCCAGTCCCTTCGCGAAATCGCCTACGTCGACTGGTTCTTCGTCATGGAGCCGCTCGTCGTCTTCGACGCCGTCCTCCGCGAAGACCCCGCCGGAGCCTACTCGAAAATGGATTTCGACAGCCGCGAAGTCTACCGCAAACAGGTCTCCCGCATCGCGCGCTATTCCGGCTGCAGCGAAACCGAAGTCGCCCGTCACGCCATCGATCTTGCCACAGCGGCAAAGCAGCAGCCCGTCGGAGACCCGCGCGTCTATCTCCGCCGCGCCCACGTCGGCTACTACCTCATCGATCGCGGATTCGATGAGCTGAAATCCCGCATCGGCTACCACCCGCGCTTTATCGATCGCGTCCGCTCCGCCCTTCATCGCTACCCCGACGACATCTACATCGGTGGCATCGAGGTCCTCACCGTCATCCTGATCGGAGCGATTCTTCTCCCGCTCATCCCGAACCACTCCATCCTCGGCGGGCTAACCCTGGCATTTCTGCTCCTGCTGATTCCGGCGACGCAGGGCGCGATCGATCTGATCAACAACACCATCTCCTCCGTCTTCCGCCCCATGCCGCTGCCCAAAATCGACCTTACCGACGGCATCCCGGCTGACTACACCACCATGGTCGCGGTCCCCACGCTGCTCCTCGATGAAGCTCAGATTCGCGGGCTCGTGCAGGATCTCGAAGTCCGCTGCCTCGCCAATCCCGATCCCAATCTTCACTTCGCGCTGCTCACCGATCTGCCCGACTCCGTCAGCCGCCCGCGCCAGAACGACACCGATCCGCTCGTCGTCCTCGCCATCAGCCTCATCAACGAGCTCAACGACCTCTACAGGGATCAAAAGAAGTTCGGCCGCTTCCTCCTTCTTCACCGTCAACGCATCTTCAATGCGCGCCAGGGCGTATGGATGGGCTGGGAGCGCAAGCGGGGTAAGCTGCTCGACCTCAACAATCTCCTCACCGGCAACTTCGACGCTTTCCCCGTGAAAGCCGGCGACACCAGCGTCCTCGGAAAAGTGCACTACATCATCACGCTTGACTCCGACACGCAGCTGCCGCGCGGCACGGCGCACGCTTTGGTCGGCGCCATGATGCACCCCCTCAACCGCGCCATCATCGACCCCGACCGCCGCATCGTCACCGAAGGCTACGGCATTCTCCAGCCGCGCGTCGGCGTCAGCGTCCACTCAGCCGCGCAGTCGCGCATGGCCAACATCTACTCCGGCCAAACCGGCTTCGACATCTACACCCGCGCCATCTCCGACGTCTATCAGGACCTCTACTCCGAAGGCAGCTTCACCGGAAAAGGAATCTACGAAGTCGCCACGCTGCACGCGGTGCTCGAAAAACGCTTCCCCCGCAATGCCCTGCTCAGCCACGACCTCATCGAAGGAGCCTACGCGCGCGCCGGCCTCGCCACCGACGTCGAAATTATCGACGACTACCCCTCCCACTACAGCGCCTACACCCGCCGCAAACATCGCTGGGTCCGCGGCGATTGGCAAATTGCGCAGTGGCTTTTCTCGCGCGTCCCCGACGAAACCGGAAAATTCGTCCGCAACCCGATCTCCACCATCTCGCGCTGGAAGATTCTCGACAATCTTCGCCGCTCGCTCGTCGAGCCCATCACCATGGTCCTGCTCGTCGCCGGATGGCTCGGCCTCCCAGGCGGCGCTCTTTACTGGACCCTCGTCACGCTCTTCATCCTCTTCGTTCCACCCTTTATCCAGCTCATCTTTGGCCTCGGCCGCTCGATGTTCATCGAGCAGGAAGGCGCCGCCCAGGATGTGATCGCGGGATTCCAGCAGGCAATCCTCACCACTCTGCTGACCCTCGCGTTTTTGCCGCACCAGACCATGATGGCCATCGACGCCATCATTCGCGCCATGGTCCGCCGCATGGTCACCGGCCAGCGCCTGCTCGAGTGGGAAACCGCCGCCGAAGCCGAAGCGTCGCAGCGCCGCACCACCGCGATCGATCGCTACCTCGCCTTCACTCCCATTCTCTCCGCGCTCCTGGCTCTGGTCGTCGGCCTCCTCCATCCCCTTTCGCTGCTCGCCGCGGGCCCCATCCTTGTTCTTTGGGGATTCGAGCGCGACATCACCCTCTGGCTCAACAAGCCGCCCCGCGAACCCCGCCAGCAGCTGCATCCCGAGGACGACCTCTTCCTCCGCGAGCACGCGCTGCGTGTCTGGCGCTTCTTTTACGAGTACGGCGGCGCGCGCCACAACTACCTCATCCCCGACAACGTCGAGCAAGACGGCCTCTTCGAAGCCGCGCGCGTCTCGCCCACCAATCTCGGCCTGCTCTTCAATGCCCGCCAGGCCGCCTGTGAATTCGGATTCCTCACCGCGCCTGAATTCGCGGACCTGATGCAGCACAGCTACGCCACCGTGGCGAAGCTGCCGCTGTTCAAGGGTCATCTCTACAACTGGTACACCACCGACACACTGGAGCCGCTGCTCCCCATCACCGTCTCCTCGGTCGACAGCGGCAACCTCGTCGCCTCGCTCTACACTCTCAAAGCCGGCACTCTCTCCCTGCTCAAACGCCCTCTGCTCGAATCGCGCCTCTTCGCCGGTCTGCAGACCCACCTCCGCCTGCTGCAATCGCTGAACGGCCTGCCCGAGTCGCTTGCCAACCTCAGTGCTCCGGCGGACGACGCCACCCCCGACGCCTGGCTCGCCTGGGTTCTCTCTCCCGAAACCCAGGCGGCCTTCGCCGATCTCCCGCCGTACACCGAGCCTTCCCTCGACGAAATCCTCTACTGGTCGAATGAAACCCGCGCCCGCATTCAGGCCATCGCAACCCTGGTGCGCGACTACGCGCCCTGGCGCGATCCGGCCTACGCGCCGCTGCGCAAATACCTCTACGACAAGCTGACCGGCGATCCCTATCTTCCCGCACTCGTGCCCACCCTCGTGTCAGGACTCGCGTCCGCGCCCGACGCTCCTCTGCTCCCTCCCCTCGAAGATGCCCCGGCGCTCGCCGCCGCCCTCGAACAGCGGCTCACCCGCCCTCAGCTCATGCCGGAATCCGGCGACACCGCGGCGCTCATGGAACAGCTCCGCGTCGCACTCGCAGCGGCGCGCGGCCGCCTCCAGACCCTCGTGGAAAACCTGCGCCAGGTCTCCAGCGAAGCCGGCCGCCTCGCTGATGAAACTGACTTCGCCTTCCTCGTCAACAAAGACCGCCTGCTGCTCTCGATCGGCTACGAGTTCTCAACCAGCAAAATTCACTGGGCCTGCTACGACATGCTCGCGTCGGAAGCTCGCATCGCAACATATATAGCCGTCGCCCGCGGCGAGCTCTCACAACAGGGCTGGTTCAAGATGTCCCGCGTCCACACCCAGGCCTACGGCTGCTCCGTGCTGCTCTCCTGGACCGGCACGATGTTCGAATACCTCATGCCCGCGCTCTGGATGCGCAGCTATCCCGACACGCTGCTGACGAAGTCCCTCCTCGGCGCAGTCGAAATCCAGCGCGCCTTCGCTCGCGCCCACAATCTTCCCGTCTGGGGCATCTCCGAGTCCGGCTACGCCGCTAAAACCGACCAGGGCCACTACCACTACCAGGCCTACGGTATTCCCCAAATCGCCCTCAAGTGGGACGCCACCGCCGGCCCTGTCATCTCGCCTTACTCCACGTTCCTCGCGCTCAACGTCGAGCCCGCCGCCTCCATCCGCAACCTCCGCCGCATGGCGGGCGAAGGCTACACCGGCGTCTACGGCTTCTACGAAGCCATCGACTACACCGGCAGCAAGCCCGAAGTCGTGCGTGAGTGGATGGCCCACCACCAGGGTATGTGCATCCTCGGCCTGCTCAATTTGCTTGAGGACAACGCCGTCCAGCGCTGGTTCTACTCGAACGCCCAAATGCGCTCCGTCGAGCTGCTCCTCCACGAAAAGCCCATGCGCGAAGCCGGACAGAAATCCCAGGCCGCTCCGCCCGCCGCCAGGAAGGCGAAGAAACCGGCAGCGCTGAAAAAGGCCGGCTAGCCGGGATGCGGGAAATCACCGTCGCTAACCTGCTGGACCCGCTGATCGCTAAACCCGCTGATAGCTGAACCCGCTGACCCCTGAACCTGCTAACCGCTGAACCTCCCGGACCCGCTAAAGAAACTCTGATTAAGCCGCTGTTCTGAAGCAGCACGGCTTCACAGCTTGCAGAAGAAAACCAACACCCCCAAACGCGGAGACGGCCAGGTTCACCCCACAGCAAGAAGCGGATACCCCTGCGCCCCGAACATCAACGCAAATCGGTTCCGGGTTCGCCCGAAAGTACTGTCGTGCACCATTTTGGGAAAAAGCACAGGCTCAACTCCGCCATTCACTCTTCCGTAAGCTGTTCAGCTTTTCTCCGGCTCTCCGGCGCGCAGCTTTGGAAGGGGAATAGCTAGCCGTGCCGTAAAGATCAGTGAAAAATGGGCTTTAGCCTTGAAGAGATGGTTCTCGAAGCCTGATTCAGAGTTTCCCTAACTCGCTGCTGAAGCCGCAGGCTCGTAGTTCAAATTCGGCCCCAGCCAACGTTCCACTTCGGCAACCGTCATGCCCTTGCGCTCGTGATAATCCGCGACCTGGTCGCGATCAATTTTCCCGAGACCGAAGTAGCGCGACTCCGGATGCGCAAAATACAGGCCGCTCACGCTCGACCCCGGCCACATCGCAAACGATTCCGTCAGCAGCATCCCGGTGTTCTTCTCCACATCGAGCAGCCGCCAGATCGTCCCCTTCTCCGTATGGTCCGGACACGCCGGATACCCCGGCGCCGGCCGGATCCCGCGATACTTCTCCCCAATCAGCTCGGCGTTGCTCAGGTTTTCCGAGCAGCCGTAGCCCCACTCCATGCGAGCGTGCTTGTGCAGGCATTCCGCAAACGCCTCCGCCAGCCGATCCGCCAGCGCCTCCGCCATGATCGCGTTGTAGTCATCGTTCTGCGCTTTGAAGCCTTCGACTAAATCCTTGAGACCGATGCCACTGGTCACCGCGAAAGCGCCGATGTTGTCGTGCAGGCCAGTCTCGCGCGGAGCAATAAAGTCGACGAGCGAACGGCACGGCTCACTGCCTTCTCTGTTCGCCTGCTGTCGCAGGAAATATAATCGCTCCGAAACAGTCGTACGTGAGCCATCCGCATAAAGCTCCACATCGTCGCCCACCCCGTTCGCTGGAAAGAATCCAAACACGCCCCGCGCCGTCAGCAGCTTCTCCTCGACGATGCGGTCGAGCAGCGTCTGCGCCTCCGCAAAAACTTGTCGCGCCTGCGCACCCTGCTTCTCATCGTCCAAAATCCGCGGATAAACACCCTTCAGTTCCCAGGTGTGAAAGAACGGGCTCCAGTCGATAAATTCGCGCAGCTCGGCCAAAGGAAAATTGTCGAGCACGCGCACGCCGCTAAACGATGGCACCGCGATGTCCTCAGCACGCCACGTAATCGGCGTTCGCCGCGAGCGAGCCTCGGCCAGCGAAACCATCGGCTGCTTAGGCGTCGAGTGCGCCTTGCGGACCGCGGCATACTCGACCCGCAACCGCGTCACAAACTCCGCTTTGTTCTCGTCGCTCAGTAGACTCGTCGTCACCGGCACCGCGCGGCTCGCGTCAAGCACGTGCACCACCGGCTCGCTGTAGTGCGGCGCGATGCGGATCGCCGTGTGCGCGCGGCTGGTCGTCGCTCCCCCAATCAGCAGCGGCACCTTGAACTCCAGGCGCTCCATCTCCCGCGCCACGTGCACCATCTCGTCGAGCGACGGCGTGATCAAACCGCTCAGCCCAATGATGTCGGCCTTCTCCGCCCGCGCCCGCTCCAGAATCTTCTCCGCCGGAACCATCACGCCCATGTCGATCACTTCGTAGTTATTGCAGGCCAGCACCACGCCGACGATGTTCTTACCAATGTCGTGAACATCGCCTTTCACCGTGGCCAACACGATCTTCCCCTGCGCCTTCACCTCCTGGCCCGCCGCCACCATGGCCAGTTTCTCCGCCTCCATAAACGGAGTCAGGTGTGCCACCGCTTTTTTCATCACGCGCGCCGACTTCACTACCTGCGGCAAAAACATCTTGCCCGCTCCGAACAGATCGCCGACCACGCTCATCCCCGCCATCAGCGGCCCTTCAATCACCGCCAGCGGACGCCCCAGCTTGAGCCGAGCTTCCTCGGCGTCCGCATCAATATAAGTGTCGATTCCCCTGACCAGCGCGTGCGTCAGCCGCTCCTCAACCGTCCCGTGCCGCCACTCCTCGGCTTGTTTTTCCGTTATTGCTGCGCCCGCGCCGGTCGCCTTGAGCGACTCGCCGTACGTCACCAGCCGCTCCGTGGAATCGGGCCGCCGATTCAGCAGCACATCCTCGACCAACACCTTCAACTCCGGCTCAATCTCCTCGTAGATCTCCAGCTGTCCGGCATTCACGATGCCCATGTCCAGCCCCGCACCAATGGCGTGATAAAGAAACGCCGAGTGCATTGCTTCCCGGACTTTGTTATTGCCGCGGAAGCTGAACGAGATATTCGAGACGCCGCCACTCACCTTCGCGTGGGGCAGATTCTCCTTGATCCACCGCGTTGCCCGCACGAAGTCGACCGCGTAGTTGTTGTGCTCCTCCATCCCCGTCGCCACAGTCAGAATGTTCGGATCGAAGATGATGTCTTCCGGCGGGAAGCCAACCTCATCGACGAGAATCCGGTACGCGCGCTCGCACACGCGAATCTTGTCTTCGTAGGTCGCGGCCTGACCCTGTTCGTCGAACGCCATCACCACCACCGCCGCCCCGTACTTCAGCACCTTGGCGGCGTGCTCGCGGAACTTCGCTTCGCCCTCCTTCATGGAAATGGAGTTCACGATGCCCTTGCCCTGTATGCATTTCAGGCCGGCCTCGATCACCTCCCATTTCGACGAGTCGACCATAAAGGGAACCGCCGCAACCTCCGGCTCGCTGCCCAGCAGCTGCAGGAAGCGCGTCATCGCCGCCACGCCGTCGATCATCCCCTCATCCATACAGATGTCGATGACGTTGGCGCCGTTCTCCACCTGCTGCCGCGCGATCGCAACGGCCTCCTCGTACTTGCCCGCTTTGACCAGCTTCGCGAACTTCGGCGAACCGGCGACGTTCGTCCGCTCGCCGATCATGATGAACACGCCCGCCTGCTGCGTAAACGGCCGCGATCCCGACAACCGCAACGGCAATGCCGACGCAACCCCAGCGTCGGCGGTCTCCACTTCGGCAGCACCGGAAGTTTCCAGCGCCGCCCCAACAGAAGTACCGCGAAGAGCCCGCGCAGGCTGTCCCTCCAGTGCCTTGGCAATCGCCGCAATATGCTCCGGCGTATTCCCACAACAACCGCCAGCAATATTGATCAGCCCCCCGCGCGCAAACTCGCCCAGATACCGAGCCATATCGCCAGGCTGCAAATCGAATCCCGTCGCCGACAGCGGATTCGGCAACCCCGCATTCGGATAGCACGAAATCGCAACGTTAGCCTTCTCCGACAGCTCCTCGAGAAACGGATACATCAGGTCCGGCCCAAGCGAGCAGTTCAGTCCAACCGAGAACGGACGAGCATGCTCCACCGCGTCCCAGAACGCCACAATGGTCTGCGCGGAAATCATCGTCTCGCCACCGCGCCCGACCGCGGCAGAAATCATGATCGGCAGTTCCAGGTTCTTCGCGGTCAGGCCGTCCTCATCGAATACCTCACGAATCGCCACCAGCGCCGCCTTCGCATTCAGCGAATCGAAAATCGTCTCCACCAGCAGCAACTCCGACCCGCCCACGATCAGCGCCCGCACCTGCTGCTTGTACGCCGTCTTCACCTGATCGAACGTGATCACCCGGAACCCCGAATCATCGGCATCCGGCGAATTCGAAAGCGAAACCGTCAGCGGCCCAATAGCCCCAGCCACAAACCGCTGCCGCCCAGTCGCGCTCCCGACCCGATCGGCCCACTCGCGGCACTGCCGCGCCGACTGCTCATTGATATCCCACGCCAGATCGCCGAGAAACTTGTCGTCGATCACCTTCTGGTAAAACGCAGGATCCTTGCGCCCGCCGTGCTCCCGCGGGTCCTCAACGAAGAATTCGCTCTGCGCAATGCTCGTCGCGCCAAACGTATTTGTCTCGATGATGTCCGCACCGGCCTCCAGAAAGCGCCGATGAATGTCGCCGATCATCTGCGGCTGCGTCAGGCTGAACAGATCGCCGTTGTTCAGCAGATCCTTCCCGGCATCGCGGAACCGCTCGCCGCGAATGTCCGCTTCCTTCATCCCATAGGTGCGGATAGTCGTGCCCATCGCCCCGTCGATGAGGGCGATACGCTGCTCAAGAATCCTGCGAAGCGGATGCTGGGGATTTGTGCTCATGTCTCCTGAATATGCCATCAGCTATATGCACTCAGCGGCGCGATCCACCACCGTGCCTGTTCCGGCTTCCCTGCCCGTGAATTTCGCCAGGGAGTTGGACCTTAGTTAACTCTGATGGTAGCGAATCTCCGGCGAATGCCGAACACCAACCCCGCCAGGCGGCGATTCCCGGCATCCGAACCGCCAATTCCTGCCCCCAACGGCCCTAAGGCCGGGGCAGGCCGAAGGCAAGCCGAACACACCGGGTCAGGCGGAGTCAACGCAACCCCAAATTCTGAAAGGGCCAGGTTCACCCCACAGCAAGAAGCTGATACTCCTGCCTTCCAATCGTCAATAGATTTGCTCCTGCGTTCAGCCCGAAAGTACCCTTCTGGACCATTTTAGGAAAAGCAGGCTTCAAACGCCGCCCCGTCGCCCCGCCCAGCAGGCCCTTACGGCTTCGCGTCGGGATCCATCAGGTTCAGCCCGGTCTTGTCGTCATGCTTCTTCACCATCGGCGTTGAATTCACCGTCACCCACACTTCCAGCAGCGGCGAAACATGCCCGCCCAGCACGTGCCCACCGCGCGTCGTCCCATCTTCCAGAGACACCACGCAGTGCATGTGCACCGAAGGCTTGCCATTCAGCAACGCAATATCGCCGACCAGCGAGTCCACCTCCGACTGTTCCGGAACCGGGATCACGCGATACGCCTTTTTCTCCCCGTCGTACCAGGCCAGCCGCGCGTCATGCAGGCCGCCCACCGCCGTCAAATGCGCGCTCTGCACGTGATACTCCTCGGCAAACTGCGTTAGCCCCGCAAAGAACTCATCGCCGGGCTGGAAAATCACCGCAAAATCCCGCTGCCCGCCATTCTCGTTCAGCAGCTTCACCTTCATCCCCGGCGCCGTCCCATGCGGTCCAGCATCGGCCGTCTTCACGTACTCAGGCGCACTCTGCGCAAACGCGCCGAGCGAAACACCAATCAGCGTGAACAGGAAAACTGCAGGACGAAACGATCGATGCATGCGAGGCTCCATGACCTTATGGATGCGAAAGCCAGCACGAAGCTTCAGATATACGAGCTCCGAAAATGCGCTACTTCACCGAGTCCGACTGCGCCGCCAACTGCCCCGGCATTCCCACCGCCGGAACCAGCATATCTTCCTTCCGCATCACCAGACTCGTCGCGTTCAGGCTCGCCAGCTCGAACCCGTGCCCATGCGTGATTGCATCGGTCGGGCACGCCTCCACGCAATACCCGCAAAAGATGCAGCGGTTGTAGTCGATGTTGTAGACCTTCGCGTACCGCTCCGCGCTCGAGATACGCTTTTCCGCCGTGTTCTCCGCCGCCTCGATATAGATACAGTTCGACGGGCACGCCGCCGCGCACAGAAAGCACGCAACGCACTTCTCCAGCCCATTCTCATCCCGCTGCAGTTCGTGCGCGCCGCGGTACCGCTCCTGCAGCACTGCCCCGCGCGTCGGCCCCTTGCCATCGGGGTAATTCTCCACCTCGGTGGGCTGGAACATCTCGCGAAAGGTGATGCTCATCCCCTTCGCAATCGCGGCAGCATTCCGCACAATCGACATATCCTTAGTATACGGGGACAGCCGGATCGCATTGCCGTCTCCCCTCCAGGCGCGAAATCGTCAGCTCAATCAGTGGTATAATCTTACTTAGTCTTACCGTGAGGTTCCGGCAATGGAAACCACCCTCTCCTCGAAAGGACAAGTCGTTCTTCCCCTTTCCGTGCGGCAGAACCGCAAGTGGGAGCCCGGCACCCGGCTCATCGTCGAAGAGACGGAAGAGGGCGTCCTGCTCCGGCCCGCCAAACCCTTTCCGCCAACTACCTTCGACGAGCTAATGGCAATCCTTGAGAAAAACAAGTACAAGGGCAAGCCGAAAACGCTCGCGGAAATGGACGAAGCCATAGCCATCGGCGTAAGGGATCGTCATGCTCGCGGTCGATACTAATATCGTCGTCCGCTACATTGCGCGCGATCATGCTGCTCAGGCAGCAAGAGCTGACCGGTTATTTCATACCCAGCAGATTCTGCTCCTGAAAACAGTCATTCTGGAAACGGAGTGGGTCCTGCGCTACCGGTATGGGTTCGATCGGCAGGCGATTGTAGTTTCTCTTCGCGCTTTGGCGGGATCGCCGCAGGTTCATGTGGAAGATGCGCCTGTGGTCGCACAGGCCCTCGACTGGTATGCCGCCGGCATGGACTTTGCCGACGCCCTCCACCTGGCCAGTTCCCAAACCGCTGACCAGTTCGTCACCTTCGACCGCAAACTCGCCGCAAAGGCCGCGAAACTAACCTCCACAAGAGTGCTGACCCTGCACTAAAACGCTGTCGAATCGTTCCCGCCCCATGCTATCCTCGGGACGAGCAGACCTATGCGCCACACCTCCACCATCCCGGCCATTCCCAGCCTAATCAGCTGGAACGAGGCCTTTGTGCGCGCGATCAATCCCCGTCGCTATACAAGGATCCTGCCCACCCGCACGCGACCGAGTCTCTTCGGCAGCGACTAGTCACCGCCGCCCTCGACGCCTACCCCGCGCCCTGCCCGAAGACGACCTCTCTCACCAGCAGCGCCGTCCCGATCTTCGGATCCGTCAGCCGCCCCACACCCGCACCGCACCTGTAAGGAGAGACCCCGATGACTGCTACGCCCGTCGCCACCGAAATCCTCAGCCAGTACGGCCCCAAAATTAAAATGCCTCTCCCTGGCCCCGAGGCCCGCCGCATCGTCGAAGCCGACGACCGCCTCATCTCGCCCAGCTACACGCGCTCCTATCCCATGGTCGCGAAGCGCGGCCGTGGCCTGCGCGTCGAAGACGTCGATGGCAATGAGTTTCTTGACTTCGCCGCCGGCATCGCCGTCGTCTCCACCGGCCATTGCCATCCCGAGGTCGTCGCCGCCATTCAGAAGCAGGCCGCCGAGCTCATCCACATATCCGGCACGGACTTCTATTACGAAGCGCTGGTCACGCTCTCGGAGCGCCTCTCTTCCATCGCGCCCATGCCTGGGCCCCACCGTTTCTACTACGGCAACTCCGGCGCCGAGGCCATCGAGTGCGCCCTCAAAATCGCCCGCTACCACACCGGCCGCCAGAACATGATCGCCTTCTTCGGCGCCTTCCACGGCCGCACGATGGGCGCGCTCTCCCTCACCGCCTCGAAGCCGCAACAGCGCCGCCGCTTCGCCCCGCTCGTCCCCGGCGTCACGCACGTCCGTTACCCCTACACCTATCGCGGCTGTACCGGCGGCCCACAGGAAGAAGAAGCCTTCGCCCTCGGCTGCGCACGCTACATCGAGCAGAAGCTCTTCCACACTGTCCTCGCGCCTGAAGAAGTCGCCGCCATCTTCGTCGAGCCCATCCAGGGTGAAGGCGGCTACGTCGTCGCTCCCACCATCTTTATGCAGGAGCTCCGCCGCATCTGCGACAAGTACGGCATCCTCCTCGTCGCCGACGAGGTCCAGTCCGGCGCCGGCCGCACCGGCAAGTGGTGGGCCATCGAGCACACCGGCGTCGAGCCCGACATCGTCTGCATGGCCAAAGGCATTGCCTCAGGCATGCCCCTCGGCATCTGCATGACGCGCGCCGCCATCATGGACTGGAAGCCCGGCTCCCACGCCTCCACTTTCGGTGGTAACCCCATCTGCATCGCCGCCGCGCTCGCCACCATCGATATTCTTGAACGGGAAGGCCTCGCCAATGCCACAAAACAGGGCGAAAAGATGTTCTCGCGTCTGTATAAGTGGCCGGCCAAACATCCCGTCATCGGCGATGTCCGCGGCCGCGGCCTCATGATCGGCATCGAGATCGTCAAAGATCGGCAGACCCGCGAAATCGCGCCGCTCCTCCGCGACCGCATCGTCGACCTCGCCTTCGAGCGCGGACTCCTCATCCTCGGCTGCGGCGAAAACTCCATCCGCCTCGCCCCACCCCTCATCGTCAACGAAAACGAAGCGGCCATCGCCCTCGACATCCTCGAAGAATGCGTCACCCTCGCCGAGCACGAGCTGGCTCACCCGGCAGCCATGGCCAGCTCATCCGCTTAGCTCGACCGTGTCGACCTATGTCCGGAGAGGAGGGTCAGCCCCCAGCAAGCTGTTGATTTGAAAGGGGGCGGTAGTGGGGCGAAGCCGTACATGTTAACTCTTAGGTTAATAGGTGACGGAGAGGCTTTTGTATCAGGGCACGACTTCAGTCGTGCCGTTAAGGCCGCACAACCATGCGGGCTTCAGCCCCTGAGTACCGCCCGCAGCCAAACTTCCGGAAAGCCGTGATTCGGCAACAAGCGGAAGCGTTCGATGAGCGACTCGGCGATTTATCATCAAGCTCTGCAGAATTGATAGGAAGGCCGATTCTCCGCACAGGAGATGAATTCATTTTGACGGTCGAGCCTTGGCGTCCCGGACACAGAGCGCATTCATCGTGTCACCTTCCGCCCAATCCTCGAAGCCCTTCCACCTGCGCCCCTCATCGAACCAGAAGGACCAGAAGCCGGCGCCGGAAGGATGCCCATTCGCCTCAATGACCGGAGTGCTGCTCCATTGGCGTCCGTAGGTAAGCTGGAGACCTCCGCTTACTTGAAGGTCACCATTGCGATGCAGAATGTCGGAGCTACCTACATATTCGGTAGCGTAAGCCGGCAGGTTGACGAGACTCTCCAGTTCATCGATCGTCGCCAGCCTCCAATCCGAATATCCTGCCAGTCGCAGCTTGCGGCAGTAGTTCATTGCCTTGTGCCAACTCCCCCTTTTGCCGCTATCTTTCGCGGCCCACACGAGGCCATCGGACGGATCGATCCAGTACCCATGCGCCTGAGTCTCCTGAGCCACGCCTGGAGCCGTCTTTGAGAACTGATCTGGTGTCGCCCGCTTCGGGCGTGGCGGAACCTTACCTTCAGCGATGCACGTATCGGCCGTATCCGCAGTTCTTAAGACCGCACTCTTATCAACGCACCACACGGCTCCTGCACCAGCGGAGGCAGGAACAGCTATGACCTGATAGTCGTCGGACGTGCAGTTCAATCGAATGTAATAGCCTGCGAACTCGCCGGATGCGAGTTCTTCGTCAATCAAGCCCGCAGCCTGAGGGGAAGACTTGGCGCCCTTCTGTGGTGGCCCGAGTTGCTCCAGCCGACACGCGAAGCCTTCGCCATAAGCTCGATACAAAACTTGCGCCTTGTTGAAGGTGCGTAGCGCACGCAGAACTCTCTCATTGGCGTCAACGTCCTCCTTTTGTGCGTACGCCACGCCACAAACTGCGATGACCAACCACGCAAGCCACCGCTGCATACGGCTTTGCACCTCGTCTGGAAGGTTGATGTACACGCGATCCAAGTTAATCGTTTATGGCGACGGATCGCGCCGCGTAATGTGGCAGTTCTGGAACTGTCCCATTGTAGTAGTTCGCATGAGAGTGATAACAGGCCAACGCGCTCATCGACGGGTTCTGGCCGTAAAGTCGGCCATACCGAACAATCGAAGGAAGCCTTCACTCCAGCCACCGTCTCCCTTCCCCCGCCCCGAAGTAGGCCCGGGCAGTCAAAAACGCCACCTGATCAGAGGTTTCTTAGCAACTGTGCGCAGCCCATTAACCGAGTAGTTAACATACACGGCTTCTCCCCACCACCGTCCCCTTCGAATCAACGACTTGCTGGGGGCCTGACCCCCTCCTCCGAGCCTGCCCAGGGGCAGGCTAAGCGAAGTCATGCCGCGTTCTTGTGGCCCGGCATGAAAGTCGCGGTCACTTCCCGATGGAAACCCACATGAAATAACCGAATGTGGCAAAGGCAGGAGCTGCTTCCAGCTTCCCGCTTCCAGCTTCCCGCTTCCTGCTTCCTGCTTCCTGCTTCCCAATTCTGGCTTCCAGCTTCCTGCTTCGGCCTTCCCGCTGATTTTTGTCAAGCTTTTGTGGAAAAGTCCAAAGTAATGACCGCTGACTTAGAATGACTTACACGCCAAAACCACAAAAGATATTTGGCAGTTTAATTCTCTCAACCTGATATTCTGAACTGGTAATTATCCCCTTGACACACGTAGAATAATGTGCGAAGATGTGAACATGAAAGTCAAGCAGAGCATTCCGAAGCACTTGCGGTTCACGGTGAGCGATTTTAATGCTCAGTTCCCCGATGATGCAGCCTGCTTGGCGTTTCTGATGGACCAGAAGTATCCCAGCGGCTTGGTTCCCTGCGAAAAGTGCGGCGAGGATCGGAAACACTATCGGCTGACGGGACGCCCGGCTTATTCGTGCGACCACTGCGGAAGCCATATCTACCCCATGGCCGGGACTATCTTCCAGGACAGCCGCACGTCGCTGAAGACATGGTTCTACGCTATGTTCCTGATGTCCGCCACGCGCTGCGGCATCTCTGCCAAGCAAATCCAGCGCGAGACTGGCGTGACGTACAAAACGGCCTGGCGCATGTTTAAGCAGATTCGCACCCTGATGTCGGAGGACATCAGCCTGGAGGGCGAAGCGGTGGAACTCGACGAAACCTACATTGGCGGGAAGGACAAGAACAAGCATTTTGCGAAGCGTGTAGATAGCGGAAGGCCCGGACCTGACTCACCCAAAACTCCAGTGTTCGGGATGGTGGAGCGCGGCGGACGAGTGGTCGCTATGGTGACGCCGGATGTGAAGGCTAAGACGATTTTCCCGATCATCCATGAGCGCGTGTTGCCCTCCAGCACGGTTTATACGGACGAGTACCCCGTTTATGATCGGCTGGCTAATGAGACGAACGGATATGTCCACAAGCGGGTCCAGCATCAGGAGAAGGTCTACGTCATGGGCGAAGCCCACACGAACACGATTGAGGGATTCTGGAGCTTGGTAAAGAGGGGAATCGGCGGAGTGTACCATTCAGTCAGCCGGAAGTATCTCCAGTCCTATTTGGACGAGTACAGCTTCCGTTACAACCGGCGGTTCGCCGAAGAGCCTATGTTCGTTTCTTTGCTAGA
This sequence comes from Acidobacterium sp., assembly GCA_003166955.1. Lineage (GTDB taxonomy): Bacteria > Acidobacteriota > Terriglobia > Terriglobales > Acidobacteriaceae > Palsa-343. The sequence continues at coordinate 106,619 of PMUI01000042.1, forward strand.
CCAGGTTGCAGAGCGGGTGAACTAACCGCTCGACGCACAAGATTTGTGAATGCCTCGCGGGAGATGGGCTGCATCTTCGATGCGACTTCCGCTGAAGGCTTGAATTTGGTACTCGCGCTCGGTTCCTTGCCGCCTGAGTTGCCGCTCATGCTGCCTGTGATCCTCCGCTTAGGCGGAGTGTACCACGATCCGCCGGAAAGGTTGATTGTGGCCTCATCGCAGATACGGAACCAGTCTTTGAATGACGGTACGGACCTCCGTGCTCAGCACGTCCAGGAGAATTGTGAGGGGGGTGACAGATGTGACCTCAGCCTCATTGATTGCTATATCCAAAAAGAACTTCATATTCTCGTCCGTCTGAAGACCGCTGAGGGTGCAGAATACCTCGCCTGCCTTGAGAGCTGCGGGACCACCCGGCAGCGGGGCGATTTGGAAGTTGGGAACGGGAGTTTTGGGGCTGCGATTGGCCCAATCCGAACGCAACTCCGCCTGTCTCTTTGGAGGAACGCTGTGGCCATAGGCATGCGTCCCTATCGTCAGCAGCAAACGATGCTTGTCGATGATGTTCAAACGATGGAGTACCCAGAGCGCTTTATTCCCAGTCTTGTATGGGTAGATTCGGCGGATTGCGTCAGCAGCGTTCTGCCCCATGCCATTTACATGTCTCGGAGATTTGGCCTTATAGTCATCGGGAGTGTCGAAAATTGGGAAACCGGCACGGACATCGGGCACGCTCCCGGAGGCTTCGATCAGCCGCCAAACGAGGTGATCCAGAGTGGATCGCAGATTAAAAAGAGCGTCGCCGAGGATCAGGGAATATTCGATGGGCAATTCGGGAATGCTGACAGCGAAATAATCGATATAGGAAACTTGTGGTTGTATTCGCCCCGGACTGTTATGGGGTTGGCTTCCCTGAAGGCATTCCATCTGTCCCGGAGATCATGGACGTGCTGATTGGCCCGCTCGAACTTGGCTGAGATGTCATCGTAGGCCGTGAGCACAGTCTCAATCGTATCACCGTTACGTGTGTCAAGGGGATAATTACCTCTGAACTTATACCTAGCCGAGCGTCCACGGGGCTGATTCCAAGTCAGTTACGTCTGTAGGTCCCTGATTCCCTGGTGTTTGGCAGCCCTCCGCTTTAAGCCGGTTTAAGCCGCCGTTAGCGGCCCTTATACCTGGCGGGGCACAAAAAGTAAAGCCCGTATAGCCGGGGAGCGCGGGGCGGGCGGAGGCCAAACTTCCGTATTGCCGACAACACGCCCAGAACCTGAAAGAGTGCAACCTCTTTTGTCAGCATACCTGGGCGGCGCGTTGAGCGACGGCAAGACGCTGTGCTTCCGTACACCGCCAGTCCGTTGCAGGGATGAGAGAGGTAAACGTATTCCCACATAAATAAAGTCAGAACGGATCGAGCTGCTTCAGTAACTGGTGGTATACGTATTCCCGGCAGGTGGTTTGGCGAAAATGGACAGCCTAAGGAAAAGAGAAGTTTCCGCCTCTGACAAACGCCGGAACAAATCCGGCAAGGCACACAGGATCAGCATGAAAACGAGAATCATTCCTAGACTGCTGCTCGCGCTTGCGCTCACTGCGATGAGCACTCCGTTGATGGCACAACAGGCCGGGGCAGCCCCTCATGTTCCTCCGCCGAGGCCCAAAGGCCCATGCGATATTTACGCCGCCGCCGGCGACCCTTGCGTGGCCGCCCACAGCACGACGCGCGCTCTGTACGCCTCCTATAACGGCCCGCTCTATCAGATCCTGCGCCAGTCGGACGGCAAGACTCTGGACATCGGGGTCATCGAGCCCGTCGCATCGCCCGTACCGGATGCGGGCGGATACGCCGACGCGGCGGCACAGGATAAGTTCTGCGCCAACACATATTGCTGGATCACCACCATCTACGACCAATCCCCAAAACACAACGACCTGACCCAGGCGCCCCGCGGCGGATTCAGTGGGCCGGCCATGGGCGGATTGAACAACGTTCCGCTCGCCGACATGGCGCCAATCACCGTCATGGGCCACAAGGTCTACGGCGTCTTTATTGAGCCGGGCATGGGCTTGCGCGAGGACGACCCGAAAGGCACCGCGGTCGATGACCAGGCGCAAGGGCAGTACTGGGTTGTTAACGGTCAGCACTATAACTCTGGCTGCTGTTTCGACTACGGCAACGCTGAGATCGACAGCCGCGACGATGACAACGGCACGATGGAGACCGCGTACTTCGGCAACTCCTCGGGCTGGTTTAATGGGAGCTCTCGCGGTCCGTGGATCATGACCGATCAGGAGAACAATCTGGTTGGTTGTGTGAATCCGGATGGATCCAAAAATTGCCCCAACCTGCAGTCCATCTCCTGGCGATTCGTAACAGCGATGGCCAAGGGCGAACCGCACCACTGGACGAGCATGGGCGGCGACGCACAGCACGGCGTGCTGTCGGTGATCTTCGACGGACAGCGCGTGAATGCCACCTATGACCCGATGCGCAAGCAGGGGGCGATCCTCCTCGGCAACGGGGGCGACAACAGCAACAGCTCGCAGGGCACCTTCTATGAAGGCGCGATGACGGCCGCAAACACCTTCCCGGCCGACGCCACCGATCAGCTGGTGCAGGCCAACGTCGTGGCTGCCGGGTACAACGTGGCGGCGCTTAGTCTGGCGCAAGGTTCGGCAAACGCCACTCCGCCAGGACTCCAGACGTTCTCCCCGCGGTCATCGGCGGACACCACGCTGACATTCACAAATGCCACGGGTGCATCGGCCGAAGGCATAAAGTTGAGCATCTCCGCGCCCGGCAAGCAGTGGACCTCCGTCGTTACGGGGAGCACCGATACGTCGAAGACGTTCACTGACCCGGTGGCGCCTGGTGCAAGCGTGAGTGCGACTTTCAAGGTCACCTCGGGGCCGGAGGCGTTCAACGGCGACCTTGTCGGCAACGTCTGGTGGACCAACCCTGCCAGCGGCCGTAAGCAATTCGAGACAACAGCAGAGAAGGTACGGAATGTCAGCCCGGTCAGGGTTAACGAGTTCCGCATTCGTTCCGGTCCTCCCTCCAATCCAACGGACTCGTTCATTGAGCTCTATAACGCCGGCACACGCAGCGTCGACATCTCCAACTGGAGCCTCACCCAGCACCCGACCCAACAAGCCATCTTCTCCGCGGTGAAGATCCCGGCCGGGACGAAGCTCGACGCTGGCGGCTTTTACCTGTTAGGCCTCTCCAACTCCGGGTTGGCGGCCCCGGCACGTGGGGGTGATACCACCCTCTATGTCAGGAGCACGACCGGTATATCGGTCGGCGACACGGTGAGCATCGGCGCCGGTTCCAGCGCAGAGACCCGCAAGATTGCAAAGATTGGGACGGCAGCCAACAGCAATACGACGTTGTGGCAACCTCTGCCGGATGGTCAGGCGATCACGATCCCTGCTGGCTCGACCAATTTGCCTGTCACGAGCGTGTCCGGCTTCGCGGTCGGCGAGAAGATCGCCATTGGCTATGGCGCCACTTACCCTGTGGTCGCAAAAGCCAGGGAGCAGTACGAGGTGGCTACGATCACCGCGGTTGGCAAGTCGGGCACGCAAGCCTACCTGGGTGCGGACGCGCCGGCTGGGTCGACCAATATTAAGGTGACGTCGGTCTCCGGCATCTCGGTCGGAGACAAGATCCGGTTGGACATCGACAGCGTCGGCCACGGAATCGAAACCGTCACGGTTACCAATGTTGGCACGCAGGCCCGCCACACAAATCTGGCGGCGGATGCGAGCGCCGGCGCGACCAGAATAAAAGTCCGCAATGTGAACGGTTTTGCCGTGGGCGATAAGCTGACCATTGGCACTCCCGCGAAACAGGAAACGGTGACCATCACCGCCGTCGGCACCTTGGGTTCGGGTGGCACCGGCATCGACTTTTCGCCAGCCCTCGCCCAGGCGCATATCGACAGCGAAGGGGCGGTCATTCCGGGCACGGGCCTCGATCTGGCGGCCCCGCTCAAGTTCGCCCATGCGGCCAACCTCCCCTTCAGCGACTGCGGAACGGGAATCAGCTTCCAACCGGCGACCGCATTTGCACATTCGAGCGATGAACCCGTCCAGGCGCTCGGCACAGGCATTACGATTGATCGCCCTCTGGACCACGACCATGCCATCGACGCGGTTGTGCGGGACTCAGCAGACACAACTGCGGGCTATCAGGGGACCCCGGCGCCGAACCAGTGGTTCGGGGGCCCCACCCTCTGGACCAGCGCACCCTTCTTCGACCGTACCATTACCCTCAGCGCCGGCAGCATGGTGCTGCGTGACGCCTCTGGCCTTGTTGTCGACAGCCTGAACTATGGCGGCCTCGTCGACCCCTGGGCCGCCGAGGGTTACCAGGCTACCTCCGGATCGGAGCAGAGTGGCTGCTATGCGCCTGCTCCCGGTGCAGCCGCAGGGTTCGGGCCGGCTGCTGGTGCCAACGTAAGCGCGGGCCGCTTACCCGACGGCGCTGACACCGACAGCAACTGCACCGACTTCCTGACGCAGGCTGCTGCCAGCCTGTCGACCGCGTCGGCCGGCGGCGCAACCAATATCAAAGTCACCAGCGTGGAAGGCTTTGATGCCGGCGAGAAGATCACGATTGATACCGGCGCGGACCTCGAGACCGCCGTCATCGCGACGGTTGGCACGGCGGGCGCTACCACCGTAGGCACCGCCACCGACGCGGGCGCGATTGTTATCCCTGTCGCCAGCGCGATTGGGTTTCGCGACGACCAGACCATCACCATTGATGATGGCGCGAACTCTGAGACGGCGGTTGTTGCGTCTGTCAGGAGGTTCGGCCCCTCCACGATTACCGTCAGAGCGCAGCTCATTCATGCGCACGCCGCAGGCGCACAGGTCTCCGGTACCGGCATCACGCTGACCGCCGCATTGACAAGGGCGCATGCCGCCGGGGCGCGAGTTAGCGACAACATTCCCACTCCCGGCGCGCCCAACCATTACTACCGAAGAGCTCATTAAGGCGCGGGTCGAGCGGCAACCTGCTGCACTATAGGATTATCTTCGGATCGATTGCGGAGGCGGGCCAGGGTACAGCCAGGCGGATGCCGGCGAAATCTACAACTTCGACCCACCGTCCACGGGAATACTGCCCTAGGTAATCCACCGAGCACCATCGGAGGCGAGAAACACAATCACGCAGGCGACATCATCCGGCTTGTCGAGAGCGCAAAATCAACTCGTCACTCATCGAGAGCTTTGGCACGGCCTCCGGTTCCGGACGGATTACCGGCTATCCGGAAGTTTCGACCTTCGGGGTGCAACCCGGTGAAATGTCCGTATATCCGACAACCATCCGGATTGCGGTCACCTCCGATTTGAGGCTCCCCCGCCCTGCTCCCTTGCGCCGCCTCTGATGGCCTGAAATCAGGAGGTCGGGCATGCCGGACCTTGTACAGATCGGGGTTCAGTCGTCGAAGCCGGCCACCCGCCGAGCTCCGAAGCCCCGCGCTGCAGTGTTCGAATTGCAGGTGTCATTCTGGCATGGATGCTGATGGAATTTGGCGTCTCGGGCTATGTGGCTGTTACGGCTCACAGCCCCGCGATGTTGGTTCGGCATCGGCGTCGAAGCTCTGGGTTTTTCAGCTCTGCGGTCGCACCGCCCAGGCCAGACCGTCCGGTTCCCCGCCGACATCGAGGTGGCCAGTGACGGAGAGCGTCTTCAGATTCACGACCGCGATGTAGTCGTCCGGAGAGCAGGCAACAAATGCGCGATCTCCGACGGGGTCCATAAGAATGCCGGCAGCACCATGGCCGATCAGCACCTGCTTGATTTCCTTCCGCGACGCGGCGTCGTAGATGAAGAGATTGCCATTCCCGAGACTGGAGACCAGCACAAGCTTGCCATCGGGTGTGAATTTGAGCCGGTTGGCACCGAAGATCTTTGCGTCGAGCGTGGCCGTCACCTTTTTGCTGGCGATGTCGATGATCGAAAGCGTGCCGTCCTGCGCATCTGCCGTCCACAGCTCGCGGCCGTCCGGCGAGACGTCGAAGCCCTCGTCTCCCTTGCCTACCGGGATGATCGTCTCGTTCCAGTCCATGCGCGGTTGGCCGTTCCCGGGGGGCGTCGTCGGTGCGCCCGCGGGCGGATGCATGCCTGGCGGTGGTCCCATGGGAGGCAGCGTGACTTTCTCCAGAAGGGTCACCGTTCCGGAGCTGACATTCGTGGTGTAAATCTGCTTCTCGTCTGCGGTGACGTAGATCATGTGCGTCCGGTTCTGACCGGTCCCCATGATCCATTCGATCCTGGCCGTTGCTGGATCGTAGCGAGCGATCGCTTTCGCGCCCTCCGCTGTGAACCACAATTTCCCGCCGACCCAGGCCAGACCGTGGGGGCCGTTCAGCGCGCCGGTATCGATATCCGGCAGCGCTTTCTGCGCGACAAGGTCGATGACCGAGAGTGCGTGATAGCGGCCGCCGCCGTAGATCGAGACGTAGGCGGTGCGGCCATCGGCGGACGCAATTACCTCATGCGGGTCTGGCCCCACGGGAGCGCGCGCGATGACCTGTAAGGTGGCCGGATCGATAATGGCCAGTGTGTGGTTGCGCTTCGAGAGAGCCAGCAGCGACCGCTGCGGTGTGGACCGGGCGGAAACCTCGTGCGCGGCGCAGAGGAGCAACGGCAGCGCGGCACAGGATAGCAGAATCTGGATATTTCTGGATCGCATCATTGTTGCTCCTCCACTCGATGGGTCGGCTGCGGGCGCGGCTCGATTGAGATCAATGTATAGAAACGCACCGCTACCTGCATTCCGGCACCCTGGAATTGTCAAATCAGATGATGACGGAGATCCGGCGGTGGCAACCTGCCTCCACGACCCAGCAGGATGACATTACCCTGATCGTCGTGGACGTTGCCCAGTCACGCCGGAGCGCCCCCGCTGCTGGCATTGAAACAATCGGTAATGAAGCGCAGGTTTCAGCGTGAGTCGTCAGGAATCCGTAGATTGGACCGCACGCCACAAGCGATGAGCAGCTAAATCGCCAATGCATCGAGAGGGGGAACCACTGAAATTCCTTGGTTGTGGCCGTATCACCGGCCATACGGAAGTTTCGGGCTGTAATTTCCGTATTGCCGACCATGCCACAGCCGGTTCGATGAGCGCATCGGCCCTGTATGCAACAGTTTGATGTTTCGATGTCATGGATGCAGTTTCTGCTCTAAATCCGGCGCATACAGCGGCTGGGCGTCGGCTTCCAATCGATGCGCCGCCGCCAGAGCCAATTGATAGGCGGCGCGTGCACTGTTTTTGTCGCCTAATGCCGTCTGGGCGTCTCCCAGGGCCATCTGCGCCAGCAAATTCTCCGGTTGCAAAGCGACCGCCCTCTTTGCCGCAACCAAAGCCTCTGCGGGCCTGTTCTGCCGCAGCAGGATTGTCGACTTCTGGACTGACGCCAGCGCCGCCGCTTCAGGCACATGGAAATCGCCACGGTAGACAAAGACACTGTGATCGATCTGCTCCGCCATCGGCACCCACCGAAATCGTTCGAAGACATTCAACTGGTCGCTGGGCCAGTCACAGGCTTCCAGATCGTCGGCGCTTAACAGGAGGTTGCCATGAATGGTTTCTGGCACATCGACGGGCAGGTTTTCATATCCGGTATGGGCCGTGGGCAGCGGGTGGCAGGGGATGCCGTAGGCTTGCGGACGAAGATCCGGGAAAGCGGAATAGGCGAACCAGCACTCCTCGCCAGGATGGGCGTCCACCCATTGTTTGACGTGCGGCAGTTGCTGCGCCCAATCCACACTGGAATCGCTCAGGTATTTGTGTGTGTTCGCCGCTCCGCCCCAGGCTTCGTTGGCGTACGCCATCTCGGCCGGAAACACAGTCAGGGCGGAAACAACATGACACACCACCAATCCTCCACCGATCCAGATCCAGCGCCAGTTGTGCTGCGCGAGCGCTGTTAGACCCGCGGCTGCCAGCAACGCGGCCAGCGGATACAGGAACAGAACATGACGAGTGCCGATGTTCATGCCGCTGAGGATCGCCACAGCCAGATAGATAGCCCCAGGCACAACCAGGTACGCTACTTCTCTTCTGTGGCTGAGCCGTCCGCTGAACAGCGCAATCCCGGACATAACCACCAGACCGATCAAGCCCAGTGACGTCTTGATGGACAGCGCGACGGGGAAGTACCACCAAACACCGTGTGCATAGTCGTGCCCGAGCAGGAAGATGGGATACTGCTGCGATGCATAGTGGATGTCGGTCATGCCCATCAGCCAGGATTCCGGCAGCAACCGCCAGCTGGCGAGATGTCCTATGACCCAACTGTTCATCCCCAGGAGCGGTGCAGCGTATTCGCTTAGCGTCGGGTTCATCACCAGCCCTGCCGGTCTGGCCGCATAGCGAAAACCGTAGAAAGCCCAGAGCACTGCGACCGCGAGGACCACGATGGCGGCAAATCCGCCCAACAGTGTCCCGGCCATCCGCTTGCGGTGTCCCGGTTCGGCACAGGCGATCTCTACCAGCGTCAATCCCAGCAGCATGGGGGCCAGCAAAATCCCGCTGTGCTTGGCCGACAGCGTGAGTCCAGCGGCCAGGCCCGTCAGCAACAGACGAATCGTGGCCCGAAGCCATACCGCCCAGCCCTGACCATCTGACGCGGGCGGCTGGAGACGCCAGCTACACCGTAGAGGGAGGTGAGCGCCCGCTGGAATAAATTTGTGTGCTCCCGCACCTGAAGTAGACGCAGTATTGAAGGGTAGGCATAACGATTCTCCTTTTCACAAGGGCCTCCGGTTACGCAGACGGAGGCCATTCTTTTTGTGCCTAGGCGAATGGTTTGCGTTATTGTGCAACGACAAAAGGCAGCCCGACCGGCCATGCGCGAACTTACCATCTCCTCTGTGCTGCAGATCGTCGTCGGCATCACGGTACTTGTTTTTCAGACGATGATCCTGAAGCGTCTCGCTGTCTCGCCTTAGCAACATGCTCGTTATTGGACCAGCCACATTCAGTCACGCGCCGCGTTACCTTAGTGAGAAGCCGCGGCCGCAGCTCTTCCCGCTGCCGCATAGAGGTTGAGGCGCGAGTAGACGCCGAACGGTGAGCCGTCGTCAAGAAAGCCGCCACCCGGCCCCTCGGTTTCGGTGAGAATTTGATTGGCCTGGTCAAGAGTCAGCGACGGAAAAGCGATTGTCAGCAAGTATCCGGCCTCTGGCACCAGTTTCGCAACGTCTTCTTTGCGGTTGGCATTAGAGGGGTAGACCACGGGCAGGTTGTAGGTCTGCGTGTCGGCATAAAAGGCCTCGTCGGCTGCGGGATTGCCCAGACGTCCGGTGTCCTCGCGCGAGCAGTCCTGCATCGTGTTGCCGCACGAGGTCTGCAGGATCGCGATCGCATCGGCGCGTGCTCTCCTGATGGCGCTCTGAAAATCCGTGGTTGCGGGAGCACCTTTGATGGTGAGGCCCATATAGAGCGGGTCATTTGCGAGAAGATGCGCCATGTCATAGAGAGCGAGGCTGCGTCCAGCCAGGACGTCCATTGCATAGTGTGCGCCGACGATGATGCGGTCATTGCCGTATTCGGCGGCGCGCGCCATCATCTGTTGGTATCTCTCCGGGACGAGCACGGCGAGAATCAGGGCTCCGGCGTAGCCGTAAGTGGTGTGGCCGCTCGGGAAGGAGGGGCTGTTGATCAGGTTCGTCATGGGACCACGGTTGTAGACAGTGTTGTCAGCGGGGATATTGAAGTAATCGAGGCCGAGGATCTGCGACGTGCTTGGCTCGGTCTGGAACGGACGGGAGTCACCGTAGGCATCGGCGCCGGGGGCACCCGCTGGAAAGCCATAGCTCTTTCCGAAGATGTCGGTCTCGCCTTTGTTCTTCCTGAGGATTTCCATGGCTTCAGCGGAGACCGGCGCGTTGCCGTCCGTCGTCGCGTTGGCAAAGAAGAATTTGCCGGAGTTGGAATTCATTCCAGTGAGTGCGTTCGCGTAGGCGATCACATCGGCGACCGACTGCGACAGGTTGGTGCAATGGGTCTGATCGATGTAGTGAGCACGGGCGAGCCAGGCGGCGCCGAGGGTGGTGCCGAGTCCGTCCGCAAGCTCGACGAGGTTGTCGCGGGTGATGAAAGCATCGCGCAACGCCTGCTGCTGCTGCTCCGGGAAAGGCAGAAGCGTGGCCTGGCGGATGGCGCCGGTCTGGATGCCGCCGGTGACGGCGTAGTTCGCTGCGAGGGTGGCGTTGCCCTCCTTGCTGTTGGCCAGCACGGTGACGGGCGCGAGTCCTCTGAGGACGGCCATATCGGTCGCCGATTGCGCTCCAGCCTGGAGGGGCATGAGCGCGCCCAGCACTGCGAGGAACAAGAGCACTTTGCCTGTCATTACTTCCCTCTCAAACTCCCTTTGAGCTCTTTTGCACGCCTCAACCTACCACTAGAGCAACCGACACCCTAACGTATCGGGGCACGCGCGCGTGGTTCGCGGCGGAGCGGATTGGTAGCGCCAGACGCGCATGTGTTGCCTGGCCTCGTTAACGTCTGGATTGTCGGCAATACGGAAGTAACGACTATGACAACGCCGCGCGGGCCGATGTTGACCAATGCGTTATTTCCGTATTGTTTGAA
>PMUI01000127.1 GCA_003166955.1 Acidobacterium sp.
GTGGGTGCGGCGCCGGGCTTGGGGTGGCAGGAGGAAGGCGACGGCAGCGAGCCGGGGGGGTGGCTGGGGGTGACGGCGCTGGTACACGCGCTGTGTTTCGACACGACGAAGCATGCTTCGATTACGGCGTGCATTTTTGGGGCGCGCGAAAACGCCAGGCAGATTCGCGACGAGATCAGCACGGAGCAGTGGCAGCGGCTGAACGGGCTGTTTCATGAGATCAGCCGGTTAAGGACGGCGTCGCCGTCGGAGAGGAATCTGGCGGAGTTTTTGCCGACGATCATCGATGGGGTTCATCTTTTCCAGGGGGTGACGGATACGACGCTGAGCCACGGCGAGGGATGGCACGTTCTTCGGGTGGGAAAGTACCTGGAACGGGCCTGGTCGCTGACGACGCTGCTGGATGTTTACGAGCGCGAAGTTTTTCTCGGCGAAGACTCCGATGACGCGAGCGAGTATCTGGAGTGGGTGGGACTGCTGCGCATCTGTACGGCGTTCGAGGCGTTTTGCCGGGTGCACACAGCGGATCTGACCCATGAGCGGATCCTGGAGTTTTTGCTGCTGGATCCGGATTTTCCGCACTCGGTGCGCTTTGCGGTGGATGCGTTGCACAACGCGCTGGAGGCGATCCAGCAGCATACGCGGACGCAGCACGGGGCCGAGTTGATGCGCGTGGCGGGACGGCTGAAGGCAACACTGGGATTTGCGCAGGTGGGGGAGATTCTGGCACAGGATCCGGTGCGGTATCTGTGGCGGATTCTGGAGCAGTGCAGAGAGATTCACGATTTGATTTACGCCGTATACATCCAGTACTCGGTGGAAACGGCATTGGCGGTGTAGCGATATGCATTTTTATTTTGTGCGGCACCTTACGAAGTTCCTCTACTCGCGCTCGGTGAGCGAGAGCACGATGGAAGTGCGGATGCATCCGAGGAGCGACAGCAACCAGCGGTGCTTGTCGTTCACGCTGTCGGTGAGCCCGCGGTGCCGGGTGTTCACGTATCGCGATCATCTGGGAAATAACATTCACCACTTCGATATTCCGGGGCGGCATGGGCAGCTTGTGATCGTGGCGGAGTCGGTGGTGGAGCATCAGCCGCTGGCGACGATTCCAACCGCACTGGGGCCAGAAGCGTGGAAGGAGCTGGATGCGCTGGTAGCCGAGGGCGACTACTGGGAGATGCTGCTGCCAAGCGAATTCGCGAAGCCGACGCCGGCGCTGATGAAACTGGCGGAGGAGCTGGAGGTGGTGCGGCGCGACGATCCGCTGCAGCTGCTGCATGAGATCAACGCGCGACTGTATGAGAGCTTCAGCTATGAGAAGAAGAGCACGCAGGTGGATTCGCCGATCGACGAGGCGCTCGACACGCGGCAGGGGGTGTGCCAGGATTTTGCGCACATCATGATCGCGCTGGTGCGGCACGTGGGGATTCCGTGCCGGTACGTGAGCGGGTATTTGTATCACGGGAGCGAGGATCATGACCGGTCAACATCGAGCGCGACGCACGCGTGGGTAGAGGCGTTTTTGCCTGCGCTGGGGTGGGTGGGGTTCGATCCGACGAACGCGCTGGTGGCGCGGGACCGGCATATTCGCACGGCGCTGGGGCGGGATTACGCGGATGTGCCGCCGACCAGGGGGTTGTTCCGCGGCCGGACTGATAGTGAGTTATCCGTGGCGGTGCAGGTGACGACTTCGGAGAAGGCTCCCGATCTGGATCGTGAGCTGCCGATTCCGGAGGACTGGTCGATGCTGGTGGAGAAGGCTCAGGCGCCACCGCCTCCGGCCGAGCCGCTGTTGCAGATTCAGCAGTCGCAACAGCAGCAGTAAGACAGCTGGGAGCCGAGAGCGGCCTACTCGATGATGGCTAGTGTGTCGCCTGCGGAGACGGTATCGCCGGGGGAGACGCGGAGTTCGCGGAGGTGGCCGTCTTTGGGCGATTTGATTTCGTTCTGCATTTTCATGGCTTCGACGACGAGGATGCCCTGGTGCGCGGCTACGGGGTCGCCTTTTTCGGCGAGGATGCGCACGACGCGGCCTGGCATGGAGGCTCTGAGGACGATCGGGCCGTCGGTGCTGGCGTGGCGGCGGCGGGAGCGCAGGGAGCGGGGATCGTCAATGCGGTAGGGGACGCGCTGCGGGCCGACGTGGAGCGCGGGGTCGGAGTTGTCGGCGTCGAGGACGATGCGATACGACTGGCCCGCGATGAGAAGCGAGAGAACGCCGGGGCGGACGAGGTGGACGTCGGCAGCGACCGGCTGGCCATCGACAAGAATGCTCCATTGACCGGGGGGATCGGCGGGGTCGAGCTCGACCTGTCGGGTGCGGCCGTCGATTTCGAGGGTGAAGGTCATGGTCGCGCAGCCATTACATGTTGCGGAAAAGCTCTGAGAGAAAGCAAAACCATCCCCCAGCGGCTAAAGCCGAACTGATTCTACAGTTCTTATGGCACAGCTGAAGCTGTGCCCCTGTGCCCCTTCAAACCTGCAGAGCTTTACCGCGATCTGTTTAGTCGGTCCCGCCGACGGCGTCGCGGCGAGCGGCGGATTTCCAGGGGCTGGCGTGGCCATTGCCGTTGAGTACGGAGCCGTTGGCAATATTCTTTGTGGCTTCGAAGAGCGCGGCTGCGGCAACGGCGGGAAGGTCGCCGTGGCCGTTGGAGCCGATGGCCTGCGCGGAAGGCGCAGCCGCGAGGAGGCGGTCGAGATATCCGGTGTCGATGCGGGCTGCACGGAAATCGGGGTCAGTGAGGATGCGGCGGAAGAGGGCGAGGTTGGTGCGGATGCCGCCGATGACGTATTCATCGAGGGCGCGGAGGAGGCGGGCGATGGCGAGGTCGCGCGTGGGCGCGTATGCGATGAGCTTGGAGAGCATGGGGTCGTAGTCGACGGGGACGACCCAGCCTTCATAGATGCCGGAGTCTTCGCGGATACCTGGGCCGCCGGGCTGGAGGAGGCGGGTGATGCGGCCGGGCGAGGGCATGAAACCGTTGGCGGGATCTTCGGCGTAGATGCGGCACTCTATGGCGTGGCCGCGGAGCTGGACGTCCTTCTGGGTGAAGGGGAGGGGCTCACCCTGGGCGATGCGAATCTGGAGATGGACGAGGTCGTGGCCGGTGACGAGCTCGGTGACGGGATGCTCGACCTGGAGGCGGGTGTTCATCTCGAGGAAGTAGAACTTCTTTTTTTTGTCGACGAGGAATTCGATGGTGCCGGCGTTGGTGTAGCCGGCAGAGAGCGCGAGGCGGACGGCGGCGTCGCCCATGCGTCGGCGGAGGGACTGATCGACGACGGATGATGGGGCTTCTTCGATGACTTTCTGATGGCGGCGCTGGACGGAGCATTCGCGTTCGCCGAGGGAGACGCAGCGACCGTGCTCGTCGGCGATGACCTGGATTTCGATGTGGCGGGGACGCTCGATGAGCTTCTCGAGGTACATATCGCCGGAGCCGAAGGCGCGGTCGGCCTCGCTGCTGGCGGAGGCGAAGGCGGAGGGAAGATCTTCGGGGCGGTGGACGGCGCGCATGCCTTTGCCGCCGCCGCCAGCAGCGGCTTTGAGCATGACGGGATAGCCGACGCCCGCGGCGACGTCCATGGCTTCTTCGGGCGAGGCGAGGGCGTGAACGCAGCCCGGAGTGCGGGGCATGCCAAACTCGTCTGCGGCCTGGCGGGCGTTGGTCTTGGAGCCGAGGATGCGCATGGCCGAGGAGGGCGGGCCGATGAATTTTATCCCTGTGTGCTCGCAGGCCTGGGCGAAGTCGGCGTTCTCGGAGAGGAAGCCGTAGCCGGGATGGATGGCGCCAGCGCCGGTGCGGGCGGCGATTTCGAGGATCAGATCGCCACGAAGGTAGGACTCCTGGGCAGGCGCGGGGCCGAGGCGCCAGGCTTCATCGGCTTCGAGGACGTGGGGTGCAGCGCGGTCGGCGTCAGAGTAGACGGCAACGGTGGAGAGGCCGAGTTCGCGGCAGGCGCGCAGAATGCGCAGAGCGATTTCGCCCCGGTTGGCGATGAGGACTTTTTGAAACACCGGATACAAGGGTACAGGGTGCAGGGTACAGGGTGCAGGAAAAATGAATCAGGGAGCTGGGAGAACGCAAAGCCCCCGCTTTGTGCGGGGGCTTTGCAGAGTTGCTGACGGACGGCGAAGGTTAGTTCATGACAACGCCGCCGTTGGCTTTTTCGTTGGCCTTTTCTTCGTTGGCCTTGCGAGCGCCCATGGCTTTCTTGACCCAGTCGCCAGCCGAGGCCAGATCGGCCTTGCGGGCGGCATCGTCGCCACAGTCCAGATCGGCCTTGCGACGATACATGAGGTTGAGGTACTGCATGGCGTCGTCGTAGTTGGAGCGAAGGTCAGCGGCCATCTGGAGATACTTGAGACCATCGGTGACGAGCTGCGTGTTCTGGTCCTGGATGGCCTTGCAGACTGGCTTAGGCAACTTGGCGTTGCCCTGGCCGTCATCCTGCAATCCGGCGCTCTGGAGCGCGTGGACAGCGTTCTGGTAGGCCTGGGTCCAGTCGATGACGCCGATGGTGTAGGCTGCCTCGGCGTCTTTGGGATCGGCGGCAAGGACCTTGAGTTGCCAATCACGAGCCGCACCGAATTTTTTCAAATCGTAGTTGAGGGCGGCAATCTGCTTGAGGCTGGTGATGTCGTCGGGATGCTCGTGGAGAACCTGCATGAAGCCGTTGATGGCCATCTGGGCAGTCTTCTCGTTGTCGGGAGTATCGAGGCCTGGCACGACCTGCTGCGCGTAGGCAGTCGCGAGGTAGAGCCGGGTCATGGGGTAGGTGGGATCGAGGTTGACAGCTTTCTGGAAGTGATCGATGGCCTCTTCGTATTTCGCCTGCTTGTAGGCCTGCACTCCCTTGTTGAGCTGATTGCGCGCCTCGAGGCGTTTACAGCCGGTCGAGGAAGCCACCAGGAGGATTGTGGCAGCGGCCAGCACCATTGGACGTGCTATACGGTTCATTCTGTCTATCTTCTCCTTCAGCTCGCCAGGGAGCCTAAAAGCCACGCACTCAGGGGCTGCCGAGAGCGATTGTACTTGTTTCGCGGCCCGAGGCAAGAGTACCGGAGTGCACCCGGCACGGCCTCCGGGAAATTATTGCCGATCATTGGCCGGCCGCGATCTTGGGTGTAATCAGCCCGATGTGATCGACGCCAACGGCGTGGCCGGTATCGATGACGGAGGCGATGGCCTGGAAGTCGAGATTGGGATCGCCTTTGACGAACATGACTTTTTCGGCGCGGGTGGAGAAGATCTCATTGAGCTTGCTTTCGAGATCGGCTTTCGCGACGGGGGTCTCGTTGATCATGTAGGTGGGGACGCCGCCGCCGCCGGCCTGAACCTGCACGACGATGGTGCGGTCGTTGGGCTGCTCCTGGTTGTTCTTGGGAGGCTGGGGCACCAGCGCATCCAGCCCGCGGGGCGTGACCGGCACAATGACCATGAAGATGATCAGGAGCACCAGCAGCACGTCGATGAGGGGAGTTACGTTCGGTTCGGCATTGAGGGCGCCGGCTCCGCCTACGCTCATGGACATAAATCAGTTCCTCGTTTCTTCCAGTTCTAAATGACCGGCCTTACTGACCGCCCGCGGCGGGTGGCCTGCTGGTTGATATGGGCTGTTGCTGCTCGGTGAGCATGCCCACTTCCTCGACGCCAGCGGTGCGGACGGCGTCGATGGCATCCATGACGGTGCCGTAGTGGGAGCGCGCGTCGGCGCGGAAGTAGACGATCTTGCTGGTTTTGTTTTCCAGCTCATCGCGAACCTGAGGTCCGAGATTGGCGATACTGACCTGGTTCTGGCCCAGGTAAACTCTACTGTCGCGGGTGACGGCAACCACCACGGAGTCTTCCTTATTGGCGTCGTCCATGGGGGTGGCGTTGGCGCTCTGCGCGAGATCGACGTTCACCTTGTTCTGGAGCATGGGGGTGATGACCATGAAGATGATCAGCAGCACCAGCATGACGTCGACCATGGGGGTGACGTTGATGTTGGCGTTGACCTTGGCTCCTTCATTTCTTACCGCAATTGCCATTGGCTTACGCTCCGATCGAAATTCTTAGGGCGGGGGCGACAATCAGGCGCCGGGAGCGCTGGTGCGGCTCCCGGCTATAAAAGATTCTCGCTCACTTACGCTCCGTCGAGTCAAAAGGGCTCGGCGGAGACAGCTGGGCCGGCTACCGGCGATTGCTTTGCTTGATGAAGTAGTCGATCAGCTCGCTGGAGGAGTTGTCCATTTCGACGTCGAAGGCCTCCACGCGGTTGGTGAAGTAGTTGAACAGCCAGACGGCCGGGATAGCGACGAAGAGGCCGAAAGCGGTGGTGACGAGGGCTTCAGAGATACCGCCGGCGACTGCGCCGATACCGGGGGTCTTCTGGGTGGCGATTTCCTGGAAGGCCTTGAGGATGCCGGCGACGGTTCCGAAGAGGCCGACGAAGGGGGCGGTGGAACCGATGGTGGCCAGCGAGCCCAGTCCTCTCTTCAGTTTGGCGTGAACGATGGCCTCAGCCCGCTCGAGGGCACGCTTGGAGGACTCGATCTGCTCGACGCTGACGGCTCCGCCGCCGCCGTAGTTGCGGAACTCCTGCAGGCCGGCAACGACGACTTCGGCGAGGTGGGACTTTTTGTTGCGGTCGGCGACCTTGACGGCTTCGTCGAGCTTGCCTTCCTTGAGGGCTCCGGCGACGCGCGGGGCAAACTCACGGGACTGCTTGCGGGCTGCGTTGAAGTAGAGATAGCGGTCGATCATGACGGCGAGGGACCAGATGGACATGATGAACAGGACGAACACGACGCCGCGGGCGAGCCAGCCCATGTTGTTCCATAGATCGATGGGGCTGAATCCGACGGTCTGACCTTCCTGGAAGAATCCCAGGGATGCCGGGTTAACGAGATGGCTGATCTGAGCGAGAATCACTGAATCTTTCCTCCTGAGGCATTGCTGCGGTAGATGCCGAAGATCGCTGATGGAATACCTGCGCGCAGGATGAAAGGCGGGCAGGCCGGAAAAGCATTGGAATCGCCCTGATCCGGGAGGGGAGCAGGGCGATTTGAATCAGCTGCCAAGACTGAAGACTACATTGACCTGAGTTTCGACCTCGACGGGTTCTCCGTTGAGGAGGTAGGGCTTATAGCGCCAACCGCGCACGGCCTCGGTAGCAGCCGCCTGAAGCATGGGCGGACCGCTGATGACCCGCAGGTTTTCGATTGTTCCACCCTTGGAGATCGTTGCCTGCAGGACGACGGTTCCCTGAATTCTGGCCGCTTTGGCGATGGCGGGATAGGTGGGGTTTTCGCCACCGATACGGGAGCCCTGCATGACGCCGGCAGAAACCTTAACGACCTTGGGCGGGGCGGCCTGGATCTTGGGGGCCGGGCCAGTGCCGAGGCTGCCGAGAACGCCGCCCATGACGCCGCCAGCGGAGCCCATGCCTTCCATACCGGCAACGCCGGCGGAGGGAGGCGCAGCTTCTTCTCTCACCATCTTGATGTCATGGGGAATTCTGGTGGGCGCGGTCAGCTGGTTGTTGAGCATCTCGGAGACCACCCGAGTGACCTTGACCGCCGGAGGCGGAGGCGGGGGTGGAGGGGGTGGAGGCGGAGGAGCGACCAGCAGGGTGGCCATCATCGCCTTGGGCAGCGCCTCAGGATAAATGAGTGGATACAAGACGAGCGCCGCAAGAACCGAACCATTCAGCAGCAGCCCAACGACGGTGTAGTACTTGCTTTTGGTCTTGATCTGGTGCCCGGATTCCAGCAGGATGTCCTCAAACATAGCCATGGCCGACCTCGGACCTTTCAGTAGTTAACACCTCGTATAGACACCGCAAGGGTCCCCATTTGTTCCCGGGAATTCGGCTAAGGCGCGCCGGGGAAGCGCGAATCGGAGCCGGGCCGGGATACGCGAGATTTCTACAACACCGACAACGCCGATCCTGAACGCAGAGAAGCCCGGCAAACAGGGCCGGTTCTTTTCTATAACACAATTCCGAGGCGGTATGCAGCCGCACCCGCTTCCGGAGGGCGAGCCTGCACTTGACTTGGATGCAGGATACCGGAGCCCAAGGGGGATGGGAGCATCATACCCTGGCTTTCTTCGCAGCGGGTAGGGTTGCGGCCCGGCCACGGCGGGCGCGCCAGTCCTGGTAGGCAACGAGCATGGGTGCGGCGACGGCGATGGAGGAATAGGTGCCGATGATAATGCCGACCACGAGTGCGAAGGAGAAGCCACGGAGGACCTCGCCACCGAAGACAAAGAGCGAAAGCACGGTGAGGAAGGTGAGGCCGGAGGTGAGGACGGTCCGGCTCAGGGTTTGGTTGATGCTGCGGTTGACCAGATCGGCGAGGGGTTCGCGGCGGCTGAGGCGCAGATTCTCGCGAATGCGGTCGAAGACGACGATGGTGTCGTTCATCGAGTANNTCATCGAGTAGCCGATGAGGGTCAAAATGGCGGCGATAACGGTGAGGGAGATTTCCTGATTGGTGAGGCTGAAAGCGCCTACGGTGATGATGGTGTCGTGGAAGCAGGCGACGACGGCGGCGACGCCGTAGATGAGCTCGAAGCGGAACCAGAGGTAGACGAGCATCCCGCCCAGGGAGTAAAGGGTGGCGAGTTCAGCCTGGTGCTGGAGGACTTTGCCGACCTGAGCGCCGACAATTTCGACGCTGCGGACGGAAAAGCCTGAGAGCCAGCCGTTCTGCTGGAGGGAGGAGAGGACGGCGGGGTCGACGACGCCGTGGAGGCTGTCGATGGAGTCGATGACGCCGCTGCGCTGGTCGTCGCGGAAATGCACGACAGCGTTGGCCTGGGTCTCGTAGCGGGTTGGCGCATCAGGAGAGTTGGCCAGATGCTCGGGGTCGTTCTGCTCGAGCCAGGAGGCGAGGGCTGAGCCGCTGACGTTGTCGAGGTCGAGTTTGCCCTGATTCTGGGCACCGGTTGTGTAGTTCTGGGAGAGGGTGCTGACGATGGTGGCGCGCCCCTGATCGAGGGCGGCTTCGCTGGTTGCGCTGCGGGAGAGCGTGACGAGGACTTCGTTGTTGGCGGCGGGGCCATAGGGCTGCTGAATGCGGGCATCCCGGAGGCCGCCACTGTCGATGGCGGCGCGAATGCGGTCGGCATTGGGAGTGGCCGCAAATTTGACGCGGACGACGGTGCCGCCGCGAAAGTCAACGTCGAGGGGCAGCTGGTGCCAGAAAAGGATGGAGAGCAGGCCCGCGACGCTGAAGATCAGAGAGAAGCCAAGGAAATACCACTTCTTCCCGAGCCAGTCGATTTTAGGATCATGAAACAGTTCCACGAATGATTCCGCCTGTCAGATGGAGATCGGTTCGCCGTGCAGTTTGCGGCTGAGGTTGGCGTCAAAGATGACCCGGGAGACGAAAACCGCCGTAAACAGATTGGCGAGCAGACCGAAGGTAAGAGTGACGGCGAAGCCCTTAACGGGGCCGGTGCCGAAGATGAAAAGGATGGCCGCCGAGACGATGGTGGTAACGTGGGTGTCGACGATGGTGGTCCACGCATGGGCGAAGCCCTGATCGACGGAGGCAGAGGGCGACTTGCCGGCGCGCATCTCCTCGCGGATGCGCTCGAAGATGAGCACATTGGAGTCGACGCCCATACCGATAGTGAGGATGACGCCGGCTATGCCGGGCAGGGTGAGGGTGGCGCCGGAGTAGCCCAGGAATCCGAGGAGGATGACGAGGTTCAGGAAGAGGGCCAGGTCAGCATTGATGCCCGCGCCGCGATAGTAGATGAGCATGAAGACCATCACGGTGACCATGCCGACGATCGAGGCTATGACACCCTGGTGGATGGAGTCAGCGCCGAGGGAGGGGCCGACGGTGGTTTCCTGCATGATTTCGATGGAGGCGGGCAGGGCGCCGGTGCGCAGGAGCATGGAGAGGTCTTTCGTACGCTGCTCTGAAATGCCGCCTCCGGAGATGTTTCCCTGGTCGCGAATCTGGCCCTTGATGACGGCGACTTCCTGAACACGGTTATCGAGAACGATGGCCATGTCTTTGCCGATGTTGGCGCCGGTCCACGCGGCGAATTTGTCGCCCGCGGCGTTGGTGAGGTAGAAGTCGACTTCGGGCTCACCGGTGTTGGGATTGTGCCCGGGCTGGGCATCGCGGATGTCGGTGCCACCCCAGACGGGAATCTTCTTCAGTTCATACCACTCACCGACGTTGCCGCTGGCGGATGCGCCGGGGACGCTCTGGAGCAGGACGGAATCGGGCGGGAGATAGCCGCCGATGGACTGGAGGGCGGTCTGCTTGTCGGGCCAGGGCCCGCCAGTGACTTCGTGGGCTTCGAGGCGGGCGGTGGACTGGATGATATCGGTGACGCGGTTGAGATCGTCGACGCCGGGAAGCTCGACGAGGATCTGATAGCTGCCAAGCTGGTAGGGCTCAATGATGGGCTCGCTGACGCCGAGGGTATTGGTGCGGGACTGGATGACCTCGATGGCCTGATCGAGGGCGCGCTGTTTGGCGTCATTTTCGACGGAGGGCTTCATGGTGAGGGTCCAGCTGTTGGCCACGCCTGGGCCGACGTCGAATCGATTGCTGTAGCTCGATTCGAGAAGGGAGCGGACGTCATTGGCGTGGTCGGCGGGAACGCCGGAGACCTGGATGAAGTCGGGGCGATTCGCGTCGGGCTTGGAGACGGTGGCGCCGGCGATGCCGTTGCGCTGCAGGTCGCCCTGGATGCCGGCTACGTCAGTGTCAGTCTGCGAGCTGATGGCTTCATCGACCTTGACCTGAAGGATGAGGTGCATGCCGCCTTTGAGGTCGAGGCCGAGGTGAATGTTCTGCAGAATGGCCTGCTTGAGAGCCTGGCCGGAGACACCGTGAGGCACACGGAAGATACCGAAGACGAAGACGACCAGGACAGCAATGATGGCGATGAGTCTGGTCTTGATATTTGTTTTCATGGGAAGTCTCTACTTAAGGTCGTCCTGCTGGGTTACGGAGGCGATGGCGCTCTTGACCACTTCGATGCGGAGGTTGTCAGGGGGAACGCGGAGCTGGATGGCGTCGTCTTTGATGGACGTGATGACGCCGCGCATGCCGCCGGTGGTGGTGACCCGGTCGCCGGTCTTGAGCTTAGCGAGCATGTCCTGCCAGGTACGCTGTTTCTTCTGCTGGGGGCGGATGAGCAGGAAATAGAAGACGACGATGATGAGCAGGAATGGCAGCATCCCTGCGACCCCGGTGGGCAGGGCAAAAGGCGAAGCCAGAAAAGCGATGAAGGTCAACGCGCAGTCCTTCTGGCCGGGACGGAAAAAGCCCGTCAGCGGCACAAGACGTAATCAATTTCCACGGAAGGGCTCCCGGGAGCGCGTCTACGTCGATGTCACGCTCGCGCCCAGGACCTGGATACCTGGAAACGGCCTTCCCGCCAGAGCACACGACGGCTAACCTTGCGGGAAAGCCTGATTTATAGAATCGCGTACACGCGGGGGAGTGTCAAGGAAGAGGGCGGGGCGGTGGGGGCGCTGGGGGAGGGAGTTTGTCGCGCTTTGCGAGATGAATTTCGGCCCGCGCTTTCCACATTGGCCTGGCGGCGGTGGGCCTAAACTGGAGCCTTCGCAGACAGTCGAGTGACAAGGGGGAGCGAGATGTCGACCGCGCATCTGGCTGCGCATACGGGCGTACATCCGGGCCGGATCGAAGTGATAACCGGGCCGATGTTTTCGGGGAAATCAGAGGAACTGATCCGGCGGCTGAAGCGAGCAGAGATCGCGAAACGAAGGGTGGCGTGCTTTAAGCCGGATCTGGACGTTCGGTATCACAGGAATGCGATTGCCTCGCACAGCGCGCAGACGCTGGAGGCGCTGACGGTGGCGAATGTGGAAGAGCTGAAGTCAGTCCTGATGCCGATGATCGAGGTGGTGGAGGTGGTGGGGATCGACGAGGCGCAGTTCTTCGACGTTTCGCTGGTGAGCCTGGCGAATGAACTGGTACGGATGGGGCGGCGGGTGATTTTGGCGGGACTGGATACGACGTTTGCGGGCGAGCCGTTTGCGCCGATTCCGGATCTGCTGGCGATTGCCGATGAGGTGATCAAGCTTTCGGCGGTGTGCATGCAGTGCGGCGCGACGGCGGTGCACACGCAGAGGCTGGGGAGCAATCAGGCTCGGGTACTGGTGGGCGCGGCGGGAGTGTATGAGGCGCGGTGCAGGGCGTGCTTCCAGCCCTGGGTGGACGAACACGCTACGGAGCAGCTGGAATTGGGTGTGGGCAACGGCACCCGGGTGCAGGAGCCGAGCGCCAGCAGAGTTTAGGCGGCCTTATGCAGAGGGGTGCGCTGAGGCGGTGGCCATCTTGCGAATGTAGATCACGAGGTTCCAGATTTCATCCGTCTTGGCGCGGTCGCCTTCGGCAGGCATCGTGCCTTTGCCTTTCTGGATGATGTAGAAGATCTCGCCGTCGCTCATGCCTTTGAGCGAAGCGGGGTCGCGATAGTCGTGCATCGGCAGTTTTTGCTCGGTGGCAACGTCGCCTTTGCCGTCGCCATTGTCGCCGTGGCACATGGCGCAATCCCAGCCATACATTTTCTTTGCGCGGCTCTGCGATTCTGCGGTTGGTTTGACGGGATTAACTTTGCTGGCATATTCGGCAGGAACATTGGACTGGCTCGGGGCCGCGGCGGGCTGGCTCGGGGCCACGGCCGGGGGTGTAGCCGGAGCCGGAGGGGCCTGCTGGGGGGCCTGTTGCGAGAGGGCCGCAACGCCCATAACGGTCAAGACCGAGACAATCAGAAAAGGCTTTAACATGACAGCCTCCTGACACAGATGTGGGGAAATCCCGGCACCACTGTACGCCCGCTGACCCACGATGGGACAGTGTTTTTTGAGTTGCCGTGGGTATTAACGTAATCCGCACGGGTTCGGTGTACCGCTGCGGGAAAAGCGCGAGGCGTACTGGGGTGGCTGAGGTCACGGGGCGGACCGTTCCAAGGGCGTTGACAGGAAATAACGAAGTTTGTCAAAGCCTGTTATTCTGGGAGCACGAGGAAATCGCGATGAATGTTTCTCTCACGCCGGAGCTGGAGAAGTTTGTGCAGGACAAAGTGGAGAGCGGGCGGTACACGTCGGCGAGCGAGGTGGTGCGGGAGGCGCTGCGGCTGCTGGAGAAGCGGGAGGAGCGGCTGCGCGAGCGGGAGCAGGCGCTGAAGGCGTTTCAGGCGGAGCTGGATCGTAGGATTGCTGAATTAGATCGCGGAGAGGGCATTCCCGCGGAAGAAGTTTTTGCCGAGATCAGGAAACATTCTGCGGAACGTCGCCGGAAGTCGGCTTGATTGCCATCGAGATGTTCCCGGCAGAATCCTGACCACGATCCCGTCAGGTTAGGCATCCGGGGCGCGGCGGCTGAACTTCAGGTTGAAGAGCCAGCATGAAATCTGAAAAAAGGAAGTCCGACAGGGAATTGCTTGTCGCGCCGACTGCACGGCGTGATCTGCTGGAAATTTGGGATCCCATCGCCGCAGTCCAGACGCGGCGGATCGTCTGAGCGACCGATTCTCGAGTGCATTTCAGCAACTTCGGGATTACCCAGTGTCCGGACGAGCGAGACCTGATCTTGCCGGAAGTCGTGCGGTTGCTTTTGGCACGTTGGCGATTATCAGATCACTTACAGAGTGCTTGAGTTGACCGTAGAAATTGCGGCCGTTCTGCACGGCAGCCGTGACATTCCGGCAGTGCTGCGTGAGCGAGAGCCAGAGGAGTAGCTGGTCGCTACAATCAGCAGGTGTCCCTCACGTTTCAAATCCATCGGAGCAGTGACCTGGGACGGCGCGCGACGATGACGCTGCCGCATGGCGCTGTCGAGACACCGGTGTTTATGCCGGTGGGGACGCAGGGGACGGTGAAGGCGGTTCCGCAACAGCTTCTTGAGGAGCTGGATGTGCGGATTCTGTTGGGCAATACGTATCACCTTTATCTGCGGCCTGGGCATGAGGCGATCCGGCGAATGGGCGGACTGCACCGGTTCATGAGCTGGGATCGGGTGATCCTCACGGACTCGGGCGGGTTTCAGGTTTTCAGCCTGAGCGATCTGCGCAAAGTGACCGACGAGGGGGTCTCGTTCCGGTCGCATATCGACGGGTCTTCGCACTTCTTCTCGCCGGAGCACTCGGTGGATGTGCAAATCGCGCTCGGCTCGGACATCGCGATGGCGTTCGATGAGTGCACGGAGTATCCGGCGGATCGGGCACGGGCGCGGGCTTCGCTGGATGTGACGCTGAGGTGGGCGAAGCGGAGTCACGACCATTTTGAGGCACACAAGCATGAAGTTCCGTGGGAACAGCGGACAGCGGATAGCGGACAGCGTTCAGAAAACCGTCCTGAGACAGGTGGTGGGGATTTGCCTGGCGGGAAGTTCGAAGACAAGACGCCGAGTCTGTTTGGGATTGTGCAGGGTGGTATGTTTGCCGATCTGCGGCGTGAGTCGGCGGAGCGGCTGGTGGAGATGGATTTTCCCGGATACGCGATCGGGGGCCTGAGCGTAGGTGAGCCGCGCGAGCTGACGCGGGAAATGATTGCGACGACGCTGCCGCTGCTGCCGGAGGACAGGCCGCGGTACGTGATGGGAGTTGGTTATCCGGATGAGATTGCGGAATATGCGCGCATGGGTGTGGACATGATGGACTGCGTGCTGCCAACCCGGGCGGCGCGCCATGGGCTGCTGTTTACGTCTGAGGGGCGGCTGAACATCAAGAATCGGCAGTATGCCGAGGATCAGGAACCGGCCGATCCAGCGTGCAACTGCATGGTGTGCCGACGGTACAGCCGAGCTTATTTGCGGCACCTGATGGCGGCGCAGGAGCCTCTGGCCGCGGTGCTGAACACGCTGCACAACCTGGCGTTTTATCTGGAAACAATGCGGAAGGTGCGCGAGGAACTGGCGGAAAAGCCGGTTCAACCGGCAATCAGGGAGCTAAGAGCGACCCACATAACCGAATAGTTAACATAACCGCCTTTACCCCCCCTCCGTCTACCGTCGAATCAATGACTTGCGAGGGGGTGGACCCCCTTCTGAGAGGGCCCCATAAAGCGATGGAGGCCGGCACGTTCGGCGTGGGCTTCAATAGCGGCGTTGACGTCGAGAGCGAGGGCGAGAGCTGCGCGGCCATCTTCACCCGAGACGCGAGGCGTGGAGCGTGTGTGAACGCATTCGAGGAAGGACTCGATTTCGAGGCGGAGCGGCTCGCCAGGTTTCACGACTGGCTTGTCGATCTGGAGGCCGGGAAATCCAGGAGCAGCGGTGAAAGCGGCTGAGGCGATAGTGGCGGGATCGGCGTGCGCGGCGCGGGAGACGTCGATGAGGAGCAGGTCCTGACGCGCGTAATCGATGGAGACATATTGATGCGGCTGAAAGAAGCGAAGCTTGCGGACCTTCTCCGTGCTGACGCGGCTGGCGGTGAAGTTGGCGACGCAGCCCGATTCGAATTCGATGCGGACGTTGGCGATGTCGACCTTGCGCGAGAGGATGGGCAGGCCTACAGCGTGCAGGGAGCGAACCGGGGACTGAACGAGGCTGAGAACGATGTCGAGGTCGTGCACCATCAGATCGAGGACCACGTCGACGTCGAGAGCGCGGGGGCTGAAGACGCTGAGGCGGTGGGCCTCAAAGAACATGGGGTGATTCAGCAGAGGTTCGGTGGCGATGACGGCGGGGTTGAAGCGCTCGAGATGCCCGGTCTGCAAAATGCGGTTGTGCTGCGCGGCGAGATCCACGAGGCGGGTGGCTTCGGCGACGGTGGTGGCGATGGGCTTCTCGATGAGGAGGTCGATGCCGGCAGCGAGCAGGGCTTCGCTTACGTTGAAGTGAACTGAGGTCGGAGTGCAGACGGATGCCGCAGAGAAGTCGACCTGATTCTTTGCGCGCGCAGCCAGACATTCCTGGACTGAGGAAAAGACCGGCGCTCCCCAATCCGTGGCAGCGGCGCCAGCGCGGACGAGGTCGGGTTCGATAACGGCGGCGAGACGAACCGGGACGGCCTCATCTTCCAGCGCGCGGTAGACGCGGAGATGGTTGCGGCCGAAGACACCGGCTCCGCAGACGAGGACACCGACGGGAGACGAACCGTGGAGAGACACCGAGCGCCTACGCCGGCTTTCCTTCTACGACGCGCAGGCAGCGTGCGTACAGCTCGAGCAACTGGGTGACCTGGTCCTCGGGTTTGGAAGCGCCGCCTGCCACGAAGCCGGTGGAGGAGGTGCCGCTGCGGCCGACTCCTGCGGTGGCAGCCGCGAACTTGAGCAGGTCGAGCGCGATGTCCTCGTTTCGGCGAGCACCATTGCCCTGGGCGGGGACTGGATCCATTGGGGAATACCTCTGAGGGCGATGCTATCAAAGCGGACCAAGGTGCGGGTCTTGTCCGGACACGGAGTTTAGATTTCGGAAATGCAGAGGCAGACGCGCCCGACGAGCAGGTCAGCGGGCGATTCCTGCGAGGCGAGCTCGATGAGCTCGACGGGCCATGAGAGGGCGCGCGGGCGCAGGACGAGGCGGCTGGATTCGAAGGTAACGTGACGGAAGAGCATCTGCGATCCGACGCGGATGCCGTAGAGGTTGGGCTGAGGCGGCCGGTAGGCAGCGAGGGAGTTGTAGTGCCGGTCGAGCACGGCGATGGAGCCGATGCGGAGCACGGGATCCATGGGCAGAGCCTGGGCGGCGGTGATGCGAACCCCGACGAATCGCTCCCAGCTGCGGCGGCTCATAGCGCGGCGCGGAGGAAAACTGCTGAGCCAGCCGGCGGGAAGATGCACAGTGTCGAGCACGGCGCGGGAGGCAACGACGGGCGCGGTCATGGCAACGAGCTGGGAGACGATGGGCACGAGGTCCATGGATCCGCGGTCGAGGGAAGGCAACTCGGAGAGGCCCGCAGGGGCCAGGTCTTCGACGCTGAGGGCCTGCGCCAGGAGAATGCGGTCCATTGCGGGAAGACTGAGGCGGCGGCGGCGGTGGAGGAAATTGGAGATGTGGGCCTGAGCCAGCCCTGTTTGGCGGGCCAGCAATGAACTGCTAAGGATTCCCTGGTCGATGCGGCGCCACGTTTCGAGCCGCAGTCGCTCGTGTAACTCGAGGAATTTCATCTTCCAGATGTTTTCAGGGAGCTATACAGCCATTACTTCGGGTTTTGCAGAAAGAATCGCGCTTTTGCGGAAACCGCAAGCAGCGGAAAAGACATCAGTACCCAGCTATTGCAGGATGACCGGATTGCTCCCCCCGGTAATTGAACGCATCGCTCCGTGAATTTAGTTTCGGACTACTTGCACTGGCCAGACATAGTACTTTCGCTCGCGGAGACAGCCTTTGGAGCGAGGTCAGGACAGGCAGTGAGATTCCGAATTTCAGGAGGACGATGACAATCTGCAGTGCAATCGACGTTCACGACTAGAACTGGTCTCATAAATGTCTGAGCAGCAGGTGAAGACAGGCAAGGTGGACAAAGCCGAGGAAGTTCTCGATGTGGTATTCCCATCGAGTGACGAGGCGGCGGAAGTTGTGCATCCAGGCAAAGCGCCGCTCCACTTTCCAGCGTTTTCGATAGCGGCGGAGCTTGCGGCCATCCTGAGTTCTGCGCTTGCG
>PMUI01000093.1 GCA_003166955.1 Acidobacterium sp.
TTTCGGGGGCACGTCACGGTCATTGAGGGAGTGTTTTAGAGGCCACCCTGTGGATGAAATTCGCCTTATCTTCGCCTATGCTGAGTAGTGTTCGACCCAGACGCAAAGATGCTCTCAGGCAGACTGCAGAGACGACTACCTCTTTGGACGCATTCTGTGCCACGCAACCCAACCCATGAAAACGGCCAGGTTCACCCCATAGCAAGTAGTGGACTCCGCCCCTCCAGCCCCACAAAGTATCCTCGACCGGACCGTTTTGGGAAGGACTGCGCCCTGTGGCCCGTCCTCTTGACAAATATATATACTGCACGATATATATATCAGCCATGCCAGAACAGGCCCATCTCCACTCCTTCCTGCCCCTGAAACCCCAGTGGTTTCATATCCTTCTCTCCCTCGCCGGCGAAGAGCAGCACGGCTACGGCATCATGCAGGAAGTCCTCCAGCGCACCACCGGCCAGGTCCGCCTGTGGCCCGCCACCCTCTACGGATCCCTCAAGCGCCTCATTGAAGCCGACCTCATCGAGGAGTCCCACGACCGCCCTGCCCCCGAACTCGACGACGCCCGCCGTCGTTATTACCGTCTCACCCCGCTCGGCCGCAAAGTCCTCGACGCCGAATGCGAGCGCCTTCAGGAACTCGTCCGAGCTATTCAATCCAAACGCGCGATGGTGACCGAATGAACTTCGCATGGCCGATCTACCGGCGGCTGGCCTCCGCCTTTCCGCACGAATTCAAGCTCGCCTACGGTGACGAAATGCTCCAGACCGGCGAAGACGCCATCGCTGACATCGCCCGCCGCCACGGCGTCCTCGGCCTTCTGCGCCTCCTTCTCGACCTCGTGCTCCGTCTCCCCATCGAGTACCTCAACGAGATCCGCTTCGACTTGCCCTACGCCGTCCGCACTCTGATCAAGTCTCCGGGCTTCGCGGTGGTCGGCATCGTCTCCATGGGACTCGGCATCGGCCTCACCACGAACGTCTATACCACCGCATGGGTCCTGCTCACGCGTTCCCTGCCCAGCGTCGCCGACCCCAATCGCCTCGTCACCGCGGAAACCCCCGCCTCATTCCCTTATATCGAGCGCTACCGCGACCAGAAGGACCTCTTCACCGGAGTCGCGGCTGTCCAGAACAACGTCGAGTTCAACGTCGCCATCACCGGCCAGACCGGCAAGCCCGACCGCATCTTCGGCCAACTGGTCTCGCCGGACTACTTCACCGTCCTCGGCTTGGCGCCCCAGCGTGGCCGCCTCCTCAGCGCCGACCTCGATAAGACTGGCGCCGCACCCGCCGTCGTTATCAGCGATCGCTACTGGCGCAGCCACTTCAACGCCGACCCCGACGTCATCGGTCAGGCCGTCCGCCTCAATGGGCAGAGCGCCACCATCGTCGGCGTCACACCAGCTAAATTCGACGGCGCCCTCAGCCCCAGTCCCGCTGAGCTCTTCGTCCCCACCACCGTTCCGGCCACGCTTGCGCCCGAGCTCGCCAACGACGCCCTGCATAACCCCACCGCCAAAGACTTCCAGTTCCTCATGCGCCTCGCCCCCGGCGTCTCCATCGACACCGCCGAGTCCGCCCTCGACGGCATCACCCGCCGCCTCGATAAAGACGATCCCCTTGCCCTGCCCCAGACCGACAAAGCCAAACGCGTCGTCCTCATGGGCGCCGGCACGACCGTGCAGATTCCCCGCGTCGTCCGTCCCAAAATCCTCGGCTTCTACACCTTCCTCATGGTTATCGTGGTCGCCATCGCGTGTCTCAATCTCGCCACCATGGCGCTGGCCCGCGGCGCCGGCCGCCGCAAAGAACTCGCGATCCGGCTTGGCGTCGGCGCCAGCCGCTTCCGGCTCGTCCGGCAAATGACCACCGAAGGCATTCTGCTCTCCCTGCTCGGCGGAGCTGTCGGCTTCGCCATGGCCTGGGGCCTCACCGCCTGGAGCGCCCATTCCCGCCTGCCCGCCGGTTCGCCGCTCAACCCGGAGCGCCCCGTCGACTGGCACACCGCCCTCTTCGCCTTCGCCATCGCCGTCCTCGGCGGCATCGGCTTCAGCGTCTTCCCCGCCCTCCACGTCACTAAAACCGACGTCGCCCCTGCTCTGAAAGAAGGCGCGGCTCTGCAGCTTTCCGGACACAAGCGTTTCGGACTCCGCAACCTCGCGATGGGCGCGCAGGTCGCCGGCTCGCTGATGCTCCTGCTCGTCACCGGATACCTCGTCCTCGGCCTCATGAAGAGCAACACCGTCCAGACCAACTTCAACCCCAGAACCATGGCCTTTCTCTTCGTCGATCCGGTGCGCGACGGCTACACTCCCGCGCAGTCGCAGGCTTTCTTTGAGCGCCTGCCGGATCGCCTGCGCAGTACCCCCTCCGTCACCAGCTTCGCGCTCGCGGCGCAGCCGCCCTACATACCCGGCGACGATGGCGACTTCCAGCTCACCGTCGAGGATGCTCACACCGCCTCGCCTGTTCAGAAAGCCGTGTTCAGGGAAACCGTTGGCGCCGGCTTCTTCGCCGTCCTCAACCAGCCCATCCTCGCCGGACGTGAATTCGACGACCGCGATCAGCGCATCGACATCGACGCAACCCCCGCAGCCGGCGCCCAGCCGGTGCCTCTGGTCCTCAGTCAGAAAGCCGCCCGCGCCCTCTTCGCCAGCGGCAACGCCATCGGCAAACATCTCCGCGGCGACCATCACTCATACGAAGTCGTCGGCGTCGTCCCTGACATGAAAGACGCCCAGGGCATGACCTCGGCCATCGCGTACTTACCTCTCACGCGCCATGACTTCGCCCAGCCCCCGGGCGGCGGCATCGTCATCGTCGCGCGTGGCCACTCTGCTGAGGACGCAATCGGCGGCGTGCGCAGCGTTGTCGCTTCCCTCGATCCCAATCTGACCCTTTTCAACGTGCAAATCCTCAGCGAATTCCTCGAGCTCATCCGCGGCGAAATACGCGGGGCTCTCCGCACCTTCGGCAGCATCGGCCTCTTCGGCCTCATCCTCTCCGCCGTCGGACTCGCCGGCATCACCGGCTACGCAGTCGCCCAGCGCCGCAAAGAGATCGGCATCCGCATGGCCCTTGGCGCGCGCCGCAGCCAGGTGCTCGGCCTCGTCCTGCGCGAAGGCATGTGGCTGATCGCGATCGGCTCCGTCATCGGATTCCTCGGCTCCGTCGCCCTCGCCAAAGCCGTCTCCGCCATCACCACCGCCTTCTCTGACGCCTTTGCCGTTGGCGTCGACGACCCTCGCCTTCTCATCGGCGCGCCGTTGCTGCTCGCCGCTCTGGCTCTCCTCGCCTGCTACATCCCTGCGCGCCGAGCCACCGACATCGACCCGCTCAACGCCCTGCGTCAGGACTGATCCCGCGACTTCTCCCTGCGCCGTGCGTCCAAAACGAAGAATTGCCGTCCCGGTTCCTGGGTTTCCAATGGGAACCGCCGCTTCTGGCCCCGCGTAAGGATGCCCATGACGATGAACAGGATCTTCCTCGTTTCCCTGCTGATGACCGCAGCCATCGCCTCCGCGCAAACCGCGCCGCCCCAGAACAACGCGCCACTGCCCAACCCCGCCGACCTGCTCCAGCGTGCCATCGCCAACGAAGCCAAACTTGCCGCCGAGCAGGAGCGCTACGAGTGCCGCGTCAACGACGGATCCACCGAGCTCGACAGCAAAGGCAATGTCAGGAAAACCGAGACCGAGGTCAAAGAGCAGTTCTACGTCAACGGCGTCGAAATCGACCGCACCCTGGCGAAGAACGGCAAAGACCTCAACTCCGGCGAAACCAAAAAAGAAGACGACCGCGTCATGAAGAAGACGCTCAAGTACAGCGACCAGGCCACCGCCAAAAAAGAAACCGACAAGCAGAATCGCCAGATGCAGGAGATCCTCGCCGCCATGATTCTCACCAACGGCCATCGCGAGCAGCTCGAAGGCCGCAGCGTCCTCTTCTACGACATCGTCCCCAACCCCAAATTCCAGGCCAAAAATCTTAACCAGCGTTTCGCCCAGGTCATGCAGGGCAAAATCTCCCTCGATGAACAAACCGGCGAGCCCATCGACGTCAACATCAAATCCACACATGACCTAAAAATCGCCGGCGGCATGCTCGCTAATCTCCACAAAGGTTTCTGGATTCACATTCACGATCGTCCTCAGCCCGACGGCGTCTGGCTCACCGACCTCGCCGAAGGCTCAGGCGACGCCCGCGCCGCCCTATTCTTCCACCCTTACTTCCGCTTCAAAGAAACCACCGGCGACTGCCACCTCTACTCCGCCACCGCCAACCAGGTCGGCCAGGCCAAACTCGCCAAATAGCCGGTAGCCGGTGGCCTGTGGCCCGCAGCCTGTTCTCTGAAAATTTCACTGACACTTCACCGCGAATCTTTGTATACTCGGACACCCTTCCCCCCGTATTGCGGCTAGAAAGACCCAGCTCACGCCGTACCCGGCATAAGCTTCGCCTGCCAGGGCCCGGCCCAAAGCAGTCTCGACCCATGCAGCTGGAATCACGATTGGAGCTGTCCTATGAGCACGTTCACCGGCCCCGCGAACCGCTTCTCGATCCCCGCTCGCCTCGCGCTGGCAACAGGCCTCGCCCTCGCGACGTTCGCCGCCTCGCCCGCACACGCCCAGCAGGCGTACACCGGAGGCCTCGCCGCCCGCCCGCTCATCACCCAGCCCATCGATGAAAAGAGGCTCGTCGTCCTCGAACGCAACACCCGCCCCGAAGCCATCGCCGAAAACGACCGCGGCCTCGTGCCCGATTCTCTGCCTCTGGAGCACACGCAGCTCGTCCTCGAGCGCCCGCCCGAACTCGAAGCTCAGCTTGAGAAGCTGATCGACGAGATGCAACGCCCTGGGTCGCCCGTCTATCACAAATGGCTGACTGCCGCGCAATTCGGCGCGCGATTCGGCCCCGCCCGGGCCGACATCGAACGGGTCACCGGCTGGCTCCAATCGCAGGGCTTCACTGTCGACGGCACGCTTCCCAGTGGCATGGCCATCAGCTTCTCCGGCAACGCCGGCCTCGTGCGCCAGGCCTTCCACACCGACATCCACTACCTCGAGGTCGAGGGCGAAAGCCACTTCGCCAACATGACCGACCCCCAAATCCCGGCAGCCCTCACCCCGCTCGTCAGGGGCGTCAACTCCCTCCACAATTTCATGCCGCACAACATGATGAGGCCCCGCGCCGAGTTCACCTTTAACGATAGCGGCACCCTCAAATACCTCATCGCGCCTCCGGACCTCGCAACCATCTACAACCTGAACCCCGCCTTCAGCGCGGGATATACAGGCACCGGGCAGACGGTCGCAGTCGTGGAAGACACAGACATCCTGAACGCAAGCGACTTCACCACCTTTCGCAGCGAGTTTGGCCTCAGCGGCTACACATCGGGATCCTTCACCCAGGTCCATCCCACTGGCACCATCCCCTGCACGGATCCGGGAGAAAATGGCGACGAGGGCGAAGCCGCGCTGGACGCCGAATGGGCCTCCGCTGCGGCCCCCAACGCGGCTATTGTGCTGGCCTCCTGCACAGGCAGCACCAACCCCGGAGAGTTTCTTGCGGTCGAGAATCTGGTCAATGAAACCACACCTCCCAAAATCATCAGCATGAGCTATGGTGAGTGCGAAGCGAATATGGGCGCAACTCAAACCCAGGCCTTCGTCGACACCTTTCAACAGGCGGCCAGCGAGGGCGTTTCGGTATTCGTTTCGGCAGGCGATCAGGGGGGGGCGGCGTGCGACCGCAACGCAGAATATGCAGTCAGCGGCCTCGCGGTCAACGGCCACGCGTCCACTCCCTATAACGTCGCCGTAGGCGGCACCGATTTCAGCGACTACTACACGGCCGGCGAAGGTGGCGCACCGCTCTCCACCTACTGGTCCGCTTCCAATACTGCAGCTCTGGGCTCGGCGCTCTCCTATATCCCCGAGATTCCCTGGAATTCGTCCTGCGCCAGCCAGCTTCTGGATACCTATGAGGGATACACACAGAGTTACGGCGCGACGGGGTACTGCAACACCACGTCAGGGAAAACACACCTCAAAGCTGAGGCGGGGAGCGGTGGTTCCAGCACCGTTTCCACACAACCTAACTGGCAGGGAGCCTTCGGCGTTCCCACCACCCCGCCCACCAGCGGCACCTCGACCAACCCCCGCTATCTCCCCGATGTCTCCCTCTTCGCCGCCACCGGACTCTGGGACCACTTCTACGTGTATTGCATGTCCGACACCGCCCATAGCGGAGGTCCGTGCAGTACTACGAATGCTACTGACCTGTTGAAAACGGCGGGCGGCGGCACTTCCTACGCCGCTCCCATCATGGCTGGCATCCAGGCCCTCATCGATCAGCAGCAGGGAGCCGCCCAGGGCAATCCCAACCCCATCTTCTACGCCCTCGGCACCACCGAGTACGGCTCCGCCGGCTCCAGCGTCTGCAATTCTTCACTCGGCACCGGCACATCCAGCGCCTGCATCTTCTACGACGTCACCCTCGGCGACAACGATATCCCCTGCTTCAGCACTCTCAATTGCATCGGCGAGAACACAGGCACCACCACCTACGGCGCTCTCTCCCTGTCCGATTCCACCTTCGAGGACGCCTACCCCACCACCAACGGCTGGGACTACGCCACCGGCCTCGGCACCATCAACGTCTATAACCTCATCACCAACTGGAACGGCGTCCTCACCAACACCGGCGTCACCGGTCCCACCGGCTCCTTCGGCGCCAACACCAACCAGAGCTTCACCGCCACCGTCAGCTCCACCGTCGGCCAGGGTCTCGCAGGCAACGTCTCCTGGAGCGCGAATACCGGCTGCGCCACTACCGCCCTCTTCAACGGCCAGGCCTTCTGTAACACCTACTCGCTGCCCGCCGGCAGCCCCACTGTCACCGCCACCTATACCGGAACCACATTCGCCGACGCCTCGCCGTACTTCCACGGCAGTTCCGGCAATGCGGTTGAAACCGTCACTGCCGCCACCAACCCCACCATCA
>PMUI01000024.1 GCA_003166955.1 Acidobacterium sp.
ACCTGTTGCAACTTCACACCTACTCCCTACTCCCTACTCCCTATACCCTGTCTTTATGGAATACAGACTCCTCGGACGCTCCGGCCTCAAAGTCTCGGCGCTCAGCTTCGGCGCTGCAACCTTCGGTGGTGGCAACGAATTCTTCAAAGCCTGGGGCAGCACGCAGGTCGACGAGGCCCGCCGCATGGTCGATCTCTGCCTCGACGCCGGTGTCAACCTCTTCGATGTCGCCAACGGCTACTCCAACGGCCTCGCCGAAGAGATCCTCGGCAAAGCCATCCAGGGCAAGCGCGACAAACTCCTCATCTCCAGCAAAGCCTTCTTCCCCATGGCCGATGGCCCAAACGACCTCGGCTCCTCGCGCCATCATCTCCTCCAGCAGTGCGAAGCCAGCCTCAAGCGCCTCGGCACCGACCACATCGACATCTACCACCTGCACGGCTTCGACGCGCTCACCCCCATCGAGGAAGCGCTCGACACGCTCAACACCCTGGTCCACGCAGGCAAGATCCGCTACATCGCCTGCTCCAATTTCTCCGGCTGGCATCTGATGAAATCCCTCGCCATCTCCGACCGCTACGGCTGGGTGCGCTACGTCGCCCATCAGGTCTACTACTCGATGATCGGCCGCGAATACGAGTGGGAGCTCATGCCCCTCGCCGAAGATCAGGGCGTCGGCGCGCTCATCTGGAGCCCGCTCGGCTGGGGGCGCCTCACCGGCAAACTCCGTCGCGGTGCGCCGCTCCCTGAGGTCAGCCGCCTCCACAAAACCGCGGCCGATGGACCGCCCGTCGCCGACGAATTCCTCTACCGTGTCGTCGACGCCATCGACGAAGTCGCGAAAGAAACCGGCAAGACCGTTCCGCAGATCGCGCTCAACTGGCTTCTGCAGCGCCCCACGGTTTCGAGCGTCATCCTCGGCGCGCGCACCGAACAGCAGCTCATGCAGAACCTCGACGCCATCGGCTGGAACCTCTCCCCCGAACAAGTCGCCAAACTCGACGCCGCCAGCGATGTCACCCCCGTCTACCCTTACTGGCACCAGCGCATCGTCGGCCCAAGAAATCCCGCCGCCGTCCGCTTCGCGCCAAAGAACAAAGAGCAGTAAGCACGACCGCGAGCGCGGACTGGCCCTAACCCAGGCCGCGCTTCCTGCCTCTGCATTACACGAATCATGGGAACCCACCTAAGGTGTGTCACTCTGAGGCGAAGGGGTCTTCCAGCGATGGACTAGCCGGAGTCAGCAACTCCGCGCCATTCTCCGTGATGTGCATGTCATCTTCGAGCCGCACCCCAAACTCACCAGGCATATAAATCCCCGGCTCATCGCTGAACACCATCCCCGCCCGCATCCGCGGATCGAGCTCCCATCCAAACATATCGTTCGTCACCAGATACGGCCATTCGTGCCCATCCATGCCCAGTCCATGCCCCACGCGATGCGAAAAGTACTTAAACCCAGGCCCATACCCCGCATCCAGAATCACCTTCCGCGCCGCCGCATCCACGCTCGCCAACTCCACGCCAGGTTTCGCCGCGGCCAGCGCCGCCTGCTGCGCCTGATGCACCACCTCAAACACGCTCTTCATCTTCTCCGTAGGCTTGCCCAGCACAAACGTCCGCGTGATGTCCGACGCATACCCCTCCACCAGGCACCCATCGTCCACCATCAGCACCGTCCCCTCCCGAATGGTCTGCACCTGTCGCGATCCATGCGGCGACGCCGTGAAGGTTCCAATATTCAAACTCGCCTCGCCCGGCAGCCCGACCTTGTCGTAAGCCGCGGCAATCAATCCCCGCACATCCGTCGTCGTCATCCCCTCGCGCAGCGAGTGATACACCGCCTTATAGACCGCCAGAGTCGCCGCGCTCGCCGTCCTCAGGCACTCCATCTCGTGCGCGTCTTTGATCATGCGGCAGCCCGCTGTCACCGGCGTCGCAATTACGAACGTCAGCTGCGGCCCCGCCTGCGCCAGGCTGCTCGAAAAAACAAACTTCATGTTTTCATCGAGCCCCACGCGCCCCGTCGCAATGCCCCGATCGCGCAGTCCACGCACCACCAGCTCAAACGGACTCTCGTCTTCCTGCCACGTCAGCACATCGGCATCGGCCGCAAATGGTCCCGCGCTCAGGAGTTCGTGCGCCCGCGCATTTTCAAACGCCGGACAAACGACGAACGGCTTCCCCTTCGCCGGAATCGCCAGCGCCCATAACCGCTCCCCGCCATTCAGCCGAATGTTGGCGAAATACACCGAGCTGGTCGAGTCATTCGCCAGCACAATGGCGTCAATCTTGTTCTGCGCCATCAACTCCTTCGCCCCCTCAATGCGCGCTCGCCGCTCGTCGTTGCTGATCGGCGCCACCTTCCCCGCAAACGAAGGCAAAGCCGCAATCGGAACGGGAAGGGAACTGGTCTCCACCGCGGCCGCTTCCTCCATCCACCCACCGGCGGCCGACACAGCCGCCACCCCACCCGCAATACGAAAGAAAGACCGCCTCGAAACCATGCTCTCTCCCCTTGTACGCATTAGTCCGCTCCTGATATCCACGATGATTATCGACCACGACCGGTTCATTGCTGACCGGTTCACCGCTGACCGGCTCAAAGCTGACCGCCTCTCCGCTGACCGCTTCTCCGCTCCCAGCTCCCGGCTACCGGCTCCCAGCTGCACCTGCTATACTCAACCGTTGCGGGCAGACCCCGGAAACACCTCTATTTCCTGGCTTTTTACCCGAAAAACCAATCAAAATCGATTCTGAGGTTCCCATGTCCGGCCATTCGAAATGGGCGACAATCAAGCACAAAAAGGGTGCGCTCGATGCGAAGCGCGGCAAGATTTTCACGCAGCTGATCAGGGAAATCAGCATCGCCGCCAAGTCCGGCGGTGACCCCGACGGCAACCCTCGCCTGCGCAGCGCCATCGTCGCCGCCAAGGCTGAGAACATGCCTAACGACAACATCAAGCGCGCCATCCAGCGCGGCACCGGTGAGCTCCCCGGCGCCATCTACGAAGAAATTTCCTTCGAGGGCTACGGTCCCGGCGGTGTGGCCATTATTGTTGACTGCACCACCGACAACCGCAACCGCGCCGTCAGCGAAATCCGCCACACCTTCGCGAAGCACGGCGGCAACCTCGGCGAGCCCAACTCCGTCCGCTTCATGTTTTCGAAGAAGGGCCTCATTGCCGTTCCCAAAACCGCTGCCGACGAAGAGAAGCTGATGAACATCGTCCTCGAAACCGGCGGCGAAGACCTCAACGACGAAGGCGACACCTGGGAAATCATCACCGATCCGCATTCCTTCGAGGCCGTCGCCAGGGCCGTCAAAGATGCGGGCATCGAGACTGTGATGTCCGAGATCACCATGATCGCCTCCACCTATACCAAGCTCCAGGGCCCGGCCGCCGCGTCCATGGTGCGTCTGCTCGAAGCCCTCGAAGAACACGACGACGTCAGCAACGTCTATTCCAATTTCGACATGGACGCCAAGCAGCTGGAAGAAGTCACCAGCTAACTGCGGCAAGTCATTCACCGAGGGGCCGCCGAACCTGGGCGGCCTTTCCCTTGTTACGAAGTCGGTCACGAAGTCAGCCCGGGAGTCGATCGCGCAGTGAAACTTCGGAATCTTGCTCTCGTCGTTGCGGCGCTGTGGTTTGCAGCCGTCATCTCCGCTGTTGCTCAAACTGACTCCACCTCGAACACCGCGCCACAACGCGTTACGATTGCGGACCCGCCCATGACGGACCTCGACAGCGTCGACGCTCCGGCCCGCGCAGCTCTCGCCCAGCGCGGATGGGAGTGGGGCCCGTTCTTCCAGGGCGGCGCCGGTGTCGGCGACCGCGCCGATTTCAAGTTCACCGCCGCCGGCATTCGCGTTGGTAAGGTCCTCACGCCTCCGTACCTCGGCAGCATTTTCCGCGGCCAGTTCGAACTCGCCGGCGAGATCATGCCTTACTGGCAAGCTTTCACCCCCGCCCCTCACCTGCAGCAGGAGACCTACAAAGATCCAGCTACCGGTCTCACCTACACCTTCTATGCCCCCATGGGCGGCGGCGCCTTCACCGGCGCCAGCATCACGCCCGTCATTTTTCGCTGGGACTTCAAACCCACCCGCCGTTTCGCTCCCTGGTTTCAGGGCGCAGGCGGCGTCATTTACACAACGCATAAATTTCCGCCCGACATTCTCGTCGTGCACGGCAACCCCGGCGGCACCAGCGTCTGGAATTTCTGCCCCCAGGGCGGCATCGGGGTCCATTACTTCTTCCGCCCCGGCCGCGCCCTTACGCTCTCCGCCAACGGTGTCCACATCTCCAGCGCCTCACTCGGCGACCGCAACCCAGGAGTCAACGCCAGCGTCATGTTCCAAATCGGCTATACGTTCTTCGGCAAGAAATTCTAGAACAAGATCAGCATCCGTCGGCGCCGACCCACCCAACCCGACACGCCCAGCCTATGCCCGACCCGCTCATCGAATGCGTCCCCAACTTCTCTGAAGGCCGAAGGCTCGCAGTGGTCGAGGCCATCGTCGCCGCCATGAACGTCGAAGGCGTGCGCCTCCTCGACTATTCCCTGGACGCAGACCACAACCGCTCCGTCGTCACCATCGCCGGTCCGCCCGCCGCCGTTGTCGAGGCCGCCATCCGCGCCGCCGGCCGCGCCTCCCAGCTCATCGACCTCACCACCCAGGAAGGCGTCCACCCCCGCATCGGGGCCGCCGACGTCATTCCCTTTGTCCCGATTCGCGACATCTCCCTCGAGCAATGCGTTCTGCTCGCCCGCCAGGCCGGCAACGAAATCTGGCGCCGCCATCAGGTCCCCGTCTACTTCTACGAAGCCGCCGCTGCCCGCCCCGACCGCGCCATGCTCGAAGACGTCCGCCGCGGCCAGTTCGAAGGCCTGCGCGATGCGGTGCTGAAGGAACCCGCCCGTCGCCCCGACGTCGGCGGACCCTTCCTGCATCCCACCGCCGGAGCCTCCGCCATCGGTGCTCGCCGCTTCCTCATCGCCTTCAACCTCTATTTAGATACGGCCGAAGTCGCCGTAGCCCGCGCCATCGCCAAAGATATTCGCCAGTCCGGCGGCGGCCTCGCCGGAGTCAAAGCCATGGGCGTCTCCGCGCAGGGCCAGGCCCAGGTCTCCATGAACATCACCGACTTCACCCGCACCCCTGTCGGCCAGGTTTATGCTGCCGTCAAAGAAAAAGCCCGCAAACACGGAGCCGCCCCCGTCCGCGCCGAGCTCATCGGCCTCATCCCCGAGGCTGCCCTTGAGCGAAACAGCGAATGGCTGCGTCTCCTTGGTGAAATCGGTCCCGGCGGGTTTGATCCCGAAGAAAAGGTCCTGGAACGGCGGCTCGATCGCCCGCTCCCCTGGCCCTCGGCCCAATAGCCCGCCCTTAATGAAGCTCTGCTTAAGAAGGAAGCTCTGTTTAAGTTAAGAAGGAGGCTCTGTTTAAGCCCGTTTTGAAAGGGCACGGCTTCAGCCGTGCCGTAAAGATCGGTGGAAGATGGGCTTTAGCCCCTGAGGGATGTTCTCGAAGGTTTAACCAGAGCCCGCCCGTTAGCCGATAGTTGTAGTTCGTTTGTAGTAGGTTCCTCGCCCAGGCCGTCGTAAAATCGAGGAACGAAGCGGCAGGCGCGAGTCCTTTTGCCGCCCATCCAGGTCAAAGACCTCATCAGTATCGATTCGCCAGCTCATCCGGCGAAGGGAGCAGGTTCAAACGTGAGATTCGGCAAGCAGCTTTTCAATGGTTTGGTTTTAACAGCAGCCATTTGCGCATCCATCGTTTCCGCGCGCGCCGCGCAAATCGCCACCGACGCTCGTTCCGCAATTCCCCACGACGTGCAGCAGCTCATCGTCGTCGACTACCGCATCATGGAGAACTCCTCCGCGGCCATGGACCTCAAGTCGCGCGTCCTTCCTCCCGAGCTCAAGCAGCTCGAGACCGCGCTCAAGACCTCCGGCCTCAACGAGAATCAGGACGTCGAGCAGCTCGCCTTCGCGGCCTATCGCGTTGGCGCCACCGGTGACGACGTCAAAATCGTCGGCATTGCCCAGGGCCAGTTCCAGGTCAGCGACATCCTGGCCAATTTCACGAAGAAAAAGATCAAGCCCACCATGATCCGCAACAACAAGATCTATCCCATGGGCGCCAGCGGCATGGTCGTCACCTTCCTCAACCCAACCACCATGCTCTTCGGCTCAAACGACGCCATGAAGCCGGCCCTCGATTGCCGCGACGGCCTCGCCCCCAGCTTCCTCACCAATCAGGACATGCTCGCCGCCATGCAGCAGGTCGATACCGAGCCCATCTGGAGCATCCTCGACGCCAAGGGCACGCAGTACATGATGCATTCGCTCCTCGGCCAGGCCTCGCAGCTCTCCGACTACGAGCAGGTCCGCAAGCGGCTCCTCAGCTCCAGCTACACCATGAACTTCAATAACGGCGTCAAATTCACGCTGTTCGTCTCCACCTCCGACACCTTCACCGCAGCCACCATGTCCTCGCTGCTCAACGCCGCCGCCATGTATGAAAAGGTCAGCGGCAACGCAATCGAAAAGCAAGCCATCGACGCCACCACCATCGACTCCGCCGCCGGAACTCTGAGCGTAAGATTCGTCGCCTCCGACAGCCAGTTCTCCAGCCTCCTCCAGTCCCCCCTCTTCCAGAACGTCGTCCACTAAGGACCAGCCGTCCAGGCAAACGCGCTGCGCGACCCCTTGCCGGCAACAGCAGCGGGAAAGTCAAAAGGGAGCAGCCCAAGGCTGCTCCCTTTTCCGTTCCGCAAAAGCATTCCCCCACCTTGAAGGGGCACAGCCTCGACAGCTCGCGGACAGACTCGCCGCCTTGAAGGGGCACAGCTTCCGCTGTGCCGTAAAGAACTGTGACATCAGTCCGGCTTCAGCCGCCCGATCTCTGCCGTTTCTCTGAGCTCATGCTCGCGCACCCCCGACAGCAGCAGTTGCACATTGACGGCAATTGTCCGCTGATGGAACTGCGTGGTCTCGGCCACTTGCACCACGACTCCCGTTGGCCGGTCGGTACCGCGGACAGGCGACAATCAATTCATCTTTCGTCCTGGAGTGCAGCCGGCAAAAGGCAGGGTTGACGTAGCGCAGAATGTGATCCGGTCCTGCCAATGTAGCCATCGGCAGGGGCGAACAGCCCACAATTGAGCGTTCGCTGTTCGATACATCGGGTCCCGACCGAGGCGAGAGTTTGCATCGGTCTCTGGATCGTCGGATGTTTCCTTAAGTCTGATTCTTGATTTCCGAAT
>PMUI01000105.1 GCA_003166955.1 Acidobacterium sp.
GAAGGCCGATGATCTGATCGACGCGCTCACGCGCGCGACGAGGGGCGAGGTGGATGGGCGGCATCCGGAGCTGGCGGAAGCGGAGCGCGAGGCGACGGCGAAGGCGATTGCGGTGGGGGCGCTGCGCTACTTCATGTTGCGGTACACGCGGAATTCTGTGATCGCGTTCGACTTTAAGGATGCGCTGAGCTTTGAGGGGGAGACGGGGCCGTATCTGCAGTATGCGGTGGTGCGGGTGCGGAGCATCTTTCGCAAGGCGGGAACGACGGCGGAGGCAGCTCTGGCGGCGGTCACGGGTGTGGATGTGGGGCGGTATCTGACGGGCGAGGGGAGTGAGGGGATTTGGGAGGTGTGGCTGCGGGCGGGGAAGACGACGCTGCTGCTCGATCAGTGCATTGGGACGGCGGAGCCGGCGTATCTGGCGAAGCATGCGTTCCAGTTGGCGCAGGACTTCTCGAATTTCTATCGGCTGCACCACATTTTGAGTGAGGAGGATTCTGCGCGGAAGGCTCTGTTGCTGGCGACGGCGGCGGTGACGGAGCGGGAACTGGTGCGGGTGCTGGGGTGGATGGGGGTGAGCGCCCCCGCCGTCATGTGACGGCGGGACGCAGCTGATGAAGCGGTCAGCGATACAACGGTCAGCTGATGGAGCGGTCAGCTAAGAACCGGTTAGCGGAAAAGATGAACTACAAGGACATTCCGCCGATGACGCCAGAGCGTTGGATCGCGAACCTGATCAAGGCCGCGCGAGGCC
The DNA here is from genome assembly GCA_003166955.1 of Acidobacterium sp. Classification (GTDB taxonomy): domain Bacteria; phylum Acidobacteriota; class Terriglobia; order Terriglobales; family Acidobacteriaceae; genus Palsa-343. Next base: position 755 of record PMUI01000105.1, read on the forward strand.
TTGCCGATAAAGAAAAGCAGGAGCGCCGATGGCTGGCGCCTGATGCCTATGCCTGGGAACGGCCTGAAGAATTGATTTGCAGTTTCTCGGACGATTGTGTGTTCGAAACGTTCCTTGAACAGTACGGTGAGAGCTTTTCCGAGGAGCAGCGAGGTGCTGCCTTCGGTCTTCGCGATGCGTTGAACGCATTTTGCGACGACACTCCGCAGTTTTTGGATCCGGCGGCGACATTGGCTGATCCTCGTTGGGAATTGGTTCGGCAAAGAGCAGCAGAGTTCGTCTGTGCGTTTGAGGGAAAGTGGCCCAGGGCTGAATGACTCGTTGGATCGCGCGCGTGGGGTTGTTGCTGGGTTGTTGTTCGTCGGGATGGGCGGCGACTCATGTGGGGATTGCGCCGATTCCGGCGGAGGTTCGCACCGATTATTTTGTTGTCAGGATTGATGGGCGCTCGACGCCGGTGGTGCATGCGGCGAGCAGCTATTACCTGCTGAATTTCGATGTGGATGGTCCGGCGACGGTCGAGGTGCGCGCGGCGGATGCGCACTACTGGGATCGCGGCGTGGAGATTCAGCCGATGCGGTATGGGATTCGTCCGGTGCGGCGCGGGGCGACGATCACGTTTCGGATTCCGGGGGCGGTGAAGCTGTCGGTGGCGCGGCCGGGGGATCATTTTGCGGACGCCGAAATGCTGTTTCTGCTGGGGAGCCCTCCCGACAGCTGGAAGCCGGAAGCTGGAAGCAGGAAGCTCGAGGCGAAGACGGCTGGGGTTCGGTACTACGGGCCGGGGGTCCATCGGGAGGACATTGAGGCGCAGTCGGGGGACCGGATTTACCTCGCGGCGGGCGCGGTGGTGTTTGGGTCGCTGAATTTTTGGCAGGTGCACGATGTGCGCGTTGAGGGTCGGGGGATGATCATCCACGACGGCGAGCAGGATCCGCTGGGGGATGAGGGCTGGGAGCACAAGCCGGGATGGCACTGCATCGTGATGGACCACGCGAACAACATAGAGATTGACGGGATCACGTGCGTGGTGCGGAGCCGGACGTGGCAGGTGCAGATGCGGTCGAGCCGCGGGATCGGGTTCTACAACGTAAACGTGATCGGGGGCGAGGAGCACGACGCCAACCAGGACGGGCTGGACTGGCTGGGCGGCGGCGATACGACGGTGCGGAACTGCTTTATCCGCGCATCGGACGATGACTTTGCAATGGAAGGGAACTGGGACGGCTACACGGACGACGAGATGCGCGTGCCGGGCGAGGATGTCACGAACATCACGGTGGAGGATTCGGTGGTGTCGACGAGCATCTCGAACACGGTGCGGGTGGGGTGGCCGAAGAAGACGTTTCGCAGCGCGCATGTGACGATGCGGAATCTGGACGTGATCCACAGCGGGTTCGGCGGATGCGTGGTGCCGTTTGGCTTTCTGGAGATGTGGTCGGACAACGTGGGGGTGGAGTCGCACACGGATTTCCGGTTCTCGAACATACGGGTGGAGGATTTTTATTCGCTGATGCAGATTCGGCTGGTGAATCCACCGGGGGCGCAGGGGATTGTGTTCTCGAACATTGCTGCGATGGATGGGGTGGGGATGGTGCCGTCGGTGCTCGAGGGGCCGGTTCGCGGCGTGGCGTTAGACGGAGTATGGCTTGCGGGAAAGATTGCGACGAAGGATGCCGATGTGCCGGTGGAGGTGAGTGGCGGGGCGGTGGAGCCTTCGTACGGGCCGGGCTCGTATGGGTCAGGGATGCTGGATGCTTCGTGGGATTATTCGCCGGGGTTGGTGCGGCCTGGGCAGGCGGTGACGTTTCGGGTGATCGCGCCGGCTTTGGGGTGGCAGTACGAATGGCTCTTTGGGGATGGGACGCGGTCTGTGGGGGCCGTGGTGCGGCATGCTTTTCCGGACGCGCAGGGAACGTTGCTGGATGGGTCGGGGCGGTTTCGGGTTTTGCTGCGGGCGATGAGGGTTGGGCAGGATGATGTTTGGGTTTCTAGGGGTGTGGTAGTGGGGGCGAGGCCGATTGCTGCGGGGGCTGCGCCGGCGGCGGGGGTCGCGGGACTCGCGCGGATCGAGACCAGACGGGGGACGGAGTACGACGGGTGGGTGCGGATTCCCGCGGACGGTGGTTACACGATGACGCTGCTGACCAGCCGCAGGGCTGTGATGGCGGTGGATGATTTGCCTGCGGTGGAGAGTCCGGAGCTACGGATCCAGGTTTGCGGGTCGATGGGGGACGCGGTACAACCGGTGCGGCTGAGCGCGTTGCTGAGGGCCGGGTTCCACCGGATCCGGATCGAGCTGGATGCTGGGGTGGAGAACGAGCCGCAGAGCAATTTCGGGGACGGTGCGCCGTTGTTGATGTGGGAGGGGCCGGGGATTTTGCCGGAGGCGGTGCCGGGGGGGATGTTGGTACACGCAGGAGCGGATCGCTGATCCGATGATGACCGAAGTCGATCATGGCTGAGATTGCGCGAGCGAGCTTCACCTGAGACAGATTGAGAGGGCATGGCAGCGGTTGTGGCTGGATACGGAACAGGTTCCGCGTTGGGGGAAGCGGTCTGCCGCGGTGTGCGTTGAATTTCATTGCCTGGGGGGAGGGGGATTGGTATCTTGCGAGGCAGACTCTTCCTCAAAAGGCTCGATGATGATCTCCGCAGGCTGGAGCAGCCGCAGTGTCCTTCTGGCTGCCGTTTTTAGTCTTGTTGTCAGCGCTTCCTGGTTTTCCCACGCACAGATTTCGGCCTGGTCCCTGGAGGGGCCGGCGTTCAGCGCTTCACCGGCGGAAATAACGGCGGCGGCGGCGAAGATTTCTCCGGAGAAGTTCGCCAATGCCACGGTTCTGGTCGAGGAGCAGAAGTACGTGCTCGATGGGAGCGGGCGGGTGACGAGCACGCACCACCTGATTTATCGGATCGAGACGCCGGCGGCGGTGGAGTCGTGGTCGGAGGTGTCGGAGGAGTGGGAGACGTTTTACCAGGAGGAGCCGTCGATCCGGGCGCGGGTGATCGAGCCAACTGGCAACGTGGTGGAACTGGATCAGAAGACGGTGACCGATGTGGCGGCGCAGGAACACGGCGACGGAACCCTCTCGGACGATCGGGTGCACAAAGCGCCGCTGCCCGCGCTGAAGGTGGGCTCGATTGTGGAGGAGGAGACGCGGAGCGTCGATAAAGAGGCATACTTCGGCGAGGGCGGTGTGTACCGGGAGTATTTTCAGCGGGGTGTGCCGATTGTGCGGACGCGGCTGGTGGTGGAGGCTCCAGCGGGAACGCCGTTGCAGTACCGGCTGGGATTTTTGCCGGAGATGGTGGTGAAGGATGAGACGGCGGAAGGCGTGCGGCGGCTGACGTTCGATCAGGGACATCTGAGCCCATGGGTGAATTCCGATATTGCGCTGGCGATGCATTTTCCGCGGGAGCCATGGGTGGAATTCGCAACGGGGGCTTCGTGGGAGGCGGTAGCGGCGGGGTACGCAACGGTCGCGGAACCGCAGATCCAGCCGGATGCGGTGAAGAGCCTGCTGCCGGCGGCGGGAACGCGCGATGAGCTGACGACGATTGCGGTGCTGGTGGCGGCGCTGCATCGCGAGGTGCGGTACACGGGGGTGGAGTTCAGCAAGGCGCGCCTGCAGCCGCAACTGAGCGCGGAGATACTGCGGCGGCATTACGGAGACTGCAAGGACAAGGCGTCGCTGCTGGTGGCGATGCTGAGGGCGGCGGGGATCGAAGCGCATTTGGCGCTGCTGGACACGGGGCCGGGGAGAGATGTAACGCCGGAGTTGCCGGGGATCAGCCAGTTCGATCACGCGATTGTGTATGTGCCGGCCGCGAGGGATCGGCAGGCGCTGTGGATTGACGCGACGGCGGAGTTCACGAAGGTGGGCGATTTGCCGTACATGGACGAGGGGCGGCAGGCGCTGATTATTGCGAAGGAGACGCAGGGGCTGACCGAGACGCCGGAGGCGCGGCCGGAAGACAGCGTGCTGACTGAGACGCGGGAGTTTTTCCTGGCCGATTACGGTCCGGCGCACATCGTGGAGTCGTCAGAGACGACGGGGCAGATCGACGCGAACTACCGGTCGTGGTACGGAGGGCCGGAGAGCAAGGAGACGAAGACGTCGCTGGAGCGCTACGTGCGCGGGGCGTATATGGCGAAGGCGCTGACCGGGGTAGAACACGGGGACGCCAGGGATTTCACAACGCCGTTCCGGCTGAAGCTGGATGTGGCGCAGGGGACGCGCGGGAATACGCAGATCAGCGATGCGGCGGCGGCGCTGTATCCGAGTGGGACGGATGGCGGGTTGGCGGAGTGGTTCGGGACGGATCCGCATGCGGACAACAAGAAGGAGAGCGCGGAGGAAGCGGAGAATCGGCAGAAGGCGGAGGGACAGAGAAGCGGCGAGTACGACGTGCAGCCCTTCATCACGCACCGGCGCTACCGGATTGTGCCGCCGATGGGGTTTGCGGTGCGCGCGCTGCCGGGGAACAAAGTGGTGCGGATGGGGCCGGCGAGTTTGAGCGAGAACTACGCTGTGGACGGGGCGGGGGTGGTGACGGCGGATTTCACCTTCACGGCGGGCAAGGCGCGCTATACGCAGGACGAGGTGCTGGCGCTGCGGGCAGCGGTTCTGGAACAGAACAAGGCCGATGCGATCATCGTGACGTTCGATCAGACAGGAGCGAAACAGCTGGCGGCGGGAAAGACGCGGGAGGCGCTGGAGGTGGATCGGGCGCTGATCGCAGGGCATCCGAAGGAGGCGGTGCATCACGTGCGGATGGCCTACGCGCTGTTGCAGGCAGGGGTAGGGGACGAGGCGCGGGCGGAGGCGAGGAAGGCAGTGGAGGTGGATCCGAAGTCGGCGCTGGCGTGGAGCACGCTGGCCTGGGTTCTGGAGTTCAACTCGATTGGAGTGCAGCACGGGAGCGGGTTCGATTTGAACGGCGGGCTGGATGCGTTCCGGAAGGCGAAGGAACTGGACCCGGACAACATGGATCATCGGGTGAATCTGGCGATCCTGTACGAATACGACGCCATTGGGTCGCGGTACGCGGCGGACGCGGCGCTGGACAAGGCGATTGAGGAATACCAGGCGCTGAAGAAGCAGGATAAGGAGACGGGCGAGCGATATGAGGACAATCTGCTGTTCTGCCTGCTGTACGCGCGCCGTTACAAGGAGCTGCTGACGGAGGTGGCGGGGCTGCCATCGAGTGCGGTACGGAGCGGGCTGAGCATCGCGGCGACGGCGGCGTCGGAGGGAGTGGAAGCGGGGATCAGGCGCGCGGATCAGGTCTCGGGCGACACGGGACAGCGGAGCGAGGCGCTGACGAAGGCGGGCGAGGAGCTGATCTGGCTGCGGCTGTATCCGGAGGCAGCGCAGATTCTGACGGCGGGGTTGCAGGGCCAGACGAGCGCGGCGTACCTCGCGCGGCAGGTGGAGATATTCAGGAATCTGCGACCTTACGATGCGAAGCAGACGACGGAGGGGGACGCGACGGGGGTAGTGCGGCGGATGATGGCCGACATGATGAGCGGCAACCTGACGGAGCGGGAGGTTTCGCAGTGGCTGGGGCGACACGCGTACGCGAACGAAGAGCAATGGAAGAAGAATCTGAAGAAGAGCGAGGATGCGGCGGGGTCGCTGCGGGTGGTGGCGGATCGGGCGGGGACAACGCTGGATGTAATACGTGACACGGCGCTGGGGGCGATGAAAGTGTCGACGCAGGGCGACGATGGGGCGGGATATCGGATCACGGTGCAAACGGTGGGAGCGGCGCCGCAGCAGTTTTTCGTGACGAAGGAGGACGGCGCATACAAGATTGTGGCGTCGAATGAGGATGTGCTGGAGGTGGGCAACGAGGCGCTGTATCTGCTGCACCACGGCAATGAGCAGGAGGCGCGGTCGCTGCTGGATTGGAAGCGGGACCAGATGCACAAGGGGGGCGGGGACGATCCGCTGAGCGGGCCGCTGCTGCCGCGATTCTGGACGTCGGGAGAGACGAAGGGGGCGGAGGCGATTGAGCTGGCGGCGGCATCGCTGATGGCGGGGGGAATGGATATTGCGGCGATGCTGCCGGGGCTGGTGGAGAAGGGTGCGGCGGCGGGGGTGGACAAGAGCGATCCAGCGGCGATGGATCTTCTGCTGGCGGAGGGTTATCTGCACGCCGAGGACAGCGCGCATGCGAAGCCGGCGATTGACGCGCTGCTGGCAGGATGGCCGGATTCGTACACAGCGCTGGGGCTGGCGGGGGAGGCGGACCGGCTGACGAAGAACTGGGCGGCTTGGAATGCGCGGCTGGATGCGCATCTGGCGAAGCATCCCACGGATCGGATTCTGCTGCTGGAGAAGTCGGAGGCGGAACAGGCGCAGGGAGATTTCGCGGCGGCGCGGAAGACGCTGAAGCAGGTCCTGAGCGGAGGCGAGGCGAACGCGGAGGATTACAACAACTACGCGTGGAACGCACTGTTCGAGCACAACGTGGACGAAGATGCGATCCAGGCGGGGCAGCAGGCGACGACGCTGACGAACAACGGGCGGTTCGCGGATCTGCACACGCTGGCGTGTTTGTACGCGGCGCAGGGCAAGACGACGGAGGCGCGGCAGGTGCTGCTGCAGGCGATGGAGTCGGAGAATCTGGCGGAGCCGAATTCACCGGCGTGGTTTGCGTTTGGGGCGATCTATGAGCAGTACGGGGATCGCGATGCGGCGATTGCGGCGTTCAGGAAGGTGGAGAAGCCGGAGGGGCCGATGAGTCCGGCGGATACGTACGTGCTGGCGCAGGAGCATTTGAAGGCTGAACAGCAGGGAACAGGGAATAGGGAATAGGGAACAGACAAGCCAACAACCTTTGACCCTTTCTTACGCGCCAGCGCGGTTACTGAGCCCGGATCTCGGAAACGAGACCCGGGCGGCTCCGGAAGGTAACTCCGGAAAACTATGGGGTGATGGAGAAGAGGGTGCCGCAGCCTATGCCTGAATCGCAGGTTGGGTCGCCGCCCTGGTAAGTGGTTCCGTAGAGCGTGAGCTTCTTCATATTGAGGACGAGCGGTGCCCAGGGGTAGGCTCCGTCGGCTCCGCCGGTAAAGGTGTGGAGGGTGATGAGGCTTCCGATTACGGGCTGGACGAAGACGGTGCCGTAGCCTGCGCCGCCAAAAGTGGTGGTGCCGTAGAGGTCGCCGAAGGGATCGAGGACGAGGCCGGCGTAGGGCAGGCTGCCGTCGGCTTTGCCGGTGAAGGAGTGGAGGATGGTTTCTTTGGTGCCGGTGCTGTCGAGCTCAAAGAGGACGCCGCAGCCAACGGGGTCGCCTTCGTCGTAACAGTCGCTGGTGTTGGCGCCGCCGAACTGCGTGGTTCCGTAGAAGACGTGGCGGCGGGGGTCCCAGGTGAGACCGGCATAGGGGTGAGAACCGTTGGCCCCATCGAAGGTGAAGGTGACTTTTTCGGTCCAGCCAGTCGTGGTTTTCGTGAGCTTGAAGACCGTGCCGCAGCCTTCCAACAGGCAGGAGTTTTCGCCGCCTGAGTAGGTTGTGCCCCAGAGGGTGCCGGAGGAATCCATGACGAGCGGGCCATAGGGAGCCCAGCCATCGCCGTCGCCGGGGAAGGTGTGGAGGATGGTTTCTTTGCCGGAGGGAGTGAGCTCGAAGGCGGTACCGGCCTGATTCAAGCCGTTGTATCCGATGTAGGTGGTGCCGTAGAGATTGCCTTTACTGTCGGCGATGAGGCCGGCGAAAGGATTGGCTCCATCGATGGTGGGTTCGCTTCCGACGAAGTCGTGGACGATGCTTTCTTTGCCGTTGGCGTTGATTTTGTAGACGGTGCCGCAGGAGACGGGGCTGGAGCCGGAGGTATCGCAGTAGTCGCCGCCGAGGACGGTGGTGCCGTAGAGATTGCCGCTGTCGAGGAGCAGGGGCGAGGCGGGCCAGAGGCCATCGGTGGCGGTTGCGCCGAAGCTGTGGAGGACGGTGAATTTGCCTTTGGGGGTGAGCTTGAAGGCGGTGCCCCAGTTGTACGCGCCGCCATTTTCAGCGGTGCCGTAGAGGTTGCCGGCGCTGTCCTCAATGACAGAGGCCTGGGGATTGGAACCGCCGGCGGATTCGAAGGTGTGCAGAACGGTGAAGGTTTGGGCCTGAGTGAACGGTAGACAGAAGAAGGCAGCAACAAGGGGCAGCGAAGCCCCCCGTAAGTTCAGCATGGTGGTCTCCTGGGGGGAGCGAGCGGGCTACAGCATAGCGTGCTTTGTGTGAGAGATGCGAGGAAATGCGGCGGTGTTGTGAGTTTAGTTACTAAATAGGCGCGCGGGTCTACCGATGGCGAAACGAGGGAGCCATTACCGAGTACACGAGCCAGTTGCCAGTAGCCAGGAGCTCGGAGCCCGGAACTGGGCTTGGTTAGGAGGAGACGGTTTCGCTGGGGGCTTCGGTGGGGGTGATGTCGGCTTCGACGCCGCTGCAGGGGAAGAAGACGCTGAAGACGGTCCCGGTATTTTCGGTGGCGCGGCTGCGGACGCGGACCGAGCCGTGGTGCTTGCGGATGATCTGTTCGCTGACCCAGAGGCCGAGGCCGGTGCCGGTGGCTTCTTTGGTGGTGAAGAAGGGCTCGAAGATGTGGCGGCGCGCGTCCTGGGTGATGCCGCAGCCGGTGTCGCCGACGGAGATGCGGATGCCGGGGACTCCGCTGGCGCGTCGTGTTGCGCTGACAGGGGACGCTGCGGGGGATCCTTCGGGAGACGAGTCGGTGGCGCCGGGAACTCGGCCGGGTGCGGCGTCGACGGTTCTGACAGCGTGGATGAGGCGGGAAGCGTGGGCGCGGACGACGAGGCGGCCGCCGTTGGGGGTCATGGCATCGAGGGCGTTTCCGATGAAGTTGGCGAAGAGCTGGCGGAGCTCGCCGGCGAAGCAGAAGAGAGGGAGATTGCGCTGGTAGTCGCGCTGGAGGTCGACTTGCAGGGTCTGGATGCGGCCGAGGTGGAGAGTGATGACGGAGTCGAGGATCTCGGCGACGTTGGTGAGGGCGGGCAGGGTGGACTGGCGGTAGAAGCGGAGGGTCTGCTGGGTAATTTCGGAGACGCGGGTGACTTCCTGCTGGGCGAGGTCGGCGAAGTGGGCGGTTTGGGGAGTGAGGTGGTCCTGGCGGATGAGGTAGAGGAGGTTGGTGACGGCCTCGAGAGGGTTGTTGATCTCGTGGGCGATGGAGGCGGCAAGGCGGCCGGTGGCGGCGAGCTTTTCGGTACGGCGGAGGGTTTCTTCACCGCGCTTCTGCTCGGTGATGTCGACGAGGATGGCGCCGACCCAGCGTGTGGCTTCGGTTTCAGTGCGGACGGGATAGAGGTGGGCGAGCCAGCTGCGGGGGCGGCGGGGCTCGGGCTCCCAGGTGAGCTCGAGATTGCGGACGGGCTGGCCGGACTGGAAGACGGTCTCGATGGAGCGCTCGAGTCTGGCGGCGACAGCGGGCGGGAGGATTCCGCCGACGCCACGGCCGAGATGGAGGGCGAAGGCGTAGCCGTTCATGTCGGCGAGGAATTGATTGACACGGACGAAGCGGTATTTGCGGTCGAAGAAGGCGAAGCCGATGGGGGCGTTGGCGAGCATGGAGTCGAGCAGGGCGAGGGTTTCGCTGAGGCCGGCGCGCTGGTCCTGGATAGCGGCAACCAGGCGGTTGAAGGCTGTGGTGAGCTCGGCGCCTTCGGTGGAGGTTTTGACCGGGAGAGGAAATTCGGCGCCGGCCTGCTCGGGGTTCTGGATGAGGCGCCGGGTGGCGCGGGTGAGCAGGGCCAGCTGGCGGGTGATGGACTGGGCGAGGAAAGCGGCGATGATGGTGCAGGCGGCGAGGACGAACGCGGCCCAGAGCGCGGTGATGCGGAGGAGAGCGCGGCGGTCCTGGCGGTCGAGGCGGTCGTTGGGGTAGATCCAGGCGAGGGCGCGCGTCTGGCCGTTTTCGGAGACAGGGGTGACGACTTCCCACTGCTGATCGGAGTTTTGATCGGGGGACTGGAACATGATGGGACCGTCGATGGCACGCAGGAAGGATCTTTCTTTGACGGAGAGGGTGATCTTGCCGACGGAGGTGGGGTCGGTGCTGGCGAGGGTGCGGCCGTCGAGGGTGGTAATTTGCGCGGCGCTGACGCTGGGGGATTTGGCAACGATGCTGACGACGCGAGCGAAGGAGTCGGGGTGGGGATCGGCGAGGGCGAAGCTGGCGAGGGAAGCCATCTGGAAGGCCTGACTCTCGAGGCGGCGGTGCATGCGCTGGTCCATCTCGGAGCGCTGCTGGTTGAGGAGCAGGAGCGTAAAAATGCCGACGACAATGATCTCGAAGAGGATCAGAGCGGCCATGAACTGACCGCGAATCGATCGTGGTCTGAGCAGCATATCCAGGGATACCGTTATCCGTCGCAGATCTTCGATCTGCGTTGTGCGGGAGAGAGCTTCTTCTCTCCGGCCCGCAGATTTGCGGGGGTTTCCAGTGATCCTACACCCGAACGAGGCCGGGGGCGGGAGACTTGAGCTTCAGTTTCAGGTCTTCAGCGATTTGACGGCCATGAAAACGGCCGTTCTCGATGAAGATCTCAGACGTGCGATCGCCGGCAACGATGACGCCGGCGAGATACATGCCAGGAACATTGCTTTCGAGGCTGCACGGATCGCAGGCGGGGCAGCGGTCTTCGCCTGCGATGCGGACGCCGAGGGACTCGAGGAATTCGAAGTCGGGGCTGTAGCCGGTCATAGCGAAGACGGTATCGTTTTTGATGACGCGGGTGCCTGAATCCTGGCGGCCGGGGATGAGGCGGGAGAGGACGGGCACCGGGGTTTCGAGGGTGACCGAGTCGGGGTCGATGCGGGTGACCGCTGTGTTGAAATAAGCGGCGATCTGGCCATTCTTAATGCGGTTTTCTATGTCGGGGAGGATCCAGTACTTGATGTGGGGCTGCATGGCGGGGCCGCGATAGACCACGGTGACGCGGGCACCGTGGCGCCAAAGCTCCAGCGCTGCAATGGCTGCGGAGTTTTTGCCGCCGATGACGACGACATCGAGGCCGTAAAAGGGATGGGGGTCGTTGTAGTAGTGGTGGACCTTGGAGAGGTCTTCGCCGGGGATGTTCATGAGGTTGGGGAGGTCGTAGTAGCCGGTGGCGACGACGACTTTGCGGGTCGAGTAAGTGTGTTCGCGGCCAAACTCGTCGCGGGTGATGACGGTGAACTTGAGGTCTTCGCCAGTGACGGACTCGACGCGCTGGTACGCGCGGACGTCGAGGTTATAGAACATGGCGACCTTGCGGTAGTACTCGAGGGCTTCGTTGCGCGTGGGCTTGGCGTTGGGCGAGGGGAAGGGGATGTCACCGATCTCGAGGAGTTCCGAGGTGGTGAAGAAGGTCATGTGGGCGGGGTAGTGGAAGAGGGAATTGCAGAGGCAGCCCTTGTCGACGAGGACGGAGCGGAAGCCGGCGCGCTGGGCCTCGATGGCGCAGGCCATGCCGGTGGGGCCGGCGCCGATGACGAGGACGTCGAAGGATTCTGTGGGGGATTCTGTGGGGGATTCGCTTGCGCCCATGTCGATAGATTAGACGATGGTGGAGGGGAGGACGGTTCAGCGGACAGCGGACGGCCGCTCAGGCGAGCTTGAATTCTTTGAGACGGGCGGCTTTTCGGTCGAAGGTGCAGGTGGTGGTGCAGCCGGCCCACGTGCCGAGGGCTCCAATGAGGGCATCATCGAAGGATGCGGTGTCGTTCCTGAGGGCCATCATCGCGATGTAGACTTCTCGCTCGTTCTGGATGGCGAGGGTGTCGGCCTGAAGGAGTTGCTCGATCGCAGTTGCAACCGCAGCATCTGACATGCGGTAGATGCTGCGCAGGACCCACACGATTTCGGCGATGGTAACGAGGCTGATGAATCCGGGGCGGTCCTCGGTGAGCAGGTGCTCGATGATGCGTGTGGCGCGCGGCGATTGAATCGGGTCATCCTGGTCCAGATGACGAATCAGGATGTTTGTGTCTATTCCGATCACCGGCGTGTTCCGCGCAGGAACCTCGCCACCGCGCCCGCCGCGATGGCTTCATCCATCTCTTCGAGAGAAACCGGGCGGCCTTTGCGCTTAGGGACAATTCCCCGGAGCGCGGAGGCGGGGATTTTCGGGAGCATGACAACGCGGCCGTCGGGCTGGATGAAGAATTTGACCCGATCGCCGGGCTTGAGGCCGAGGTGATCGCGAATGGGCTTGGGGATGGTGGCCTGGCCTTTGGAGGTGATGGCGGATTCCATGGGCTCTGCCTCGGTATTACATTTCAGCAGAAGTAATACCTGAACAGCTGGGAGCGGGCTACCTGCGACTCGATTTGCGCGCACGCAGGTGGCGGATCCGCGCGTAGCCGAGGCTGGCCGCGGCGACGATGAGGCCGAGGATGAGGGTGGGGTTCTCGGGCGAGTCGTCGCATCCGGTGATCTGCGCGTGCAGCCGGGCCGAGGCAGCGAGAACGAGCAGAAGAACGGGAAGGATGACGGTGAGCTTTTTCACGGGCGATCTCCGAAATAAGGTGTGGGTTGGTCCCTGGGGCACCGGTCGGGGGTTACGGCCGGGCACCCAGCTCGTTGTTCTTGAGGGCGACCGAGAGCGGCGTAACGACGGGGGTGGCGGCGCCAATGACTTCGATAATGTCGTCATTGCCATCGTTCGCGACCCAGACATTGCCGGAAGGGTCGATGGCGAGCCCCTCGGGGTTAGCCAGAGCCAGGTTGGCCGGCAGGGTTCCCTGATAGCCCGTACCGGAGGAGATGGCAGTTCCGGAGTTATAGAACTCGCTGATGCTGGCGCCCGAGAAGTTCGCGGTCCAGACGTTGCCAAGGCCGTCGACAGCCACACCGTAGGGAACGTTCAGGCCGCCACCCGCGAAGCCGGTGCCGGAAACTTCATGGGAATTGGTGTCGAACTCGCTGAGCACGCTGTTGCCTTCGTTCCCAAACCAGATATTTCCCGAGCTGTCGATAGCAACGCCGAGGGGATCATCGGTACCTCCGCCGGTGATGCCGCCGCTGGGGGAGATGGGTACACCCGAGGTGAAGAACTCGCTGATGCTGCCGTTACCGTGGTTGGCGACCCAGATGACGGGCCGGGGGTCGATGGCGATAGCGATGGGATCGTTGAGACCCCCGCCGGTGTAGCCGGTGGAAGAGAAGGCAGTGCCGGAAGAGTTGAACTCACTGATGCTGTTGTTACCCAGGTTAGCGACCCAGACGTTGCCGGATGGATCAATGGCAAGACCCCAGGGATTGTTGAGGCCGCCGCCGGTAAAGCCGGTGCCAACGAAGCCGGTGCCAGGAACGTATTTGCTGATGGTTGTTGTGCCCTGGTTGGTGATCCAGATATTGCCGGCCTGATCGATGGCCAGGCTATTGGGCGAGGTGACGCCGCCGCCGGTATAGCCGCCGGCCGGCGAAAGGGCTGCGCCCACGGGACTGAATTCGCCGATGCTGTTGTTGTCGTTGTTGGTGACCCAGACGTCGCCGGTGGCATCGACGGCGACGTCGGTGGGTCCGTTCAGGCCGCCGCCGGTATAGGCGATGGCGATGGTCCAGTCATTGGGAGTGCTGGTGGTGAGGCTGGGCTGGAAGGGGGCAGTAGGGGTCTCGAGGTCCCACAGCGCGGTTACGTTGGCGCCGGGGACGTGGGCGATATTAATTGCGGCGGTAGCGGTGTTAGTGGGGGGGGCGGGATTGGAGGGCGCATTGGTGAACAGCGTGGTGCAGGCGGTCGAGCTGGGGCCGGAGGAGTTGACGCAGGCGGCGAGGATGTTGGCCAGAGTGTTGATCTCGGTCTGGGGCACGGTGCCATTGCCGGCGGGGGTGGTGGTGTTGGCGTCACCGGTGCCGAGGTTCACGAGGTTGGCCGCGGTGAGGGCGGCGTTCGCCATACCGGGACTACCGCCCTTGCCCGACATCTGGACAGGACTGTAGTTAAAGGCCGCAAAGGCGTAGGCGGCGGCAATGGTGGTGGCTTCATTCATTTGGACGGAGGGCGGCAGATTGGCGAAGCTGTTATTTGCTCCGCAAGTGCCGAGCACAGCCATGAGGCCAATCGCGGAGTTGGCGCCGCCGCCAATCTGGGGGTTACCGCCGACGGAGAAGAGATAGACCTGGGTGCCCGCGGTGCAGGCGTAGGCGTTGGCAGGAATAGTGAAGCCGCCGGTGGAGTCTGTCAGCACATAGTAGTGGCCGCTGCTATCCGGGGGATTGCCGGTGTGGCTATTGAGCAGAGAAGTCGCGAGTCCGCCGTAGCCGCCGGTCGCCGGCGAGTAAAGGTAGACTTGTGAGCCGGCGATGGGTGCCTGTCCGCCGTGGACCCTCCCGTGAAAGGCGGAGACGGTGGGCGTCGCAGGATCGGACGTAACAATCGGACTATGGTTGGGCGCCATCCCGCAGCCGGCGATGAGAACGATGGAACAAGTAGAAAGGATCCAGGCGAATCGCATGGCTCGTCTTCTCCATTCGGTCGATTGGTGATTGATCGTAGCAGCGAACCGGGAGCCAACAAAAGTAGTCGCTGGGGTGCAGAGTAGCATGGCGTCCACCTGTGCAGCAATTGCAATCTGGGGGTGGCGCGAGTCTGCTGTATTTCGATTTGAAAACCGGGCGCTGTCCGGATCTTCGACCGTGTCCGATCGCGAAATTCGCACGAATGCGGGTGGCGATTGATGGCGCCTGATTTTCATGATCGCGGATAAGGGATGTTACGCATTTTGTCGTGACAGGACTGGTTTACCAGCTGAAGTTGAGGTTGACGTCGGGCAGGACCGAGGTTCCTTCGAGGCGTACTCCGTCGAGTTGATTGGGATCGAGGCCGAGGGCGCGCAAGGATCAGGTCGGATGTGGGGTCGGGGACGGTGTCACAGGAGATGCCGGAGACTGTGGTGACGTTGGGCGGGGGAGACCCGCTTTCCGCGAGCGGGAAGCATTCCTCTGAGCGCGGTGATGGGGAGCACAGGCAGAATGGCCACCGTGCCATCCGAATGGATATTTGATCCGGTCGCCGGGCTGGAGGCCGAGGTGCTCGCGAATGGGTTTGGGGATGGTGGCCTGGCCTTTGGAGGTGATGGCGGATTCCATGGGCTCTCGCCTCGGTATTACATTTTAGCAGAAGTAATACCTGGAGACAGCCGGGAGCGGGCTACCTGCGACTCGATTTGCGCGCACGCAGGTGGCGGATCCGCGCGTAGCCGGTGCTGGCCGCGCCGACGATGAGGCCGAGGATGAGGGTGGGGTTCTCGGGCGAGTCGTCGCATCCGGTGATCTGCGCGTGCAGCCGGACAGAAGCAGAAAGAACGAGCAGAAGGACGGGAAAAATGATGGCGAGCTTTTTCACGACGATTCTCCGAAGAGGGATGTGGGGAGCTGGGTTGGTCCCTGGGGCGCCGGGGGGAAGGCTACGGCCGGACACCCAGTTCGTTGTTTTTGAGGGCGACGGAGAGCGGCGTGACGACAGGGGCGGCGGCGCCGATGAATTCGAGGAGGCTGTTGTTGCCATCGTTGGCGACCCAGACATTGCCGGATTGGTCAATGGCAATGCCTTCGGGTTCGTTCGCGGTCCCCTTATAGCCGGTGCCTGAGGTGATGGCGGTTCCAGAGGGACTGAACTCGCTGATGCAGGCGCCTGAGAAGTTTGTGACCCATATGTTGCCAACGCCATCGACGGCGAGGCCGTAGGGGACGCTCAATCCGCCGCCGGCAAAACCCGAGCCTGAAAGGGCGGTGGGTGGAGTGGTGGGCGGAGTCGAAGGACTGAACTTGCTGACAACGCTGTTGCCTTCGTTGGCAAACCAGATGTCTCCGGAGTGGTCGATGCCAACACCAAGGGGAAAATCCAGACCTCCGCCGGTGCCAGTGGAGAGGGGTAACCCAGTGGTGGAACTAAATTCGCTGATAGTGGAGGCGCCGTGGTTGGCGACCCAGACGTCGCCGGCGGTATCGACGGCGATCGCGATGGGATCGTTCAAACCAGCGCCGGTATCGCCGGTGGTGTTAGGAGACAGAGGGGTACCGGAAGCGTTGAACTCGCTGATGCTGTTGTTGTTCAGGTTGGCGACCCAGATGTTGCCGGAGGCATCGACGGCAATGCCCCACGGATTGTTGAGGCCGCCACCGGTGAAGCCGCTGCCGACGAAGCCGGAACTGGGATTGTATTCGCTGATGGTTAATGTGTTCTGGTTGGTGATCCAGACCATGCCGGCCTGATCGATGGCGAGGCTATTGGGTGAGGTGACGCCGCCGCCGGCAAATCCGGTGATGGGGGGGGAAAGGGCTGCCCCCAGCGTACTGAATTTGCCGATGCTGTTGTTGTTGTTGTTCGTGACCCAGACGTTACCGGAGGCGTCAACGGCGACGTCGGTGGGTCCGGCCAGCCCGCCGCCACTGTAGGCGACGGAGATGGTCCAGTCATTGGGAGTGCTGGAGGTGAGGCTGGGCTGGAAGGGTGCGGTGGAGGTCTCGAGGTCCCACAGTGTAGTTACGTTGGCGCCGGGGTTGTGGGCGATGTAGATGGCGGCGGTTGCGGTTTCGGCGGGCTTTGTCCCGCCGGGTGTGCCGTCGATGGTGGCATTGGCGAAGAGCGAGGTACAGCCGGCGGAGGTGGACCCGGACGAATTGATGCAGGCGGCGAGGATGTTGGCCAGAGTGTTGATCTCGGTTTGGGGCACGGCGCCGTTGCCGCCCGGGGTAGTGGCGAAGGCCTGACCGGTGCCGATGCTGGCGATGTTGGTAGCGGAGGCGGCGGCGTTGGCCATTCCCGCGGATGCGCCGGTGTCGCCGGACATATGCGTGGCATCGGTGGCAAAGGGGGCCAGGGCGTAGGCGGCGGCGACGGTGGTGATTTCGTTCATCTGCACAGTCGGCGGGAGATTGGTGAAGCTGTTGCCGGCGCCACAGGTGCCGAGGACCGCCATGAGGCCGATGCCGGTGTTGGCGCCTCCGCCAATCTGGGGGTTGCCGCCGGCGGAATAGAGATAGACCTGGTCGCCGACGTCGCAGGTGTAATTGGTGGAGGTGATGGAGAAGAAGCCGCTGGCGTTCGTGAGCACAAACCAGTTGTGGTTGCTATCCTCGTTGCCGGTGCTGCTGTTGAGCAGGGATGTCGAGCTTGTGCCAAATCCGCCGGTTCCCACCTCGTAGAGGTAGACGAATGAGCCATTGATCGGTTGCTGTCCGCCGTGGACCAGTCCGCTGAAGGAGGAGACGCTGGGCGCCGCGGGATCGGAAGGAACTATCGGATTATGGCTAGGGGCCATCCCGCAGCCGGCGATGAGAACGGTGGAACAAGCGGAAAGGATCCAGGCGTAACGCATGGTTCGTCTTCTCCATTCGGTCGATTGCATGGTTGACGGCAGCGAACCGCGAACAGAAAAAGCGTCGCTGGGGTGTCAGAGTAGCACGTCATCCACCGGTGCGGCAAACGCAATCCATTAGTGCCGTAAGTTATGTTGTACGAATATGAAACTGCCCTGACCTACCGGAGTACCGGTCTCCCAACGGGAGAAAGCGCCCGCTAGCTGGAGGCGAGGGATGGTCAGGTCGGGCGCGCCTGAAGGGCGCTCACGGCGCCGGTGCCGGTTACATTCCATCGCGCTGAGGTTGTGAGCACGAAGAACGCGCGAACGCTGATTGGCGTCCGCGCGTTGTGCCCGGAAAAGGCCCGGTCTACCAGCTGAAGTTGAGGTTGACGTCGGGCAGAACCGAGGTGCCTTCGAGACGCACTCCGTCGAGCTGGCTGGGATCGAGGCCGAGGGCGCGCAGGATGGTGGGCGCGACCTGGTTGGTTCCAACCGATGTGTAGACGGTGTGCGGACGGAAGGCGGGGTTGGAGAGCAGGAGCATGACGTTGGTATCGTCATGCGAAAAGCCGCCATGCTCCTCGAGCTTAGCGGCGCTGCCGGTATAGGTGACGCCGACGTTGGGGGTGACGATGATGTCGGGCGTACGCGGATCGTTGGGGGGCAGGCCCGGCACGTCGTAGTTGATCGCGAGGCTGGGGCCGTAGAAGATCTGGCCGATGCCCGCGGTTTTCAGATTGCTTTCGAGGGCGGAGACGGCCGATGCGGTGTTCGCGGAATTCTGCAGCCACAGAAGGGAGACGTCATCCTCGGTGGGGCCGATGCCGTTGGGGTTTGCGGGGGATTCGGACATGGGCAAAAGGCTGGCGATCAGCGTAGCCGGCGACATGCCATTCTTCGTCTTTCCGGGGACCGCGTCGTAGAGATTGGGATCGATGGGCGACTGGCCGTGCTTGGCGGTAATGATGATGAGCGTGGATTCTTCGAGGCCGCGGTCCTTGATTCTGTCGACCATCTGGCCGATCGCTTCGTCGGCGAACTCGATCTCGCTCAGCAGGGACGCAGTGGGTGTGCCGGCTGCATCGAGATAGCCGCCCTTAGTGGTGGATTCGATCAGCTTCTGGCCGACGCTTACGGCCTGGAAGTTCACGCCGAAGATCGTCGGGGTTCGGGTCTTCATGGTGCCGAGGTGATTCCAGCCGTCGATCTCATGCAGGATGGCGTTGACCTTGAGGGTGTCGTAGCACTGGATGTTCTGGAAGCTGTTGGTCCAGGCGGTGAGGTCGGAAGTGGGGTCGGGGACGGTGGCGCAGGAGATGCCGGAGACTGTGGTGACGCCCGGCAATCCGACGACGTTGGAGTTAATTTCGGGCCCGTAGAAATCGTCGAGGGGCGGTCCGCCATGGCCGGCGACGGAGGAATACGCCGGATGCTTGTCAGACCACGCGGTGTATCCGCCGGCGTTACTGATGACGCCGAAGATGGTGTTGACGCGGACAAAGTTCCAGGGATAGACGGGAGCACACCCGGCTTTGGGGTCGCGGGGAAGTTTGTTGGGGTCGATGGAGGCGACGCCGCCGTCGGTGAGGGCGGCTCCGGGCGCGCCACCGTTCACCTTGGTCTGATCGATGTCGATGCCCTCTTCATACTCGGTTGTGAAGCCCGTGGGGGCCGCGCCTGGAGTGCAGGTGCCGGGACCGTTGCCGTTGCCGGTCATGACGGCGGGACCGTCGAGGGAGCGGTCATAGGAGACATCGTAGTAGACGCCCATGGTGCGCGGGGTCGCACCGGTGACGATAGCCATGAGGCCGGGGAAGGAGTCCGATGGCTTTGAGGTGCTGGCGCCGACGTAGTTAACGCCGATGGTGCCGAGGGCGGCGAGGTTGGGGCAGTAGGGCGCGCCGTTGTTGACGCCGGCGATGCCGTGGGAGCAGTTCAGGAAATCGACCGCGTGCATGCCGTCAATGCTGATGAGCAAAACGTGGCGGATCTGGCTGCGTTCCCAGTCATGGTCCCGGTCCTGGGCAGGTGCGCAGGTCGAGATCAGGAGAGTGGCGATCGAAAAAAGGATGGGGAGCGATTTACGCATGGTGACCTCCAGGTGAGGAGGCTAGCAACGCTCTTGAATGGAATAGGCTTCGGGGGGGTCAAAATCAGGTTAAATGTGGGCTGGTTCGGGGGTCGTGCGGGCCGCCGATTTCAATTGGGGACGCAGAGGGGCCGAGTCAATTAACCTGACATCAGGGACATTTTTCGATGGCGACGATCAGGCAGGAAGACTTTATTCAGAGTGTGGCGGACGCGCTGCAGTACATCAGCTACTACCACCCGGTGGATTACATCACGAGCCTGGGGCGGGCGTATGAGCGCGAGGAGTCGCCGGCGGCGAAGGACGCGATGGCGCAAATTCTGGTGAACTCGCGCATGTGCGCGGAGGGGCATCGGCCGATTTGCCAGGACACCGGGATCGTGACGGTGTTTCTGAAGATCGGGATGGACGTGCGGTGGGACGCGACGATGACCGTGCAGGAGATGGCGGATGCGGGCGTGCGGCGGGCGTATCTGAATCCTGATAACACGCTGCGGGCTTCGATTTTGGCAGACCCGGCGGGGGCGCGGACGAACACGAAGGACAATACGCCGGCAGTGGTGAGCGTGGAGATGGTGCGGGGCGGCGAGGTGGAAGTGACGGTCGCGGCGAAGGGCGGCGGGAGCGAGGCGAAATCGAAGTTCATGATGTTGAATCCGTCGGACTCGGTGGTGGAGTGGGTGCTGAAGACGGTGCCGACGATGGGTGCGGGGTGGTGCCCGCCGGGCATGCTGGGGATTGGGATTGGCGGGACGGCGGAGAAGGCGATGCTGCTCGCGAAGGAATCGCTGATGGATCCGATCGACATGCGGGAGCTGCTGGACCGCGGGCCGCAGAATGGCCTCGAGAAGATGCGGATTGAGATTTACGAGAAGGTGAATCAGCTGGGGATCGGCGCGCAGGGGCTTGGTGGGCTGACGACGGTGCTCGACGTGAAGATCCGGGATTATCCGACGCATGCGGCGAATTTGCCGGTGGCGATGATTCCGAACTGCGCGGCGACTCGGCATGCGCATTTTGTGCTGGATGGTTCGGGTGCTGTGGCGTTGGAGCCGCCGTCGCTGAAGGATTGGCCGGAGCTGACGTATGACGTGTCGAGCGCGCGGCGGGTGAATCTGGATACGGTGACGCGGGCGGAAGTGGCGACGTGGAAGCCGGGCGAAGTGGTGCTGCTGCTCGGGAAACTGCTGACCGGGCGCGACGCGGCGCACAAGCGGATGACGGAAATGCTGAATCGTGGGGAGAAGCTGCCGGTCGATTTCACGAATCGGTTTATCTATTATGTTGGGCCGGTGGATCCGGTGCGCGAGGAAGTGATGGGCCCTGCCGGTCCAACGACGGCGACGCGCATGGACAAATTTACGCGGCAGATGCTGGAGGAGACGGGGCTGCTGGGGATGATTGGGAAGGCGGAACGCGGGCCGGCGGCGGTGGAGGCGATCCGCGACAATCATGCGGTGTATCTGATGGCGGTGGGCGGCGCGGCGTATCTGGTGTCGAAGGCGATTCGCGCGGCGCGGGTGGTCGCGTTTGAGGATTTGGGCATGGAGGCGATTTACGAGTTCGAGGTCGAGGACATGCCGGTGACGGTGGCTGTGGATTCGCAGGGGACTTCGGTGCATGAGACGGGGCCGAGGGAGTGGAAGGCGCGGATTCAGTCGGAGTTTGCTGGGGTTCCGATCCTGGCCTGACTGGCCGTCACGGGAAGAGCAGCGGAAGGGGAAGAACGGATGGGCAATATTGTGCTGTCGGATGATGCCGCTTGCTGGCCGGAGCTGCGGCTTGCGGATTGGAAGGACACATGCGCGACGCTGCACATGTGGACGCAGATTGTCGGCAAGGTGCGGCTGAAGCTGACGCCGCTGGTAAATCACTGGTGGAACGTGCCGCTGTATGTGACGGCGCGTGGGCTTACGACGTCGCGGATCGCGTATGGGGCGCGCGCGTTTGAGCTGCGGTTCGATTTTGTGGCGCATGAACTGGTGCTCGAAACCACCGAGGGTGCGGTGAAGACGCTGAAGCTCGAACCGAAAACGGTGGCGGAGTTTTATCGCGAGTGCATGGAGATGCTGCGGAGCGAGGGGATTGAGGTGAAGATCTGGCGGATGCCGGCGGAGGTGCCGGATCCGGTGGCGTTCGACGAGGACACGGTGCACGCGGCGTATGACGCGGAGAAGGTGGAGAGGTTCTGGCGGATTTTGCTGAGTGCGGATGCGGTGTTTCAGGAATTCCGGGCGGAGTTTATTGGGAAGGCGAGCCCGGTGCATTTTTTCTGGGGTAGTTTCGATTTGGCGGTGACGCGGTTTTCCGGGCGCAGGGCGCCGGAGCGGCCTGGCGCGGATGCGATCACGCGGGAAGCGTATTCGCACGAGGTGAGCAGTGTGGGGTTCTGGCCGGGCAGCGCGGGCGGACCGGATGCGGCGTTCTATTCGTATGCGGCGCCGACTCCGGAGGCGTTCAGCCTGGCGCGCGTGCGGCCGGATGCGGCGCGATGGGATGCGGGGCTCGGGGAGTTTCTGCTGATGTATGAAGATGTGCGGAAGAGCGCGTCGCCGAGCCGGGCTCTGCTGGAGTTTTGCCGGAGCACGTATGAGGCGGCGGCGCGGTTTGGGCAGTGGGATCGCGGGGCGCTGGAGCGTTTGGCGATTCCGCTCTGAGAGGTTGGGTTCGAGCACGTTGGAAACGAAGAGGAGGCGGCGATGGCGGCGCAATGTTCACATCTGGGCGAGATGAAATTCACGAGCACGAAGACGCATGTGTGCGAGGAGTGCGTGAAGATGGGGGACCGGTGGGTGCATTTGCGGCTGTGTCTCGAGTGCGGGAATGTGGGCTGCTGCGACTCGTCGAAGAACAAGCATGCGACGAAGCATTTTCACAAGACGAAACATCCGCTGATGCGGTCGATTGAGCCGGGGGAGAGCTGGGTCTGGTGCTTCGTGGATGAGATGTCGCCTGGAGAGATTCTGCGTGGGGAGTTTGTGGCGGCTTGAGGCTGGTCGCGCGGGAGAAGATGGTGCGAAGGGGGGACTCGAACTTGAGGCGCTTTGCGGGCGTCTGAGCCCGCAGCCGAAATCCTGAGCGAGCGCAGCGAGTCGAAGGACCTCTTCGGAATCGATTTCTCGGGAAGTGTGGTGCGAAAGGGGGGACTCGAACCCCCATGGGTTGCCCCGCCAGATCCTAAGTCTGGTGCGTCTGCCAATTTCGCCACTTTCGCACGTGTGCTGCTGTACGGAGACGCCAGAGCTATTGTAGCTTGCGGTCAGACGCGGAGATTCGGGAAGCGACTCTCACCAACGGTAGACGGTAAGGTCGTCGAGATAGACCGTGGATGAACCGCTCGAGCCTAATCCGTCGACCTGAAAGTTGGTGAGCAACACCGGGGCCCATCCGAGCGCGAAGGATGACGGGACGGTTGCGTTGAGGTTGGACTGCACGCCGTCGAGCCAGACGGACTGATAGGTGACGTTGCCGGAGGCATCGCGCGCGTACGCAATCTGAACGTGGTGCCACTTTCTGATCGCCCAGTTGGCCACATTGCACGGGGCTGCAGAATGTATCCATTCGTCCACGGGATTCTCTGGAGTTCCGGCGTTGGTGGCGTAATCCCAGGTGCGTGAGTAGCCGTCGCACTGGACTCCGTAGATAACGGTCTGGCCATTGTCCATCACCTGGTTCATGTCCATTTCGATATTGGCGATGCCGGTGGATTTGGTGAGATAGACCCAGCCATCCCAGACGAAGTTCGACACGGTAGTGTCGTCGCCGAAGACGGCGAAGTAGCGCTCGCCGCCGCCATTGGTGAAGCGTGTGACGAATTCGAGCGCCTCGCCACCGTACGAGGGGGAAGTGACGAGACTCATGGTTCCGTGGGCGGTGCCGGTAGCGCCGGCGTCGTCAGCTGCCTGCCAGTTGCCGAGGGTTTGCAGACTGCTCACGCTGATGGCGTCGAGCGGGATGTTGGGGATGGCGAGCACGATGATCGCGACGTTGCTGACGCAGGTGGCCCCTTTGGCGCCGGAGGCCACGACCCGCAGGGTGTGCGGACCGGCGGGCGCGGCGACGGAGACGTCGAGTGAGTTGCCCTCGACTGTGATGGGATTTGCGCTGCCGTCGAGCGAGTAGCCCATGGACGTGACGCTCTGCGACGAACATTTGGAGGCGTCGGCGGACAGGGTGAAGGGGGAACTAACGGTCTCGCTGTTGACGGGACTGGCGATAGTGATGCCTGCAAACGCGGGTGCGGCGCTGGCCGCAAGCAGACACACTGCGGCTGCTTGCTTCGTCGGAAATTTCATGCGTACCTTCAGGATTGAGATTGGGGAGGTGGCTTCCTGAAGGTTTGCACGTGCGCCAAACATGTCAGGGGCTGAAGGCAATGTAGCAATATCTTTTCGGAAAGCAAGCGATTTCTATCGCTGCGTGGAGGGATCGACGGAAAAAGCTGAGGAAATCGCGGTGGGCGACGGAATTCCGTTGCGAGTGCGATGGGGTAGTCTGGTGGGGATTATGAATCCATCGCATCCACAACCGAAGATTCAACTGAGCCAGATGCCGGAGTATCGGGAGATTTATTCCAACAGCGTGCAGGTGCGCGTGAGCGTGTGGGATTTTCTGCTGGTGTTTGGCCTGGTGCATCAGGAGACGGCGGAGCAGGTGAACGTGAACAACGCGCTCGGCGTGTATCTGAGCCCGCAGCAGGCCAAGGCGCTGTGGAACATTCTGGGGCAGAACCTGGCGCAGTATGAGCAGACGTTTGGGACGCTGGCGCTGGAGCCGCAGCCGCCCAGGGGGCCGGTGCACTGAGGCTCGCGGTGGTGCGCGGGGTCCGGCGCGGTTTTCCGCTGTGGGCCGTGTTGCTGGCGGCGTTGGCGGGTGTGGTGGCTCTGCATGCGCCTCTCTTGCGGCTACCTTATTACTGGGATGAGGCGGGATATTACATTCCGGCAGCGTGGGATTTCTTTCGCACCGGTTCGCTGATTCCAACTTCAACCTTGTCGAATGCGCATCCGCCGCTGCCGTCGGTGGTGCTGGCGGTGGTGTGGAAGGTATTTCACTTTGCGCCGGCGGTGACGCGGACGGCGATGTGTGTGGTGGCGGCTCTGGCTCTGACCGCGGTGTGGCGGCTGGCGACGATCGCGACGGGGAAGCAGGCCGTGGCGCTGGCGACGGTGCTGCTCACGGGGATCTATCCGGTGTTCTTCGCGCAGAGCTCGCTGGCGCATGCGGATTTGTTTGCGGCGGCCGGGACGCTGTGGGCGCTGGCGTTTCTGCTGGAAGAGCGGATCGGGTGGGCGGCGGTTTGTTTCTCGTTGGCGGTGCTGTCGAAAGAGACGGCGGTGGTGACTCCGCTGGCGCTGGCGGTTTGGTTGAGCTGGCAACGGCGGCCGCGGTGGGAACGACTTCGAAAGGTGGCGGCGCTGGTGGCGCCGGTGGTTCCGCTCATCGGGTGGTACGCGTACCACTGGCGGAAGACGGGGTTCGTGTTTGGGAATCCGGAGTATGTGCGGTACAACGCGACGGCGACTCTGACGCCGTTGCGGGTGATGCTGGCGCTGGCGCATCGGACCATGCATGTGACGCTGCACATGAATTTGTTTGTGCCGGTGGTGGCTACGCTGGCGTGTTTGCTGCTGCCTCCAGTGAAGGAGGATGTAGCGGATTCGAATTCGTCACAGTTACGGGCACGTATTCGGCCGGAGTATCAGGCGGTGTTCTACGTGACGATTGCGGCGAATGTGGTGTTCTTCTCGGTGCTGGGTGGGGCGTTGCTGACGCGATATTTGCTGCCGCTTTACCCGTTGGTGATCTTGCTTTGCGTGAATACTTTCCGGCGGCGGCTCAGGGAATGGACGGGGCTGGTGGCGCTGAGCGCGGCGGCGTTTGTGGCGGGACTGTTTGTGAATCCGCCCTACCGGTTTGCGCCGGAGGACAACCTCGAATACGCGACGGTGATCCGCCTGCATCAGGCGGCGGTGGGGCAGATTGTCACGCGGATGCCGGGGACTACTGTATTGACGGCATGGCCGGCAAGCGATGAGCTGAGCAAGCCGGAGTTGGGGTATGTGTCTAAGCCGGTTCCAGTGGTGGCGATTGGAAATTTTTCGGCCGGAGAGATTGGAAAGGCGCGGGAGATGCGCGGATCGTATTCGGCGGCGCTGGTGTTCTCGACGAAAGATGATCCACCACGGTTACTTTTTAATCTGGGGCGGAGGAATGAGGAGTTCGATACCAGGTATTTCGACTTTCATCGGGATTTGCCGCCGGGTTTGATTGCGCGGTTGCTGGGCGGGCAGGTTTTGTGGGGCGAGGAGCGGAAGGGACAGTGGGTAGCGGTGTTGCGGTTTGGGACGGGGCCGGGGCCGCGGGAGGCTTCGCTTTCGATGGACCGGTGAACAACCCACCGTGCTCGCGCTAAGACCGAGCTCTCCCAGGGCGGGGCACCCATTTCTGGCGATTGTGCTCAGGGGTTGAATCGATGGTCATCTTGTCGATGTGACGCTGGTGTGGTACTGACGGGCGTGGTGTGTCCTCCGTTATACTCGGTGGATGGCTGGGCTGAAAACCTTCTATCTGGAGACGTTCGGATGCCAGATGAACGTGCATGACTCGGAGAAAGTCATTGGCACGCTGGAGCAGCAGGGGTATGCCCGGGTGGAGACGGAAGAGGCGGCGGACCTGATCCTCTATAACACCTGCTCGATCCGCGACAAGGCGGAGCAGAAGGTCTTTCACCGGCTGAACGATTACAAGGCACTGTACAAGCAGGGCAAGCGGTTTGGTGTACTGGGGTGCGTGGCGCAGCAGGAGGGCGAACGCATTTTTGAGCGCGCGCCGTATGTGTCGCTGGTGTCGGGGTCGGCGTCGTACCGCAAGCTGCCAGAGATGCTGGTGCAGATTGAGCAGGGCGCGACGCGGGTGACGGGGCTCGACGACCGGCAGACGGAAGAGACGTTTGAGACGGAGTTCACGGCGCGGTCGAATCCGCATCGCGGGTACATCACGATCATTGAAGGATGCGACAAGTTCTGCGCGTATTGTGTAGTGCCGTACACGCGCGGCAAGGAGCGGAGCCGGAAGTCGGAGTCAGTGCTGGCCGAGGCGCGGAAGATGGCGGACAGCGGGTTCACGGAGATTCAACTGCTGGGGCAGAACGTGAATTCTTATAAGGATGCTGAAGGGAAGCGGACGTTTGCGGAGCTGCTGGCGGCGGTGGGCGAGGTTAAGGGGATTCGGAGGGTGCGGTTTACGACCTCGCATCCAAGAGACTTTACGAGGGACATCGTGGAGGCGATCGACACGGTGCCTACACTCTGTGACCACGTACATCTGCCGGTGCAGAGCGGATCATCGAAGGTATTGCGTTTAATGGCGCGTGAGTATACGCGCGAGCAGTACCTGGAGCGCATCGGATGGATTAAAGGTGCGAAGCGGACGATCAGCATGACGACCGACGTGATTGCGGGATTTCCCGGCGAGACGGCGGAGGATTTCGAGGAGTCGCTGGGGCTTCTGGACGAGGTGCAGTACGACGGAGTATTTGCGTTCAAATACTCGCCGCGGCCGAATACGCCGGCAATCTCAATGGCGGATTCGATTCCGGAAGAGGAGAAGTCGAAGCGCCTGCAGATTTTGATGGAGCATCAGAGAGAGATTCAGCGAACGAACTACGAAAAGCACATGGGGCAAGTTTTGGAGACGATGGTCGAGGGGATGAACCCGGCGCGCGGGCAGGTGGTGGGACGCACGTCCCAAAACAAGACGCTGAATTTCACCACGACGCATCCGATTGCGCCTGCGCCGGGAACATATGTGCCGGTGCTTGTTACAAAAACGTTTCCGAACAGTCTTGTGGGTGAGGCGGTTCAGGTTCAGTAGCGAGGGACACGATGGACGTGGAAATGAAAATCCGGGGATTGATGGTCGATCCGTCGACGAATATGCCAGTCGTGATCCTGAAAGATCCAAAGAGCGAGGCGGTGCTGCCGATTTGGGTGGGGTTGTACGAGGCGAACGCGATCCAGATGGAAGTGGAGAAGGCGACGACGGCGCGGCCGCTGACGCACGATCTGCTGCGGAACATCGTGATGGGGCTGAACGCGCAGGTGCAGCGGGTGGTGGTGTCGGAGCTGCGCGGGGATACGTTTTATGCGGTGATCTGGATGGAGCAGAACGGGGAGATTGTGGCGATTGACGCGCGGCCGTCGGACGCGCTGGCGCTGGCGCTGCGGTCGGACTGCCCGATTTTCGTGTCCGAAGAAGTGCTGCATGCGGCGAAGGTGTTGCCGAACGCGGCGGAGACACAGCCGACGGAACAGGATGTGCGGAAGTGGCTGGAGAACCTGGGCGACGAGGATTTAGGGAAGTACAAGATGTAGGAGGGTTGGAAAGACGGCTGCGGTTCCACGCCGGACTCAGATGCCGTGCGCCATTCGACTGTTGACGAAATCCGCCATCTCTGAGGGGACAGCGAGCACTTCGCCGTTGCGGTTGAAGTCAAAGGGTCGCAGGGTGAAGGCAAGAGAACCGTTTCTACACGGGACGTTCGCGAAGACTGCGTTTTCGTAGAAGCACTCGCGGAATCCAGCTTCGGACCCATAAGAAGATCGCGTGAAGTCGAGCAACTCGGACAGAATGATTGGACGATCCCGGTGGATGTGTTTTTTCAGACCGCGGAACACGTAGGGTTCGAAGCCTTCTACGTCCACCTTTAGTATGTGGATTTCCGGATACTGTTTGTTGTCGAAAAGGGCGTCCCCGTTACGGACGGGCAGATGGGATGAGATACCTGGCTGCGGTGCGTTCGATTCAAGAAACGTGCCGAGGGTGTTCTCGTGGCTGGGACCGGGATAAAACGGGAGCACGTCATCTTTTTCACCGAGAGCAACGGGCACAATTTCCACATTCGTCAAACGGTTGAGCGAGACGTGATCGCGAAGCAGCCTAAGAATTTCCGGGAAGGGCTCAAAGGCAACGACCCGGTCTGCCAGTTTTGTCATGAACAGGCTGTGGTGCCCAACATTAGCGCCAACATCAAAAAAATTGACTGGTCCAGGTCGGCGGGCGTGCAGGTACTTGCTTGCAGCACTCAATAAAGCGAGTTCGGTATGGGCCGAAGAGCCGTAGCAGAATGCGGCCCAGTCGACGGCGCGGGCAAGGTCACCGCGATAGCATTGGCCGAAATAATCGATCTCAAAAGGATAGCTGCGGTTTGCGAAAGGTTCGAACAGCTTTTCGAGAAGGTGATCTCTACCTCTTCTGATCCAGCTTCTCATCCAGCCTTGATGGCCGAGCCAGCGCACAGCCCGGAGGCGAAAGGGGAACTCCTCAGGCGTGATGAAGTGCGGCTCTGGAGCCTGGGCATGCAAGGAACCAACAACCATAAGTGGATTCTCTCACAGCGGCAACAGCAGTTTCCCGCGTCATTTACACTGTTGATGACAGTCGCCGGCTGTGCCGATTTAAAGGTGGCGAGCCTCGGGAGCAATTTCCGATCGGCCCCGAACCCAAATTCCACAACGAATCAAAATTGAATGAGCAGAAGCAGCAGGGCCGCTAAAGGTTTCGCCACAAGTCTGATTCAGTACGCCTCGCAGATTCTGCTGCAGGCGCTGCTCGCGCCGGTGGTGCTGAGGGTAGCAGGACGCGAGACGCTGGGCGCTTATGCGGCCATTGTTCAGGTGCTTGCTGTGTTGCAGCTGGTGGATGTGGCGGGTTCGTGGTCGCTGGAGCGTTTCCTGGCGCAGGCGATGGGGCGAGATCCGTCGGGCGGGCGATTTCGCGATGTGTTTACGACGGCGCGCATGCTCTTTCTGCTGACCAATACTGTGTTCGCGCTGCTGGTGGTGCTGCTGAGCCTGTTCATCGGACGGCTCTTTCATCTTTCCCCCGACGTGCAGTGGCAGGCGCGCTGGGCTCTGCGCGTGATTGCCGTATGGGCGATTGTGCGAACACCTCTGGCAGCGTACGGCAACGCATCGTGTGCATTGCAGGATCTGGCGGCGACCAATCTGATTGGCGCGCTAATGGGAGCTGCGCGGGCGGTCGCTTCGCTGGTATTTGCGCTGGCTGGAGGGGGTCTGTTCGGTCTGATGCTGGCGGGCACGGTGGCCGAAGCGGGCGGGCTGATCCTGTACCGGATGCGGTTCAGGAAGCTGAACCCGACTCTGATGCCGGGATGGGGAATTCCGGATCGGGCGCTGTTGCGGGAGATGATCGGCTTCGGCGGACACTGGATGTTTTTCAATCTGGGCAGCGTGCTGATCGCGCGGACGGGAAATATTCTGGCTGGTGTAACCAACGGCGCGGCGGTGGCCAGCACGTTTTACACGTCGCAGACGCCGGCCATGATGGGCCAGGACATTATTCAGAAGCTCTCGGACAATGTAGCGCCCGGTATCAACGAGCTGTATGGCAGGGGAGATTTCGAGAGAGTCAGAGCCACGATCGCGCGCATGACGCGCGCCACCTTCGTGCTGGCTCTGCCACTGGCCACAGGGGTGCTGCTGTTCAACCACGACCTGGTGGTGGCGTGGGTGGGTGAGGCGCAGTATGCAGGAAGACTGCTGACGGTATCCCTGGCGATACTGTGCGCGGTGTATGGGGCGCAGCGGGTGGCTGTTATCAGCTGTTTCGTAGTGGGGTGGATCAAGCTGCTGAGCACCACAGCGTTGGTACAGGGCGTGGTCTACATCGGGCTTGCTTTCTGGCTGGGGCGGCGGCTGGGGCTGGGCGGAATCACACTGTCCCTGGTGCTGGTGATGATTCCGCAGAACATTATTCTGTGGCGAAAACTGGCTCGGGAATTCGGACTGAAACCGATAGCGCTGCTGAGCCGGTGCTTTCTGCGAAGCATCGTGCCGCTGGGCTGTGCTGCCGGCGCGGCATGGCTGGTGCATGGACACGTCGTCATTCGCCGGCATCATCTGCAGGGCTTTCTCGCCGAGGCGATGACGTTCATTGTGATTTACTGCGTTCTCGCTTATTTTCTTTCGCTGGAGGGAGTCGACCGTGAGGACGTGAACCGGCATCTCAACGGCGGGCGCTTCGTGTCGGCGTGGTTCAGGCGAGTGATTAAGGTGGCTTAAGACAGGATGGAAGTATCGAAGATGGAATTACCTTTGGTTTCAGCATTGTTCGTCACCTATAAGCGCTTCGATCATTTGAATCGCGCGGTGGAGGCATTCCGCCGGAACACGGATTATCCGAAGATCGAAGTGGTGATCGCGGATGACGGGAGCGGGCCGGAGATCCAGGAGGAGATCCGGGGGGTGGCCGCCGATGGGTATGCATTGTCGCCGAAGAATCGGGGGTTGGGCGCGAACAACAATGCAGGATTGCAGTTGTGTCACGGTAAATACCTATTGATGATTCAGGATGACTGGGTTTGTCAGGGACCTCCGGGGTATCTGACCGAGGCAGTGAAGGTTATGGAGGCGAACCCCGACGTGGGGATCATCAACTTTGCCGGTGCTCCCAATCCGCCCGACCTGTCGAGGCGGCTGGCGGGGAGCGAGGAGCCATGCTACATTACCCCACTTCCTCTTGAAAACGGCCACCACGAAACCTTTCTGTACAGCGATCAGCCGCACCTGCAGTCGATGGAGGCGATGCGCTTAGTCGGACCCTATCGCGAAGAGCCGATGGTCCGGAGTGAGATTCGCTACTGCCGGAGTTGGAGAGACCAGCCGACTTTCAGGACCGCAGTGTTTCCCGCCTGGCACCTCAAGGTATTTCAGTGCGATGAGACCGTCGCGAGTTACAGCGCGGCGATGTTCAGTCGGCGCAGCATAGCCACTCTGTTGCCGTTGGCACAGTGGCTGAAGCGGCATTGCCAACCGGTTTATCGAGTGAGCCGAGCCTTCTTCTATTCGTGTATGAAAGTACTCGAAGAGCTGCGAATCGTGAAGTAGCGGGAGTGGCCTAGCTGGCAATTCTCCGTAACCGCCTCGCGATTCCCCTTCCGTAGCGGACTACGGTTCGCAAATAAGCGACCTCGGCTGCGCTAACGCTGGATTCCTTATTGAGGAAGAGGACGTCGCTGCTGTCTAAGGAAAACGGAAGCACCCAAAAGCTGATGTCGCTCATCCGTTCGCGGATCCGCTCGACCGCAGGCCTCAAATCGGGGTAAAGGAAGTCGTGAAATTCTACCGCGACCTGTGTACAGGACTTCAGTTCCTGATCGCTGCACGAATCGATCAACTCAATCTCCGCACCTTCAATGTCGATCTTGAGCAGATCGATATCCTTTGTGCCGGCTCGACGGCAAAGTTCCGTCAGTGTGATCATCTCGACCGTCTGCAAACCGGCGTCCTCGTCGGGATGAATGGCACCGAGAACGCTGGCGTTGCGGGAGTCAAAAAGGTTAACGCTGACTTGTTGGTTTTTGCCTCCTACAGCAACCGGCAGAATCTCGAGCAATGGGTCGGGCACAATCCGATCAAGCAGCTGTTTTACGGGTTCGGCGGAGATGACTCGGCAGTGGAAGCGGTCAATGATTGCGTGGGCAAAATCTCCGTCGAATGCGCCAAGATCCACGACAATGGCGTCGGTACTTAACAAACCTGGAAGAAAGGTGTGGTCGCAGATTCGCGTTGTCGAACGAAACATAAGCCCCCAGAAAGATTGCCGCGATGCCTCGATCTTAGCAGTCTCGATGCACTCACCATGGCTATCCAATAGTCGATGCGAGGGGTGAGACGAGCTGCCGCAAGAGACCCAGCCAGGCTTCGCCGTAGGCGGTCCAGCCGCCGATGTGGCGGACGCGGGCGATGGCGGCTTCGCTCATGCGCTGCTGGAGAGCGGGAGCGTCGGCGAGTTGCTGGAGTCGGGCGGCGATGGCTTCGGGCGAGCGGATGGGGACGAGAAAGCCTTCCACGCCGTCGGTGAACAGATCCTCGGCGCCCGTGTTGGTGCTGCTGACGAGCGGGCACCCGCAGGCCATCGCCTGAGCCTGCACCAGGGCCAGACCTTCTTCGATCGAAGGCAGCACCAGGACGTGGCTGGTGCTCATGATGGCGACGAGGTGGTCTTGCGGCAAATGTCCCAGGAACTCGACGTTGTCCTGCGGCAACTGCGGGAGGGTTCGCCGGATTTCGCGGGTGAGGCCGCCGACGATCCGCAGGCGCTTGTTTGGATGCTTCAGTTGCGCAAAGGCCTGGAGCAGATAAGGCACGCCCTTGCGCAGAGATACCTGGCCCACGAAGAGCACCTCGAAGCGGTCGTTTGGCGGTTCGGAAACGGGGCGAAACCGATCGAGCCGCACGCCGTAGGGGATCTTGTGCAGTTTTTCCGCGGGAACGCCCATTTCGAGGAAGGAACGGCGTGAAAATTCGGAAGGCACGGTAATGGCGTCGGCCTGCGCGTATTCAGCTTCTTCGCGCGCGATCATGCGGGGATCGACGACGGTCTGGTGGAATCCCCAGCGGCGGTATTCCTCGCCAACGATGGCGTTCTGATAGCGGATGTGGGAGGAGCCGCGATCGCAGACATACTTTGCGCCGAGGGACTGAGCACGCCGGCCGCTGAAGACACCTGCTCCGGAGAGGGCTACGTAGACGTCACAAGCGGGCAAATGGCGGGTAACCCAGGTATCGAAGGTGACTGCGACCTGCCAGGAGATGGCTCGACTCAGCCCAGCCGGGATCCTCAAGTGACGCTCGGCGACCATCAGCGGCGTGTGGATCCAGGGGAAGGTGTGAACGAGGTTGCGGGGCAGCCGCTCGCGAACCAGGCGTTGCCAGGGAAACGTGGAGTAGATGGCCTTGAGGGAACTGCGTTCGCGGAGTTCGCGGGCCAAATCGAAGTGGTGAAAGACGCCGGACACGGCCAAGACCACGTCAAGAGGCTGGCAAGAAGATTCCTGTTCCGCCATCAGCGGCAATTATATCTCGCGGTGTTGCTGAGGCCGGCAGGTCCCAGGCGTGGATGATCGTGACCGATATCGAAGGCTATTGGGCACATGGGGGAGGGTTGCGGCAGGGGACGAGAGCCCATCGCAGTCCGCTATCGGGAGAGCGAACAGAAGTTTCAAGGGGGGATTACGAAAGTTGGACCTACCTCCGTTATCTTGCGGAATTACGGGACGGGTCGCTACAACTGAACACACTAACAACGCAGATCTGGGGAACGGGGCTGATGCCTGGCAGGCGACTGCAGCGCAGCCCCAATTTTTGTTTCTTATCAGGAAGATTCGGACGGCGCTGGCCTCAACCATAATGCACGGGCGCGCATCGTATTCACGGGCGCCGACAGAAGGGCGCAACCCTCGTCGGGGTGGGGTACCCCCTCCATATTCGCTTTGGGCTTCACGCCATCAATAACTGGCTGCGTTGGAACTGACTGCGTTGGCTTCACGCGGGTTTCATCGAATTCCTATACCATAGCGTGAGGTCCTCGGATGCATCTTTGTAATGGGAGAAATGACTGAAATGAAAAGGCTTGCGGTTCTACTTTGTGCGTTTGTCGTGGCTGTTCCTGGATTTGCGCAGGACAAAGCGAAGATTGATGCGCGCCTGGACGCGGCGCGAGACGTGCTGAACCAGATCATGGCGACTCCGGACAAGCAGATTCCCGATTCGATCCTGAAGCAGGCGACCTGTGTGGGTGTGGTGCCGGGCATGCTGAAGGGAGCGTTTATTTTTGGCGCAGAATATGGCCAGGGAGTGGTGACGTGCCGCACCCCGCGAGGATGGAGCGGACCGGTATTCATCCGGCTCGAAGGCGGCTCGTGGGGATTCCAGATTGGCGGACAGGGAACGGACCTGGTGCTGGTTGCGGTGAACGACAAGGGGTTCCAGGACCTGCTGCACAGCAAGTTCAAGATCGGAGCCGATGCCGCTGCCGCTGCGGGTCCGGTGGGACGCGATGCGCAGGCGTCGACGAACTGGCGGCTGCAGTCGGAACTGCTGACGTGGTCGCGGAGCAAAGGGCTGTTTGCCGGGGTCGATCTGAGCGGCGTTGCGGTAAGCCAGAATCATGCCGATACGGATGTTTTCTACGGCGCGCCGGAGACGTTCGAGGGCATTCTGCGCGGCGATGTGCCGGTACCGTTGGACGCGCGGCCGTTTGTGCGTACGGTGGTGAAGTACTTCCACGCATCGCAGGAATAGTTCAAAGCTGGATGCAGGATGCAGGATGCAGGATGCAGGATGCGGGAGCCGTGGGGCTTCCGCGTCCCGGGTCGTTTGTGCGGCGGGACGACGCAGGTGCATTTAGACTGGCTTTTCGCTATCGATGCGGGAAGCTCTTGAATATGCGTTCGCCTGGACGCTGCTGAGACTGATGGGAACACTGCCGCGCGGCGCAGTGCGGCGTGTGGGCGCGGCGCTGGGCGCAGTGGCGTGGTGGGTTCTGGCGAAGCTGCGCCGCACCGGACTGCGCAACCTGGAACTGGCGTATCCGGAGATGCCGTCGGCGGAGCGAACCCGCATTCTGCGGGGCGTTTATCGACAACTGGGTTGGCAGCTGGGCGAGTTCTGCCAGATGCGGCGGTACACGCCGGAGAGCACACGCACGCTGTTCCGCTACGAGGGGCTCGAGCATTATCTGGCGGCACGGGAGCGGGGCCAGGGCGTACTGGTCGTGACCGGACATGTGGGGGGGTGGGAGCTGTCCAGCTTCTGGCACTCGCTGATGGGTCATCCCATGACAATGGTGATCCGGCGGCTGGACAATGCCCGCGTGGATCGGATGGTAAATGAGATCCGGTGCATGCACGGTAACCGCGTGGTGCATAAAGACGATTTCGCGCGCGGGCTGCTGGTGGCGATGCGGCAGGGCGACACGGTGGGGATCCTGATGGACACGAACATGACGCCGCCGCAGGGGGTGTTCGTGCCGTTTTTTGGGGTCCTGGCGTGTACGGCGTCGGGGTTGGCGCGGGTGGCGCTGCGCACAGGTGCGGCGGTGCTGCCGGGATTTCTGGTGTGGGAAGCAGCAGAGGGGAAATACGTGCTGCATTTCGGGCCGGAGTTTGCGCTGGCGGAGACAGGTGACGATGAGCGCGATGTGCTCGAAAACACGGCGCGATTCACGTCGGCGATTGAGGTGTTCGTGCGCCGGTATCCGGAGCAGTGGCTATGGGTGCATCGGCGGTGGAAGACGCGGCCGGAAGGCGAAGCGCCGCTGTACTGAATGTCCGGCAATGAGACGGAGCGGGAAGGGGGTTAGGACAAGTGTCCGCCGGTGAGATGAAGCGGGCGTTGACTCCTGATTTGTCGTGCACCGCCGATAGGGCCGTAAGGAGTGAACAGCATTCCAGAGGCCGGCGGAGCGGAGATGCGGCGCGAGGAGACCGAGCAAATCGGGCAGCAGCAGGGGTTGTCTGCCGGTGACGGCGCGCGGACTCCGGCTGCCGCAGAGTTTGCGTGCGAGGCAATGGGGTCGGGCTGCGCGTCGCGTCGCCTGGTGGCGCGCTGTCGACGAGCGGGTGGCGCAATGTGGTGGCCGCTGCGGAGTCCAGCTCTTCGATGCAGGCTGACGGCACTCATTCTTTTGATCGACTCCCTCGCGGTTCTGGCGGAGCTGGGTTTCCTGGTGCTTTACCAGAGCAACAGCCTGCGCGATCAGTCGGCGGGGGACGCGAGCGCGATTGCGGGCGCATTGTCGACGAACGCTGCCACTTCCCTCGACGCCAGGGACCGGGCCGCTGCGCAGGCGGCGCTGGACGCGGTTGCCCTGGAGCGGCAGGTATTGTCCGCCACTTTGTTCGACCGCGAGGGCAATCGTTTCGTGGAGTACCGGCGAAGCGGGGACGGCCTGCGCCCGCGCGCACAGCGGGAAGCGACGGCAAGCGGTTCGATGGAAACACCCTCACTCTCTCCCAGGGAGTCCTGCTCAGGGGAACGAGGGTGGGCTCGATTGTGCTGGTCTGCGATCGGAGGGCCCAGGGGGCGCGGCTGCGGCAGTACGTGGGGATCATCCTGATCGTGCTCGCGTTGTCGATTGG
Source organism: Acidobacterium sp. (assembly GCA_003166955.1). Taxonomy (GTDB): domain Bacteria; phylum Acidobacteriota; class Terriglobia; order Terriglobales; family Acidobacteriaceae; genus Palsa-343. Next base: position 37,097 of record PMUI01000105.1, read on the forward strand.
GATCAGGATCGCGGTGGTGATGCGCCTGACGCGCATGGTGACCGATCCGTTGGCGTACCTGGCGGGAGTGGCCCGCGAGATTTCGGAGCGGCGCGACTATTCGGTGCGAGCCGAGCGCGAGACGGGCGGGGAGATCGGGCAGCTGATCGATGCGTTCAATGAGATGGTGGCGCAGATCGACCGGCATGATCGGGCGCGGCAGGCTGCCGAGGATGGGCTGCGCAGAAGCGAGGAGCGCTATGCGCTGGCGGCGCGTGGGTCGAACGACGGGTTGTGGGATTACGACGCCACGGCGGGAAGAGTGTATTTATCGCCCCGGCTGAATGCGATTCTTGGCGAGCGAGAAGCGGAGCAATGGGTATCGATTCTGGATTTGTTCGGGCGGATCCATCCGGAGGATCGCGATCGGGTGCGTGTGGAGTTCGCAGCGTACAGCCAGTCGAACGCCGAGGCGTTCGATGTTGAATTCCGCATGCGGCACCACAATGAAGGCTGGGTGTGGATGCAGGGGCGGAGCACGGTGGTGCGCGGCGAGGGCGGCCGCGTAGTGCGGATGGCGGGATCACTGAGCGACATTACGAGGAGAAAAACCACCGATGCGGTGACGGGGTTGCCGAACCGGCTGTTCTTCCTCGACGAGCTGGGGCGCGCTCTGGAAAACACCGGGAGCGGTCAGGTGGCGGTGCTGTTTCTGGATCTGGACCGCTTCAGGATGGTGAACGACAGTCTCGGGCACAGCGCAACCGATGAGTTGCTGATCCAGGTGACGGGACGGCTGCGTTCGGCGGTGCGGTCGGCCGGCCGAAAGGTGGTGGTGGCGCGCACCGGCGAGGATGAGTTCGCCATGCTGCTGACGGAACTGCAGCGACCTGCCGATGCGGAGAGCGTTGCCGGCATGATGCTGGCGTGGCTGCGCGAACCGTTTTATCTGGAGGGACAACATCTGCCGGTGGGGGCCAGCATCGGCATCGCGTTCGGCTCGGCATCGGACAAGCCGGAAGAGCTGCTGCGCAATGCGGAAACGGCGATGTATCACGCATCGACGAAGGGCAATGCGGAGATTGCGATCTTCAGGGCAAGCATGCGGGAGCGAGCGGCGGCGCGGCTGGAAATCGTGATGGGATTGCGTTCGGCGATCAAGGCGAACCAGCTCCGCCTGCGGTATCAGCCGCTGGTCTCGCTGCGCGAGCGACGGATTATCGGATTCGAATCGCTGGTGCGCTGGCAGCATCCGGAGCGCGGGCTGCTGCGGCCGGGGGAATTCATTGCCATCGCGGAAGAATCGGACCTGATCCTCGAATTAGGAGAGTGGGTGTTGCGGGAGGCGTGCCGGCAGATGGCGGAGTGGGACCAGCGGCTCGCTCCCGATCCGCCGCTGACCATTGGAGTGAACGTGGCGGCGCGGCGGCTGCGGCTGGAGATCACGGAGAGGTCGCTGCTGGCCGATACGGGGCAGATTCTGGCCACGCTGCGGGCGTTGCGACGGATGGGGGTTTGGCTGGTAATCGACGATTTTGGGACAGGCTATTCGTCCCTGAGTTATCTGCAGAGGCTTCCGTTCGATGCTCTGAAGATCGATCGCTCGTTCATTTCCGAGCTGGGCGCGGGGGATGGGTCGCCGGAGATCGTGCGAACGATTATCGAGCTGGCGCGTTCGTTCAAACTGCGCGTGGTGGCTGAGGGCGTGGAGACCGCGGATCAGGTGAACCGGCTGAGCGCGCTGGGATGCGATCTGATTCAGGGCTTTTATTTCGGAAAGCCGGTGACGGCGGAGCAGACGGAGGCGCTGATCCGGGACGGCTATGCGATTCAACCTGCATTTCCCGGAGGAAATGCGACGGACTACTTTGAGGCCGGGGCGGACGACATTGGGACGACAGCGGCCAGGCTCGAGTTGGGGGAATGAGCTGCGGTTAGTCGGCGGCGGCGGGTTTTGACGGAGCCTCGGCATCGACGCCGGGCGCGGTTAGGTCCAGCGGCTGCGCGGCGGGATGGGTTTCGACCCCGTTCTTGTCGGTCCAGCCGGGCAGGGCCTGGCTGCCGTAGATGAGGCGGACTCCGTAGGTGAAGGTGAAGTAGCTCCAGATCCACTGGGAGAGCACGGCGAGGCGGTTGCGGAAACCGATGAGGAAGTAGATGTGGACCACGAGCCAGGTGATCCAGGCGAGGAAGCCGCTCCAGCGCGCCTTGAAAGGCCACTCGACTTTGGCTACGGCAGAGAGGCGGCCGATGGTGGCCATGTCTCCCTTGTCGAAGTAGCGGAAGGGGCGGCGAGGCTGATGATTGAGGTCGGCTTCGATCATGCGCGCGACGTGGTCGCCCATCTGCATGGCCGGTTGCGCGACACCGGGGACCTGATGACCGTCCTGCTCGAAGTGGGCCAGGTCGCCGCAGATGAAGATTTCCGGGTGGCCTTCAGAGTTGAGTGTGCTGTTGACGAAGACGCAGCCGCGCTTGTCGGTGGGCGCGCCGAGCAGCTTGCCCAGTGGTGAAGCCTGGACACCGGCGGCCCAGAGAGTGACAGCAGCCTGGATGCGCTGATCGCCGGCGACGACGTAACCGGGCTCGACATTGGTGACGCGCAGACCGGTGTGGACTTCGACGCCGAGGGCCTTCAGCTGCTCTTCGGCCTTGATGGAGAGCTCTTCGGGGTACACGGAGAGCACGTGCTTCTCGCCTTCGATCAGGATCACGCGCGACTTGGTCGGATCGATGTGGCGGAAATCGTGCCGCATGAAGTGGCGGGTGATGTCGGAGATGGCGCCGGCTAGTTCGACGCCGGTCGGACCACCACCGATGACCACGAAGTTGAGCGGCGGGTGCGAGCCGGATTCGAGCATTTCGCGCTCGGCGAGCTCGAAGGCGAGAAGGACGCGGCGGCGAATCTCAATGGCATCCTCAATGGTCTTGAGGCCTGGCGCCAGAGGCTCCCACGCATCGTGGCCGAAGTAGGAGTGGGTGGCGCCGGTGGCGAGCATGAGGTAGTCGTACGAGATTGCGGCGCCGCTGCGGAACTGGACACGCCGATTCGGGAGGTCGAAGGCGACGGCTTCGTCCATAAGGACCTGGGTGTTGGTGCTGCCGCGCATCATGGTGCGCAGAGGCGAGGCGATGTCGGCGGGAGAGAGAACGGCGAGTCCGACCTGATAGAGGAGCGGCTGGAAGGTGAAGTGATTGCGGCGATCGACGAGGGTGACGTCGACCGGCAGCTTCGCCAGAGCTTTGGCAGCGTGGGTTCCGGCAAAGCCGCCGCCGATGATCATGACGCGCGGCCGGCGGTGGAGTTGTTCGGGGGCCATGGCTTCCTCCGTCTATAGAAAATGATGCACGGAAGCCGGAAACGATGGATTGAATAACAGGCCCCGGGGCGCAGGCCACAGGCCACGGGGATTAGCCGAAGCGGGCGCGTGCAACATTGCGGCGGAAGTCGTCGCCACCCATTTCGATGGTGACGCACATTTCGGAGAGGCGGGAACGCATACGTTCGCCGATGCGGTCGCCAAGGGTTTCGTCGCGCATGACGCGGCTGGCCCCGTTGCTGCCGTTGGAGCCGCCGGGAGCCAGGTCGGCATAGTTGGTGGTGATGATGGTGGTGCGCTTGTCGTTGTAGCGGGTGTTCAGGACGAGTGCGACGGTGTCCCAGACCCAGTCGGTAGGCTTGGCGGCGCCGAGCTCGTCGAGGACGAGAACCTCTGCGTCGAAGACGGGCTGGAGGATTTCCATCTCAGTGGTGGCGACCTGCGGGTTGTATGAGTGCTGGATTTGCTTGAGGAGCTCGCGGTAATCGCAGAACAGGCCGTGGACGCCTTTTTCGACGATGAGGGCCTGGAGGATGCCGACGGCGAGATGGGTTTTGCCGACGCCGATGGAGCCGGTGAGGAGCAGGCCACGGCCTTCTGTCGTGACCGGATAACCGTCCACGAATTGCCGGGCTGTCATGTGCGCTGAGACGAGCGAGGGGTCCGCCCCGAGAAACCTGGTCTCGTAGCTGTCGAGGGAGCAGTGCTCGTAGCGGGCGGGGATGGCTGCGCGGTGCAGGAGACGCGTGACGCGCTGTTCAAGCTGGCACTCGCAGGTTTCGATGACGGTTGCACCGCCGGGAAACGACAGGACCCGCACACCCATTCCGCCACATCTGAGACAAACACTGGTCATGAAGGATCAGTATCGCAGGTTGGGCGGGGTGGAAAAGAGGACGGGAGTGTGGAGGACCGCGCGGGGTTTGCTGTGTTGGTTCACCGTGCTAGCGTGGCTTAGTGAGCTCCGACGCGCAACGCATTGTCGGGCTGTACCAGCGCCATGCGGAGGCCTGGGATCGGATGCGCAGTCCGGGCAACCTGTTCGAGAAGCCGTGGCTGGACCGGTTTCTGGCGCTGGTTCCGCAAGGCGGATCGGTTCTCGATCTGGGATGCGGCGCGGGGTTGCCGATTTCCGGCTATCTGATCCGACAAGGGTATGCGGTGACGGGGGTCGATTCATCGGCTCCGATGATCGATTTGTGCCGGAAGCGGTTTCCGCAACAGGAGTGGCTGGTGGCTGACATGCGGACGCTGGAGCTGGGACGTCGGTTCGATGGGATTCTGGCGTGGGACAGCTTTTTCCATCTTTGTCCCGAGGATCAGCGGGTGGTGTTTTCGGTGTTCGTGCGGCATGCGGGGGCGAAGGCGGCTCTGATGTTCACCAGCGGACCAGAACACGGCCACGTCATTGGAGAATTTGAGGGTGAGCCGCTGTATCACGGGAGCCTGGATCCGGCGGAGTATCGTGCGCGGCTGGAGGAGCTCGGATTTGAGGTCGTGGATCATGTAGTGGAGGATCCGAGGTGCGGGGAGCACACGATCTGGCTGGCGCGGGGGCGGTGAAGCGGGGCGGGATCGGCGATTCTGACGTAATCTTTCCGCGGGTGCGCGCAGGATATAAAATGAGGAATCGGATGGACTGATTCCCGCATCCGGCCCACCCACGGTCACCACAGATTCATGTTCAGCAGGTTTGGCAGGTAACAGCGAACGTGTGTGCGCGGCCGGGAATCAGAGAGACAATGAAAGCAGGCGATCCGGTGACCCAGGCGAAGTCGGCGGTAGTGGTGGGCGCCCAGTGGGGCGATGAAGGCAAGGGAAAGATTGTCGATGTGCTTAGCGAGCGCTTCGCCGTGGTGGCGCGCTATGCGGGCGGGCACAATGCCGGGCACACGGTGATCATCAATGGGCAGAAATTCATTCTCCAACTCGTACCGTGCGGGGTGCTGCGCCCCGGTTGCCGCGGAGTGATTGGGAACGGCGTGGTTCTCGATCCGATGGCGTTCCTCAAAGAGACAGGCCGGCTGCGGGAGCTGGGGATCGACGTGGACAGCCGGCTCTTCGTATCGAACCGGGCGCAGGTGATCCTGCCGTATCACCGGATGATCGAGCTGGCGGCCGAAACCGCGCCGGGGCGGCAGAAGATTGGGACGACCAGCCGCGGGATTGGTCCGGCATACGAGGACAAGATGGCGCGGAACGGGCTGCGGGTCGTCGATCTGCTGAATACCAGCCTGCTGAAGACGCATATCGAAAACGCATGCGGGGAGAAGAACGCGATCGCGCATGCGCTGTTCGGGACCGAGCCGCTCGATCCGGCGCAGATGTACGACGAGTATGCGGCGGCGGCGGAGAAGGTGCGGCCGTTCGTGACGGACACCGCGCTGCTGCTGAACCAGGCGCTGAGCGATGGGCTGAGCGTGATGTTTGAGGGCGCGCAGGGGACGATGCTGGATATCGACCACGGGACCTATCCGTTTGTGACGTCGTCGTCGGCGTCGGCGGGCGGAGCGTCGACGGGAACGGGCGTGGGCCCGACGCGGATCGGGACGGTGATTGGGGTAACGAAGGCTTATGTCACGCGCGTGGGCGAAGGGCCGTTCCCGACGGAAATCTTCGACGAGGCGGGCGAGGCGCTGCGCGCGCGTGGGCAGGAGTTTGGCGCGGTGACGGGGCGGCCGCGACGTTGCGGATGGCTGGATTTGCCGCTGCTGCGGTATTCAAACCAGATCAACGGGACGGAGTGGCTCGTGATCACGAAGCTGGACGTGCTGGACGATCTGGAGTGGATTCCGGTGTGCACGGCGTATGAGCTGGACGGCAAGCCGTGCGAGACGATGCCCGCGGATATACGGGGCATCGATGCAATACGGCCCGTGTACACTCGGCTGAAGGGGTGGAAGACGTCGACAGAAGGGGCTCAGAATTTCGAGGAGCTGCCGAAGGCGGCGCAGGAATATTTGCGTTTTATGGAGAGAGAGTCGGGCGCGAAGATCGGGATTGTTTCCACGGGGCCGGACCGGGATCAGACGCTGGAGATGCCGGAATTCCGGGAAGCCATGGGGCGGATCGCGGGAAAATAGTCCTATTTATCAGCTAATCAACGGGTATCAGTCGGTACGGGAATCCATACATGATCAGCTTTACGGTTCGCATGAAATTCCGCAGCGAGGATCGGGAACGGGTAGCCGAGCTGTTGACGACGCTGGCACGCGCTTCGCGCCAGGAGCCAGGCTGCGTAAGTTACATTCCGCACACGGTGGACGGGGAACCCGACACGGTGGTGATCTACGAGCAGTACAAGGATCAGGCGGCGGCGGATGTGCACCGGGCGTCGGCGCACTTCAAGGAACACGTCGTGGGCGGGCTGTACCAGATGATGCTGGACCGGCAGATGGAAACCCTGACGTCGGTCGCCTGAGGGCGATGCAATCATCCGGTTTTTTCGCGCGTCTCAGAGAAAAGGGGCGCGATGCAATGGGCGTGAGAGCGGCGCTCCCGGCCCGAGTATGACCTTCTGGCAGCGAATGCGCGCAATTCGGCGAATCTTTTTTGACGGGCCGCGGGAACCCGGGCTAGCATCGGGTACGACCATGCGCCGCCGCCCGGCCTCCAGCCTGTGCCTGAAGCCCGTTCCGCAAGCCGTTGCCGCATTGATCGTGCTGGCGGGGTGCCAGCCGGGGTGGGCGCTGCCGCACCACGAGAAGAGCGAGATCCACAAAGAGATTGAGGCGCTGGAGCAGCAGTGGCAGCAGGCCACAGTAACCAACAACATCGGAGAGATGAGCCGGCTGCTGGCCGACGATTACGTGGGTATTACCTCGAACGGTACGGTAGAAAACAAGCAACAGGCGCTGGCGCAACGGAGCGCGGGGACGGTGCGGATTACCAGGCTGGAGCTGACGGACACGCGGGTGCGGGTCTATGGAGATACGGCGGTGGTGACGTCGCAGGCTCTGCTCGAGGGCACGAACGGGACCAGCGACATCGGCGGGCAATACCGTTATACGCGGGTGTATAACCGGCGGCTGGGGCAGTGGAAGATTGTGAGCTTCGAGGCCAGCCGGATGCACGATTTCGACGCGCGGGCGAGCAATAAGCACTGAATCTGAGTCATTCGGTGTGAAACGCAGGCCCCGCTTAACTCACAATGCATCGTACCAATGAGTGGTTGGTATACTAAGTTGCCGCGTGGTTCGGCCACGCTGAGGAGAAAAACCCATCGATAAGCGTTCCGCGAAGCAGTTCGTCCGTATCAACGATCGAATCCGCGCCCGTGAAATTCGCGTGATCGACGAAAAGGGTGAGCAGCTCGGCATCCTCCCCCCGTTTGAAGCGCTCAAAATTGCCAGAGAGCGCGGTCTCGATCTGGTGGAAGTATCGCCCACAGCTGTGCCCCCCGTTTGCCGCATTCAGGACTACGGGAAGTTCCTTTACGAAAAAGAAAAGAGCGACCGGGCGGCCAAGAAGCGACAGAAGGTGATTGTCGTCAAGGAAGTAAAGTTCTCCGTGACCATCGACGATCACGATTTCGAGACGCGGCGCAATCAGGCGATCCGTTTTCTGCAGGACGGGGACAAGGTGAAGGCGTCGCTGCGGTTCAAGGGGCGGCAGATGGCGCACCGCGAGCTGGGCTACAAGATCATCAACCGGCTGATCCAGGATGTGGGCGAAACCGCAATCGTGGAGTTCATGCCGCGCATGGAAGGCAACACGCTGCACGCGATCCTGGCGCCGGGGAAGAAGGAAATGCCGAAGAAGCCTGCGGCTCCGCGGCCGGAGCCTCCGCCGGCACCGCCGCAGTCGCCTCAGCCGCCGTCAGCACAGTAATTCTTCCGGACCGCAGACAGATGGCCTCCCGAACCGGGGGCCATTTTGTCTTGTGACCGTCTTTGCGGCCCTGCCGAATTTCAATTCTCCTTCTCCCAAAGCAGCTATGATGCTCGGCAACGCTCTCTCTGAGGGGTTGCGCGCTGCGTGTCTGGCGATCAGAATAATTCGGTTCCGCTGCGCGTGGACGGCGTGGTGAAGCGCTTTGGCGCGGTCACGGCGGTGGGGGGCGTGTCTTTTGAGATTCAGCCGGGCGCGTGCTTTGGGCTGCTGGGGCCGAATGGGGCGGGGAAGTCGACGCTGATTCGCAGCATCGTCGGGCGAGTGCGGCCGGATGCGGGAAACGTCAGGATTTTCGGGCATCCGGTGAACTCGGCGGCGGCGCGGGCCGATCTGGGCTGGGTGCCGCAGGAGCTGGCCGTGTATCCGCTGCTGACGTGCCGTGAAAATCTTGAGGCTTTCGGGAAATATCAGGGGCTCCACGGGAAAACGCTGGACGGCGCGATTGCGTGGTGTCTGGAGTGGGCGGCGCTCGAGGATCGGGCGGGGTCGCCGGTGAAGACGCTGTCGGGCGGGATGAAGCGGCGGGTGAACATGGCTGCGGGGCTGATCCATCGGCCGCGGCTGGTGCTGCTGGATGAGCCGACGGTGGGCGTCGATCCGCAGTCGCGGAACCGGATTTTCGAGATGGTGGAAGCGCTGCGCAGCGACGGGACGACGATCATCTACACCACGCATTACATGGAAGAGGCAGAGCGGCTGTGCGACTGGATCGCGATTATCGATCACGGGCAGATCATCGCGCAGGGGACCAAGGAGACATTGGTGGCGCAGTCGTTCGGATCGCGGAGTTCGGTGACGATGCACTTCGGCGCGACGCGGGTGGATCTGGCCGCCTGGGCCGCCGCGCGCGGCGGGACGGCGGAGGATTCTGTGGTGCTTTGCTCGGTGGAGAAGCCGGCCGAGATCGCCGATTTGTTGGAGGCGGCGAGCCGGGAGGGGCTGGAGGTGCTGGACGTGACGCTGCAGCGGCCGAATCTTGAATCGGTTTTCCTGGCGCTGACAGGGAAGGAACTGCGCGCATGATCGGAGCGATTCTACAGACGAGCTTTCGCGCGCTGAGGCGGGATCGCGGCGCTTTCGTGATGTCGTTCATCCTGCCGATTGGGTTCTTTACGATTTTTGGATTTGTGTTTGGGAGCATGCGCGGGTCGTCGACGCCGCGAGTGACAGTGCTGGTAGTGGATGAAGACCACAGCGACACGTCGCGCGCGCTGGTGCGGGGGTTGCTGCGGGAGCCGTCACTCGATGCGATGACGCATGCGAGGGCGACGAAGGAGAATTCGTCGCCGGCGGACTATACGGCTGCGACCGCGGAGGCGGCGGTTCGCAGCGGCGATGCGCCGGCGGCGCTGATTATTCCGGCGGGGTTCGGGGCCAATCCGATTGCGTTTGGGCCGGGCGGGCAGAGAGCGACGTTTCAGATTCTGCACGACAGCGCCGATCCGGTGGCAGCCCAAGTGGTGGCCGGAATGCTGCAGAAGACGGTGATGACATCACTGCCGGCGACCATGGCAACGATGGGCTCGCAGTATTTCGATCGGGAGATTGGCGGGCTGACGCCAGAGCAGCGGAAACAGATGGAGCTGGGGCTGGCTCGGCTGCGGCAACAGCAACAGCAGGACGCACCGGCAAGCGCGGGGGGGCAGCAGGGGCAAGCGGCGGTGAGTTCGGCGGATGACCAGAGCGGGATGGTTGCGGTGCATGTGCGCGACGTGGTGGGCGAAAAGAAGAAGAGCCCGATGATCTCGTATTACGCCGCGGGCGTGGGCGTGATGTTCCTGATGTTTACGGCGAGCGCGGCGGGCGGGAGCCTGCTGGATGAGTCGGAGAGCGGGGCGCTGGATCGAGTGCTGTCGGCGCGGGTGACGATGACGACGCTGCTGGCGGGGAAACTGATCTATTGCGCGCTGCTGGCGTTTGCGCAGCTGACGCTGATGTTTCTGTGGGCGGCGCTGGTGTTTCACCTTGATTTTTTCAGCCACATTCCTGGATTCATGGTGATGACGGCGATCACGTCGTTTGCGGTGGCGTCGTTCGGAATGTTGCTGGCGAGTGTGGCGCGGACGCGGGGGCAGCTGGGGGCTTTCTCGACGCTGATCATACTGACCATGTCGGCGCTGGGCGGCAGCATGTTTCCGAAGTTCATCATGTCCGACACGATGATCAAGGTTGGGTACTTCACGTTTAATTCGTGGGCAATCGAGGGGTACCAGAAGATCTTCTGGCGCGATGAACCGATTCGCAGTCTGGGGCCGGAGGCCGCAGTGCTGGTGACCGCGGGCGTGGTGCTGTTCCTGCTGGCGCGGTGGTTTGCGCGGAAGTGGGAATACAGCTAATTAGCCGGGAACCGGAATACCCGTAGGACCAGGCGACGGCGCTTCGCTGGCTTCCCGATACTCAACTCAGCGGCTCGTCAGGACCGACCATGTTCGCATGATCAATCTCAGGCGCCGAAACGTTCGGCGGAGCGGGCTTTGGCTTTAGCAGCTTCTTCTTCGCGGTTCTTCGGCGGGGCGTTGGTAGCGAGGGAGTGGAGGAGGCGCGAGGAGCTGGTGGCGACTTCATCGATCGCGGCCAGGAAGGCGGCTTCGTTGGCCTGGGAGGGCTTGTTGAAGCCGGTGATCTTGCGGACGAACTGCAGCGAGGCGGCGCGGATTTCGTCGTCAGTGACGGGGGGATCGAAGTTGAAGAGGATTTTTATGTTGCGGCACATGGGGTTTTGGAGAGGCTCCTCTATGCTTTGATTTTCCAGAGGCCGGTCATTCCCGGTTTTTGGTCCATCGGGGGGTCGTCTGAGTCAATGTGTTGTGCAGCGGGTCCGACTAGGGTCATGTCGCCTCGTAAGACGCTCCAGAACTGGGGCAATTCGTCTAACGAAGTTCGCTGCAGAAACATCCCGAGCGGCGTACGTTCGAGCTTTATGCCATTCGTCAGTTCGAGCATTTCGCCCGCAGGGGTCTTAATGGCATTTTCGCGGGCAATCCGCCAGCAGCGGAATTTGTACATTATGAACTTTCGGCCGTCCCGGCCGACGCGTGGATATTGCATGAATATTGGCCCCGGGGATGTGAGCCGAACGAGTATGGCGACCACGAAAAACAATGGCAAGCAGGCAGCCAGCATGAGGACTGCGCCCCAAATGTCCAGGAAACGGCGCGTTCTCGACACGCCCCGAGCGCTAGCGTCCGATTGAAGAGTCTTAATTACTGATGCTGCTCTTAAGAGGGAAACAGCGTACAACACCTTCGACAATGCGCCAGGGATCTCTGCAAGGCCGCCCTCCCATTCTTCGTCGTAGCGAGCGCGGAGCTCTTTCGGCAGCCGGCTAACAGCCGAGTTTTTAAGGTTAGCGGCGATTCGGGGAAGCCACGCTTTGACCTCGTCCTCAGCCAACTTTCCGACCACAGCCAAGACCAGATCTTTGAGAATTGTCAGAATTCCCATGCCAATTCTCCTGAGCCGGGAAAGTGATCCCGGAATGTGGTCTTGGCTGCACTCAGGCCTAGCCCCGTAAGTCGGTACAGCCGCCTCCGGGGACGCTTCACTTCCGACGCGTCTACTTCTTCCCAATGGCTGGTGAGCCAGCCGGATTTCTCCAACCGGAACAAAATCGGATAAAGCGTGCCCGAGGCGAGCTTGGTTGATCGAGCGATCTCTGCGCCTGACACTTCCGCCTGAGGGCGGGTAAGCAGTTCCCTCAAAACCTTCAGAGTTGGGCCTGTAATTCGAGGTGAGTTCGATTGCATGTAGAAACTCTACATAGGTGATGGGAAGAACGTCAACTCCGCGATGACTTTTGCTTTGACTAAACGGAGTTCGCCGGCGGGGGGCAGAGGGGACGTTAGCAGAGCTTTTCGTATACATCGCGGATGATGATGCCGCTCCGCAAAAATTTCTGATGGGCTCGTGTGGTGATGCGATTGTGTTCATGTTCCGCCAGGGCGAGATCGAGGGCGAGGTCAATCGCCTCGGTTTCAGTGGAAGCGTGCAGAGCTTTGCGGACGCGGCTGATCTTTACGGGATCGAGCCGGAAACATTTATCGACAATTCGGACACGTTTCTTCGCCATGGGCGTTATTGCGCGACGGAGGCGGGTTCGCGGAGCCACGTGTAGAGCGGGAACTGCTCGGCGAGTTCGAGGACCTGGTGGCGGATGCGAGCGAGGGCGGCGGAATCGGTGCGGTGTTCGAGGGCTTCGGCGATCCAGTTGCCGATGATGCGCATCTCGGCCTCTTTCATGCCGCGGGTGGTGAGGGCGGGCGTGCCGATGCGGATGCCAGAGGGCCTGAGGGGCGGATTCGTGTCGAAGGGGATGGCGTTCTTGTTGACGGTGATGCCGGCTTCGTGGAGCGCGGATTCGGCTTCGCTGCCCAGCATGCCCTTGGCGAAGACGTCGACGAGCATGAGGTGCGTGTCGGTTCCACCGGAGATGATGCGGAAGCCTGCCTTAGCGAGGGTGTCGGCGAGGACCTTCGCGTTCGCGACGATTTGTGCTGCGTAGTTTTTGAAGTCGGGCTGAAGGGCTTCGCGGAAGGCGACGGCTTTGGCGGCGATGATGTGCACGAGCGGGCCGCCCTGCTGGCCGGGGAAGACGGCCTTGTCGATGGCCTGGGCGTACTCCTGGCGCGAGAGGATCATGCCGGCGCGGGGTCCGCGCAGGGTTTTGTGCGTAGTGGTGGTGACGATCTGCGCGTGCGGGACGGGCGAGGGATGAACGCCGCCGGCGACCAGTCCGGCAAAGTGGGCCATGTCGACGAGGAGAAGCGCGCCGGATGCGTCGGCGATCTGGCGCATGCGCGCGAAGTCAAAGAAGCGCGGGTAAGCGCTGCCGCCGCCGATGATGACTTTTGGTTTTTCGCGGATCGCGGTTTGTTCGAGCAGGTCGTAGTCGATGGTCTCGGTGTCTTTTTTCACGCCGTAGGAGACGACGCGATAGAGCTTGCCGGAGAAGTTGAGCTTGTGGCCGTGGGTGAGGTGGCCGCCCATGGCGAGGTCGAGGCCGAGGATAGTGTCGCCGGGATTGAGGACGGCCGAGTAAGCGGAGGCGTTGGCCTGGGAGCCGGAGTGAGGCTGCACGTTAGCGTGCTCGGCCCCGAAGATCTGTTTGGCGCGATCGCGAGCGAGGTTCTCGACCACGTCGGCGAACTCGCACCCGCCGTAGTAGCGGCGTCCCGGATAGCCCTCGGCATACTTGTTGGTGAAAACAGAAGCGGCGGCTTCGAGCACAGCGCGACTGACGAAGTTTTCCGAGGCGATCATCTCGAGGCCTTCGTGCTGGCGGCGGATTTCGTCGTCGATGGCGGCGGAGACTTCGGGGTCTTCAAAGGGGAGGGAGCGGGACATGGGGTCGGGCATGGGTTGATTGTAGCTAAGGAGCGGTTAGCTAAAAACCGGTCAGCAAGGGAACGGTTAGCGAAGAGCGAGCGAACTGCGAGCCGTGAGGCGTGCCCGGCTTTGAGCTAGTTATGCGGAGGCAGCGGTTCGGGCCATTGGACTACGCCGTATTTGCCGGTTGAGTCTTTGGTGAGGATGGGGGCGTAGAGGCCGAGGAGGTTGCGGCGCCACCAGTCGCCAGTGGTGTGCTTTTCGTCGAGCGAGGTGAACCAGTACTGCCAGAGCACGGCTTTGACGTAGCGGGGCGGCGCTTGCGGAAAGGGATTCGAGCGGAAGAGGGCGAGGACGTCGGGGTCGTTGTCAAGCAGACGCTCTTCGGTGAGAGGGACGATCTCGGTGTTCTGGAAATCGGTGAGCGAGGCGAACCAGAGGTTCCAGTCGAAGCGCGGCTGATACGGCGCGTAGATGCCGGGGGCCTCATTGAGAGCCTGGGGTTTGTGGAGGAAGAGATACGGCGTCCATGTCTGGCCGTCGTTGGAGCCCTGGAATTCGATTTCGTAGCGGCCGCGAGTCATGACGGCGAAGAGGCCGTACTGGTTGGCGATGCGGAAGGGTTCGAGAGCAACGATGGGCGCGGTGGGGAGCGGGAAATCGGGCCAGGGCATGCGGAGCATTTCGACGGTGGTGTCGTAGGCGATCCAGGTGAGCGCCACGGCGGTGACCGCGAGGCGCATGGCGCGCAGATGGGCGCGGAAGCCGCGAACGACGCGGGTCCGGGGAGCGGCCTCGGGGTCGCCCGCCGATGCGGAATCGGATTTGGTTTCCCACTCCGGCGTGGTGAGGATCGAAAGACGCTCCTGAGCGACAGCGACAGATTCCAGCGGGGTGATGTGTTCGAGGGGATCGCGGAGGCGGCCGGGGATCCAGGATAGAAGGCTGCGGTCGTCGAGGAGGAGGAAGCCCAGGGCGAGGACGAGGTAGTTGAGGAACGCGTAGTTGGCGGTGAGGATGACGCCGATTTCCCAGGGCGTGACGATGCAGAAGCAGATGAGGCGAACGCGGCGCGGGAGGAACATCATCCAGACGATGGCGAGTTCCATGATCAGCGTGCCGGCAGCCGTGCCGACATGGAACCAGTGCGGAAGGTGCTGGACGTACCAGCCGATGAAGGTGGGCAGCGGGCCGTTCTGGTAGTAGTCGTCCATCGCGGTCAGGTGCCGCCATTCGGGATCGCCCGAGAGCAGCTTGACGATGCCGGATTCAAAGTAGATGCGGAACCATTCCCACTGGAGGAGGAAGAGAGCGGCGCGTGGCGGTCCGGACTGAATGCCCCAGCCGGGCCAAAAGCCGCGAGGCGCGAAGAAGAGCGCAAGGAAGCCGGCTTCGAGCAGCATGCCGTCGGACTGATATCCGGAGAAGTCGCCGGCGGCGGTGACGAAGGACAGGAAGCAGACTAGGCAGACGAAGAAGCTGAGGCGCGGCCAGAGGTTGATGAAGGCGAGGACGGAGGCGATCAGACCGACCCAGACAACGACCATCATCATGTGGGAGCTGGAAGAGAGCCAGAACAGCGTCGCGGCGTACCAGAAGCGGGAGAGGCCTGGAACCTGCCGCTGGATGGCGTCGAGCAGATGCGGCGTGGGAAGGATGCCGTTGGGGCCGATCAGGCCTTTGATCTGAAAGACGAGGGCGAGGAAGGCGGAGAAGTAGATGGCGGCCAGCGCGCGGAGGAAGATCCAGCGCGGGGCAAAGCGATTGCGCGGGCCGGAGTCCGGGTCGAAGAGCCAGCGGAGGTAGCTGCGCGGGGAATGGTCCATGGTGTGGACGCGTGGCCCGAAATTTCCTTAAGGGAGCTTACCTGCGATGATACGGCGTCTGCCGATCAGGCGGTGCGGGGGCGCATGAAGAGAGTAACGAGGGAGAGAAGGAAGATGAGGGCGATGAGGGTCTGGGAGATGACGCAGTAGAGGCACCAGGCTTCGAGGACGTGGGCTTCGACGTTGCTGAGGTAGAGGGCGAAGCCGAGCGCGGGGAGCGCGAAGACAAGGGTGAGGAGGCGCCGGCGGAGGAAGGCACACAGGGCGATGGCGGCGTATCCGAGGATGCCGACGAGCGCGACGGGAAAGCCGGTGCGCGGTGCGGGGCCGTAATCGGCATCTGGATGCAGGGATGCGCGCACGTGGAACAGGATGCCGTTCACGACAGCGTAGGAACTTCGATTGACGGTGCCGCAGTCCCAGTGGGCATTCAGGTCGCAGGGCTCGACGCCGGTGGAGTAGTGGACGTGCAGGGCGAGGGCAGAGACGACGATGCCGGCGAGGGCGAGGACGAGGATCAGATAGCGCATGACTCAACAGGGTACAGGGTGGAGGGAACAGGGAACAGATAAGCGTTCAGCGCGGCCGGTGGCGCGTAGCTGGTGGCGGGGCGAACCGTCGAGGGCGTTACTGGAAGAAGACGAGGAGGACAAAGAGGAAGAGCCAGAATAGGCCCATAGCGTGCCAGTACCAGGCGGTGCAGTCGACGGCGATCTGACGCATCTCGACGCGCTTGAAGCGAAACATGGCGACCAGCGCGAACACGAGCGCGGCGATGCCGAGCAGCAGGTGGGCGCCGTGGGTCCCGGTGACGAGATAGAAGAAGTAAGTGTTGGGATTGGAGGAGAAGAAGAATCCCTGTCCGGCCAGCTGCCGCCATGCCATCCACTGGCCGCCGAGGAAGGCACAGCCGAGCACGATGGTGGCGATGAGCCAGGGTGCGGCGCGGCGGACAGCGGGGCGGCCGAGGCCGAGCCACTCTTCCATGATGTCGATTTCGTGGAAGAGCTGGCGGCGCGCGATTTCGATGGTGAACGCGGAGAGCAGGAGGATAGCAGTGTTGATCCAGAGGATAGGGGGTACGGAGAGCGGGTGCCAGTCGGAGACGACGTTGTCAGTGGGCGCGATGTGCACCGAGCTTTGGCGCACGAAGAACGCGCTGACGAGCACGGCGAAGAAGACGAGGTCGGCCGCGAGGACGGAGAAGACGGCCATCCGATAGCGGATGAGCTGCTCGCGGGGGCCGTGACGGCGCGAATGGCGGGAGTCCCAGTTCTCGTCGCCTCCGCCGCCGCCCGTCGGTCTGCGATCCACCGGTGGCTTGCCGCCGAAGCCGGGGTCTTTGCGTTCGGTTTCGACCGTGTGGCGGGTAAAGGTGGCGGGCATGGGGCGCTCCGAGTCGAGTTCTAAAAGCTTATACCCGTTTTGCCGCGGATGAACACTCCGTTGGACGGCCGACACAGTTAAAAAGGTTTTTCGGGCTCCCACTGGGGATGAAAATCACCGGACTGTCCAGCGGCGGGGCCGTATTCATAAGGGCGGCTGGTGACTGTGGGATGCGGCAGAGGCGACCACTCGAGGGTGGTGGCGCGCCAGGGGTTCGGGCTGGCTGGGGTGCCGCGTCGGGCCGACCAGAAAAGATTGAAGAGAAAAATGAGCTGCGCGGCGGCCAGCAGAAAGGCAGACCAGGTAATACCACGTTCGACGGGGATGAGTCTGGTGAAGGATTCAACGGGGCCGGCGAGCTGCGCGTAGTGGCGGGGTTCGCCGGCGAGTCCGGACAGATGCATGGGGAAGAAGGTGCCGTAGGCGGCGACAAGGGAGATCCAGAAATGGATTTTGCCGAGGAGTTCATTCATTCTCCGCCCGGTGAGCAGCGGGTACCAATAGTAGATGCCGGCAAAGATGGAGAAGACTCCGGCCATGGCCATGACGAGATGGAAGTGCGCCACGATGAAGAACGTGTTGTGCAGGTAGGCGTCCAGGGCGGGCTGGGCGAGGATCGGGCCGGTGAGTCCGCCGGCGATGAAGAAGGAGAGAAAGCCCAGGGTGAAGAGCATCGGCGTGGTGAGCTGCATCCGGCCGCGGAAGAGCATCACGAGCCAGGTGAGGACTTCTGCGGAGCTGGGCACAGAGATGGCGATGGTGGTGAGTCCGAAGGCGGTGCCCGCGTAGGGGTTCATGCCCGAAACGAACATGTGGTGGCCCCAGACGCCCAGGCCGAGCACGCCGATGAGGAGGGTGGCGATGATCATCATCCGGTACGCGGGGACGGGGCGGCGGGTGAAGTTGGCGAGGATCGACGAGGCGAGGCCCATGCCGGGCAGGATGGTGATGTAGACCTCGGGGTGACCGAAGAACCAGAAGAGATGGAGCCAGAGCATCGGCGAGCCCGTGCCCCATGCTTTCGATCCCAGGGCCTGCGGAATGCCGTTGATGACCATGCCGGCGGGGAGGAAAAAGCTGGTGCCGAAGTGGCGGTCGGCGAGGAGGAGCGCGGCGGCGATGAAGAGGGCGGAGAAGGCGATGACGGTGAGGCCGGAGCTGACGAGCCACGACCAGACGGTAAGGGGGAGGCGTGTCCAGGTGAGTCCTTGCGCGCGGCAGACTGCGATGGTGGCGAGGAAGTTGATCGAGGAGAGAACGGCCGCGAGGCAGAAGAGGGTGATCGCGATGAGCCAGAGGTCCATGCCGGTGGCCTGGCCGGGACCGGCGGCGGCGAGAGCGCTGAGGGGCGGGTAGCTGGTCCAGCCGGAGATGGGCGCGCCTTCGGGAACGAAGAAGGCTGCGAGAAGCGTGAGGAGAGAGAGCGCGGTGATCCAGAACGCGGCGGCATTGAGGCGCGGGAAGGCCATGCGGTCAGAGCCGATTTGTGCGGCGAGCACGAGGTTGGGGAAGGCGCTTTGCGGCACCACGGTGAGGACGAAGAAGACCATCAGCGTGCCGTGCATGGTGACGAGGGCGAGGTAGTCTTCGGGTCGGATGATGCCGTGGATCGGGAACGCCAAGTCGGGCCAGGTGCGGTGCAGGCGCATCAGCAGCGAGAGGAGGGTGCCGGTGATAACCGCGATGAGCGCGAGCAGGAGGTAATTTTTCGCGAGAGTGTTGTGGTTGGTCGTGAAGAGGCGGCGCGGACGCTGAGTGAGGGGCGGGGTGGTCATTGTGCTCCTCGTGCCGCGTTCGTATTGAGGATGGACTGCTCGCGGGCAGCGAGCCATTTCTCAAATTCGGCCTGGGGCACGACGCGGAGGCCGGCCTGCATGCGGGAGTGGCCGAGTCCGCAGACTTGCGAGCAGAGGATGACGTAGTCGCCGGGCGTGGTGGGCGTGAACTGGAGGTCGCCGTCCATGCCTGGGATGGCGTCCTGCTTGAGGCGCATACCGGGGACGAAGAAGCCGTGGATCACGTCCTGGGAGCGGAGCGTGATGTTGACGGGCTGACCGGCGGGAAGGATGAGGATGGCGGAGACGATGTCGTCGGCGGAGTGCGGGTCGGCGGGATCGAGGCCGAGGGGATTGCCGGTGGGCGCGCTGACGAGGCCGGGTTTTGTCGCACCGTAGATGGCGTCGGGGCCGGGATAGCGGAAGTACCACTGGAACTGGACTCCGGTGACTTCGACCTGAATGGGTTGCGCGCTGCCGGGTTGTTCGCGGATTGCGGCCCAGAGTTTGTGGCCGGTGATGTCCATCCCGAGGTAGAGGGCGGTTAGGGCGATGAGGATCACGAATTCGAAGAGCAGATGCGGACGCAGGTTGGCGCGGGTTCGCGACGCAACGGGGGATTCGGATTTTCGCGCACGGCGAAAGAGGAATGCGGCGACGATGAGGACGTGGGCGGCGATGCAGAGGCCGACGATGACGGCGAGGTTCCAGGCGAGGAGGTGGTCGAGAGCTACGCCGTGGAGCGCGCCGTTGGTTGGTAGCCAGTTCATCGCGTGAGTCGAGATTAACGCGGATGTTGCTTGAGGTGCGTTCGCACGAGATCGACGAAGCGCTGATGGACTCGGCGGTCGCTGGAGAGTTCCGGGTGAAAGGTCGCGGCCATGATGTGGCCCTGTTCGACGAGGACGGGGAAGCCGTCGCGTTGGGCGAGGACGGTAACGCCGGCGCCGGTCTTCGCGATGCGTGGGGCGCGGATATAAACCATTTCGAGCGGACCGCCGGGGAGTTGCGTTTCGCTGGTCTGGATGGCGGAGTCGATTTGGCGGCCGTAGGCGTTGCGCTCGACGGTGGCGTTGAGGACGCCGAGGCTCTGCTGCGGCGGGTGCGTGACTTCGGTGGCGAGCAGGATGCATCCGGCGCAGGTGCCGAAGGTGGGCTTGGTGCGGACGAAGTCGCGGAGGGAGGCGAGGAAGCCGTCGCGCTCGAGAAATTTGAGGAAGGTGGTGGATTCTCCGCCGGGGATGATGAGCCCGTCGATGGAGCTGAGTTCCTCGGGTTTGCGGATGAGGACGGGTTCGGCTCCGGCTTCGCGCAGGGCCTCGGCGTGGGCGTCGTAGTCGCCCTGGATGGCGAGCACGCCGATGCGTGACAAGACGTTTTGTTCGGTACCAGGTGACTTCATCAGAACCAATCGCAGATGAGAAGACGAAAAACGCACTCGCCCAACGAGCGAGGAAACTTATTGGTCTGAGGAGTCCCCTGACCCACCCTCACCGCATCCGCCGATCAGCACGTGGTCGTGACAATGATTTGTGCGCCGTACGATTGTGACTGTGCGGAGCCTACCCTGTGCAATGCGGGACTCGAACCCGTCGGCGCCGGCTCATCAGCGCCGCCCGGAGTGCCAGTTTTACCCCTGGCAGGGCTTGTGCTCGCTTCGGAGGATGTGGCTACCAACTGCCTCAGACCAATTCTGTTTTCCAGTTTAGTTCCTGGATGGCTGTGTCGAGTTCGCGATAATGCTTCGCGAGCTGATCGACCTGCTTTTGCGTCTCGCTGACAGACACGGTCGCGACGAATTTGACTTCTGATTTTGAATAACGATCCTGGCGCGTGCTGGCAGCTTCCGCAATGGCGGCGAGGAAATCCCGTCGCTTGCCGGTGACGTCACGGTCGGCGATGGCGTCGGAGAGAGTCGTCTCCTTATCGAAGGCCGTGCGCGAATTGGTGCGATTGATCGCGCTGATCAATTCCAAAAGTCTGGCGAAGAGTTTCTCCGACTCCAGCAGCAAGGATGCCGAATCCTCGGCGGGCTGTTCGCCCTCCTGCACACGGGCCGAGCGGGCGAGCCTCTTCTTCAGATCTTCGATTCTTACCTGACAGTCGCTACGTTCTGCCAGGGCTTCCGCGAGTTTCATACGTGCTTCCTTTCGCCGCTGGCAGAGCTGCCAGTCGCGTCCACTGACTCATTTTCGAATTTGCGGCGAAGCCGCGCCCGCCCGAACGGCTAGTTCCCGCGGGTTTGGAGCAACTGATTCTCTTCCAGCGCTGCGGCCGCGAGGCCCTTCATGGTGCCTGTGACCTGTTCGGAAACTTCGGCCAGGATCTTTGGATCGTTGTAGTGCGTGGTGGCGATGACGATCGCCTTGGCGCGCGAGACGGCTTCTTCGCGTTCCTTCGGATTGTTCTCGACGTCCAGCGGAGTGGCGCGTTCCTTCATGAAAATCCCCGAGCCAACGAAGATAGCCTCCGCGCCCAGTTGCATCATCAGGGCGGCGTCTGCGGGCGTCGCAATGCCGCCGGCGGAGAAGTTAGGGACGGGCAGCTTGCCCGCTTGCGCGACCATGCGGATCAGTTCGTAGGGCGCCTGGTGCTCTTTGGCCGCCGCGTACAGTTCCTGGTCGGAGAGAACGGTGAGCGCCCTCATTTCCCGGGTGATCTGACGCATGTGCTGCACCGCATGGACGACGTCGCCGGTGCCGGCTTCGCCCTTGGTGCGGATCATGGCAGCACCTTCAGCGATGCGGCGGAGAGCCTCGCCGAGGTTGCGCGCGCCGCAGACGAACGGCGTGGTGAAGGCGTGCTTGTCGATGTGGTGCGCCTCGTCAGCCGGAGTCAGGACTTCACTTTCATCGATGAAGTCCACGCCGAGTTGCTGGAGGATCTGGGCTTCGGCGAAATGACCGATGCGCGCCTTGGCCATCACCGGGATCGAAACCGTGTCGATGATCTCTTTGATGAGTTTCGGACTGGCCATACGAGCCACGCCGCCCTCGGCGCGGATCATGGCGGGCACGCGCTCCAGAGCCATGACGGAAACGGCCCCGGCCTCTTCGGCAATCCGTGCCTGCTCCACATTCATGACGTCCATGATGACGCCGCCCTTGAGCATCTCGGCGAGGCCGACCTTGAGGCGGAGAGTGGTGCTGGAGTTGGCCGGGTTGTGACCGTTCTTGCCGTTATGAACTTCTGCCATGTGGGGCTCCTGTGATCCGCTGTGCATCGGTAGGTGATTCGGATCCCATATCTCAAAATCGAGACACGGGGCACCCAGCGGAATTTGTTCCGAAATTCAAGTTTATCAAGGTTGACTTAGAGTGATGCGGTCGAACTGCACGCCGATCATTGCTGCGCTTGCCGGGACTTTACCTTTGCGAGCAGGTCAGGGGTGATGGTGACGAAGACGGCTTTGCCGGTGGCGAGGATGTTTCCGGCGGCGTCGGCGAGCCGGGCTTCGATGTGATGGCGGCGGCCGGTGGTTCCGGTGTGGAGGGCGGTGAGGGTGAGCGGGACGTTGAGGGGGACGGGGCGGAGATAGTCGACTTCGAGATGACGGGTCATGGCGAGGATGCCGCGGGCGCGGTTTGACTTGCTCATGGCTTCATCGAGGAGAGTGGCAATGATGCCGCCATGAGCGTGGCCGGGAGGTCCGGCGAAGCGGGCAGCAAGGCGGAGGTGGCAAGTGATGTTGTGGTCGTCGTCGGCGAAGAATTTCAGGCGGAGGCCGGTGCGATTTTCGAGTCCGCAGCCAAAGCAGTGGTTGAGGGCACCGTGGGCGAGGGGAATCTGCACAGGACAGATTACAGGGCACAGGTTACGGGTTACAGCGTTCGGCGCTCAGAGGACCCACGGGATGAGAGCGGCGCTATGGCGGGAATAGTCGGCGTAGGTCTCGCCGAACTGGGTGCGCATCCACTGCTCTTCGAGGCGGAGCTTGTACCAGAGGGAGAGAAAGATGAAGGCGAAGGCGAGCAGGGCACGGAACTGGGTCACGGCGAGGGCGGTGCCGAGGAATCCGATGAGTATGCCGGTATAGATGGGGTGGCGGACCAGCGCGTACGGGCCGGTGGTGATGAGCTCGTGGTTCTGCTTGATGGTGACGGAGCGGCTCCAGTTGGCGCCGAGGGTGACGCGTGCCCAGACGGCGAAGAGCAGGCCGGCCAGGGTGACGGCGGCTCCGAGGAAGAAGGCCCACGCAGACTGGGGAAGAAAGTGCCGGTAGAGCCACAGGATGGGAAGGCGCGGCCAACCGCACATCAACAGAATTCCGGCGAGCAGCAGAACGGTGCGGAACACGCCTGAGGCGACCGATTCGATGCGCTGATTGGCTTTTGCGCCGGCCGCCGCGATCTGCCAGTAGACGAGAAAGGCGATCCAGACAACAGGAAAATACCAGATGTAAATCCATCGCATGGGGAGATTTTACGCAGGGGGAGTGGGGTTGGTTCCGGGTACAACAGTGGCGAGATGGAGCGAGTGAGTGGCGTGGGGATCGTCGATGGGGAGGAAGCCGAGCCGTTCGTAAAGGCGCGCGGCGGCAGGATTTTCAGCGCGGAGGCGAAGTCCGGAAAAGTGACAGCGGGCGTGGTCGATGAGGGCCGTGACGAGGGCTCGTCCGACGCCTTTGTTTCGCCATGCCGAGCGGACGTAGACGCGGCGGATGCGGCCGATGCTGGGATCGCCCACGAAGGGGTCGCGATTGAGCCCGCCGACGGCGATGAGGACATCGTTATCGAACGCGCCCAGGAAGATTTCTCCGGGTTGGTCGAAGCGATTCTCGCCGCTTCGCCAGTCGTGAAGAAGCCTGTCGAGGAAGTTGTAGCCCTCGGGGCGGGCTTCGGCCTCGAGTTCTTCAATCCCGGAGGCCGGGATTTCGATCCTTCGGAATGTCGGCACCGCTACGTTTCAGCGGTCCGCTTTGGAGAGCTGGGCGATAGTCATCAGTCCGCCGGCGACAATCGCGCAGTAGCCGAGGCTGACGACCCAGAAGCCGACGCCGGCCACGGAGCGGACGGTGGAGGCGAAGAGCAGCGCCAGCAGGGTTCCTGGGCCGACCATAGAGCCGATCATGACCTGGATTCCGCTGAGGAGCATCTTGCGTGCGTAGTTTGCCGTGCGAGCGAGATAGACGAGGGCTCCGGAGGCGATGGCGCCGAGCAGGATGAAATAGACGGCTCCGGCAAACTTGCCGAGACCCATGAGCGAGAGGCTGGACGATGGGATTCCCGATCCGCCGGTAGGGTCGGGCACGGCCATGGCGGCGAGGTCGCCGAGGCCGGGGATGGCGATGAACGGGAGGAAGAATCCGATCAACGCCACAACCGCTCCGGCTCCGATGATTTTTTCGGGGAGAGTGAGGGCGGCGAGGAAAGAGGTGGCCATCTTGCCGGCGTTGGCGGCTGCGGAAGGGGCAGCGGGAGCGGAGGCCTGGATGGGTGCGGCAGGCGCGGCGGCTTGCTGTAGTGGGACTCCGCAATACGTGCAGAACGCGACGGTAGCGGCGTTTTCTTTACCGCAGGCGGGACAAAACATGGAGATTCTCCTTTGCGAGTGCGCTGCCGGATGACGGACAAATTCAGAAAACCGAGTCAGACGCCGAGGGCGCCGAGGCGCCGACCCGAGTCAGGTGCGTCAAGTTACTGCACAGGGGCCCGGAACTCAATGGGGAAAGGTGCCCCACTATAGTCAGCGTCGCGGCGGGGTGTCAAGGAAATCGTTCAAGCCGGGGCGTGTCAGTGCGCAGAGGCGGTGGTGGGTTTCGGCGCGGGGATGGGCAGGGGGAGTTCGAGGGTCCCCATGTGGCCAGAGGCGGGATCGTAGACGCCGACGCGGAGGAAGACTTGTCCGGCGGGGACGTCGATGACCTGGTGGTACTGCAGTCCGATCTGCCCGGATTGATGGTATTGCTGCGGCGTGATGGTGAAGGCGTGGGAGACACCGGTGGCGGTGAGGAGTTTGCCATCGGGGTCCCAGGTGCTGGCGGCGACGACGATGGTGCCGTGGCGGGCGCCGTTGGGCAAAGGGCTGAGGTCGAGCGGGCGGGGATCGATGGCGTAGTCGATGGAATAGCGGGTGAGCGGACCTTTGAGCGGCGGTTTGTGGTCAGGAATGGGGATCGACGGCGGCTGCGGATCGGCGGGGAAGACGCGGGCTTCGAAGATGATTTGCGTGGCTGCCGGAACGCCGCGATGCATGGCGGCAGCGAAGACGAGTCGCTGACCCGCGGAGCCGCGATCCTGCGGAGCGGAGCGATCGTCGGCGTAGTAAGAGCGGCGATAGAAGAGCTGGGCCTTGAGTTTGGGCTTGCCGCGGACGAGGCGAATGTCGATGTGGCGCAGGCGGCCGTCGAAGTTTCGGTTGGTGGGGACGTAAGCGATCGTATAGAAGTTGGACCCGTCGTCGACCGCATCGGCCATGGCTTCTTTGAAGCCGTTGTCGTCATAGACGGCGCGGCCGCCGGTTTCTTTGGCGAGGACATCCATGGTGCCGTGCTCGGCGAACCTCTGGGCGGCGAGCATGGCGGTGTCCTGCGCGGGGCTGGTGGCGGTGACACCATTGACGAAGCGGGCGTAGTCGCCCTGCTGGTCGGCGGTGAACATGTTGGCAACGAGGACACCGCGGGCGTCCACCGGATACACTGCGACGCGCGCGGCGGTGAGCAGATCGATGGCGGAGCGGAGGACGTCGTTGGAGTCGCGAACGGGAAGGGCCTGTCCACTGTTGTCGGTGTGGAATGGATTGCGCTCGGTGGCGAAAAACTGGAGCGGGAAGGAGCCGGAAAACCAGACGAGGTTCTTGCGGCCCGGGATGCCGGTCAGATAGCGGGCGAGCTGCTCCATGGCCTCGATGGTAAGGGCGATGCGCTGGCCCGTCTCGGCTGCGTCGTCGTTTTGCACGAAGTTGGTATAGCTGTCCATGAGCATGGGAGGAGCGCCGGCTTCGGCCATCCAGGCGAGCGAGTTGCGCTCGTCGGCTATCTGGCTTTTGGGGATGGTCATAGCGCCCGGCGCGGCGGCGTCTTTCCTGTCGAGCGCCGCGAGCAGAAGGCTGACGTCGTCGGTGAACCCCTGAAGCAGACGAAGCTGGCCGCCGAGCGTGAAAACGGCGATGCGACGGCCGGCGGGAAGGTTCTTCAGATAGCGGATCATCTCTCGGCGGACATAGAGCTGATCTGCGGCCTCGGTGTTGAGGCCGTCGAGAAGGAGGACCGTGACGGAGTCGGTGACGTGCGTGACGGGGAGGTTAGTGAAGGTGTCGGCCGGGAGAGGCGGCGGGCGCGGAAGAGCGCTGGCCAGAGCTGCATCGCTGGAAAAGTGGGGCTCGAAAACCGTGAGGGTTTGCGGGTGGCCGTCTTCGAGGACGGTGAAGTCTTCTTTGGTGAGTCCGCGGACCGGCTGACTGTGGTCCCGCACGACGACGTCAACGGTGACCAGATGGGTGGTGACGGTGATGCTGGGTCGTTGGGTGGCGGGTTGTGCAGATGGGGTTTGGGCTGGCGTTTGGGCGGGAGTCTGTGCATGTACAGCAGGGGCGGAGCAGGCGAGGAGCGCGAGCAGCAGCGGAAGGGAGAAAGGGCGATACATGACGGGACGGCGGTAAGGGAATCGTACAACGGGAGGGTGTGTTGGCTGGAGTGCTGCTGCGTCTACGCGCGTGGCGCGGGGGATTGCAGGTCGCGCCAGGAGGCGAGGGGGATATTGGGGAGGAGTTCGAGGAGCGCCTGGTGCTCGGCGGCGCGGGAAGCGCGGAGGCGTGTGCGGACCTGGTCCAGAGCGGCGTCGGGATAGCCGGGGTGGCAGACGAGTTCCCAGGTCTGGTTGGGGTTCTGGGGTAACGCGGCGAGCAGGCTGCGTAGGGTTTCCCTGACGTTGAGGGTGCCGGTGGCGAGGACGCCGATGGTGCCGCTGGTAGTGGCGAGACCTGAGGCGTGGACGGCCCGCTGGAAGGCTCGGTGCTGGGATCGCAGAGCGACGACGGCCGCACGGCGGAGGTAGGTTGCCGATCCGCGGGTCGCGCGGAGGGCCCAGTCCGGCTCGAAGGGATTGCGAATGGCGGGGATCTGACAGATCTGAGCGGCGGCGAGGAGCGGGCGCAGGATTCCGGAGAACAGATGCGTGTGCTTGTGGGTGTCGATGTGCGAGACGCGAATGCCCGCGGCCTGCAGGCGGCGGATTTGCGCGGTGGCTTCGGCGGTGATTTCCGCGGCGCGGATGCGGAAGGTGAAGAGGTCGCGGACGAAGGCGATCAACGTGGGGCGAAAGGACCGGCCGTTGGGGCAGAGGGTGGGGATTTGTTCAGGCGGCAGGGCGGGGATGCCGTCGACGAGGAGGATGTGGCAGCCGATTTCGAGGTCTGGGTTGGCGTGGGCGGTGGCGACGGCGTCGTCGAAGAAGGCTCCGGTGGCCATGAGGGTGGCGGAGGAGAGCGCGTGGGCGCGGTGGAGTTCGGCGATGGAGCGGTTGACGCCGGGAGTGAGGCCGAAGTCGTCGGCGTTGACGAGGAGGGGCACGAAAATCAGCGTACAGCGTTCAACGTTCAGGAGCGCTGCCGTAGATCGCCGGGTTGAGGGTGGGGTCGTTGTACATCTTGAGCTGGCGGTAGATTTTGAAGCGACGCTTGCCCTGGAGGACATCGGACCAGAGCGCGTCGAGGCAGGCGACGAGGTCGTCGCGCTGTTCGGTGAGGTGGTCGAGTCGCTGGCGGTTGCGGTCGGTGTGGCCCGTAGGCGCATTGGGGCGGTCGATTTCTTCCTCGGTGTGGAAGATTTTGAGGGCGAGGATGGAGAGGCGGTCGATCATCAGACCGGGGCTCTCAGAGTTAAGGTCAGCTCCAGGGTTGGGCAGGTTCGTCGGGCGGAGAGCTTCAAGGAGCATCGCGTCGCATTGTTCGGCGAGATCGTTGCGGGTCTGGTTGAAGCGGTCGATGGCGCGTTTGACCTCGGCGATGTCTGCGTCGGTGGCGCGGGGGGCGCGGGCGCGGTCTTCAACGTGCCAGAGGTCGAAGTTGGCGTGGTGCTGGGCTGCGACCGTGTCGTAAAAGGGCTCCCCGGCTGAGACGATGTTGAAGGAGTCATCGTGCCACAGGCGGGTGACGCGGTCCTGGAGGGCAGCGATTTCGACGGCGGAGAAGTGGAAGGGTGCTGGCATGCGTCGTTCGAGGCTATGGTAGAACACGAGTGACCGATGAACACGACCGGGAAGCCACGGATCTTTTGCATCAGCAGCTATGAGAAGGGCCAGGCCTTTCTGCAGGAGTGCGCCGCGCTGGGGTGCCGCGTGGTGCTGCTGACGGTGGAAAAGCTGCGCCATGCCGACTGGTCGCGGGGGATTCTCGAAGACTTTGTGACGATGCCGGAGGGGTTGACACTGCAACAAGTCACCAACACGGTGACGTATTTGGCGCGGTCGAAGCGCTTCGACCGGATTGTCGCGCTTGATGAGTTCGACATGGAGACCGCGGCGCATCTGCGGGAGCATATGAGGATTCCGGGGATGGGGCGCACGCTGACGGCGAATTTTCGCGACAAGCTGGCGATGCGGGAGGAGGCGCAGCAGGCGGGGGCGCTCGTTCCCGAGTTCACGCGCGTGCTGGTGCACCAGGAGCTGCGGGAGTGGATGAAGCGTGTGCCCGCGCCGTGGGTGCTGAAGCCGCGCAGCGAGGCGTCGGCGATCGGGATTAAGAAGATGCAGGCGGCCGACGATGTGTGGCGCACGCTGGAGCATCTGGGGGATCGTCAGACGTATTACGTGCTGGAGCGTTTTGTGCCCGGCGAGATTTTCCACGTCGACTCGATCGTGAGCGAAGGCCAGGTGGTGTTCACGAGCGTGAGCGGATACGGCAAGCCGCCGATGCAGACGATGCATGAGGGCGGCGTGTTCACGACGCGGATTCTGGAGCGCGGGTCGGATACGGCGCGATCGCTGGTCGAGATCAACGCGAGGCTGATGCCGGCGCTGGGGATGGTGCGGGGCGTGACGCACGCGGAGTACATCCGGGCTAAGGAAGACGGGCGGTTTTATTTTCTGGAGGCTGCGGCGCGGGTGGGCGGCGCGTTCATCGCCGACGTGGTCGAGGCAGCGACCAGCGTGAATCTGTGGCGGGAGTGGGCGCGGATTGAGATCGCGCATTTGCGCGGCGAGGCGTATCGCGTGCCACAGCCGCTGGCGTTTTATGCGGGGAGCGTGCTGTGTCTGGCGAAGACGGCGGAGCCGGACACGCGGAAGTTTTTTGCGCCGGAGATTGTGCTGCGGCTGAAGAAGCATCACCATGCGGGGCTGATTGTGCGCAGCGAGGACGCGGAGCGAGTGCGGGTGCTGTTGGAGGAATTTGCGGAAGGATTTGCGCGGGAGTTCCTGGCGACGGCGCCGGTACCCGATCGCCCTACTGCGTAGGGCTCTCAGCGTTCGGCGTTCTGCGTACAGCGTTCAGAGTCTCGCGGTTCGGCGGTCGCGGGTGGAAGGGAGATTAATTTGACGGAGTTGTTGGAATATCCGCATCGGCGATTCAATCCGCTGCGTCGGCAGTGGGTGCTGGTGTCGCCGCACAGGACGGATCGGCCGTGGCAGGGCGAGGTCAACAAGACCTCGGGGTTCTCAGATGTGCACTACGATCCGCAGTGCTACTTGTGTCCGGGGAATACGCGGGCTGGGGGGAAAGTCACGCCCAAATATGAAAGCGTCTACGTTTTCGACAACGATTATCCGGCGTTGTTGCCCCATACCGCGGAGCCCGGGCGGCAGGGTGCTCCGGAGTTTCACCCGACGACGCCAACCGGGGGCGCGGCGGGGACTTCGGCGGAGTTGCTGCGTGCGGAACGGGAGCGGGGACGGTGCCGGGTGGTGTGCTTCCATCCCGACCACAGTCTGACGCTGGCGCGGATGCAGGTTGGGGATATCCGGAAAGTTGTTGACGCGTGGACGGAGGAGTACCGGACGCTGGGGGCGGAGCCGAATTTTCGGTACGTTCAGATTTTTGAGAACCGCGGGGCGTTGATGGGTGCGAGCAATCCGCACCCGCATGGGCAGATCTGGACGACGGAGCATGTGCCGGATGAACCGCAGGCGGAGACCGAGGCGTTCGAGGAATATCGGAAGAGCCGCGGGTGTTGTTTGCTGTGCGACTACGCGGAGATCGAGACGCGGGAGGGCGTGCGGGTTGTTGCGGAGAATGACGGGTTTTTGGCGGTGGTGCCGTGGTGGGCGGTTTGGCCGTTCGAGATGCTGGTGATTGCGAAGAACCATGTGCGGTCGCTGCTGGATTTCGGTGATCGGAAGCGGGATGCGCTGGCGGATGTGCTGAAGCAGGTGACGACGCGGTACGACAATCTGTTTGAGACGAGCTTTCCGTACACGATGGGGTTCCACCACGCTCCCACGGATGGAAAGGGGCATGAGGAGTGGCATTTTCACGGGCATTTTTATCCGCCACTGCTGCGATCGGCGACGGTGCGGAAATATATGGTGGGGTTTGAACTGCTGGGGATGCCGCAGCGGGATATTACTCCGGAGATTGCGGCGGAGAGATTGAAGGCGCTGCCGGCAGTGCACTTTACGGAGCAGTAGGAGTGCATGAGCGAATAAAGCGGCGTCTATCGCTCAAAAATTGGCCAAGAATGAGCGACAGGATCGGGTTCTATCGATCAAGCCCTAACCGCGGGTGTGAGTGGTGAGCCCGCTGGGACTCGAACCCAGGACCCACGCCTTAAAAGGGCGTTGCTCTACCAACTGAGCTACGAGCTCACACCAGCCATTCCGTCGCGCTGGGAACAGCCTGATTCCAGGTTAACACAGCAATTGGCGGGGCTCGCCGCCGGCTCGGGGTCCTTCAGCTGCGCTCGGGATTTCGCCTGCGGGCTCGGACGCCAGCAAGACGGCTCAAGCCAGATCAGCATTTCGAAACAGATCGGCGGAGCGGTGCGGTAGACAGCCCCGGCGACTTCGCGGAATCCGCATTTCCGGTGGAACCCACCCTTTGTGCTACCGGCTGGTCGGAGTCTGAGGGGCACGCTCTGTGCGGGTTAGGCACTACTGTCGTAACGGTACCGCAGTTACTGAAGAGGAATGGTTCAGGAGGGTGCTAAAGGGTTAACTTAGTTAAACTTCTAATCCACAAGCGTTTTCGGGGATGTCATCAGGTTGACGCAAAAACAAACACCTTCCCGGCCCAGGAACGGACAGGCGGGGCGGGGGGAAACGGACAAAGCAATAACGTTCGACTGCTGCGCATTTCCAGGCTCGGCGGTGTGACAGGGTTTAGGGCTATCGGCCTGCCAACAGCAACAGTCATAGAGAGATCAGAGTCCAGTTGCGACCCGGGGGTGATGACGCAATGAAGCGGGATGAGGACTCCAGAAGCGGCCGGGAACCGGAGAGTTACGAGCAGGCTGACGACGTCGCGACCCTTTACTCCTGGGCCAACCTCCACGGCGCAAAATACCGGGATTTCAGCGCGTCGCGTCAGGAGATACGGGCGCAGATGCGGCAGCGGACGCTGGCCGACCAGGCGAAGCTGGCTCGCGAGGAGGTTCACAAGGCCCCACCCGTGCTGAGCGAGAGCCCGCGGTGGGAGGACTTGCTGCCGGGCGGCGGCAGGCAGGGGACCCAGGTTCGTCACGAGATTCCGCCCGAGCGGAGGGTTGAGTCTCCCGAAGAGCTGAGGCGGACTTTGGGATTAGCGCAGGGTGCTGTCGAGACGGTTGCCGCCACGCGGCTGGGACTCACAGCTGCTCCCCATTTTCGAGAAGAGGCGGCGGCGGAGCCGCACGCCGGGGACAGGATGGAGGAGTCGGAGGCGACGGAGGTGCGTCCTGCGTGGCTGGCGGAGCGGGCTCCGCAGCCTGCAGCGCCGATGCCAGCGCCGGCCCCGGTGGCCGAACCGGTACAGCAGCCGCGCGACCGCGTAGGGAGCCGGTGGTATGGACTGCGCGGCGTTCTTGGGCGGAGCCAGGAGGAAACACATCCCTCGCGGATGGAGAGCCAGGTTCCGGTTCTCTCGGTTTTCTCGCTGGCAGGCGGAGTGGGCAAGACGAGCCTGGTGGCGGGCATGGGACGGGGTCTGGCGGCGCGCGGCGAACGCGTGATGCTGACGGATACCTGCTCGTTTGGCGTGCTGCCCTTTTATTTCGGGGCGCGGGAGATCAAGCCGGGCGTGGTGCGGACCTTCAGCGGGGGAACAAGCGATCCGCCGATTCGCGTGCTGACCCTGGACGCGGAGCGATACGAGGCGGACCCGGATCTGCTGCACCGGGAGATGATGCGCGGCACCCAGGATGTGAGCCGGGTGCTGGTCGACGTTGCGACTGCATCGGCTCCCATGCTGCGGCAGGCGCTGCGGCTTTCGCCGCTGGTGCTGGTGCCCATGGTTCCGGACATGGCTTCGGTGGTGACGCTGCAGGCGCTGGAGGGATTCTTCCGGAATCAGGAAGGGCTGAGCGGGAAGCCGGTGCAGGCCTGGTATGTGTTGAACCAGTTCGATCCGTCTTCGCCGCTGCAACTGGATGTGCGGGAGGTTCTGCGGCAGCAACTGGGTGAGCGGCTCTTGCCTTTCGCCGTGCATCGCAGTCCAGCGGTGAGCGAGGCCCTGGCGGAGGGCATGACCGCGATCGACTACGCGCCGCAATCGCCGGTGGCCGAAGACATCATGGGCCTCGTGACGTGGATTCGCAACACGTCGGTGGCGGTGAGCGGAGGGCATCGCGGATTGCGCTGGAGCGAGCGATGACCCAGGAAGAGATCTGGGAAGGCTTTGAGACCGGCCGCGGCCCGTTCTTCAAACTGCTGCGGCTGGTCCTGGTCGCGGTTGGGATGGTCGCGCTGTTCTTTTTCGGCTCGCTGCCGCTCTCGTGGCCGCAGCAGGCGGTGCTGGGACTGCTCATGCTGGTGCTGTGCATCTGGCTGAGCCGAGTCTCGGATTCGTATCTGATCACGCTGACGCTGATGATGCTGTCGATGTTCGCCACGTTCCGCTACGGATGGTGGCGCGTGAGTTCGATCATCGCGTTCTTTCAGGACCCGGGAACGAAATGGTCTCCAGTGGATGTGTTTTTCATCTTGCTGCTACTGGGCGCTGAGGCCTACGCGTTTGCGATTCTCTACCTCGGTTTCCTCCAGACGGTGTGGCCTCTGCGGCGCGCGCCGGTGCCCCTGCCGGACGATCCGGACGACTGGCCGGAAGTCGACCTGCTGATTCCCACCTACAACGAGCCGCTGAATGTGGTGCGCTATACAGCGCTGGCGTCGCTGAATATCGACTGGCCGGCGGACAAGCTGCACGTGTACATCCTCGACGACGGGAACCGCGAAGAATTTCGCGAGTTCGCGATGGAGGCGGGGATCGGCTACATAACCCGCGGCAACAACATCGAGGCGAAGGCGGGGAATATCAACAATGCGCTTCAGAGCCTGAGCGCGCCCTATGTGGCGATCTTCGATTCGGATCACGTTCCGACCCGCAGCTTCCTGCAGATGACGGTCGGGTGGTTCCTGAAAGATCCGAACCTGGGGATGCTGCAGACGCCGCATCATTTTTATTCCCCCGATCCGTTTGAGCGGAACTTGGGCCAGTTTCGCGTGATTCCGAACGAGGGCGAGCTGTTTTACGGAATCGTGCAGGACGGGAACGATTTCTGGAACGCGGCGTTCTTCTGCGGGTCGTGCGCCGTGCTGCGCCGCGAGGCACTGGACGAAATCGGGGGAATTGCAGCAGAGACGGTTACAGAAGACGCGCACACCTGTTTGCGGCTGCAGACGCGCGGATGGAACACGGCGTACATCAATATTCCGCAGGCGGCTGGGCTGGCGACGGAGCGGCTGAGCGCGCACGTGAAGCAGCGGATCCGGTGGGCGCGGGGGATGATCCAGATTCTGCGGATCGAGAACCCGCTGTTTGCGCCGAATCTTACGTGGCCGCAGCGCCTTTGCTACTTCAACGCAATGACGCACTTTCTGTATGCGTTGCCGCGATTGATTTTTCTGACGGCGCCGCTGATCTATTTGATTTTCGGGTTCACGAATGTGCCGGGATACTGGATCGCGATCCTGGCCTATGCACTGCCACACCTGACGCTGTCGAGCGTGACGAACAGCCGGATTCAGGGATACCACCGCCACTCATTCTGGAATGAGATTTACGAAACGGTACTCTCGCCGTACATTCTGTTGCCCACGCTGACGGCGCTGTTCAATCCGAAGCGGGGCAAGTTCAACGTGACGTCGAAGGGTGGCCTCGTCGCGCGGACGTTCTTCGACGCGCGCATCGCGCAGCCTTTTATTGTGCTGCTGGCGTTCAATGCGCTGGGGCTGCTGATGGCGATCCCGCGGTTCATCCAAATCCCGGGACTGGGATCGCTATGGGATGGGACGCATCCGGGGACGATCGTCACGAATGCACTGTGGACGTTCTTCAACATCGTGATTCTGAGCGTGTGCATCGCGGTGGCGCGGGAGGCGCGGCAGACGCGGCAGCACGTGCGCATTAACTTTGCGGCTCCGGTTCGAGTGCAGATGGGGGCCGGGCGGATCGTGCCCGGACAGACGATCGATGTCTCGAGCGGCGGACTGGCGATGGAACTGCTCGAGGGGATGCATGCAACCGACGGCGATTCGCTGAAGGTGATTTTCCCCCTGCGGACGGGCGATGCCGAGTTGCCGGCGACCGTGGTGGGGCTGGCGAACGGCGTGCTCCGGATGCAGTTCGATCCGCTGACCATCGCCGAAGAGGAGATGCTGACGACGGTGCTGTTCTCGCGGGCGGATTCGTGGCTGGGGTGGGGCGAGGCGCGCGAGGTGGATCAGCCGCTGCGCAGCCTGGCGCGAATTATTCGCATCGCGTTTCGCGGACTGGGCATGGCGTTCTCGGCCATCGTGCCGCGGCGCAGCAACACGCAGGCGAAGAAAGAACCGCTGGTGGAGACCCTGCTGCTGCTGCTGGCTCTGGGGCTCGCGGGCTGGGGCTTAAGTGCGAAAGCGCAAACAACTGCGGCCGGTACGGACAACCCGCAGACCACAACGACGACTCCAGCGGCGACTTCCACGACGCCAGCGCCGATTTCATCGGATTCAGGGGCAGCCGCAGGGACGTTTCGCACGGAGACGAACCTCTTCGATCTGGGAACGCCGAACACGATCAACCTGCGCGGGACGGATTCCTACGACACGATTTACTTCGCGCTCCCGCAGAACCAGGTAGTGAAGCAGGCGTCGATGCACCTCTACTACCACTTTTCGCCGAGCCTGATTCCGGCGTTGAGTCATCTGAAGGTGATTCTGAACGGGACGACGTTCGCGACGCTGCCGGTTCCGCAGACGCCGTCGAACGGGACGGCGATTGAGGCGGACGTGGTGATCCCGGCGGATTTGCTGGTGCGCAACAACCAGCTCACGTTTGAGTTAATCGGGCACTATGCGCAGACCTGCGAGGATCCGACGAGTTCGGCGCTGTGGGCGCACGTGGACCCGAACACCAGGATCGCGATTGCGGGGGAGCTGCTGCCTCTGGCGGATGACCTGAAGCTGCTGCCGCTGCCTTTTTTCGATGCGCAGCTGGCACAGCCGCCGGTGGTTCCGGTGGTATTTGGGGCGGCGCCGTCGCTGAAGGGGCTGGAAGCGGCGGGCGTGGTGACGTCGTGGTTCGGTGTGCTCGGGGATTACCGGTCGATACGGTTTCCCGTGTCGGTGGGGAAGCTGCCGGCGGGGAATGTGGTGCTGATCGCGGAAAATGCAGGCGCACTGCCGCCGGGACTGAATCTTCCTTCTGTGGAAGGGCCGACCGTGGCGATGCGGACCAACCCTGTCGATCCGTATGGAAAGGTGCTGGTGGTGACCGGCGGGGATGCGGACCAAACGCTGGCAGCGGCACAGGCGCTGGCGACGGGCTATCCGGGACTGCAGGGAGCGACGGCGGCGGTGACGGTAAACTTGCCGGCGAAGAGCAGTCCGGACGACGCGCCGCGGTGGCAGGTGGCGGATCAGGCCGGGCGGGTGCCGTTATGGACGGGCCCAGCCGAGGCGTTGCAGGGCGATGGGAACGCGCCGCTGACGGCGTACTACAAGATTCCGCCCGATTTGTTTTTTCGCGATTTGCAGCAAAACGTGACGCTGCACCTGGACTATCGGTATAACTCGATCCCGATCGGGCCGATTTCAAGTATGCAGGTGGAGTCCAACGATGCGTATCTGGGATCGGTGCCGCTGGCTCCAGGCAAGGAAGCCTCGAAGCAGACGTCGGTGAACCTGGCGATCCCGGTGGTGAATCTTCGGCCGTTTTCGAACTCGATGAGGTTCCGGCTGACGTTTCAGCTGCTGAAGGGCGGGGCCTGCAACAACTCGATCCCGGGAAACCAGATGGGCGCGATCCTCCGGAGCTCGTACATCGATGTGCACCGGCTGGCGCACTGGGCGGCGATGCCGAACCTGGAGCTGTTTTCGAATGCGGGATTTCCGTTTACCCGTTACGCGGACCTGAGCCAGACCGTGGTGGTGCTGCCGGAGCAGCCGTCGCTCCAGGAGATTGAGACCTACCTGACGATGATGGGGCATTTCGGCGCGGAGACCGGGTTTCCGGCGGTGCGCGTGACGGTGGATGGTCCGGATGCTTTGCACTCCGGGGCCGACGCGGATTTTCTGGTGATCACAACAGCGCAGAGCAACGGGGCCATCGGGCAACTGGCGACGGGGATGCCGGTGACGTTCGGGGACAACAGCCTGAAGGTGCAGGACACGCGGGGATTTTTCGAGCAGTTTCACAACGCATGGTGGAAGATTCCCTCGAGCGAGGATCTGACTTCCGGCGAAGTTGGGACGACCGGGGTTCCGGATGCGCTGATCGAGGAGATCGAGTCGCCGTACGCAAGCGGGCGGACGGTGGTGCTGATCGATATGAAGAGCACAGCGAATTTCGACGCGATGGCGAAGGCGTTTCTGGAGGCATCGCAGTCGAGCGCGGTTTCCGGGACGGTAGCGCTGCTCGAGGGCACGCGGTTTGAAAGCTATCGCATCGGCAACAACGTGTATCACGTTGGCTTCCTGCCGTGGTGGATGGCGGTAGGACTGTGGTTCACGCAGAATCCCGCGCTGATCGCTTTGGGCGTGCTGGGGATCGCGTTCGTGTTTGCCATCTGGATCCGAAGCTGGCTGCGGTTGAGGGCGCGTCGGCGGTTGCGCGTCGTGGAGAGCTTTTGAGCAAATGGGTGAGTTGAGAACAAGTCGAGGCTTCCGCGGGCTGGTGATGGGCCTGGGTCTTGCGGTGTTGCTGTGTCTGAGCGCGGCGCAGATGCGCGGGCAGTCGCCGGCGGAAAAGACCCTGCTCGATAAGGCGCAATCGCAGGAGCAGTCGGGACACCTCGATCTGGCGGCGCAGACGTGGCAGCAGATTCTGCTTTCCGATCCGAAGAATGAAGAAGCGCTGGCGGGGCTCGGACGCTGGGCGAAACTGAGCGGGAACGATGCCGACGCGCAAACCTGGATCGACCGGTTGCGGGCGGTGAACCCGAACAGCCCGGAGATTGCGAAGATCGAGGCGCTGGTCAGCAACAAGACGCAGAATCAGCTGCTGGAACAGGCGTCGGAACTGGCGAAGAACGGGCACAACGAAGACGCACTGAAGATTTACCGGCAGACCTTCGGAGCCCATCCGCCGGACAACTGGGCGATGGCGTACTACGACGTGGAAGCCGGGATCCCGGCGATGCGCGAAGACGCAATCGGCGGGCTGCGAGGGCTGATGGCAAAGTATCCCAGCGATCCGCAGTATGCGATCGATCTGGGACGAGTGCTCACCTACGATCCGCGCACGCGGACGGAAGGGGAGAAGATTCTGAGCAAGTATCCACAGGATGCTACGGCACAGACGGCGCTGCGCGCGGCGCTGGGATGGGACGTGCAGAATCCGGCGACGGTGCCTCAGGTTCGGGAGTATCTGAAGCTGCATCCGGATGCGGAACTGCAAAAGGAACTCGACGAGACCGTGGCAAGGCAGGCGCAGTCGACTTCGGGCATCGCGCACACGCCGGCGGAACAGGCCGCGTTCCGCGAACTGGCGGCGAATCATCTCGCGGCGGCGGAGCAGATGTTCGTCGATCTGAATGTGAAGAACCCGGCGAATCCGCGGGCGCTGGCAGGGCTCGGCTTTGTGCGGATGAAGCAGAGCAATTTTGACGAGGCGGCAAAGGACTTCGAGCAGGCCGAGCAGAACGGGATGAAGATCCCGCTGATTGCGCAATCGCTGGCGACCGCGCGCTATTGGAATGCGATGCAGCTGGGCACGCAGGCGCTGACCGCGAACCGTCTGGACGAGGCCGTGCAGCAGTACAAGGCGGCCCTGGCGTTGCGGCCGGGCAGCGAGGACGCGCTGACCGGGGAAGCTGGCGCCTATATGAGGATGCAGCAGCCGGACCTGGCTGTGCCTCTGTATCAGCAACTGTTACGAAAGCAGCCCAGGTCGGCGGCGTGGTGGCGCGGCTTGTTCATGGCGCAGTCGCAGGCCGGGCAGGGCAACGCCGCCATTATCACGGCAGGGCAATTTCCCCCGGCGCTGAAGAGCAGCGTTGCGAAGGATCCTGAGTATCTGCGCACGCTGGCGCAGGCCTATACGGCGGTGGGACAGGATGCCCAGGCGCAGAGGATTCTGCTGCAAGCGATGAACCTCAGGTACCCGGCGGGCGAGGAGCGGATCCGGAACGAGATCACGCTGCAGTATGCGGCATTGCTGGCGCAGGAGAAGAACTACGCGCAGGCGGCGGACATTTACCGGAAGGCACTGCGCAGCGATCCCAATAACGTTCCCGCGTGGCAGGGGATGGTGTCGCTCGAACATTTGGCGGGGCGGGATGCGGATGCCATCGCGATGGTGGAGCGCATGCCGCCCGATGCTTATGACAGCGCGCTGCGCGACGCCGGGTTCCTCTCGATGCTCGCCGGGATTTACCAGGGGCAGAATCATCCCGATGTGGCGGAAGGATTTCTGGAGCGGGCGATCCGAATTTATCAGGACAACGGCCAGGCCCTGCCGGTAGGGCTGCAGCTGCAGGTGGCGGCGCTCGATCTGGATCGGAACCACGCGGAGGGCGCGTACAAGATCTATCGCAGCGTTCTGACCGAGAATCCAAATCGGCTGGAGGCGTGGAAGGGATTGCTGGCCGCACTGCATGCGACCGACCACGATGCGGACGCGCTGGCGCAGGTGCAGCAGATTCCGCCGGATGTCCGGAAGCAGTTGGCCGCAGACGTTCAATATCAGCAGACGCTGGCGGCGATCTACGCGGCGAATGGCGATCAGCGCGGAGCGCTGGTCCTGCTAACGCAGGTAGAGGATGCTTACCGCGCGGCGGGTAGGAGGCCTCCAGCGTCGGTGGACATCGCGAATGCATGGACGTTGTACAACGTGGGCGACGATCGCGATCTGTACCGGCAACTGATGACGCTGGGTGATCGCGGCGACATGACGGATGATGAGCGGCGCCAGGTGCAGACAATCTGGGCGACGTGGGCGCAGCGGCGAGCGGCCCAGGCGACGGCTGCGGGCAATCCGCGGCGCGCGGTCGAAATCCTGATGGCCGCGGCCGAGGCTTTCCCGGGGAATCCCGCGGTGAGCAGGGCGCTGGCGGTGGGCTTCGTGCAGGCCGGGCAGCCGAAGGACGCGATGGCGATCTATCAGGCGCTGGATATGACGAACGCGCCGGCGTCGGATTATCAGAGCATGGTGGGCGCCGCCATCGCTGTGCAGAACATGAAGCAGGCTGAGGCGTGGCTGCGCGAGGCGCTCGCGAAATTTCCCAACGATCCGAAGGTACTGGCTTCGGCGGCGCAGTTTGAGACAGCGCGCGGAGATCGCGCGCGGGCGGCAGATTATTGGAGGGCGTCACTGAACGCAATGCCGTCGCCGTCGCCGACGGCGACGCTGGCGCACAAGCTCGACCAGCCGGAGCTGGTGAAGCAGACGAGGCCGGAGAAGCCGACCGATCTGGTGAACCTGTTGAATCCGGATGTAGAGACCGGGGCGGCCGGGGGCGTACCGCTGCCGAGCTTCAGCAATCCGAATCCGACGCAGACGCATAGTGAACCACTGGGGCCAGATCCTTATTACATGGGCACGGCGCCGGTGCAGATCAACAACGGGACGTCTTCGCCAAATCCCGGCGGCATTTCCGATCTCCCACTGCCCGCGCCGAGAAGCAATGTCCCGCCGGCGGTGAATCCAGAGCCAGTCGCACCGGCTCCTGAAGGAACGCAGAATCCGGCGACGAGTCCGAATGCAGTGCCAGGGGCTTCGGGTCAACCGGCGAAGCCACAGCCAGCGGAGCCGCAAACGAAGCCGTATATCCCGCAGGCCTCGCTTCCGCCGACGGGCACCGGGTCGCAGGCAAGCACGGCGAGCATTCCGGAAAAGGAGCCGGAGCAACTGGGTCTGGATACGAGTCCTGCGCTGAAGCCGTTGCCGAATGCAACGGATCAGTCGATGCGGCAGGCGCAGGCGGCGCTCGATGCCGCGAAGAGGCCGATCGATCCGTCGATAGTCTCGACGCAGTATGAGCCCTCATCCCAGGTGATCCCGCCGGAGCCGCAGGATTATTTCGAGCGGCCGACAAGCGCGAGCGATGAAGAGCTGATGAAGGAGAAGCTGCCACCGCTGCGTGGCCCGTACGAGCGGCCGGCGATTGTGCGGCAGCGCGACCTGCGGGAAGAGGCGCAAATCAGTCTGGCGAACATCAACGCCGGCTACAGCGCGTGGCTGGGGGGCACGGGCGTTGTGAATCACCGCAGCGGCACGGCCGGTTTCGATACGCTGACCGCGCTGCAGGCGCCGTTCGAGTTGTCGGCGCCGCTCAGCACAGGCGGACGGCTGACCCTGGTGACCAATCCCGTGTTTCTGGATTCCGGATCGGCGACACAATCGCCGCTGTTGCCGGGAGGTGTGGTGGAGCGGCTCGGTACTGCGCCGCCGAATTCGGTGCTGAACCAGCAGAACGCAGTCGGGGTGGGCGGGGAAGTGCAGTTCGCGACGGACAACTTCGCGGCTAGTGCCGGCTATTCACCCTGGGGCTTCCTGGTCTCGAATGTGATCGGGCGGGTGAACTGGAAACCGGGGAACGGGGCGTTCACATTTATGGCGAGCCGCGATTCAGTGAAGGACTCACAGCTTTCGTATTCAGGGTTGCGCGATCCGGGCTCGGTGGGGCCGGGATTTCCGGGCAACATCTGGGGTGGCGTGGTCGCCACCGGCGGGGACGTGCAGTTCGGCAGGAGCGATCCCGGTTCTGGGTTATACGTCAGCATGGGCGGCCAGCATCTCAATGGCGTTCATGTGCAGAGTAACAACCGGATCGATGGCGATGCCGGAGCTTATTTCAGAGTTAGAGAAGTTCCCGATGAGGGCAACCTGACGGTAGGTATCAATTTCTTCGGGATGCATTACTCACATAACTCGAACTTCTTCACTTATGGGCAAGGTGGATACTTCAGTCCGCAGGCCTACTATCTGGCCAATGTGCCGGTTTCGTTTCAGGGCAGGTATGGGCCGAATATCCACTACAGTGCAGTTGCGGCGTTCGGGGTCGAGGCGTTCCAGCAGGACAGCGTTCCATTTTTTCCGTTGGATACAGCGCTGGAAGTGGGGAATAATAATGCGTCCTACTCGGCGCAGTCGGTGGTGAGCGGCAATTACGACTTTAAAGGCGAACTGTCGTACCACCTCAACGATCACTGGTTTGCGGGAGGGTTTCTCTCGTTGAATAACACGCGGGACTATAACAGCCAGGTCGTGGGATTCTTCATCCGGTGGACGAATCGGGCGCAGGTGGAGTCGGATGAGGGTCCGACGGGGCTGTATCCGTGGGATGGGTTAAGGCCGTATCTGGCGCCGTAGGAGCGCAGCAGCCGGCGACTAAGGCCGGATGTATTTCCCCCGGGAAAGTGGATTGTTGAAGGGGCGGAATGGGTGTGGAATGCCGGCCGCGGATCGGGCGGCAGGAAACGGAAAGGATTAAGGACCCGCAGATCGTTTTGCAGTTAAGAGGGAAAGTTCCGCGGAATAACTGAAAATTGTCTTGCATCGGCTGCCCACAGGACTTAAAAAAAGACTACATCCCTCCCCTGAATGCGTCATTGCGGATTCCTGGAAATCCGCCTGGAATCTTACCAACGCTCCATTTGTGAGGCTCTGCTTTGGTTACAACAATTCGCCGTACTCTCCTCTTCGCGTCCCTCTCCTTCATCGCATCGGCTTCCGCATTTGGGTGGTCGAGCTGGACCCAACCCACGCCCGACGAGTTGAAGATGACCTCTGACCCGGCGGCGCCGAACGCATCGGCGGTGTATTTGTTCCGTGAGGAATACGTCGACGACAAGCTGCATTTCCACCGGCTTTATGCGCGCATCAAGATCCTGACGGAGAAGGGAAAAGAACAGTTCAGCGACGTCGAGATGCCGTATGAGGCGGGAACGACCGACGTCCGAGCGATCGAAGGCAGAACCATCCATCCCGATGGCACCGTGGTCCCCTTTGCCGGCAAACCGTACACCAAGGAACTGGTGAAGGCCGGCGATATCAGGATTATGGCCAAGGTCTTCAGCCTGCCGGATGTCCAGGTGGGAAGCATTCTGGAATACCGCTACGAACTGCAGTACGACAACAATATTGTCATCGAGCCGAAGTGGTACATCCAGC
The DNA here is from genome assembly GCA_003166955.1 of Acidobacterium sp. Classification (GTDB taxonomy): domain Bacteria; phylum Acidobacteriota; class Terriglobia; order Terriglobales; family Acidobacteriaceae; genus Palsa-343. The sequence continues at coordinate 79,259 of PMUI01000105.1, forward strand.
AGCCGGTGTTCGTTCACAAGGCGCACTATCACTTTGTGCCGACGTCGTACGACCTGAGCGAGATTTCGAGTAAGGATTCCTTCGGGAAGGAGAAATCGGCGAGCAGGATTCTGTATTTCTCGTCGCTGCCCATGGGGGGCAAAGTACGGGACGGATTGGACGGCTTCGATCTGGTAGTCGACAATGTACCGGCCCTCCCGGACGAGGAATACGCGCCGCCCCTCGACAGCTTTTCTTATCGGCTCCTCTTTTATTACTCGTCCACCTCTACCGGCGCCGATTATTGGAAAGGAATCGGGAAGGAATGGTCGAAGGACGTTGACCGGTTTGCGAATCCGTCGGACCGGATTCGACAAGCGGTGGCGGGGATTGTGGCCCCCGGCGACACGGACGATCAGAAGCTGAGGAAGATCTACAAAGCGGTGATGGGGCTGGAGAACACGCGCTTCACCCGGGAGCGCTCCGAGGCAGAGAACAAGGCGGCTGGCCTGCGCGTGAAGACCGCGGCCGACATCTGGGATCAGAAAAGGGGAAGCGACGACGAAATCACGCGGCTGTTTATCGCCATGGCGAGGGCTGCGGGGCTGAAGGCGTACGCGATGGCGCTGACGGAGCGCAACAAGAATCTGCTGAACACCGGCTACCTGAGCTGGGATCAGATGGAGGACGAAATCGCGATCGTTCAGCTTGGCGGCAAGGACGTTTATTTCGATCCCGGGCAAAGATACTGCGAGTACGGCAAGCTGCACTGGATGCACACCGAAGTGCTGGGAATACGGCAGACAGACGGAGGCACGGCGCTGACGACCGCGCCTGCGCAGGTTTATCCGGATAACCAGGAGACACGGATCGCCGATCTGGACTTGGGCGCAGACGGTACGCTCAAAGGAATTGTGCGTATCACGATGAAGGGCACGGAGGCCTTGCGCTGGCGGCAGACGGCGCTGCGGAATGACGAGCAGGAGGCGAAGAAGAGCTTCGAAGAGCATCTGCAGGAAAGCGTGCCGGACGGAGTGCACGTGACCACGGACCATTTCGTAAACCTGACCGACAACGATGAGCCACTGATGGCCGTGGTCAACGTAAGCGGCGGCATGGGGACACAGGCCGGCAAGAGAGTAATGCTGCCCGGCGGATTCTTCGAGGCCCGGGAGAAGCCCTTGTTCCCGCAGGAGAAGCGCGAGAACGCAGTGGACCTGCTGTATCCGTATGTGGTCGCCGATCAGGTAACGATCAGGCTGGCGCCGGGCCTGGCCATCGAGACCGTTCCGTCGAGTGTGAAGACCCCTTAGGCCAGTTCGCACTGTATCAGGCGATTTACAAGAACAGCGACACGACCTACACGCAGGTGCGGCAGATGGCTCTGGGAACTCCTATCTATAAGGTCGATGAGTATGCCCAGCTCAGAGACTTCTTCCAGAAGAGCGGAGCGCAGGATCAGGCGCAGGTGGTGCTGAAGAGGTCGCCGACAGAAGCGAACGCGAGCGCAGCGCCGGGGAAGAGCGAATGAAGAAGCAGGGAACAGGGATCAGAGAACAGGGCACAGTGTTCAGGACGCGGCGACTGGGACGGGCGGCCTCTCTGCCGATCGGGGTCTTACTGCTGGCAGGGTCCGCCGCGTTGGCGCATGCGTCCAAGGACGCGCAGTTGCCGGACTGGGTGACGCAGGCGGCGACCGACGCGCCGCTGAAGAGCGAGTGGCGCGACGCGAAAGCCATTGTTCTGCTGGACGATACCCTGGTGACAGTTACGCCGGACGGGAAGGTGATGCAGCGGAATCGGATGGTGGTGAAGATTCTGCGGCCGCAGGGACGCGAATACGCAAAACCGGTGGCACAGTTTTCCAAAGACGAGAGGCTGATCTCATTCCATGTCTGGAGCGTCGGGCCAGACGGGCACCGCTATGCGATGAAGGATTCCGAGTACATCGAGACAGGCGATCTTGGCGCTGATGAGGGGGTTCTCTACGCGGATGCTCGGATGAAGTTGGCAGCTCCGCCGGGGACCGATCCAGGCGGCACCGTGGCAGCCGAGATCGAGCAGCAGGTGGCGGGCTACATGACCGAGAATACCTGGTCATTCCAGAGCGATATACCGGTCGTACGTTCGATTTACGAGCTCGATCTGCCGCCGGGATGGCATCAGGAAGCGGTGTGGTCTCGACACGAAAAAGTGCCGCCCACCGAAGTGGCGCCCGGGCATTTTCGCTGGGAGCAGACGAATATCGACGGCATCGATTTGTCGGATGTTCCGCTTCATCCTGCCTGGGAGGCTGTAGCGGGAAGGATGACGGTGCATTTCAGCGCCGAACCGCTGCCGGAGGGGGATGCGCTGTGGTCCAGAATCGGCAACTGGTATTTACGGCTTGGCGGCGCCGCGCAGTGAGGGAGGCTCGGACATCGCAACCATGGCGAGGTCCGTTGCGGGTGACGGCGATTTCATGGCGCGGCTGTCCAAAGTTGCCGACTTTATGCAGCAGCAGATCCGGTATGTCGCCATCGAGATCGGAATCGGCGGGTTACAGCCGCATGCGGCCGAGGACATCTTTCACAGCCGGTATGGGGACTGCAAGGACAAGGCAACGCTGATGATCACGATGCTCGACTCCGTGGGGATTCGTGCAACGTGGGTACCGGTCGACGACCGGCGCGGGGTGGTTGATCAGGCCGCGCCGTCCATCGTCGGTAATCACATGATCATGGCCGTCGAGATTCCGAAGGGATACGACAATCCGCGCCTGAAGGCGGTGGTGACTGCGCGGAACGGCAGGCGTTATCTCATCTTCGATCCGACCAACGAGTTCGTCTCCGTGGGCGACCTGCCGGAGTACGAGCAGGGAAGCTGGGGCTTGCTTGCACTGGGTGCGGACAGCCAGGCAATTCAGTTGCCCGTCCTGAATCCGAGTGCGGATACGACGGAGCGCAAGGCAAAGTTCGAGCTTGCCCCCGACGGCACCCTCAAGGGAGACGTGACGATTCTGCGCGCGGGGCCCTCGGCATGGGGGATGCGGGGAAGACTGGCGATGGACAGCGACAAGGAACAGCGGCAGCGGATGGAGCGATTGCTGCAGCACGATCTTTCGACTTTCACGCTGGGAGACGAAAAAGTCGCACACGTGCGGGAGCTGGATCAGCCCCTGGAGATGAATTATTCCGTGACGGCGCCGCTGTATGCGAAGGGAGCGGGCAATCTGCTGCTGGTGCGGCCGCGCGTGGTGGGAAGTGTGGCGGAGGGGCTGGACGACAAGCCGAGAAAGGTCCCGATCAGCTTCGACGCGGTGCGGACGGTGCGCGACCAGTTCGATGTAAAGATCCCGGCGGGATACGCCGTGGACGATATGCCGGATCCAGTCAACGTCGACGTGGGATTCGCGACGTATCACAGCGAAGTGAAAGCCGAAGGCGGAGTGCTGCATTACAAACGCGAATATGTTCTGAAAAAGCTGGTGCTGGAGCCGGGAGAGTACGGCACACTGCGCAAGTTCGAAGCGGCGATTACGACAGACGAGAACAGCGATGCAGTCTTGAAGAAGCAGTAGCAGCCCGGATCGAGCAGCGAGGGGAAAACAGAGGAGGCGGCCTTTTGGGCCGCCTCTTCTGCGTGCAGGAGACCTGGGTCACTGCGGCCGCTTCACATGGTCCCCGACCGCGGGCTTCCCGGAGCCACTGAATTTCCCGACGGATGAATCGGCGTCGACGCTGGTGATGGTGAGGGTGCCGACGGGAGAGTCGACGGTGCGGAGCACTTTGCCGGTCGCGGGATCCTTGACGGTGCGAACGACGCGAGTGATGGCGAGGGTATCGCCCACTTTGACGCCGGCGCTGGCGCCCACATTGATGATGATGTCACCGCTGGAGGCGTCGGCGACGAGGCCATCGACGGGAGGCGGAGGCGGCGCCGTAATAGCGGGCAGGCTGCCGGCTTTCTGGTCGAGGCCGGTGGCGACATCGGCGATGGAGGCCTTGGTGGCTTCGCCGATGATGGTCTGGCCGAAGTTGGAGCTGCCCATGTCGAGATGGCCGCCACCGCCGTTCCAGCCGGAGCCGCCGCCGCCGAGCATGTCGGCACCGGAGCGCTTGGATTCGCCATGGCCGGTGACGGAAGCGAGGATCTCGCCAGTGTTGACGTCGATGATGCGGGCCGTGATCTCGACAACAGCTTTGGCTTTGTGGACACCGAGGCCGCCGCCGCCGTACTTGCCGAGGCCGTATCCGCCGCCGCCGCCACCGTAGTTCTTGTCGTCGCGTCCGAAGGTGGTGATGTCGCCGATGATGATGGTGTCAACGCCGGCGAGAGCGCCGATTTTTGCGGCAGTGGCGGGGTTGGCGCGGTCGCTGTTGGAGAAATTTTGTTCGTTCATGATTTTGTCAATGGCGGCGCGCTCGAAGACCCGGTAGGTTCCGTCGGCGAGGAGCTGGTTGACGAGCATGTCGGAGATACCCTTGCCGATGTCCTGGTTGGTCCCGAAGATGGCCTGGACGCTGGTCATAACGGTGCCATAGCCGAAGTCCAGGACCGCGACGCGGCGTTTTTCCTGAGCCGACGCGGGCAGTGCGGCGAGAACGCCGAGGAGGAGAATTGACAAAGTCTTACGCATACGGTTCCATCTCCGATTCGTGGGTTGCGATAGCCAATCACGCGGGAGCTGATCGCATCGGGTTCGGCGCGAGACTGAGACCAGCGGCTCCGGAGGAATTGGGACAACGGAACTGGGAAGCACTATACCCCGGGTAGGGGTCAGGGACAACCCATTTTGCGTGGGAAGTTTTCCTCCCGCGGGATAGTGCGTGGTCCGATGAGAACGTTTCAGGAATTCGTCGCCGATTCCGCTCTGTCCGCGAAAAAAGGCATCCTGCAGTTTCAGCCGGGTTCTTCTTACTTTCTTTCCCTTTGGACGGGTACGACCTGGACAGTGGTGTCGCGCATTTCGTTGAGAAAGCGGTTGATGATGGAGCCGCGCAGCAGGATGTCCCAGCGGGAGCGTGCGGACTGGCCGAAGACTACGTGGGAGATGTTCTCTTTGCGTGCGAATTCGATGAGGGCGTCGGCGACTCTCTTGTCTTTGAGGGTAACCACGTGGGCGTCGAGATCGCGAGCCATGCGCTGATACTCTTCCAGACGCGCGAAGGCTTCCGGGTCGCCATGGCGATGGTCGGTATCCGGCGTCTCAACATAGACGACGAACCAGTTGGTGGCGAGTCGTCCGGCGATGCGAGCGCCAACCCGCACCAGGCGCTCCATGCCCGGGCGGGGTGAGAGGCAGACCATGACTTTTTCCGGTATGGGGGCCTGCTCGAGTCCCTGAATGCGGCGGTATTCAGCGGCGGCGGTGCCCACCTGCTCGGCGGTGGTGCGCAGCGCCAGTTCGCGGAGCATGTTGAGATTGCCCTTGCGGAAAAAGTTGGCCAGGGCCTGCTCGACCTTTTCGGGCGCGTAAATCTTGCCCTGGCGGAGACGGTCGCGCAACTCGTCGATGGTGATGTCGACGTTGACGACCTCGTCGGCGCGGCGCAGGAAGCTGTCGGGCACAGTCTCGCGAATCTGGGTGCTGGCGGAGCGGGCGACGACGTCGTTGAGCGTCTCCAGATGCTGGACGTTCATCGCGGTCATCACATTGATGCCGGCGTCGAGCAGCTCCAGGACGTCTTCGTAGCGCTTGTGGTTGCGCGAGCCGGGAACGTTGCTGTGGGCCAGCTCGTCAACGATGCACCATGCCGGATGGCTGGCGATAATGGCATCGAGGTCCATCTCGCGCAGAGTGACGGAGCGATACTGAATTTCCTTAAGAGGGATGATCTCAAGGCCGTCGACCAGCGCAGCCGTATCGGCACGGCCGTGCGGCTCTACAAGGCCGATGACGATGTCGACGCCCTGGCGGCGCATCAGATGCGCGTCTTCGAGCATGCGGAAGGTCTTGCCCACGCCGGGAGCAGCGCCCAGATAGATGCGGAGGCGGCCAGGCTCATGGGTTTCACCAGCGGCTGGAGTAAGGGCGAGAGGCTGCGGCTCCGAAGGCGGAATGGAGGGGGGCGGAGTCATCCAACCTCCACGGGATGACGGTCGGGTTCGGCGACCGCGACCGGCAGAGTGAAGCGGAAGGTTGTGCCCGCACCCAGCCGGCTTTCCACGGAAACCTGACCGCCCTGGGATTCGACCAGGCGCCGCACCAGAGCCAGACCAAGGCCGGTGCCGCCGCCGGCGGCGTCGCCGGTAAAGCGGCCGAAAATGGTTGTCAGGCGTTCGGTTTCGATGCCCCGGCCATTGTCGTGGACGAAGAACTGGACACGCTCCTGTTGCTCCGCGGCGCCGACGCGGATGTGACCGCCGTCCGGTGTATAGCGAAGAGCATTGGTGAGGAGGTTGTCGAGTATGGTGCGCAGCGCACGACGGTCCGCCTGAACGTAAGAGAGGTCTTCAAAGGCGAGCAGCTCGATGTCGATGCTCTTGTCATGTGCAACGTCGCGACAGCGAACCACCGCATCGCGGAGGGCATCGATGGGACGGACTCTCTCGATGCGGAGCTGGCGGCGGCCAGTTTCCAGTTCCGCCACTTCAATCAGATCGAGCATCAGGTCGTCGAGAAGTTCCGCTTCACGAGCGGCGCTGGTGGCCAGTTCCATCTGGAGCGGGGGCAGCTCGCCGGCGTGGCCCTGGGTGAGCGCGTAGAGGGAAAGGCGAAGACGGCGGATGGGTTCGCGCAGCTTCTGCGAGGCGACGGAGAGGAATCGGGATTTGAAGCGATCGACTTCCGCGATCTGGGTCACGTCTTCGAGCAGCGTGACGGCGCCGAGGAGCCTGCCCTCGCCATCGCGCATGGGCGTGGTGCGGAGGCGATAACTGCGTTCGGCCTTGCCGATGCGCATGGGCAGCAGCGCGGCTTCGCCTTCGGCCGGCGCCGCGGCGTGCTGCATGGAGACCGCCGCGCGGATCGCATTCAGAATTTTGTCTCCGCCTGGCGTGCTGGCCAACACCATGCGGTCCACTTCAGCGCCTTCGGCGGAGCTGCCCAGCAGCTCGACTGCGGCCTGGTTCAACTTGAGCACCTGGCCTTTCCCGTCGGTGACGATGACGGGTTCGAAGATGGAGCGGACCACCGCGTCGGCGAGCTGGAATTCCATCTGACGGCGGCCGGATTCGGTTTCACGGAGGTCGCGAAGTCGGATGGCGAGGCGGTTCAGTTCGGTTGCGATGGTGCCGAGATCATCCTTGGCGCGCCACTCGACGCGCTGGTGGAGATCGCCCTGGCCGATGCGGCGAGCGACGCGCGCCGTGTGGCGCAAAGGCCGGATGACCAGGATGAGCATGATTGCGGAGATCGCCGCGGCGGCGGCGATGGAGAGGCCGCAGGCGGCGATCAGGCGCGCGCGAAGCGCATTCTGCTGGCCGCGCAAAGCCGTGACGCTGGCGTAACGCAGCGTGGAGAGTTGGTCGAGGTCGCGGCGCAGCTCCATGTGGAGGGATTCGAGCGAGCGGGTCAGTTCGGTCGAGTCCGCGGGCGGGTGCTGGGCCAGCCGCTCATGCTCGCGGGCGAGCCGATCGATGGGGAGAGCGGGATCGAAGCCGCGCACATCGTCGGTGGCGGCGCGCAGCATGATCTGCGTGTGCGCGGCCTGGTCGCGAAACTCGGAGAGAGTGGAGTCACCGGTCGCGATGCGGGCGGCGATCAGCTCCTCATGAGCCATGGCGCCCTGCGCGGACGCGAGTGAGGCGACCGCCATTTCGGCGACCCGCACCTGCGCGTCCAGAGCGGCGAGACGCACAAAGGAGGTGCGCACCAGCAAGCTGACCGTGGCGACCAGCGCGATGAGCAGAAGACAGCCGAGAATCAGCCTTTGGTAGAGGCTCAGCATCGGAGGACCGAGCGCACAAGCTCGAATCTTGAGCGTAGTGGGGCAGGAGTTGCGATGCAAGCGAAGCGGGGGCAGCGAACGCTATGTCAGTCGCTCGACAGGAGGAGCGCGCCTGATTCTCATCTTGCCGATGAAGACCAGGCGCTGCGGGAACCCGGTTTTACCGCCCGGCGGCGCGAGCTTTGATCAGTTCGTCCAGGTAGTCGGGTTTGGAGTCGTCGCGCGTGAGGTGGGGGTAGCGCGCGCCTCCGCGGTAGTCGATCGTGGCGTTGCGGATGTAATCGTCGGTGACATAGAGGAGAGTAATGGGCGCGGAAGAATCTTTCGCAGCGGCGATGGCGTCTTCGAGCAGGTCGTGCGTGTAGACGCGGCCGTTGACGCCGATGACCTTCACGCCGGAGCTGATGCCGGCGTTGTATGCCGGGCCGCCGACGATGGAGTCCATGACCGCGCCGTCCTCGCCGATTTGCAGGCCGATGGAATAGGTGTCGCCGGCGTTGCCCCGGCGGCCCGGAAGGCGAAGAGGCTCGGCGGAGTATGTGACTTTCCAGCCGCCGTTCTCGATGCCGCCGGTGGGCGCGTCGGGTGAGATGGAATTCAGACGCTGGTGGAGGAAGCTGGCCCAGTCATAGGGCGCGACCGAGTTGAGGCTCGAGACAAGCTGATCGAAGGTATAAGTTTTGATCTCGGGTCCATTATTTGGACCGCCGTGGAAGACGTGGCAGAAGTCGTCGATGGACTTTTGGCCGTTGGTGGTGTTGTGAATGATGGTCGCGACTTCCAGCCAGACCAGGTCGCCCTCGTCGTAGTAGTCAGTGCCGCGACGCCAGTTGAGCCAGCCACGCGCTCCTCCACCACCACCACCTCCCATGGGCTCGCCGGAGGCAGTGTCGAGGAGCGGACGCCAGGTACGGCCTGGACGGCCGGGCCCGAGCGAAGCGGAGATGCTGGCGAGATATTCATGGTACTGCTCGGGTGTCCAGAGGCCGCTGCGCGCGGCGAGCATCGGCCCGAGGTAGTCGGTCAGGCCTTCATAGCCCCAGAGGAGGTCGGTCTCCATTGGCTTTTCGAAGTCGGGCGTGGTGAGGTCGGCGGGGCGGCGGAATTTGCCGTTCCAGGAATGCATGAACTCGTGCGATAGAAGGCCGCCAACGTTGTAGGCTGCGCCAGGCGAAATCAGGACGCGCTCCGGGAGGCGGCTGTCGTTCGACTCGTGGTGCTCGAGGCCGAAGTGCGCGACGTGGTCGCTGAGGGTGAGGAGGAAGTGGTAGTCGCGGTAATGGCGCGCGCCGAAGAGCGCGCCGGATTCGGCGACAAGGCTCGTCATGCCTTTCTGGACCGCGGGGGTGAGGGCCAGCGCGGCATCGCTGTCGGCGACCAGATCGAGCTCGTGGTGGATGGGCTCTCCGGGCGGTGTGATGTCGACGACGCGGTAGTACTGGCCTTCGATGACGGGCGAGTCAACGAGGAGATCGAAGGAGATAGGTTTGAAGGTCACCCGATTGCCGGATTCGGTGTCGATGGGGAGCGAGGTGCCGTACTTCCAGCCGTCAGGCAGGATGAGCGAGGCGTTATAGGTGAGCTGCGCGGAGGGCGTGCCGGCCGGGTAGAGGGCGACTTCATTCCACTCGAGGACGAGGAGCTTGTCTGTGGCCGAGAAGCCGGCGGCCTCGATGTAGTCATACGCGGCATCGAGATGCGTGACGCCTGCGGGGACGTCGACATGGAAGGTGAAGACGTCGAGGAGATCGCGTTGCCAGGGAATCTCCTTTCCGTCTGCGGTGAAGTGCAGTCCGGTGAGGGCGATGATGGGGCCGTCGGGACCGTGCTCGCCGGGGATCCACTTGGGGTAGTACAGGGTGAAGGGGCCGGAGTGGACGGGGATGGACTCGCGAACGTGAAGGATCTTGTCCGGCGAATGGGTGGTGTCGACGGTGAGGGTGATGGCGGAGCTGGACTGGGCGATCGCGGCGGGGACGGCGAGGCAAAGGGCGAGAACGGGGAGAAGAAAGCGATGGATCATGCGTGCTCCGGTGGAGTTTTTGGTATGCGGGAAATGATACAGGGACTCGCCGTCCAGGCGGACGCGCTTGGCGCCAGGGCTTGGGGGTGCGATTTCCGGGTCTCAAAGTCGAGACCCGGGGCAGCCGGAGTTCTCAGGGTGTTGGAGGCGAGGGCGGCGTGAGGAGGGATTTCACGTCGCCAGCCAGAGCGGCGTTGGCGTCCGCGATGTTTTTGCGCCAGGTGCCTTTGAGGTTCGCCGGGTGGACGGGTTGCGTGAGGGTCCATAGCGGGAGGCGGGTCTTGGCGTCGAGGATGGTGATCTCCGTCTGGAATTGCCAGGTGGTGTTGGCAAGGATGCGCTCAAAACCCCAGGTTGCGTGGTTGCCGACATTGGTCATCGGCGCGGTGAAGCGAACATCGAGAACGATGTCGGCATCGCCGGACGAGGCGACCAGCTGATATTTGCCCCAGCTTTTGACGGCGGCGTAAAGGGAGTCGTAGGCATCGGTGCCGTTGAGCCCAAGTTCTTCGAAGGCCTGGAGTGAGAAGGCGTCCATACCGCCGTTGGCAATGAAGATTTTTTGCGCGGACTGTATGGGGGCGGGGATGGGCGCGGGCGGAGCGGGGGTTTGAGCGCGGAGGATGGGCGCTGTCAGGAGAACGAGACCAGGAAGAAGTGCAAGGGCGGATCGGAAGGTTTTCATAACGCGGGCTCGGGCCTCGACTTTCTGTGCGATGGGAATCGCACGTTGAAGGACGGGGGAGCAGGCCGAAAAGACCCCGCAGTTTTCAGTTCTGCGCGCCCGGAATTTCCGGTATATATGCTTATGCCGCGAACAGCGCTGCGCGTCGACCGGGAACTCATCCCGCATTTGTGGATGATGGGCGTGATCGTCGCGTGTACGGCGATGCTGGCGCTGGGTCCGCAGTGGATCGTGCATGCGGGCTATCGGTGCGAACTCCAGGCGCTGACAGGCCTGCGATGCCCGTTCTGCGGGATGACGCGGGATTTTGCGGCGATGCTGCATGGAGAGAGGCCGGCTCTGAATCCATGCTCGTGGATTGCCGCAGTGGTGGTGTATGGTGTATATCCGGCCGCGGTGCTGGTGGGTTGGCGCAGACGCCGATTGAATTTCTTTCAAGGTGCAGCGGTGAAGTATGGAGTGATGGCGGCGCTGGCGGCCATGCTGGTGCTGAACAATCTGCATTGAGGGAGGAACTGTGAACGGTTCAGGTGGGATTCAGATCATCGGCATCGTGCTTGGCGCGGTGGCTGGGGCATGGGTTTATTCGGACGCGAAGAAGCGCGGGATGAACGCGGTGGGGTGGGGAATCGGGAGCTTCCTGGTGTGCATCGTGTTTCTGCCGCTGTATCTGATCATCCGCAAGCCGCTCGTCGCGCAGGTCCCTCCGGGGTATGCGCCGCCGGGAACGCCGGTGTACCCGGTTTACACGCAGCCGCCGATGCAACCGCCTCCGCAAGGGATGCTGGGGATGGCTCCACCTCCGCCTCCGCCTGCTGCTCCTTCGGCCGGGCCCGTGCATTTTTGTGTGCAGTGCGGGCAGAAGTATGAGGGCAATGTGAAGTTCTGTCCAATTTGCGGGGCGCCGCAGTAGCGGAACGGACTCCGCCCGGCATCTTTAGCCGAAAGGGAAAAGCCCCACCCTGATTGCGACCAGCTACGGGTCGCGATCGGAACGGGGCTACCGGATTCTTCGTTAATTTAGTGGATGCGGACGTCGCCCGAGCCAGTTTCGACGCGGACGGTAGGCCCGCCGCCATTGATGTCGCCCTGCACATGGTGGCGCTCGATCGACCCGTGCATGGTGATGGGCGGATCGCTGTGAACGGAGCCTGAGCCGGTGCTGGCATCGAGGGTGAAGTGCGCGCCGCCGACGCTCAACGTGACCGAGCCGGAGCCGGTTTCCACCTTCCAGTCGGAGCCGGGGTGGCCGCCGATTTCGATGTCGCCGGAGCCGGTCTCCGCGAAGAGCGTGCCTTCAACACCCTGGAGATGAATGCTGCCGCTCCCCGTGGTGGCTTTGACGTCGTTGGCGGATTGCAACTGACCGCGAACGTCGCCGGAGCCGGTCTGGAGTTGGACGCGGCCACTGAAGCCGGAGGCTTCAATAGAGCCGGAGCCAGTATTGGCCTTGAGTGAACCCCCGAGATCCTGCAGGCGAAGATCGCCCGAGCCGGAGTTGGCCTCAAGCTGCGTGCCTTTGGGCGCCGTCACGTCGTAGTCGATCGAGATGTTGCGCATCCAGTCCTGGTGGCGGCCGATGGTGATGATGTTGCCGGACTGATCGATGGGGGGATTGTTGACGGCCTGCTTGACGCGGTCGTCGGCGGAGGCGCCGAAGCCCCAGCCGTTGGCGTGCACGTGGCCCACGATGTGGACTTCGCTCGACGAGCCTGGAGTGACGTGGACGTACCCCGAGCCGGTAGAGACCGAGAGCATCACCTGCCCGGTGGTGTGAAGGGTTTTGTCGAAGGTGCCGTCGGCGGCGAGCGCAGCAGCGGGGATGAGCACGGCGATAGCGGCGGCCAGAGCCGAGTTTCTGAATGCAACCTGCATTTTCATAACCTCCTCAGGCGAGCGGATGGGGCCCGGGCTGATTTTCTTCGTGACAAGTAACGGATACGGTTACAAATACTGAATCGACCGCTTTCTTATTGCTGCAGAACAACCTGGTCTCCTTCCTTGACGCCGGAGAGAATCTCGGTGCGCGTGCCATTCGAGATTCCGGCGGTGACGGGGAGCTTCTTCTGGCCGTCTTTCGATTTCGGATCGGGGACGAAAACAAACGCATTCTTGTCGTTGTCCCAGGACATGGACTGCTCGGGGACGCTGAGCGCGTTATGGTGCTCGGTGACGAGAACCTCGGCGTTAGCGGTCATCAGCGCTTTCAGCTCGCCAGTGGGGTTGTCGATGGAGACGCGCACTTCAAAGGTAGTGACGTTGTCTTTCTCCACGCCGAGCGGGGATATTTTGGTGACTTTGCCGTTGAAGGTCTTGTTGGGGAACGACTCCACGTGGATGCGCGCGGGCTGGCCGAGGTAGACGCTCCCGATATCGGCCTCGTCGACTTTGCCGTCGACGTAGACCTGGTGGATGTCGCCGATGGTCATCACCAGCGTGGCGGTTGAGCCCAGCACGAGGATGGAGCTGACCGCGTCGCCCACTTCAACGTCGCGGGAGAGCACCATGCCGTCGATGGGCGCGACCAGGGTGGTGTAGCTGAGCTGCTGGTTGAGCTGATCGAGGCTGGCTTTGGCCTGTTGAACCTGGGCTTCGGCCTGCTTAAGCTTCGCCTGGTCCACACCGATCTGGGCCGTTGCGCCGTCACGCTTGTTTTTCTGAGCGAGGTAGTCGCGCTCCGCGTTGTCGAGGGCCTGCTGGGAGACGATGCCGTCTTTGAGCATCTGTACGTTGCGCTGATATGTTTCCTGGTACATGGGCAGGTCGGGCGCTTCGGCGTTGACCTTGTCCTGCGCGATGTTGGCGCTGAAGGTGGTGACGTTGGCTTCGGCGGCGGCCAGCTGCGCGCGCTGCGCGGCCACCTGGGCAAGGATCTCCTGCTGATCGAGCTGGGCGAGGACCTGGCCTTTGGTGACCATCTGATTGATGTCCACGTAGAGCTTCTCGACCAGGCCGGAGGCTTTGGATTTGAGCTCAACCTTGGTGATGGGCTGGATGGGGCCGGTGGCAACGACGGATTTGGCGATGTCGCCGCGTGTAACTTTGGCGAGGCGCGCAGCGGGAATTTTGGGATCGCCGGCGCGCAGGGCGAGCGCGACCACACCGCCAACCAGGACGACGGCGACGAGACCGAGGATGGACCAGAACAGCCAACGACGCTTGCGCTTGCGAACCTGATTCACGGCACAGTTCCCTTTCGTCTGCAATGAGGTACGCAGGTTAGACGGGATTGGTTCCGTGTCAGGGTGCAGGGTAAACGGTGCAGAACGGCGTTCAGCGACAGCGCATCAGCTGCGGGGTTTGGCGATAGCGGGCTTGAGTCCGAAGCGCTTCGTCATTTCGGCGTGGAGGAAGCCGCGGCCCGGGCGGTAGGGCTGGATCCACTCGCCATCGATGACGAACTGAGGAATGGCGTGCTTGCCGACGTGAGCGAGCACCTCTTCGGCGGCGCCGGGAGTCTCCTCGATGTCGATTTCGGTGTAAGGGATTTCGTGAATCTCGAGAAAGCGCTTGGCCTCGCGACAGTCACGGCACCAGGAAGCTGAATAGACAAGGACCCGCATCGGTTTTCATCGTACCGCAACAAGAGCGCTGCATAGAGTGATGCGAGTCACACGAACGGGGTACAGGTGGGGATCGCAGAAAGGCGCCCCGGTTCCTGAAAGCAAACCGTGGCGCCCAGTCTTCAACCTTAGTTGGTGCCAAGGGAGAAGACGACGTTGATGGTGGTTTCCACTTCGACTGGCTCGCCGTTGAGTTTCCAGGGGCGGTAGCGGGCCTGGCGGATGGCGTCAACGGCAGCCGAGACGAGCATCGGCGGGCCGCTGACGACGCGCAGGCTTTCGATGCGGCCTTCGGTAGAGATGATGGCCGCAATGACCACGGTTCCCTGGGTGTGGGTGGCGAGGGCGATGGCGGGATAGCGCGGTCGGATGGGCACGATAAGCTGTCCAGCGGCGACGCCTTCAGAGACGTGAACAGGGCCGATAGGTTTGGCGGGATGGACGCGCGGAATGGGTGGCGGGGTGATGGCGGTAAGAGGATTGGCTCCCGGGACGCCGATGCCGACGCCTGGGCCGAGGTCGCCCGTGACGGGCCCCGGCGGAGTGGTATCGACAACGTGCCCGATGGTCGTCGGGATGGTAGGCGGAGCGAGGAGGGTGTGCTGGAATTCCTCAGAGTGCGAGACGGGTGCAGCGGTGACGCGCTGAAGGGGAGCGGGCGCGGCAGGCGGAGGCGGGGCGATGAGGGGGAGGGTTATGAACTTGCGGGGGATCACATCGGGGTAAAGGTAAGGGATGAGGATGATGACGGCGACCAGCGCCGTCTCGAGGACGAACGATCCAGCAGCGTAGCGGCCGCTGCGGGTGCGAATGCGTCCGGTGGATTCGACAAGGCTGTCTTCGAACATGGGGCTCCCTCCCTGTGCATCGATCAGCGTTCAGCCCTCAGCGTTCGGATCGATGATCCGATGCTGACGCGGCGCGCCGGAGAGAGCGAGAGGAGAGATTCGCGAGCCCGTTGTGCCCGGCTGAGTCTCTGCCTGGATAGACAACGCCGGCCCGCACAATGTTCCAGGGAAGATGAGATGGAGAAAGCCAGGTTAGGATTCCGCCATGGCCAAAGAGATGAGTGCTGATGAAATGAAGAGGATGCTGCAACTGGAGCCGCATCCGCGCGAGGGCGGGTGGTTTCGGCAAACATGGAAAGCGGAGGAGACGATTCCGCTGGAGGCCTTGCCGGCGGGGAGATACAGCGGGGCCAGGTCGGCGGGGACGGCGATCTACTATCTGCTGGAGCCGAATAATTTTTCAGAGATGCACAAGCTCGCGTCGGACGAGGTGTTTCATTTCTATCTCGGCGACGCGGTGGAGATGCTGCAGCTGTGGCCGGACGGGACGGGGAAGCGCGTGGTGCTGGGCCGCGACATTGCGAAGGGTGAGTTGCTGCAGACGGTGGTTCCGCAGGGCGTGTGGCAGGGCACGCGTCTTATCGCCGGTGGCAAGGTCGCGCTGTTGGGGTGCACCGTAAGTCCAGGATTTGATTACGCGGATTACGCGTCGGGGAAGCGAGAGCAGTTAGTGCGGGGCTGGCCGAAGTGGGCGGAGATGCTGGAGAAGCTGACGAGGGGATAGGGGTTGGTGGCGCGGGATCGTTGCCACCATATTCGCCGTAAAGGATGGCCGCACACCTGGATTACGGGACAGTGGTGGGCATGCGGCGGCGCGGCTCGGCGCTGAGGATGAGCAGGGCACCGACGATCCAGAGCGCGTGGCCGATCAGCGGGACAAAGTGCCCGGTGAGGAAGAAGACCCAGGTCGCGATCATGCAGAGCAGGATCAGGGCGGCCAGGACGGTCCGCACCAGCCGCAGCGCAGACGAGGCGCGCAGCGGCGGGACCAGAGTGAAGACCAGATAAGGCAGGATGAGGATGTTGATCAGGCCGCTCAGGGCGGCAAGAAACATCAGGGAGTGCCAGGTCCCCGCTTCAATGAGCGCCGAGAGGGTAATGACGGCGCATTGCCATCCTTTGAGAGGCGACCCCGGGCCTTGGGCAACGGCGGGAAGGAAGAACGCCACCACAAAAACAGCGAGTCCCAGGATTTGCCAGAGGGGACTCAGCCGTTGAACGGTGACAGGTGCAGAGGTTGGTGACACGGCGGCTCACTTCCCAGTTGTCGGCCAGTATAGCGACAGCTCGCAGCCACACTGGATTTTTGCGGAAATCATACACCTCGCCGGACGCCGTAGTTTTCTCTGCAGGACACTCCGATCGTTATTGCCACGTGGAGACAATGCTCCGGGCCATCTTAGCGACAAGGAGTTCCGCTTCGTTGTCGGGGGTCCAGCTGGTGTCGGCGTTGTCGTGGGTGAATGCGGAGATGATGATGACCCCGTGTTTCGTGTAGACGGCGCCGACATCGTTGCGGACGTGGTCGAGAGCGCCGGTTTTGTTGGCGATGGCCGAGTCGCCCTCCGTGGTGTCGAGTTTTTCGAGATAGCGGGGGATCATGTCGCGGTCGGACTGGACCTTGAGCATGTGGATCGCGGCCGCGCACAGGTCTTTGTCCGTCGGGATCGGCGACGATACGAGGCCGGGTTCGGCCACGACGTGCGGAGCCGGACCGAGGTCGCAAGTGACGAAGCGCTCCATGATGGAGGCCATTTCGCGCGCGGTCGTCTTTCCGAGTCCGAAGCGTGGCTGATCGGCAGGTTGAGGGTCGGTCGGATCCTTGTAGACCTTCTTATAGAGCCAGGTGTTCCTGAGGTCGAGGCCGCGTGGCGCCGTCGCGGTCAGCTCGCTGCCGATGGTGTCGAGACCGAGGTCATCGATGACGAGGTTCGTGGCGGTATTGTCGCTGACGGCGATCATCAAAGTGAGCGCGTCCTTGAGCGTGAGGGTCATCGGCGTGTCGAAGAAGAGCAGAACGCCCGAGCCGGGGACCTGGTCGTCATGGTGGAGCATGAGCCGGTCGTCGAAGTGGGCGCGGCCCGCGCGGATTTGTTCCAGCGCGGTGTAGAGCACGCCGAGCTTGATGACGGAAGCGGTGGGGACAGGCTCGTCCGCGTCGATCGAGATAGTCTTGCTGGTGGCGAGGTCGTGCGCGTAGAGGGAGACCTTGCCGTGAAATCCGGCGATCTGGGACTGGAGCTGCGTGGTGAGCGCGGAATCGGACTGGGCACAGGCGGGCAGCGTCGCGGCGAGGACGAGGAGGCAGGCCGTTCCGAATCTCGTTAGCATGCTGGCAAGGCGATTGTAGGCCTGGTGATTGGCCGCCCGACTGAGCGCATAATATGTCCGGGCGTACAAGGCCTTCCTCGGGGCACGCGCATGGGGGGACTGTGTATGGCTACTGACGATGTTGCGACGCTGGAAGCCAGGGTTGCGGAGCTGGAAAAACGCCGTGGGAAGTGCCGTTGCGGGGGCGGCCACGGAGGCACGGGTTGCTGGGCGCTGGGGTCGTCGATTGCGGTGGTGCTGTCGTGGACCAGGAGCACGAGCATCCTGTGGGCGATTCTGCACGGGATCTTCTCGTGGGGATACGTCATTTACTACGCCGTGACGCGGAAGTAGGGGATGGACGATTCTCCACAGGATCGGGGCGCGGCGAAGCCGACGAAGTTAGTGCAGAAGATTCTTCTCGGCGCGCTGGCGCTATTCCTTCTCTTTGGGGATCGGGCTCTGCGGGAGATTTGGCACTTTTCTTTCTTTGCCTCGCCGATGATTTACGGCGGCGTGCTGCTGGCATTCCTCGTTGGCAGTTTGATCTGGGTGTATTTTCGGGACGGATAAGCCAGCGGCCGCCGATGGTTGAAGACGGAATCGGTGAATTTCCTGTAAACTGAAAATTCGCATAATCCCTGGAGAAATGAGTTAGGTCATGTCGATTCACCCAGTCATGCAGCGCCTTGCCGAGAAGCTGAACCGCACCGATCTGCCCCCCTTTGGGCCGGGTGACACCGTGCGCGTCCAGGTGAAAATTAAGGAAGGCGATAAGGAGCGGATTCAGGCGTTCGAAGGCGTCGTCATCGCTAAAAAGAACGGTCCGCAGGGTAGCTTTACCGTCCGCAAGATGAGCTTCGGCCAGGGCGTCGAGCGCATTTTCCCATTCAACAGCAAGGTCATCGACAAGATCGAGAAGGTACGGTCGTCGAAGGTGCGTCGCGCGCGGCTGTTCTACCTGCGCGGATTGCGCGGCAAGGCCGCCCGGCTGAAGGAAGTGGACACAAGATAGCGTTCAGCGATCGGGAAGACACACGCCCTGGCCGGATTCGGCCAGGGCGTTGGTGTTTTTGTGACGTGATTTCCACGGGCGTCCTCGGCGCATCGCGCAGTAAACTCGCCACATGGGGACCCTGCAGGGCGAACTGATTCCAAAGCGCGGGCGGCAGAGACTGCCCGACGATGAGGTTTCAGCAGCCACTCGCAAGATGCGCATGCTGCGGTCCCTGGCCTGCGGAAACAAATTTGAAAAGCTGGCGCGGGCCACCGGTGCGATCATGATCGCCGGCGTCGATGAGGTAGGGCGCGGCGCTCTCTTCGGTCCCGTGGTGGCGGCTGCGGTCATCCTGCCCGCGGACACGCGCATTCGGGGCCTTCGGGATTCAAAGCAGCTGCTGGTCGAGGATCGCGAGCGGCTGGAAGTGGTAGTTCGGTCGCGCGCAATTGCCATTGCCATTGAGGAAGTCGACGCCGAGACGATTGACCGCGTGAACATCTACCAGGCTTCGCGGATGGCGATGGCGGCCGCAGTAATGCGCCTCGATCCGCAGCCCGATCATCTGCTGATCGACGCTCTCCTGCTGGACCTGCCGCACGCGCAGACAAAGATCATCTACGGCGATTCGCTCAGCATTTCGATTGCGGCGGCGTCGGTGGTGGCGAAGGTGTATCGCGACAAGCGCATGTGCGAGCTGGATGCGGAGTATCTAGGTTACGGCCTCGCATCGCACAAGGGCTACGCGACCCCCGAGCATCGCGAGGCGCTGAAGAACCTCGGCCCGTCGATTCTGCATCGAAAAACTTTTGCTCCCGTGTTGCAGGCCGACTTGCCCTGGTGTGATTTTCCGGAGGATTTTCCGGCGGAAGAAGAAGAGCAGCCTTGCCCCATCGACTCCTCTGTGTAACAGCTCACCCTGACGACGAGAGCGGTGCTTTTGGCGGCGCACTCATGCTTGCGCATGAGGCGGGCGCCGAGACCTTCGTGCTGTGTTTCACCGACGGTCAGGCGGCGCATTTTCGTGGCGACGCACCGCCCGATGCGGACCTGGGAAAGCTGCGCCGCTCGGAGATGGATGCGGCGACCGCGGTGCTTGGCGTGACGCGCCACGAGGTGCTGACCTGGCCGGACGGCGAGCTCGCGAAGCAAAGTTTCCAGGAGCTGGCCGGGATTGTGGCGGAGCATATTCGCCGGTGGCAGCCGCAGGTGGTGTTGACGTTTGGCGGAGATGGCGGAGTGAATCTGCATCGGGATCACACGATGATTTCGACGGTGACGACGGCGGCTTTTCACTGGGCGGGGCGCGCCGAGATGTATCCGGACCACATCGACACGGGTCTGCATCCCTGGGCGCCGCAAAAGCTCTACTACTCGAGCCCGCCGTTTGTCAGCGTCCGCGACCGGCCCGAGCTGACGAACCTGGCTGCGACGGTGCCGTGGTCGCTGACCCTGGAGCTGGGCCCGCTCGCTGGACGAAAGCTGGAAGCCTTCCAGAAGCACTCCTCGCAGCAAGGCGTGCTGAAGCGTGTGGGCGAGCACGTGCGGGAGGCGATGCGCACCGAAAGATACCTGCTTGTCGCGAAGCGGGGCATAGCTTCGGTAACAGAAGATCAGGCGATGTTTGCCGGAATCCTCGACGACGACAGCTAGAATTCTCGTTTGAGCCGGAACTTCCTCCAACCCGTGCCGGCTTCGCATCACCGCAGTCGAGGCGCTCATGACGGAACCCCTGATCCGGACGAAGCTCTACGGTTTTACCCTCCTGAACCATCCACGATTCAACAAAGGCACGGCCTTCACCGAAGAAGAGCGCGACGCATTCGACCTGCACGGCCTGCTGCCTCCTCACGTGGGGACGCTGGCGGAGCAAATTGCGCGGCGGCGTGCCGCGTTCGACACCTACGAGACCGGGTTTGAGAAGTACACCTTCATGCGCGATCTGCAGGACATCAACGAGACCCTGTTTTACGCGCTCCTCCTGTCCGATGTGCGGAAGTTCATGCCGATCGTCTACACGCCCACGGTCGGCGAAGGGTGCCAGCGCTTCAGCGAGATTTGGCGCAAGCCTCGCGGGCTGTTTCTCAGCTATCCGAACAAAGCGCGGATCGAGAAGATTCTCTCCCACAAGCGCTACGACGATGTGAAAGCGATTGTCGTGAGCGATGGCGAGCGCATCCTGGGCCTCGGCGATCAGGGCGCGGGCGGCATGGGGATTCCGATCGGCAAGATGGCCCTGTACACCGCGCTCGGCGGTATCCATCACGAATATTGTTTGCCGGTGCTTCTGGATGTGGGGACGGACAACGAGGAGCGCCTCGCGAATCCGATTTACATCGGGTGGCGGCAGAAGCGTGTGCGCGGGCCGGAGTACGACGACTTCATCGAGACCTTCGTGTCGGCCGTCGAAAAGCGGTGGCCGCACGTGTTGCTGCAGTGGGAGGACTTCGCGGGCTCGAACGCAGCGCGGCTCCTCACGAAATATCGCGACCGTCTCTGCACCTTCAACGACGACATTCAGGGCACGTCGGCGGTGGTGCTGGCCACTCTGTTGGCCGCAGTCAAGGCCGCGGGCACTTCGCTGCAGGACCAGCGAATCGGGATTCTGGGCTTTGGGTCTGCGGGGATCGGGATCGCGAATCTTCTGGTGAAGGCGCTGCAACAAGAGGGCCTAAGTGAAGCCGAAGCGCGCGGACGAATCTACGCCATGGGCCGCCCAGGGCTGCTGGTCGAGGGCGCTGAGGGGATTCACCCGGAGCAGAAGGATTATGTGCGGCCGCGAGGGGATGTTGCGGGTTGGACGGTGAAGGACCCTCTAAAGATCGGGTTAGAAGAAGTCGCGCGGAACGCGAAGCTCACGGTGCTGATCGGCGTCGCGGGCAAAGCCGGGATGTTCACCGAGGACGCGGTGCGCGCAATGGCGAAGAACGTGGAGCGGCCGATCATTTTTCCGCTGTCGAACCCAACCTCGAAGAGCGAGGCCACGCCGGAGGACCTGTTGAAGTGGACGGATGGCAAGGCGCTGATCGGGACGGGGAGCCCCTTCGAGCCCGTCAAAGTCGGAGATCGGGAAATTTGTATCGATCAGACCAACAATTCCTACATTTTCCCAGGGCTGGCGCTGGGGATTGTCGCGTCTCGGTCGCGGCGGGTGACGGACGCGATGTTTATGACCGCGGCGCGGGCGCTCACCGCGCTGTCCCCGGTGGATAAGGATCGGACGGCGAGCCTGCTGCCGCCGCTGGCGGAGTCGCGAAGGCTGAGTCGGGTGATTGCAGCGGCGGTGGCGCGGCAGGCCATCCAGGACGGATTGTCGAACCTGAAGGAGAGCGAGGTCGACGCGGCGGTGGATGCCAACGTTTGGGAGCCGCGGTATGTCCGGTATGAGCGGGACTATTAGCGGGGCAGCGAATAGAGGTCTGGCTGCGTTGCAACATGAAAACTGTTCCCCATGAGCGAGAATAAGTTGTGCGCAAATTCCTGATTGTCGTTTTCATTCTCGTCGTCGTTGTCGTGGTGGTCGTCCTGGCGCGGACAGCGATGCCGGTCATCAGTGCGCCCTCACCAGTGAGTTTCCTTGGGCAGGCGACCCCGGTGGCGGTGCATGTGCAGGATAAGCGTGGGCTGCGTGTGCTGCGTGCGTGGGTGGAGCAGGACGGCGGCCACTATGCCGTGGCGCAGGCGCCCGATCCGAATCGGTTCAAGGATGCAGACTGGAAGTTCACAGCGGGCGTGCAGTCGGCTCCGCAGCTGAAGGACGGCAAGGCGCAACTGGTGGTCGAGGCCGTGTCGAACGATCTTCTGCGCCGGACGGGGCACTGGCAGTCGGACGTCAGGGTGGTGACGCGGCCGCCGAGCGTGACGGTGGATTCCGATCAGCACTACCTGTACCTGGGGATGGCGGACTTGGTCACGTTCAGCGTGTCGGGGAGCTATACCGATGCCGGCGTACGCGTAAAGGACGAGACGTTTCGTGCGTGGCCGATGCCGGGCGGGAAGCCGGGTCTGTTTTCGCTGTTTGCGTTCGCGTGGAACATGACGCCGGATACAGTGCCGCTGGTGTACGCGGCGAATGGGCCGGGGAGCGAAGCTATTGGGACCATGGTGGTTCAGTTCCCGAAGAAGGAGCAGCCGCATTACACCACGCACGAACTGCAGGTGAGCGACGCGTTTCTCAATAAGGTGATCAACGAGCTGGATCCGAGCGGGTCGGGCGATCCGGTGGCGCGGTTTGTGAAGATCAACAACGAAATGCGCAAGGCGAATAATCAGACGCTGTTCGAGCTGCGGACGAAGACGGCGGATCATTTCCTGTGGTCGCAGGTGTTTCAGCGGCAATCGCACTCGCAGAATGAGTCAACGTTTGCGGATGTGCGGAACTACATCTATCACGGGCAGAAAATCGATCAGCAGGTGCACCTCGGCTACGACCTGGCGGTGACGCAGCACGTGGGTGTCGAGGCGTCGAACGACGGGCGCGTCGTGTATGCGGTGCCGCTGGGGATTTACGGCAACTGCATCGTGCTCGATCACGGTTACGGACTGATGACTCTGTATGGGCACATGAGCCACATCGATGTGCACGAAGGCGACATGGTGAAGAAGGGCCAGGTAATGGGGAGAGCGGCATGACGGGGATGGCGGGTGGTGACCACATCCACTTCAGCATGCTGCTGGACGGAGTGCAGATCGATCCCAAGGAGTGGTGGGATCCGCACTGGATTCAGGATCATGTGGCGCGACGCGTGCCGATGGAATTCGACGCGTCGGCAGGCGGAGAGGCTGCGCCTGCCCATGCACCCAAGCCGCAGCGAGGACGCCACAAGCGATAGGACGCGCTCAGGCAGTTTTGGCGGCGAGCATCTCGCAGTGCTGCTTGAGGCTCTTCGCCTCGGTTTTCACGTAGTCGGCGATGGTCTTCGCATTCATGCTGCCGAGAATTGCGCCCAGCAGGCCTTCGGTTGAGAAGGAAAGCTCGACCTCAGTGCCGGAGCCGTCAGAAGCCGTGAGACGGTGGTCGGCAATCATCGTGGCGCCTGGCGCTTTCTGCACCCAGGTAAAGGCCTGGTGCGGGACGCGCTCTGTTACCTCGTAGACGCCCGGGCGCAGCCTGGGCTGCGTCACGCGATACTTCGCCCCGATGCGGAAGCCATCGCGGGTGAGGGGCTCAACGTTGAGGACCGTGGGGGTCCAGGTGGGCCAGCGCTCGACGTCGGCGAGGACCTGCCAAATAGCGGCTGGGCTGGCGTTGATCACGACGCGCTCGACGGTCTGCATAAGGAGGAGCTCCTTCGGAGATATTCGGCCACACGGCCTTAGACCGGGATACGCAGAAACGGTTAGGGAGGTTCCCGGGAGTTCGTGGAAGGCCAAAATCCCGCCGTAGCTGTTGCTGATTAATGAGGGGCGGGGATTGCAGCGAACCAGCGCGCGAGCATGGCGTGAACCTGGGGGCCATTCCTTCCCGGGATTTCGAAGCGCCAGCGGCGGCCACCGGATTCAACAACGACATCGCCCTCGATGGAACCGATCTGATCGCGCGTCAGCGTGAAGGAGTGGACACTCGAGTTGAAGCTCAGGATTTCCGGCTTGAACTGCAGAGTGCCGGCGCAGAATCCGCCAAAACGATGGAGGTGGTGCGCCTCGAAACTGGGGGCGGCGGCGTAGGCGCGGCGGAATGAGACCACGGCCGGAACGTGAGCCGCGTCCGGCGAAGGTCCAGCGGAGGTTCCGGCGTCGGCCTCGAAGGATGAAGTGGCCGGAGCAGGTGGTGCGATTGGCGGAGCCGGCGTGCTGGTGTTGTTGGCGGAGGTTTTCGGGACGACGGCGGAAGGCTTGGGCGTGGACGCCGAAGGTTTGGCCGGGGCGGACTTGAGCTCTGGGGCCGGCGTGGGGACAGTCGCCGCAGGCAACGTCGGCGGAGGCGCCGGCTTCGGATTTGTCGCAGTATTCGTTACTGATGGCGCAGTACCGGCGGAAATTGTAACAGCGCCTGATCTCTTTCGCGCATAATATCCGATTCCTGCAATCGCAGAAGCAGTGACAAGAAGGACTGCGATGCCCCCGATGAACCACGCGGGACGAAAGCGCCTGCCCGCGGGTCGCGGCGGCACGAGGTGGAGCGGCGCCGGCGCGGGGGCCGGGTAGGCGCTGGCGGCAGGTTCCGCGGAGCCGACGCGCTTCATTCCGGGATAAGCCGCGGTGGTGGGCATATGGGCCACGGTGGCGTGCATGCCGGACGTCGTGCGCTGCAGCCGGCGCAGGTCGGCGCGAAGATCGGAGGCCGACTGATAGCGGAGATCGCGATCCTTCTCCAGAGACTTGTTGAGGAGGTTCTCGAATTCGTGCGGCAGATTGTGATTCAGCGCAGAGGCCGAGGGCGGATGGTAGTTGAGCAGCTTGTCAAAGACGACCGCGCTGGTGGTTCCGCTGAACGGGTGGTTGGCCGTGGCCATCTCGTAAAGGACGACGCCGAGAGAAAACAGGTCGCTGCGCGCATCGAGGGATTCGCCGCGCGCCTGCTCGGGAGACATGTAGGCGACCGTGCCGAGCGTGGCGCCGGAGCGGGTGAGCTTGTCGCGTTCGGAGATGCCCGATCCAGTGGAGTCGCTGGGAGCTAGGTCATCAATGCGTGCGAGGCCGAAGTCCAGAATCTTAGCCTGGCCGGATGCGGTCACGAAAATGTTGGCGGGCTTGATGTCGCGATGGAGGATACCCTTGCGGTGCGCCGCGTCGAGCGCGTCGGCGAGTTGGATACCGATTTCGGTCAGGCGATCGAGCGGAGCTGGGCGGCCCGCATAGAGGCGGTCGAGGCTCTGGCCGTCGAGCAGCTCCATCACGAGGTAGGGCTGGCCGTTGATCTCATCGATCTCGTGAATGACGCAGATGCCCGGGTGGTTGAGCGAGGAAGCGATGCGCGCCTCGCGGTAGAAGCGCTCGAGCGCGGAGGGTTCCGGCGAGTCGCTCCCGCTGATGAGTTTCAGCGCCACGTGGCGGCCAAGGCGGAGATCTTCAGCTTCGTAGACCACACCCATCCCGCCCGCGCCGATGGGGCGCAGAACCTTGTAATGGCCAAGGGTCGAGCCGGGCTGGAGTTGATCCATCGAAACACTATGAGACAGGCAACGGGCAATAGGCAACAGGGAATAGAGAACCGGGCACCGAGAACCGGGCACCGAGCACCGGGCACCACAGGCCGCGGGGGGACAGGGCACACAAGACGGGCGGGCCTGGATTGCACGTATACTTCGATTCTGTTTGGAGGGGTGATGGGCTCCTGGTTGGGTTTGGGACGGCTTTGTTGGTGGGGCGTGGTGTTGATGTGTGGGCTGGGGATGGCAGGAGTGAGCGCCGGGGCGCAGCAGATTGCGTTTACGTTTGACGATTTGCCGGCGCATGGGCCGCTGCCCCCGGGCGAGACGCGGATGGAGGTGGCGACGCAGCTCATTAAGGCGCTGAAGAAGGCGCACATGCCGCCCATATACGGATTCGTGAACGGCGTCGCGGTGGAGCAGCATCCCGAAACCGGGGCGGTGCTGTCGGCCTGGCGGGAGGCAGGCAATCCGCTGGGGAACCACACGTGGTCGCACATGAACCTGAATCAGAATTCGCTAATGCAATACGAAGAGGACACCGAGAAAAATGTCAGTCTGCTGGCACTGCAGATGAAGGACGCAGACTGGAAGTGGTTCCGGTATCCGTTTCTCGCGGAGGGAGACACGGCGGCGAAGAAGATGGGTTTCCGGGTGTATCTGGCGGAGCATGGGTACAGGATCGCGGGAGTGACGGCGAGCTTTGCCGACTATGAGTGGAATGAGCCGTACGCGCGGTGCAGCGCGAAGGGCGACAGGAGGGCGATCCGCTGGCTGGAGAAGAGCTATTTGGCGGCGGCGGATGAGGACATCGGATACCGGCGCGCGATGTCGCAGCAGCTGTACGGCCGGGAGATTCCGTATGTGCTGCTGATGCACATTGGTGCGCTGGACGCGCGAATGGCGCCGCGGCTGTTCAAGCTGTATCAGTCGCGGGGGTTCTCTTTTGTCACGCTGGAAGAGGCGGAGAAGGATCCCTTTTACAAATATGATGTCGATCCGAAGCTGCTGCCGGGGCCGGACACGCTGGAAGGGGCGATATTCGAGAGGCATCTGCCGCTGCCGCAGAAGAAGGATTACTCGGCGGAGCTGGCAGCGGTCTGTAAATGAGCGGATTAATGTGCGGCTTCTGGCTTTGCAAAAGTTCGGCTGAAGTCGCTTGCAAAAAGCGAGATGGCTGCTTCCGGGGGCCGCTCCTGCAAGTCCAACCAGCGTACTGCGCTGTACCGTACTGCGCTGTACAATGACACAAGCGCCAGCACAAAACGACGAAGCGACAGGGCCGGAAGATGGCTGGTTGGGCGGATCGTGGCGGGCGCAGAGACGTTGATCCCTATGATGCATCGAGTTTCGCGATTTCCTGCCATGCTGGCTGCCGGCGTGGCCTTGTCGTTTGCCGCCGGCTCCGTCGTCCCTAGCTTCGCGCAGAACCGCGGGTCGAATTACGCCGATGTGACCACGCAGCGGACCACGCAATCGCCCTATCAGGGGACGGTGGTGGAAGATATTGTGGCGATGGTGGACGACCAGGCGATCAGCAAGTCGGACTACGATCGTGCCCTGCATGAGATGGACCAGGAAGCGCAACAGCAGGGCTGGACGCAGCAGCAGCTGATGGAGCAGCGGCGCGATCTGCTGCGTTCGCTCATCGACAAGCAGCTCATGCTGGCGAAGGGGAAGGACCTGGGCATCAACGGCGAGACCGAAGTGGTCAAGCGGCTCGATGAGATGCGCAAACAGTACCACATGGACTCGATGGAGGACCTGCAGAAGGCGGCCGAGGCGCAGGGGGTTTCGTTCGAGGATCTGAAAGAGCAGATTCGCGAGAACGTGATTACGTCGACCGTGATCAGCCAGGAGGTTGGGCACAAGATCGACATCTCGCCGTCGGAGGTGCAGGTCTACTACAACGCGCACCTGCAGGACTTTCAGCGTCCGGAGCAGGTGAAGCTGAGCGAGATTCTGATCCCCACGCCGCATCCAGACGATGCGGCGCAGGCGGCAGACGCACAGAAGAAGGCGGACGCCCTCGAGGGTCGGCTGAAGGCAGGCGCAGATTTTGCGACGGTGGCCAAGGCGGACTCCGGTGGGCCAACCGCTGCCGAGGGCGGGAGACTGGGCGATTACAAGCGCGGCGACCTGCCGAAAGTGATGGAGGACGCGACCTTCAATTTGCGGCCGGGACAGTTCGCGCCGCCGATCCGGACCAAACAGGGCTGGCTGATTCTCGAAGTCACAGACCACTCCGCGGGTGGAGTGACGCCGCTGGTCGACGTGCAGAACGACATCCAGGAAAAGATCGGGATGACGAAGATGGAGCCGGCCATGCGCGCCTATCTGGCGAAACTGCGCGATGAGGCGGCCATCGAGGTGCGCGCGCCGTATTCGGATTCCGGTGCGACAGCGAACGAGATTAAGTTTATCGAGGGCGCGTACCAGCCCCCGCAGGCAAAGAAGAAGAAACAGGTGGATCGGACACGGTTCCGGCAGCTGCCACAGCGGAAGGAGAGGCAGACGGCCACCACGACTGCGGCGCCGCCCGCGGGTGTTCCAACCCTGGATCAGGTGAACGCGCAGAAAGGCGCACCGGTGCAGGTGGCGAGCGCAAAGACCGGTACGGAAAAGCCGGGGAAGAGGGAGAAGATCCGCTTCGGTCAGGCGCCGCGGGAGACGCTGCCCGCGGGCGATACGAGGCAGGTGGATGCGGGATCGAATTCTGTAGCGGCAGAGGCGCAGCCTCCGGCGGATCAGCAGATCGCGTCGAACGCGCCGGCGGGGAATGCGGTGGTGACGAATGCAGAGGGCAACGTCATCAACAACGGCAGCGACACCGAGAAGACGACGAAATCGCGATTCTCCGACCGCATGAAGGAGCCGAAGCAGAAGCAGGCGCAGGACAAGGCGGCGAAGAAGAAACAGAAATTTGTGCCGCCCAAAGAGACGCCGGAGCAACTGGCAGAGGACAAGCAACAGCAGGCGGCGGTGGGTCTGAACGGCGATACCACGAAGCAGAAGAAGCCCGATCTCGCGAAGACCGGACCGAAGCGCCGGATGGGCGACGAGGACAAGAACGGACAAGGTGCGGGGGCGAATGGATCAGGCGCGAACGGATCGGGGACCAGCGGAACAGGAACGCCAACCCCGCCGCCGAGCACGCCGCCAGCGTCGCCAAGTGGCACGCCTCCGGCGCAGACACCACCAGCGAGCCAGCCGCAGATTTAGTCCACAAAGATGAAAGAACCGATGGTGGCCGATCTCGGGAGCCGGGAGAACCGGGAAATTACCGGGTTTTTCGTGACGGGATTGAAGCAGGTGCGCACAGGCCGCGATGGCGGGCGCTACTTAGCGCTGACGCTGGTCGATCGCACGGGACAGATTGACGCGCGGATGTGGGAGCTCGACGAAGCCGGTGAGTTTGAAGCCGGCGACGTGGTGAAGGTGCTCGGCGAGGTCTACCGGTTCAACGAAAAGCTGCAGATCAAGGTGAAGAAGATTCGCCGCGCGACGACCGGCGAGTACGATCTGAGCGATTTTGTTCCGCAGTCGCAACGCGACATCGGGGAGATGTGGGCGGAGTTGCAGGGTTGGGTAGCCAGCTTCCATGATCACGACCTGAAAGCCCTGCTGCAGGCGTTCCTGAACGATGCATCGATCGCGGGGCCGCTGAAGGAGGCTCCAGCAGCGAAAGGGCTGCACCACGCGTGGATTGGTGGGCTGCTGGAACACATCCTGTCGCTGATGGGGATGTGCGAGCTGGCGGCGCAACATTATCCCGAGGCGAACCGCGACCTGCTGCTGACCGGCGTGGTGCTGCACGACATAGGCAAGCTGCGCGAGCTGAGCTGGGGGACGAGCTTCGACTATACGCTGGAAGGCCAGCTGCTGGGCCACATCACCATTGGGATTGGGATGATCGAGCAGAAGATCGCCGGCATTCCGAATTTTCCCGCGGCCAAGCGACTTCTGGTGGAGCATCTGGTGCTCAGCCATCACGGGGAATACGAGTTTGGTTCGCCGAAGCTCCCCATGACGTCGGAGGCGATCCTGCTGCACTACCTCGACAATCTGGATGCGAAGATGCAGACGGTGCGCAACGAGTTGGCGCGCGCGGAGGCGAATGGGCGTTCGGGCACCGAGATGACAGAGTGGGTGCGGCCGCTGGAGCGGCAGTTGCTGAACACGCAGGCCTTCCTCGCAACCGCGGAGTCGGCCGGTGTTGAGAAGGCGCAGGAGCCGCCGGCAGTCGTGGACCAAACGAAACTGGCGCCGAATAACGGGAAGCGCGAAGAGCGAGAGGAAGAGAGAAACCATGCCCTACCTTTTGAAGACTGAGCCGGGAACTTATTCGGTGGACGACCTGGAGCGCGAGAGCGAGACGCTGTGGGATGGCGTGTCGAATCCGGTGGCGGTGAAGAATCTGGCGGGGCTGCAGCGCGGCGAGATGCTGGTGATCTATCACACCGGCGATGAGAAGCGGACAGTGGGGCTGGCGAAGGTAGTTTCGGTGGATGCGAGCGATCCGAAGAACCCGCAGGTGCGGATCAAATTTGTGAAAAAGACGAAGACGCCGCGGATGCTGGCAGAGATCAAGGCGCAGAAGATCTTTGCCGACTCGCCGCTGGTGCGGCAGGGACGGCTGTCGGTCGTCCCGCTGACCGAGGCGCAGTACGCCTGGATCGCCGAGTAACGCGGCGGGCGGAGTTGCAGTAGCGGGTCGCGCCGGCGCGACGGATTTATGGTTCATTCATCTACAATCGAAACGGGAATTAGGCGAGAATGCTGCGTTTTTCCACTGCCGGCGAGTCCCATGGGGAGAGCCTCGTAGCCCTTCTGTCAGGCATGCCTGCGGGCGTGCCCGTCGATGAGGCGCGCGTGAATCGCGACCTGTGGCGGCGGCAGCAGGGCTATGGGCGCGGCGGGCGCATGCGCATCGAGACAGACACAGCGCATTTCCTCAGCGGTGTGCGGCACGGCAAAACGATCGGCTCTCCCATCGCAATTGAAATTGAGAATCGCGACTGGAAGAACTGGACCGAGGCCCTGCCGGTCGGGGCGGGCGATCCGGCGAAGCACAAGGCAGTGGCGTCGCCGCGCCCGGGACACGCGGACTTGGCGGGCGCGCTGAAGTTCGATTTTCCTGATGCGCGCTACGTCCTCGAACGGGCTTCGGCGCGGGAGTCGGCGGCGCGGGTTGCGGCGGGTGCCGTCGCGAAGCAGCTGTTGCTGGAGCTAGGGATCGATGTGGCGAGCCATGTGATCCGCGTCGGTGCGGCGGAACTCGAGCGCGATGCCACCTGGGATGAAATCGCCGCACTGCGGGCGAAGGATGAGATCCTGCTGAACTGCGTCGATGCCGAGGCGGAGTTGCGCATGAAGGCCGAAGTGGACGCGGTGCTGCGGACTGGCGATACGGTGGGCGGCGTGTTTGAGGCGGTGGTGCATGGCGCCCCGCCAGGACTGGGGACGTGCGCGAACTGGGATGAGCGGCTCGACGGTTTGCTCGCTCAGGCGGTGATGTCGCTGCAGGCGGTGAAGGCGGTGGAGATTGGGCGCGGCGTAACAGCGGCCGAGTCCCTGGGGTCGGAGGTCCACGATGCGATTGGCTACTCCGCGCAGCCCAACGGCCGGCATACCCGCTTCACGCGCGAGCACAACAACGCGGGCGGCGTAGAAGGCGGTATCTCCAATGGCGAGGACATAGTGGTCCGGGGCTATCTCAAGCCGATTTCCACGCTGCGGCGGCCGCTCAAGTCAGTCCGGTTCGACACTCGTGAAGAGACCAGGGCGGCCTACGAACGCAGCGACGTCTGCGTAGTTCCGGCGGCGGGTGTGGCGGCCGAGGCCATGGTGGCGCTTACCATGGCGAAGCTGGCGCTCGAGAAGTTTGGCGGGGATTCGCTCAGGGAGTTGAAACGTAACTATGACGGTTACGTGGAGCAGTTGGGAAAGTACTAGCGGATAGCGGATAGCGTTCAGGGATTGGCAGAAGGCATTCAACGGGGAACATGATCAGGGAAATTGTTAAATATCCAGACCCGATTTTGCAGCGGCCGACGGAGAAGGTGACGGAGTTCGACGAGGAACTTCGCACCCTGGCCGCGGATATGTTCGAGTCCATGTACAAGGCCATTGGAATTGGGCTGGCCGCGCCGCAGGTTGGCGTGGGCAAACGGATCACGGTGATCGATCTGAGCAATCAGAAGAACTCGAAGGACAAGATTGTGCTCGTGAATCCGGAGATCGTCCACAAAGAGGGCAAGCAGGTCGAGGAAGAGGGCTGCCTGAGCTTGCCGGATATTCGGGACAAGGTGGCGCGTGCGGCGAAGGTGAAAGTTCGCGCACAGGATTTAGACGGAAAGACGATCGAGCTGGAGGGGACCGAGTTGCTGGCGCGGGCGTTCCAGCACGAGATCGATCACCTGGACGGGATCCTGTTTCCCTGGCGGCTGAGCATGTTGAAGCGGGATCTGATTTTGCGCAAGATTCGCAAAATGCAGAAGTCCGGCGAGTGGAAATGAGGCTGGCGTTTTGTGGCACGCCGGCATTTGCGGTGCCCACGCTGAAGCTGGCTCTGCGCGCCGGATACGATGTGCCGCTGGTGGTGACGCAGCCGGATCGGCCGGTGGGGCGGGAGCAGACCATGACGGCGCCGCCCGTGAAGACGGCCGCGATGGAGGCGGGGATCCGCGTCCTCCAGCCGGAGAAAATCAAAAACAACGCGGAGCTGCGGGCGGACCTCGAGGCAATTCGGCCGGACGCGATTCTGGTGGTCGCGTATGGCCGGATCATTCCGAAATGGATGCTGGATCTGCCGCGGCTGGGGAATCTGAATCTGCACGCGTCCCTGCTGCCGAAATATCGCGGAGCGGCACCGGTCCAATGGGCGATCGCCAATGGCGAGGCGGCGACGGGCGCAACCACCATGCGTCTCGATGAGGGTTTCGACACGGGCGACATCCTGCTGCAGCGCGAGATGGCGATTGCGCCGAGCATGACGGCGACGGATGTGTTTCCGCTGCTGGCGGAGATGGGCGCGGACCTCATGATGGAGACGCTGCGGCAACTGGACGCGGGCACGATCGTGCCGCAGATACAGGATGAGACAAAGGCGACGCTGGCGCCGATCTTGACCCGCGAGGACGGCACGATGGATTTTTCAAAGCCCGCGATGACCCTGTACAACCGGTGGCGGGGATTTCAACCGTGGCCGGGAGCGTGGACGATGCTGGCCGGGAAGAAGCTGGCGGTGCATCGGATGCTGCCGACCGAAGTGCGGGGCGCGCGGACGCGTCCACCAGGCGAACTGCTGGTCGATCAGGGCACGATGTTCGCGGCCTGCGGCGAGGGAACCTGGCTGGAACTGGTCGAAGTGCAGCCGGAAGGGAAGCGGCGGATGAAGGCGGGGGAGTTTCTGCGCGGGCATGCTGTTGAGAGTGGCGCTCGCCTGGGGTGAGCATGACCGGATGAGCATGATCGCTCCAGCGCGGCGGATTTCGTATCTTATCCTGTTACAAATGGCGGCTTCGGATGCGCACAGCGATGATCTGCTGCGGTCCGCCGAGGTGGATGCGCTCTCCGCGCCGGACCGGAACCTGACGACCACGCTGGTGCTGGGAACCCTCCGCTGGCAGCTCGCCCTCGATGCGCAGATTCGCGCTTTGCTGGCGCGTCCGGAGGCAAAGCTGAGTTCGGAGGCAGCGACGGCGCTGCGCATGGGGGCATATCAACTGCTGTATCTGGATCGCGTCCCCGCGCATGCCGTGATTCAAGACGGCGTGGAGTTAGTGAAGCATAGCAAGGAGCGCGGCGCGGCGGGGATGGTGAACGCGGTCCTGCGCAAGATCCAGGGTGCAGCGCACGGGCTGGAAGGTGCAGGGGAAGCTCGGCTGGCGCACCCGGAGTGGATGGTGAAGCGGTGGGCGCGGCGCTATGGGGCGGAGAGCGCGAACGCGATCTGCCTGTCGGATCAGGAACCAGCGGGGACCGCGCTGCGGGTGGTCGATGGAACTGCGGATTTGGAGGGTATCGAGACAGAGCCGGGAGCTTTCCTGAGTTGCGCGTGGCGGATAGTTCGCGGGGATGTGGGGCGGATCGTTGCGGTTCGGGACGGGCGCGTGCGGATTCAGGATGAGGCGTCGCAGCTGGTGGCGGAAGTGCT
The DNA here is from genome assembly GCA_003166955.1 of Acidobacterium sp. Lineage (GTDB taxonomy): Bacteria > Acidobacteriota > Terriglobia > Terriglobales > Acidobacteriaceae > Palsa-343. The sequence continues at coordinate 112,784 of PMUI01000105.1, forward strand.
GGCCGCACCGGCGAACGAAAGGGTCCAGGGCGGACGGGCTGAGCCTCTGCGGGTGTTGGACACATGCGCGGCGCCGGGAGGCAAGACGGCAATTCTGGCGGAACGCCTGCCGGGGGCGGAGATCACGGCAGTGGATGTGAGCCGCGGCAGATTGGACACGATGCGAAAACTCATACCGGCAGCGGTGATGGAGAGACTGCGGTTTGAGGTGGCGGATGCGGCGAAGCTGGAACTGAAGCCGGAGTACGACCTGATCCTGTGCGATCTGCCGTGCACCGGGACCGGGACGATGGCGCGCAATCCGGAAATCCGTTTGCGAGTGAGCGAGGCGGACTTGCAACGCCAGCACCACCGCCAGGCCGCGATCCTGCGGGCAGGACTGAAGGGACTCAAGGCGGGTGGGCGGCTCGTCTACTCCACGTGCTCGCTGGAGCCGGAGGAGAACGAGGAGGTTGTCGCCGAGGTGCTGGGGACCACACCGGGATTCAGCGTCGTTCCGGTGGAAGGGATTCTGGATCGGCTGGCGGAGAGCGGGGTGGTGACCGCGGAGGGACGGGAACGGCTGCAGACCGCGACGGATGGGAGTTTTCTGCGGACGCTCCCAGGAGTCCACCCATGCGACGGATTCTTTGCGGCGGTGATTGAAGGCCAGGTCGCAGGCAACACAGAACAGGAACAGAAGCGAAGCAGCGATTAGAGTTCAGGGTCCGAAAGACAGGCCCGATTCCGTTGAGTATCTATTAGAAGAATCTCATCTTTCCGCGCAGAACCCTGGTCTGTCGAATGCAGTTAAACGGTCAGGAGACGCGGTATGGCCCTGTTTACATGGAACGATTCGTACAGCGTGAAGGTGGCAATGTGCGATCAGCAGCACAAGAAGCTATTCGAAATCATCAATGAGCTGGCCAATGCGATGCGCATGGGCCAGGGGCAGGAAGTGGTCGCGAAGTCGGTGGGCGATCTGCTCACCTACACGCAGACGCATTTCCGGCAGGAAGAAGCGCTGATGAAGAAAGCGAACTATCCGCAGCTGGCGCCGCACCAGGAGATGCACAGGAAATTTGTGGCTGAAGTTGAAGCGCTGCACAACCAGGCAAAGCAAGGCAAGGCAGCCAACTCGATCCAGGTGCTGAATCTGCTGCGGGATTGGCTGGTCAACCACATTATGAAGGTGGACAAGCAGTATTCCGAACCTCTGAATGCTGCGGGGATCTGCTAAGACCCCCTTTTCAGCGTTCAGCAAACCGCACGTCAGCAAACCAGCTGGTGGCGGGCGAGGTGGAGGCCGTCCAGGCGCCCGAGCAGGGTCAGCGCCACGCGGTCGGGATGGAACAGACTCCCGGCCATCGCCATCACCTCGTCTTCGGTCACCGCCTCGACGCGCTGGATGATCTCGTCAAGGTCGAAGAAGCGCTCGAAGTACATCTGCTGGCGCGCGAGGTTCGACATGCGCGACATGGAGCTCTCGAGCGAGAGCAGAAGATTGCCCTTGAGCTGATCCTGCGCGCGCCGCAGCTCGCCCGGCTGGAGCGGCTCGGTTTTGAGGCGACGGAATTCCTCCATGATCAGGTCGATGACCTGCAGGGCGCGGTCCGACGAGGTTCCGGCGTAGACGCACAGGGAACCCGTGTCGCGGTACGGTGCCAGATCGCTATAGATGGCGTAGACGAGCCCGCGTTCTTCGCGGACGGTCTGGAAGAGGCGCGAGCTCATGCCGCCGCCGAGGATGGTGTTGAGCAGCAGAGTCGTGTAGCGGGACTCGTCCCCGATCGGCGGCGCGGGAACGCCAAGACAAAGCTGCACCTGCTCGAGGGATTTCTTGTTGCGCAGGTGAATGCGCGGAGTGACAGTCGGCGCCGAGTCGCTGCTGAGGATGTTGCCCGGCGCCAGTGAGCTGAAGTGGCGCCCGACCATCTCGACAAAACTGTCATGCTCGATGTTGCCGGCAGCCGAAAAAACCATGTTGCCGCTCTGGAAGCGCTGCTCGAAAAAGCGCACCAGCGTGTTCTGCTCGAAGCTGCGCACAGTTTCCCGCGTGCCGAGGATCGGCTTGCCGAGCGGGTGACCCTTCCAGAAATTCTGCATGAAGATTTCGTGGACGAGCGTGTCTGGATTGTCCTCGTCCATTTTGATTTCCTCAAGAATCACTCCGCGTTCGCGAGCGATTTCTTCGCTGGCGAAGACCGGATTGAGAACCAGGTCCGAAAGAACATCCAGCGCGGTTGCAACGTGCTCGTCGAGCACCTTAATGTTGAAGCAGACCGTCTCCTTACCCGTGAAGGCGTCGAGGTTGCCGCCGATCGCATCCACTTCGCGGGCGATGCGCTGCGCGGTGCGGGATTTGGTTCCTTTGAACACCATGTGCTCCACGAAGTGCGAGATGCCGTTCAGCTCCGGCACTTCGTGACGCGAGCCGGCCCGCATCCACACACCCATGGCAACGGAGCGCACGTGCTCCATGCGCTCGGTGAGCACGATGAGACCGCTGGGGAGGACAGTACGGCGGATGTTTCGTTCGCTGGTCATTGCAATTTTGGCGGGATCTTCCTGGGCCGGACTCTATGCCCGATTTTAGATGCGTTATTCTCGGATAGATAGATGACTACCGGCGGGAAACTGCTTACCCCTATTTTAGACGCTCCGGGATCAGCTCCGGATCAAGGGCTTTTTGGCCTTTGGAATGATGAGCTTAGCGAAGCCCTGCGCCAATTTGGGTTACTGCCGTACCGTGTCCGGCAGCTGGAGACAGCCCTCTACCGCCAGAAAGTGACGGACATCCGCGAGGTGACCACCTGGCCCAAAGACCTGCGGGAAAGGGTGGCAGCGGCAGGGCTTCTTGTGGGTTTGCCGGAGATCGCCGAGACCTTTCGCTCCGTGGATGGAACCGAGCGCTATCTCATCGCCGGCAACGATGGCCAAACCGTCGAGACGGTGTGGATGCCCGAAGGCGACGGCGGAGAAGAAGGGGATTCATCGAGCACCCCAGACGCTGAGCCCGATACTGACGCGAGCGCCAGCGCGAAGAAACCCTGGTCAAGGGCGACGATTTGCGTGTCGAGCCAGATTGGCTGCGCGGTCAACTGCCAGTTTTGCCTCACCGCGAAGCTCGGCATCATTCGCAACCTCACCGCCGGCGAGATCGCCGGCCAGGTCGCGGCAGTCCTGAAGCGGCACCACGCCGAGCCCGGGCGCGACCGCATCAACCTGGTCTTTATGGGGATGGGCGAGCCCTTCCTCAACTACGACGCCTTCATGGCGGCTGTGCGGCTGCTCGCCGGGCCGATGGAGATTCCCGAGTCGCGAATGACCGTATCGACCTCGGGCATCGTGCCAGGAATCCTGCGCTTCGCCCAGGAAAAAGTCCGCCCAAAGCTGGCCATCTCGCTGAACGCCCCCAACGACCTGGTCCGCGAACAGATCATGCCCGTCACCCGCAAGTGGAGCATCGCCGAGGTCATCGACGCCGTGCGTCAGGTGCCGCTGCGGCAGCGGGAGCGCATCACCTTCGAATACGTGCTGCTCGGCGGTGTCAACGACCAACCCGAGCATGCCGACGAAGTCGTAAAGCTGGTCCGCCGCGCCCAGTTTCCGGCCAAAGTAAATTTAATTGCGTGGAACCCGGGGCCCGGGGTACCGTTCAAAATGCCGGGTGCGGACGACGTTGCGCGGTTCCAGGAGCGCCTCCGCGAGCAGGGCGTGCCGGCCTTCGTGCGAAAACCCCGCGGGCGCGATATCTACGCGGCATGCGGGCAGCTGAAGAAAACAACGGCAGCGAACTAGATCAGGGTGAAGGTGGACAGCAACCAGAGCACGACGACCGAAACCGGTACCACAGCGCAAACCGCAGCCAGCATCGACCCCGCGGCCAAAGCGGAAGCCGCCGCCAAAGCAGAAGCAGCAGCTACAGCGGAAGCGGACCGCATCGTCGCTCGGATGATCGGCTTGGTGTTTGACCTCGCAGTCGGTTTCGGCGCCCTGTTCCTCGCAGGAATTCTCGCTGTCCTCTGCCTCGTACTCAAGCTGCACGTTATCCCGCCGCTCGTGGCCGCCCTGTTTTTCGTTGGCGCACTCGTTCGCTCCATCTGGTCAAAAACGAATCCCTGGATGGAGGGCTTCGCGATCGCACTGGGCGCAATTTTTCCCACGATGCTGATCGCGGTGGTCGCGGCCCGTGGCGGCAGCCTTACCCTCTGGGGCTCCGCGCTAGCGCTCCCCCTGGTCTGTGGCGCAGGCGCGCAAACGCAGCGGTTCTGGAGGCAGAAGCTTCCCCTGGCCAGCGCCGGCACCGTCGTCGCGCTCGTTGCGGTTCTGTTTCTCCTCGGAAAGTATGTAGCCCCGCGCCTCGCGACCCCGCTGGGAACCCACACCATGAATCAGCCTGCGCCAAAGTTCACCCTGACCCGGCTCGACGGCACACCCGTGACCCTCGACTCGCTCCAGGGCCACGTCGTTCTGCTCGATTTCTGGGGAACCTGGTGCGGCCCCTGCCTGGCCGAGATGCCGCAGATCGTCAGCCTGCGCCGCCAGTTCGCTTCGAACCATGACGTAATCTTCCTGGCAGTCAACTCGGGCTGGCAGGGCGACACCCCGGACAAAGTCCGTACCTTCGTCCAGCAGAAACATCTCGATATCCCCGTCGCGCTCGATCCGGAAAACGCAACCGGCCAGCTCAAAATCGATGCTCTCCCCACCCTGATCCTCATCGACCGTCAGGGTCACATCCGCATGGAAGAGACCGGCTATGACGATGGCGAGCCCCTCGAAACTGAACTGACCACCCAAATCGAAGCACTCCTCAAGCCGGCAAGCTAGGCCACCCGAGCCCGCCGCCGGTACCCGTCCGCAACCCGTGCCTTACTGAACAAAACCCCGCCCATTGTTCATCTCCCCTCCCCAGCAAAAATCAAAAACCGTGCTAATCTAGGGCATCGATTTTCAAGAAAGGAAGGCATCCATGATGATTAATTACGCGGTCAGCGACCCCAAATCGCAGCGGCCCGATGCCTTTCTTGTCGGCCCCTCGCTCGTCGGCCCCTCGCTCGGCAGTCGATTTCTCGTCAGTCCGTTCGGCAGACGCTTTCTCGACCGACTCGGCCATTAGTTCCGACCGCAGTCCGATCCTGACACCCAGGCACTAGAGCGACCTCCTCCTTCAGGGAGGACCCGTCTCGCGCGCCGGTCGTCGCCGTTCCCGACGAACCGTCCCCAACCTGTTTTCAGCAAGGAAGCCCCGCAGTCCCACCGCGGCGGCTCCGTTGAGGATCCTATGAGCCGTTCCATCGAACGAAAGTCCAGGAATGTAGTGCAAGAGGTGCTCGCGTTCCTCATGCGCCACTGGCGGCGCGAGGCGGGTTGTGTCACCGGCATCGCCCTCGGCATGGCCATAGCAACAAGCGCCGACCTCCTGCTGCCGATCTACTCCGGCCACCTCGTCGACGCGGTCGCCAGGGGCGGCCCGCGCCTCGTGGCTCTGCGCGCGGCCGGTTACGCCATCCTCGCCATGGCCTGCCTCGGCGCGATCCTCGCAGCCGCGCGCTATCTCGCTTTCCTCGGCATCGTGCGCCTCACCGTGCGTCTCATGACGCGCATGGCCGGCGACGCCTTCTGGCGCGTGCAGCGCTTCTCCACCGACTGGCACGCCAACAACTTCGCCGGCTCCATCGTCCGCCGCATCACTCGCGGCATCTGGGCCGTCGACATGATGGACGACACCCTGCTCCTCGCCCTGCTGCCGTCGCTGCTCGTGCTCATCGGCTGCCCGCTGCTGCTCGGCCTGCGCTGGCCCACCATGGGCCTGCTCGTCGGCGCCGGCGCGCTCGCCTACGTGGTCATCTCGGTGGCCATGTCGCTGGGGTTGATCGCGCCCGCGGCTCGCCTCTCCAACGCGCAGGACACGCGCATGGGCGGCGCGCTGGCCGACTCCATCACCTGCAACACCGCGGTCAAATCCTTCGGCGCCGAAGAGCGTGAGGACGCGCGCCTCGGGATAGTCCTCGCCAAGTGGGGCCAGCGCACCCGCCGCACCTGGCTCTACGCCTCCCACAGCGGATTGGCGCAGATGATCGCGCTCCTCGCGCTGCGCACCCTCGTCGTCGGCTCCGCCATCTGGCTCTGGTGGCGCGGCCGCGCCTCGGCCGGCGACGTCACCTTTGTGCTCACCAGCTACTTCATCGTCCACGGCTATCTCCGCGACACAGGCCAGCACATCGCCAACCTGCAGCGCGGCGTCAACGAGATGGAGGACTTGGTCGGCTTCGAGTCGCAGCCCCTCGGCGTGGCCGATCGCGCCGATGCGCGGCCCATTCGCGTCCGTGCCGGCGCAATCGTCTTCGACCGCGTGACCTTCCGCTACGGCATCGAGACCGAGCCGCTCTTCCGCGACTTCTCCATCCGCATCGAGCCGGGCGAGCGCGTCGGCCTCGTGGGCCATTCCGGCTCCGGCAAAACCACGTTCGTCAAGCTGCTGCATCGGCTTTACGACGTCACCGGCGGCAGAATCGTAGTCGACGGGCAGGACATCGCGCACGTCACGCAGGATTCGCTGCGCGCTCAACTCGCCCTGGTCCCGCAAGAGCCGATCCTCTTCCATCGCTCGCTCGCCGAGAACATCGCCTACGGCCGCCCCGGCGCCAAGCCCTGGGAGATCGAAGAGGCCGCGCGCCTGGCCAACGCGCACGAGTTCATCGAGCGCCAGGCGAAGGGCTATGCCACGCTGGTCGGCGAGCGCGGCGTCAAGCTCTCCGGCGGCGAGCGTCAGCGTGTAGCTTTGGCCCGCGCGTTTCTGGCCAACGCTCCGGTGCTCGTCCTCGACGAGGCCACCTCGAGTCTCGATTCCGAGTCCGAGGCCCTCATCCAGGAGGCGATGAAGCGGCTCATCGCAGGCCGCACCGCCATCGTTATCGCCCACCGCCTCGCAACGGTCCGCATGCTCGACCGCATCCTCGTCTTCGATCGCGGCGAAGTAGTCGAAGAAGGCCGCCACGACGACCTGGTCCGCAAATCCGAAGGCATCTACCGCCGCCTCTTCGAACGCCAGGCGCTGGGCCTGCTCTCGCCAGAAGAAGACCTCGACCCCGAGCTCGACGAAATGGACGACCTCACCGAAGAGGCGGTCGGCTAATGGGAAGGGAAGACTCCGTCATCCTCAGCGAAGCTTCCGCATCTCAGCGCGCGCGACGAATCCGCCTTTGTATCAGGGCACGACTTCAGTCGTGCTGAAAAGAGCGGCGCGAAGCGCCTTCCTTGCTGCCGCAGCCCGTCTTTGCGGTCCCCATCACGCGCTGTTGGCGTGATGGGGTGGCAGGCGCTCGGCCTGCTCTCCCCAGAAGAGGACCTCGACCCCGAGTTAGATGAAATGGACGACCTCACCGAGGAGGTGGTCGGTTGAGCGTATTGGATCAGGGGTGGTCGTTGAGTGCCCTCATGTCTCTCCTCAATGAAAGAGGCCGCCGGATGGCGGCCTCTTTTCCCTTCTTACGCTCTATTATCAGAATAAACTAAGTTCAGGCTACCAATTTACCTTCTCAAATACCTCTTTCGATAAATCGGAGAACACACCATTGGCCGATTACCAAAAAGACGGTGAACAACCCCCGCTGCACTATGAAGGGGCCATTCCCATCATCCCAGGGGAAGCGGAGCGCGAACAAACTGCCCGCCAAGCAGAACAGATAGCCGAGCGAGAATACAAGCAGCGACAAATGGCGATCCAAGCGGGTATTCTGAAAACTCAGATCGCGCTCGTGGCCTTCGGGATAGTTGGGGCCGGCATTGGTATCTATCAGGCCCACACTGCTCGCATCAATGCGGACGCGGCCAATTCTGCCGCTCAAACCGCCCGTGATACCTTGATAGAAATTCAAAAGAATGCAGCGTCGTCCACAGGGCAATTCAATATTCAGCTTGGAAAGCTGGATGACAGCGTTAAACAATCCTCACGACTGGCCGATGCTACCGAGAAAGCCAACGCCAATATTCTGGGAGCAGATCGACCCTGGATATCGGGGTGGATGCAAGTTTCGGACTTTGACGCTGGAAAGAAGCCGACGTTCACATGGACATTTACGAACACGGGCAAGAGACCCGCGAGAGTTACCCTGTCTGCAAACAGGGAGTCCCTTTATGCCGGGTTCCCGCCCAACCCGGACGAGCAGTACATCTTTGACACCACTCCAAGTACTAATTTTGTGGTCCCTGGGCAAGGGGTGTTGTCCACTACCGTCGCTGATACCGAACTTACGCAACAAGAGATCGATCTCCTGTCTTCGCAGACCGAGATCCAGTTTTTTGCATTCGCAAAAGTCGAATATATAGACGTGAAGACGAACGCTAAGTACTGGACTCACCTCTGCTTCAGATATATCCCGAAATTTAAGACTACTGGCAATGGCGGGTTCCGCAACTGCACCGAATATAATGACGCAAAATAGAGCTATCCCCCGCGTCGACCGTTCTATTGCTCCTGCGTACGTGAGGAGCGCGGCTGGACGAGATGGATAACCGTTGAAAAACGGGTCCGAACGCAGTTCTATTACCTATCGCCTATTCCCAGTTTTTCTTGTCAAGAGGAAGCCCAAAATCCAAAGTACTGACCCCAGGGTGCTGATCACTTTCCCGCAAACACTCTCTCAATACTCCTCATAGCCAGAAAAAGTCTGTCCGGCTGCGTCACCAAAGGCACAAAGTCGTACTTCAGATAGAAGTCCCGCGCCCCCGCCTTGGCATCCACCACCACCGCCCACGAAGCCACCTCCCGCGAAGCTTGCCACGCCCGCTTCAGTGCATCCATCAGCAGCAGCTCCCCCAAACCCTGCCCTTTCGAACCGCGCTCGACCCCCATCCGCCCCAGCAGAGTCACCCCGATCGGACTCCGCGACGGCAACCTCTTCGCCAGCTGCTCCGGCAATTCCGCCCCCAAAAGCGACAACGATGACAGCGTATAGAAGCCTGCCACCGTCACCCCATCCCGCGTCAGCACCCCATCCCGGGTCAGCACAAACGCCGCCGCGATGCGCCGGCTGATGTCCTGCGTCACCGTTTCATGAAAATACCGGTCGAGCGCTTCCGCGCCACACGAAAAAGCCGCCCGGTCATGCTGATCCCCGAGTAGCTCCACTCGATACTCCGCGTGGCTGATTCTTTCCGCGGCCATTGTCCCGGCTATCTCTGCGCGACGCGTCTGGCGTAGCGCTTCGCCGCGGCCCGCAACCGCCGGCTGGGCTCCGGCGGATGCATCAGCACCTCGATGAACCGCTCCCGGTCCGGAATCGCGAGCGTCCACGTCTCATGCTCCTGCAGTATCCGGATCGCCGCCTCGTCCGCCGTCTGCACCATGAAGTCCGACCGCGACATGCCCTTGATCCGCGCCGCCCGATCGATCCGCTTCTTCTGCTCCGGCAGAAGCCGCGCTTCCGTCCGCTCCGTCCGCAAAGCTGTCCCCGGCGCCATCGCCACCTCCATGTACGGCAGACATCCGTACACGACCAGTCTACCATCCTGCTCTCTCTTTGTTGTCAAGAGGGAAGCCCGAAAACCGAAGTAATGACCCAACAAAACGCGCGACTTCCAAGCCAGCAACCGCAAAGAAATTTGGCAGTTTTATTCGCCGGACTTGGTATTCTGATAATAGAGGGCAAGAAAGAGAAAGGCCGCTCATCCGAGGCGGCCTTTTCTTATTGCCAGAATCGGGGGAAATTCCATTCGTGACACGGTTCCCTAAAAGTTGTACGTCTCTGACCCTTGCGGCGAGGCTATCGTTCGGCCATCCTTGTGATGACTGTGGACATGAAACGCACATTACAACTTGCAGAGGGGCTTCTGGCTGACGAGTCCGGCCAGGACCTGATCGAATATGCCCTTGACGTGCCCCCGAATTCTCATCCATTCATAACTGGAGCTTCTCGGTTAAGGTTTAGCTCCGAGATATTCTCGTCGCCGCCGAGGCTGTGCGGATGTGGGAAGCGCGAAGCGGTTTCCACATCTGCATAGCCTGTTGTTGCCCGCCGGAGCTCATCCGGCGTGCGATAACACAGCGAACTGTGCGGTCGCGCGCAGTTATACTCTCGCCGCCAGCCTGCCAGTGTAACCCGCACGTCGTTCAGCGTGCGGAACCAGTGCACGTTC
>PMUI01000090.1 GCA_003166955.1 Acidobacterium sp.
CCTGTCACGGCCAAATCAATGCAAATCGACTCTGACCCCAGTCCGAAAGTACCCGTCGACGTGCCATTTTGGGAAAGCAAACGTTAAACCTCTGCGCCACCTTCGTCGTAAGCTCTTCAGCCCCGCGGCATCGAGTCAAGAGCACACTGAGCCCCCGCATCGTGGCGGGCCAATGACTCATCACAACCCCAAGCCCCCTGCNNCTCCTCGGCGACTTCCGCGAGCTCGACCAGCGCCGCCGCGAACGCATCACCGAAGCCGAACAGCTCAAGGCACAGCGCAACAAGCTGACCGAAGAAGTCTCCCGCCTGAAGAGATCCGGCCAGGACGTGACCGCAGTCGTCGAAGAAACCCGCGCCCTCAAGGCCCGCATGGACGAGCTCGAAGCCGCGGCCAACGAATCCGAAGCTCAGCTCCGCGCCATCCTCACCCGCATCCCCAACCTCACCCGCGNNAGCTCGGCATCCTCGACCTCGAGCGCGCCGCCAAAATCTCCGGCGCACGCTTCGCTGTCTACTGGGGCGACGGCGCCAAACTCGAGCGCGCCCTCATCACCTTCATGCTCGAGACCCACACCCGCGAACACGGCTACACCGAAGTCCTGCCGCCCTTCATGGTCAACAGCAAATCCCTCTTCGGCACCGGCCAGCTCCCCAAATTCGCCGAAGACCTCTTCCGCTGCGATGAGAAGTTAAGCAGAGATCCGCAAGAATCAGGCGGCTTCACCCCCGGCGAATACCGCGACAACGACCACTGGCTCATCCCCACCGCCGAAGTCCCCGTCACCAACCTCTATCGCGACGAGATCCTCGACGAAACGAAGCTCCCCATCTCCCTCACCGCCTACACGCCCTGCTTCCGCTCCGAGGCCGGCTCCTACGGCAAAGACGTTCGCGGCATCATCCGCCAGCACCAGTTTCAAAAGGTCGAGCTGGTCAAATTCACCCGCCCCGAAGAGAGCGACGCCGAACACGAAAAGCTCACCCGCAACGCGGAAACCATCCTCGAGAAACTCGGCCTCCCCTACCGCCGCATGCTGCTCTCGACCGGCGACACCGGCTTCAGCGCTGCCAAGACGTTCGACCTCGAGGTCTGGCTTCCCGGCCAAAACCTCTACCGCGAAATCTCCTCCTGCTCCAACTTCGAAGCCTTCCAGGCCCGCCGCGCCAACATCCGCTACAAGCCGAAAGGCCCGGGCAAAAACGCCTTCGTCCACACCCTCAACGGCAGCGGCCTCGCCGTCGGCCGCACCTGGCTCGCCATTCTCGAGAACTACCAGCAGGCCGACGGAACTGTCCGCATCCCCGAGGCGCTGGTACCCTATATGGGCGGGCAGCGCACCATCAAACCGCGCGCCGGAGTTTAGGCCTTGAGTATCGGACGCGTTCTAAAAAGCTACCTCTGGTGGACGCACGAGCGGGGCAGCGTTCACTTTGACGTTATGGTTACGCTCATCCTCGCCTTCATCTTCATCACGCCGCGCTTCTTCGACTTCGGCGACCGCCCCAAGCCCGACTGGCCTCCCAACGAGATTCGTGCTTCGGTCAACCCCGCCGGCGGCATGATCTATGAGGTCCCTGTCGAGCTGGTCCCGACCCAGGGCGCTGCACCCACTGACCAGGAGCTGGCCAGTGCCATCGCTCCCACCTCCGGCCCCATCGTCGTCGATCGCTTCGAGGCGGTGAAGGAAATTGGCGGGTACGTGGTCGCGTGGCGCGTCTGGGGCCATCGCTGAGCGCGCTCATTGCCATGCGGCAAATCCCCCGCCCTCCGGCGCATCCTGAGGATTCGGGTCCAGGAGGGACTTGCCTGCGTTCATGAAACCCACCTGCTTGACATTACTTTAATTGGGGGGCGTTCTCGTCCCACTGAAATACCTCGTCCAAAGGCACATTGAAGGCATGGGCGATACGGAACGCAGCCTCTAATGATGGCGAGTATTTCCCCGACTCGATCGCCGCAATCGTCTGTCGGGTGACGCCAATGCGCTCACCAAGCTCGGCCTGCGACATCTCGCCACCGTGGAAACGAAGGATGCGTATTCGATTCGAGATCGACCCTTTCATCATGCTTGCCTGCGGTAGCTGAACACGACTACACCGTAGTGAACGACTTCCGCAGCTATAATCATGAAAAGCGCCGCGTTGATGATGCTCCATCCGCTGGAGTTGAATGGCATGACGCAGCCGACAAGGATCATACCGGCAATGAGAACGTAATAAGCGGAACTGAGCGAGCGCCGCATGATGACCTGATCCCGTTCATCGAGCGGCATGCGTGCCTCCTGCGTGGATCGGTGCCGGAGATACAGATGGCCAACGCCCAGGATGAGCATCTCCACGATTGCTGTAACAGCAAACAAGCCAAGCTGGCGTAAGTTGGGACTCGGTTCACTCGGAAGGGCGCGCGTGGCAACCAACGCGAAATACGGGCCAAAGGTGACAACCATGGCGAGCAGCGAGAGCCAGGCAGTTTTTTCTCGATACGGCATTTTAGTTCCTCCATCCACCACAACAATGTAAACAATAGCGAACATGATGTCAATAATTCTTAACATCATATTGCTCAGTTTTTGCTGAGCCCGGAGAGATCAATCTGATGTCGGGTTGATGTCGCCGAGTTTCGCAACAGCCTCATTCCCGCTCTCCGGCGCATCCTAACGATTCGGGTCCAGGAGGGACCTGCCTGCGTTCATGAAACCCACCCTCGCCTTGCTTGCAGCTCTGCTTCTGTCTCCCGCCATTGCGGCTTCGGCCCAGGACGATAACCTCACCAAAGTCCTCGCCCAGATGGACGCCTCATCGGCGACTTTCCAGGACCTCCAGGCCGACATCGTCGTCGACAACTACACCGCCGTCGTCCAGGATCACGAAACGCAGAAGGGCATCATCGCCTTCCGGCGCGTCGGCGCTTCCATGGAGATGGCCATGGTCCTCGACAAAGGCCAGCAGGGCGAACGCGACATCCTCTATAAGAATGGCGAACTGGCCTTCTACCAGCCCGCCGCCAAGCAGGAGACGATCGTGGCGGCCGGCGCCAATCGCGCCGAATACGACAGCCTGCTCGCCACCGGCTTCGGCGCCAGCGGCAAAGACCTCGCCGCAGCCTGGACCATCGCCTTCCAGGGCATGGAGACCATCGACGGCGTCCAAACGGCGAAACTCGACCTGGTCTCAAAGCAGGAGAATATTCGTAACAACTTCAGTCATATAGCCATCTGGGTCGATCTCGCCCGTGACATTTCGCTCAAGGTGGTCATGCTCCAACCTTCCGGCGACTCGCGCACCGCCGCCTACACCAGCATCCGTTACAACAAGCACCCCGCGTCCGGCCTCTTCACCCTGAAAGTCCCAGGTGGAACCCAGATCCAGCGGCGCTAGCCGATTGAAAGCGGGGTTTCTCTCAGGACAGCGGGGATGGGGTGGCGCCGTCTAAGAATTTGATTTCATTCGGTCGCGAGTTTTTGGGTGACATCCCATGTATTTGATTTATGGATTGTTTGTGGGTAAAGCATTTAACTTTGTTATTGATGCATTGCGACTCAAAAATGCCCGGCACATATGTATTTGCATTCAAAGCACAAGTTTGTCTCTGAATTCGAATTGAAAGTACTTACGAGGCGGTCGCAGAACGCCGGGAGTTTCTCGGGCGGATCTTGCGGGCCGCCTTTGCAGAGGTGAACGCATTTGCCTGATCACGGGTCTGTTCTCCTGAAAAGCAAAAGGCCTGCCGGGAAGGCGGGCTCTTTTTTCTCTATTACTCCCTATTATTAGGATACCAGGTTAGAAGAAATAAACCTGCCAAATTTGTTTGGAGTTGCTGGCGTGTAAGTCGTTATAAGTCATGGGTTGTTACTTTGGATTTTGGCCTCGCCTCTTGACAAATCTTCCACATTTGAGGAAGACGAGGGATTTGGGGAGAGGGGAGGGCGGCGAAAAGTCGCCGCCCTCCTGGGTCGCTAGGTTGACTTTGAATGCAGAATGCCGATCTTCGTCTGCCCAGGAGTTTCCGAGCTGATCGTCACCATCACGCTGGTCTTCTTGTCGTCGCTGGTGAGCGAAAGCACGGCGCTCTTGTCGCTCTGGAAAACCGAAGCGCTCGGCCCCAGCTTCTCCTTGTAGAAGTCAACCACCTTGTCCATCGGATCGCTGGTCACGTAAGCCGCGGTAATGGCCGTGCCGTTGGGAGTGCTCACCTTGACCGCGCCCTGCTGCTGCGTCGCGCCCGGATACAGGTCGACGCCGAGATCGGAAGAACTGACCGAAGTATTGCCCGCGCTGAACGTGCCGCCTGGGGTGCTGACCTCGACGCCGCCGTTGCTGCTGACGTGAACCGCCTTCGATACCCGGTAAATCCCAAACATGATGCCCGCAACGCAGAGGATCCCGAGGCCCACAAAAACGGCGACGATGATCAGGATGATCTTCAGCGCGCTGGGGCCTCCCTTCACCGGCGCCGCGACCGCGACCGGCTGCGCGTACGTTGAAGTCATCGGCGCATTCGAAGCCGGAGGCACATAGGGTTGGGGTGTATAGGCTTGGGGTGTAGAGCCCGACGTTGCCGGAGTGCTCGCCGCTGTGGCCCCGACCGGCGCCCCACATTTGGTGCAGAAGGCTGTATCTCCGGAAAGGACCGTGCCGCATTTGGTGCAAAAGCCTGCCATGATTTTCTCGCTTTCGGGTGGTTCAACAGATCGGCCACTTGCAGAACTGGTTCGCGCCTGGGCACTTCCAGGCAGATTCCGACACCAGCCGCGAAAAATAGGCGGCTGGTCCGGAGACGCCACCTGCGTAGTGGCTAGAGTTTCGGATTTCCGGCGATGCTTCTCGCGACGCCGGCCGCAATCGGTACCTCAAACATCTTGCCCTGATAGGCGAAGATCATCAGCACAATCCAGGCAATGAAGGTTACCAGGGATAATAGCAATGAGAGCATGGTCCACAGCGAGAAGAGTCCCCAGCTGCCGAACCAGCTGAACCAGAACACCATCCGGAGGATGAACAGTGCCCCAAAAACCACGATGGACTGGGCCGCATGAAAGCGCACGAAGGGGCGCTTATCGACGAGGAGGAAGATGAGTCCGGTAAGCCAGCCCAGGACGTAGCACAACAGGCCCGCAACGTTCTCGGCCAGGCCACTGGTCGGCGCACCCGCCGTGGTCACAATCGGCCCAGGAGCCGGCGCGCCCGCCGGAACTGCCGCGATCGGACCTGCCGGCGCCCCACATTTAGGGCAGAAGGCCAAGCCTTCGTCCATTGATGTTCCACACTTCCCACAAAAAGCAGCCATGCGTCAACCATCCCTTTCTTGTTGGTGATTCAGAACTTGAACTACCCTGGGGAGTAGCCGCCGGGAACATGAACCGGAACTGCAAAGTCGGCCTTTCAGCTAGTTGACCACTATACCCTCAGTTGCCGCCGGTCGCCATTGTTTTTGTCGTAACCGCGCGGCGGTGACCTGGGTTCAAAGGCACGTTCAAAGGCTCTCCCCATCAGAGGTTTAGTGATGGGCGGCGGTGATGCGTATCAGGCGACCAGCCAGTAGCGGGAACAGAGGTTTTATGGGGGTAGATCAGCAGTCACGTCGACTGAGCGCCGGGCTCGTGTCAAACCGGCGGCATCTCGGCCGAGAACGCAGACCGAGGTTCATAGCGCAGGATGCCGAAAATCGGAAGCCCGGTGTCATCCTCGCTCTCTTCGGGCGCGACGAACGCATCGAACAGCATCGCATACAAACCGTGCCGAGCCGTCAGCTTCTCGCGCCTTTCGCGCAGGAAGGCAAATCGAAACGGAGAGAACTGCTCCGCTTCATCTAGAAACGGCCGGGAAAAGTGCTCGTGCGACGCAGCGACCGCCATCAGGATCAGTGATCGCCAGCTCATCCGCAGCAGGTTCTTCAGCATCGCACCGCCGTGGGGGAGCTGTTCCATATGATCGCCCACGCGCTCGGCGAAGGTGAGCAACTGGATGACGCGGGCATCGAGGAGCTGGCCGCTGATTGCCGCCCGCGAGAATAACGTCACGGAGCCGCGGTGCAAGTCTTCGCGCACATCCTGGAGGTCGTCGCCCAGTTGCAGGAGCACGCCCCACTCAAAGGAGAAGCGGCTTTCGTCTTCGCTCAGCCAGCCGCGCGCGAGGCATCCATCGGCCAGCACCGACGTGCCGCCTTTGGCGCAACTCATGCGCAGCAGCTCGGCGTCGGAGCCGCGGCTGTTCACCTGCGCGATGCTGCCTTCCTGCGCGCGATGAATGGCGAGGAGACAGTCGAAGACATCGGGATAGGTCGACCGCGGATACTGCCGCTCGACCAGCTCCACCAGCGCCCACAAGGCGCCTTCGCGAGTATTCGCCGGTGCGATCGCTTCTCCCTGCAACCGCTGCCGAAAACGACGGCTGAATTCCAGCTTGGATTCGGCGGTGACGTCCTCGCCGTCGAGGTAGTTGTCGCTGTAGGGATAGAGCAGGCTGTATCCAAGGATGGAGGGCGTGAGTGCGACGGGCATGCCGAGCAGGGGCTGCAGTCCGCATGCGGTCCAGGCGTTGCGGCATGCCTGGATGATGTCAGGCATGCTGAGGCCGGGATCGAACTGACGCGCCCAGCGGGCCAACTGCGTGCCTGCGGGAAGAAAATCCTGGGTCAGCAACGCGATCGCGTCGTCGGGCAGATCGAGAGCGGTGGCAGAGAATCGCGCGAACGCGAAAGTGACCCGCTGCTGGATCTCGCGGCGTCCGGAGCGGCTCCGATGGCGCCGAGCCCGCCTCAGTTCGCGCTCGACGGTGCGCAACGCTTCGTCCCAGGCTTTCTCGCGCTTCTGCTGCTCGCGGACCGTGTAGCGGGGGGCGTCGGGCAGGCTCCGGGCCTCGCTGGCGTTCCACATCGCGGCAGTCTCCAAGACCTGCGCTTCAACCCAGTTCCAGCTGTAGAGGTGATCCATCCTGAGAAGAGATTACGAAAAGATGAGGCTCCAGGTTCCTCTCTGGCGTTTGACGACAGCTCGCATTACGGACGGCCAGCGCCGGCCGAGCTTTCCTGAAAACGAGTACAACTGGTACAGTTCTGATCCTGAACTGGCCTCGTCCAATTCAGCGCAGGGGAGAAGGAACATCCGGAATCACCATGAAACTGGCCCGCGTCGTCTTCATTCTTACACTCGTCTCCACGCTTTCGGCCGCCACGAAGGATGCGCCGGTGGCAGGTGGTCTGCCCTGGTCGCAACGCGCAGCGAACGCTGCCATCCAGCGCTGGCCCGAGGGACGCTTCGTGCCCGCAGGCGCTCCCTCGATATGGAACTACGAACTGGGAACGCTGCTGGAGGGGATGGACGCCGTCTGGCTGAATACCGCGGATGGACGCTACGTCTCCTACATCCGGAGTTCGGTGGATACGTTCATTGGTCCCGATGGATCGATCGCGACCTGGAAACCGGAGGAGAAGCAGCTCGATAACATTCTGCTGGGCCGGCAGCTTCTGCTGCTGTATGGCGTGACGAGGGAGCCGCGCTATGCAAAGGCCGCCACTCTGCTGTGGCAGCAACTGATGACGCAGCCCCGCACGCCGTCGGGCGGATTCTGGCACAAACAGCGTTATCCGAATCAGATGTGGTTGGATGGCTTTTACATGGCGGAGCCTTTTTACGCCGAATATGCGGCGACATTTCATCACCCGGAAGCTTTCAGCGACATCACCCACCAGTTTGCGGTGATGGACGAACACGCGCGCGACCCGAAGACCGGCCTGCTCTACCACGGCTGGGATGAGTCGAAGCAGGAGCGCTGGGCTAACAAGGAGACAGGGCTCTCTTCGCAGTTCTGGGGACGCGCGATGGGCTGGTACATGATGGCGCTCGTCGATACGCTCGCCTGGTATCCGAAGGACGACCCCGGCCGCAATGAGTTACTCAGCCAGCTTCGCCGGGATGCGGAGGCGGTCGCGAAGGTACAGGACCAGGCAACGGGGCTGTGGTATCTGGTGCTGGATAAGCCGGGCGCACCGGGGAATTACTTCGAGTCGTCCGCGTCCTGCATGTTCGTTTATGCGCTGGCGGAGGGCGCGCGGCGCGGCTATCTTGATCCGCGCTATCTCGAGGTTGCCCAGCGCGGGTATCAGGGAATACTGGGGCACTTTGCGCGGACGGAGGGGGACGATGTCTCGCTGACCGACACGGTGAAGGGTGCCGGACTAGGTGGCAATCCTTACCGCGATGGAAGCTACGAGTACTATGTCGGCGAAAAAGTGGCAACGAATGATGCAAAAGGTGTAGGTGCCTTTTTGCTTGCCTCGTCAGAAATGGAAACCGCGGACCGTGTAAGCCTCGGGCGCGGTAACACTGTACTTGTCGACGCGTGGTTCAACAGCCAGAAGCGTTCGGGTCCATTCGGCCAGGAAGAACTGTTCCACTACAAATGGGACGACGAGAGCGATTCCGGCTACTCGCTATTCGGGCATATCTTCCGGAGTTTCGGCGCCAACACGGACACGCTGACCAGCGCGCCGACCGCGAATGCTCTGCGCGGCGCGCAGGTTTACATCATCGTTTCACCCGATACTCCTGCAAAGAACCCGAATCCCCACTTCATCCAATCCGCAGATGCGGAACAGATCGTGGCATGGGTGAGGGCAGGCGGCGTGCTGATGATCATGGGAAACGACCCAGCCAATACCGATCTGAACGGCCTAAATACGCTGGGCGCGAAGTTCGGGATTCACTACAACGACGTGTTGCGCAAACACGTGGAAGGCACGCACTGGGAGATGGGGAAGGTTGCGATCAGCGGCGAAGGGCCCATTTTTCATCAGCCGCACACGATGTATGTCAAGGATGTTTCAACGCTGTCGCTCAGTGCGCCTGCGATCCCGCAACTCACCGATGCGGGAGAAATCCTCATGGCGACGGCTAAGTACGGCAAGGGCACTGTCTACGCGATGGTCGATCCGTGGCTTTATAACGAGTATACCGACGGGCGCAAGCTTCCCCAGGAGTATGACAATTACGCGGCAGGTGTTGAAGTGGTGCGCTGGATTCTCACGCAGGTTCCGCATGCTCAACCGTCGCACCGATAAATCCCTGAACGGTCGGGGAGTGGCGGGCGGCCGCAGAAACAGAAAGCGAGAGAACTGGGCATTACCAGTTCTCTCGCTTGAGCGGTCACCGCCCGGACCCCCGAGCGGCCCCGGTTCGTCAGAAGATCGCTTTCAGCGCGAGCTGAACGACGCGATAATCCGCATTGGTGCCCACCGTGGCGCGGGTGCTGCCGAACGCGCCATTGGAGAACGTCAGGTTCGGATCGGCGAACAGCGGATGGTTGAAGATGTTGAAGAACTCGCCGCGGAACTGGAAGCCGAAGTTCTCGTGGGAGGAAAGCGGAGTGAAGTTCTTGAGCAGGCCGGTATCCACATCCTGAAGACTTGGACCGCGCCAGTTTCCTTTGCCTGAGTTCCCATAGGTTCCGGCTGCCGGCTTGGCAAAATTGGAGGGGGTGAGCCAGGCTACGCAGTGCGCAACGCCGGCGCACCCGCCGGGCGTACTCCCGCGGTTGCCGAACTGGTTCGATGGCCCGGTGTAATCCGCGCGATCAAGATTGTTTCCGGTCTGGGACTGGTCGGTGCCCGCCAGAATCGTCAGCGGATCGCCCGAGATATAGGAGTAAATACCGGTCCACTGCCAACCGCCGACAACGTTGCGTACCAGCCCGTTGGAGCCGATCATCCTGGGAAGGTTCCAGACATAGGAGGCGACGAAGCGTTGCCTGTGATCGAGCACGGAATATCCGGTCTCGAACGCATGCTGGCGAGGATCGTAGAACGACATGCCCGAGCCGATGCTGGACCCGATATCGGTGATGCCGCCATTCTCTGCCAGTCCGTAATCCATGGTTTTGGAATAGGTGTAGTTGGCCAGCAGAGTGATCTGGTTCAGAATGCCGGTTCCAACGGCGGGGCGTTTTTCCAGATCGACCTGGAAACCGTTGTAGCCATTGGCGCCGTTGTTGCGATTTTGATAGATGATGCCAAGCGGCTGGTAGGGCCGCCGCGCCTGCAGCGACGCGGTGCTGCCCGCCGTATAGATGCCGGGGTTCAGGTTGACGTCCTGGCGGAGGTGAACGCCACGGGTTCCGACATAAGAGAGGTGCAATACCGTATCGTTGCGCACCTGATATTCCCAGGTTGCGTTCCAGTCGTAGATTTCAGGCGTGGTCCACCTGACCCCCGGCTGCAGGCCGAAAACGGTGGGGTTGGCCACAAAGGTGGCGTTCTTGGGTACGTTCTTCAGTGTGTAGCGTAGCGGGAAGTTGGCCGTGAAACTCGGATAATTCACCTCGGGATTGGACAGAGGGCCAATCTGCGAAGCTCCGGTGGTTGAATCGTTCAGGTCGATGCGCAGGCTGAAGGGTGGCGAAATGGACGCGTCGTTCAGGAACAAGCCTGGCAGCCGCGAGTAATAGAAGAGCCCGCCGCCGGCGCGGAGCGACATTTTGCCCGAACCGGTCATATCCCAGGCAACGCCGACGCGCGGAGCGAAGTTGTTGAAGTCGCCGGCTTCGCCGCGATCGGGAACGGTGACTCCGTTGTAGGTATCGCCGATGAAGAACACCCCCGGGGGTGCGCTGGGAACGATGGAAGAGTGAACACCGGCAAGATTGGCAGCTGGGAAGAACTGCTCGATGCGTCCGTAGATTTCCTTCATCACCTGCTGCGGTTCCCAGCGGAGTCCGTAGTCCAGAGTCAAACGCGGCGAGAGCTTCCACTTGTCGTTGCCGTAGAGGCCCATGGGATTCTCACGGGAGTCGGAGAAATTTCCCGAGGTCTGGCTGAAGGTGTGCTGATAACCGAGCAGGAAGTTGGCCATGGCCAGGCCCGACACGTCGTCGGTCATGTTGAAGTTGCCATTCTCGAAGTCGGTGTTTCTGACGTTCGACTGATCCAGTTCCAGATCGTAGCCAAACGTGAGGTCGTGCTTCCCTTTGTTCCAGCTCACCAATTCACGGAGATCGCCGGTATTCCTGATGAACTTGCCGTCGGTGAAGTTGCCGAGAGTGAAGTCGCCGGAGACGCCGAAGTTCCGGATGCCGCTCTGGGCCGCGGGCAGTTGAAAGATGCTTGAACCGAAGGTCTTCATGTCCGGAACCGTGCCTCCCGGGCCGCCTTGCTGGCCGCGATCCGAGGACGCCCGCACAATGCCGATGGTCACCGTGTTGACCACATTCGGTGTAAAGATTCGCGTGTAGCCGACGGCCCAGTTCTGCGTCTGCACGGTCGAGCCCGGTCCGGCGGTGAGGATGTTCTTGCCGTCATAGGTGGGCGCATGCACATAGCGGTCGAGATAGAAGCGGCCGAAGAGCCGGTCCTGGCCGCGGAATACCTGATCGACGCGCACGATGTATTCATCGAAATTCTGGTGGATGGGCGTGGAGTAGGTGACAAACCCGCTCGCGTTGGCTGAGGAAATCGGCATCAGCTTGGTCATGGCGAGCGCCACCGGATCCAGCGGGCCGATGTTGCTGTCGCTGGCATAGGCGGTGTGCGTAAACGGGTTAATGATGTTGACCACTTTGCCCTTGGGGTTGCTGGCGCCCAGGGTCGCGTAGTTGGAGAAATCCCCCGTCAGGTTGGCCGCTAACGGGATCGTCGCATTGCTGGCGGCGTTTGCGCTGCGGATGATGGTCTTCTGCCAGCCGCCGAAGACGAAGGTGGTGTTTTTGTGAATGGGACCGCCGATGGTGGCGCCGAACTGATTGCGCTTGAGGGGATCGACCGTTTTTTTGGTGCCCACATAGCCGAAGTAGCTGGCAGCATTGAACACCCGGTTGCGCACAAACTCGAAGGCGTCGCCGTGCCACTCGTTGGTGCCGGATTTGGTCACGACGTTCACCACCGCGCCGGCGTTGTTGCCATACTGCGCGTCGAAGCTGTTGGTCTGGACGCTGAATTCCTGCAGCGCGTCAGGGAAGGGGAAGGGGTTGTTGGTATTGCTCATCAGGTCTTCGTTGTCCGCCCCGTCCAGGTTGTAGCCGATCTGGTCGGGCCGGGTCCCGTTGACTGAGATCGCTTCCGCACCGGGCACCTGTTTTGTGTCTCCCTGTTGCGTGCCCGCATTGTTCGCGGACAAATTGATGGCGCCTGGCACCAGGAGCGTCAAGTCCGCGGCATTTCTGCCGTTCAGCGGAATATCCACCAGGCGCGCCTGCTCAATCACCTGGCCGATCACCGGACTGACGGTGTTGACCTGGACGCTCGATTCCTCAACCGTGACTTTCTGTGTCAGCGCGCCCACCTCCAGCTTCACATCCATGTCGCGGACCTGATCGGCCAGCAGCACGATGTTCTGCACGTATTCCTTGAACCCCTGCGCCTCCACCGTAACCGAATAGGTCGCCGGCGGCAGGGACGGAATGTCGAATTGCCCCGCGCCGTTGGTCGTGTCGGTTCGCGTCACCCCGGTGCTCAGCTCTGTGACCTTAATTTGCGCCCGGGACACCACGGCACCCTGCGGATCCGCGACCGTGCCGGTAATCGCGCCATTGCCGCCCTGCGCCAACGCGCAGGTAGTCAATGCGAACAGCCCCAGGGAAACGATAAGCTGCAAGGCCCACCTGGACCCTCTGCCTCCGACAAGCGTAACTTTCTTCATTTGTCCTCCCAATGCAGGTGAGAAGTTCTCGAACTGTATTTGTTTGTTGTGGATGTGGACTAATGACCCCTAACTGGCACGCGAATTTACTTCCGCCACGCAACCACTGTCAACTTGAAAATTGGTAGTGGCGAGACAATAAAGAGTGTTCGGGACACCGGTTTGAGAGGCTGGGGAGCTTGGTCGACGGCGACACCTGGCACCCACTCCGGGATCGGGCAACTAGCGCAGATGAGTCCGCGCCTGCAGCGCTTTACGGTTCAGAAACCGCACCGGTTGCCACTCCTTATTGTTGACGTGAACCACGCGGCTGCGATGGAGGAGAGCCTCGCTGGGTGTACGAGTATGCAAGAGGCAGCGGACTACGCGCAGGTTGATCGAAATGTATTTGTTGCTGAGGACAACCATCGGGCTGCACGGGCCAGTGGTTCCGCCGCCCCATCGCGATATCGATGGGAGAGAGGTGTGTGCGTGAAGGCGGAGCGGATTGCCTTAGGGACCGATGGGCGAATGTTGCCGCACCGCCTTAATTTCAGCAAAATACAGGCTAGATCTTTTGGAGGCGCGGGTCGGAATCGAACCGACGCATAAAGGTTTTGCAGACCTCTCCCTTACCACTTGGGTACCGCGCCTGAACAGCAAATCTTAAACCACACATGGAAGCTCAGGCCAACGCAGAACGCGCTGAATACAGGCTGGAGCGGGAGACGGGACTTGAACCCGCGACCCTCGCCTTGGCAAGGCGATGCTCTACCACTGAGCTACTCCCGCTTGGTTCCTTCTGAGTATATCGGCCACCGAGAGCCGGGGTCAACGCACGGTTTCCGCAGTCGCCAATGCGTGGTTTTCGGGGTAGTCAACGCGCAAGGCGACGATTTCATAGGGTCGGAAGTGAACCGTCACGTGATCGCCGGAAACGGGGAGCGCCTGTCCCTCCGGCTTCTCCATCAGATTGGTTTCGACGGCGCCCGTTGCTCCCGGAGGAACGCGCAGCGAAGCGCTTCCCGCTTTGCCGGCCCACTCATAAAAGTGGAACACAAGCGCATGGCTGTCCTCGGCCTTTTTCATCGCGGTCAGGACGACATCTTCCGGGGAAATGCCAACGAAGGAGTGCTCAGCGGGCAGAGATCCGGCATGCGCCTCCACCTGCATTGCCTTCAGCCTGTAGTTGTAGTCGTAGCCGCGCCGCACCGTCATCGCCTGCTTCCAGTCGCCCGCATGCGGATACAGCGCGTAGCTGAAATGTTGGTGGCCGCGATCGGCGTTGGGATCGGGCCACACCGGCGACCGCAGCAGCGTGAGCCGCAGCAAATTGCCGACGCCATCGTATCCGTACTTCGACTCGTTAATGAGACTGAATCCATGCTGGGCGTTGCTGATGTCAGCCCACTGCTGTGCTCCCACTTCGAACTGCGCTTTTTCCCAGCTGTTGTTGCGCGTGGTCGGACGCTGGATGGTGCCGTAAGGAATTTCGTAGGTAGCAAACGGACTGGTCGCGGACAGCGCAAAAGCGGCCTTCAGCAAAACGTGGGTCTCGTGCCAGTCGATGTCGTTGATGACTTCAACCTGATCGGAGCCGGCATCGAGGACGATGTCCTGAACAAACTTCGAATTCTGCCAGTGGCGCGTCACGCGAATCGATGCCCGCATGGGGCCTCGCTCGATGACCTGAACCGAATCCGCCGCTGTGATTAAGGTCGGCGGCTGGTCGAGCGTGCCAGGATCGATGTTCCACGCGTCGTAATCCTTCGGCGTGTCTTTGAATGCCTGCAACTCGTTGCCGCACGCCCCCTTCGCCAGCACCTCGAACCCGGCCTTCTTATCGTGCAGGCTCGTGATGCATCCGGTAGTGGGATCGACCACCACCCGCAGCGCTGCGTTTTCCAGGGTCGTGCCTTTGACGATCAGATCGCTCGTGAAGGGCCGCTTTCCCGGCACTACGCGGAGCACTTCATATCCCATTGACGGAACACCGCGCGCCTCTGCCAGGAGATGAAACGTGTTGGTCGTCGCGTCTTTCGACAATACTGCGGACGGCAATACGTTGCCTGAGGAGTCCAGGACCGACACATCCGGCGTTGCAGCCGGCATCTGTACATCGACGGTTACATTTCCCGACCGCTGCCAGCCCAGCGGATTGAACACCAGCACCGGCACGCCCTGGGTGACGCGCGTGTCGACATGTGCGGCAATGGTCCTCATCGCGTTCGCCGAGATTTCATTCGTCGACCAGCGAACCGCGTCATAGTCCTTCTGCGCATCCTGGTAGATCACTCCGATGCCCGACCCGGCCGCCAGGTCATGAAACTGGTTGAAGGTGATCTTCTTCCAGTCCTCAGTCAGCTCGTCACCGGGATAGTTATTACCATCGAGCCAGGCGAGCGACGCGTACTTCTCCGCATCCAGCGCCCACTCCGAGCTTTCTCGCATGTTGCGCTTGTGCATTGCCTGTGTGGTGAAGACGCCGCGGTGATATTCGAAATACAACTCGCTCTTCCACGTGGGAATATCGACCTTGCCTTCGACGGGAGGAGGCTCGTGGTAGCCCTGAGCGATGGAGCGGTAATCCCACTCGGGCGATTCGGGAGCCAGCTGCTTTTCGACTGCGGAGAACCACGGCTGCGCGGTTCCGAACTGCTCCTTCGGCACAATCTTGTTACTCTGCATCCAGTGCAGACCTTCGTCGAGCATGGCGCGCGTCGGTCCGCCGCCGTGATCGCCAACGCCGAACAGGTCCATCATGTTTGTCATCCCAGGCGCATACTCCCTCGCCTTCTGCAGATCGACCGACAGCCGCACGGGATTCAGGTTGGTATTCGCATAATCATGCGGGAAATACGTGAGTACCTTACTCCCGTCCGGCGACTCCCACCAAAACAGTTTGAACGGCAGCTTGTTAGTGTCGTTCCATTCCATTTTTTGCGTAACGAAGTAATCGACACCCGACTTCTTATAGATCTGCGGTAGTTGCCAGTTATAACCGAACGAATCCGGGTTCCATCCGATGCGCACATCCACGCCATAGTGTTGTTGAAACCAGCGTTTGCCGATCAGCAGCGAGCGGGCCTGGGATTCACCGTCGGGCATGTTGAGATCCGGCTCGACCCACATTCCGCCGACCACCTCCCATCGCCCCTCCTTAACGCGTCGCTTGATCTGCGTGTCGATCTCCGGATAGTCGCGCGCCACCCAGTCGTTGTACGCGGCGGCCGACTGCGTGTAGGTGTAGGTGGGGTATTCGTTCATCAGCTGCAGAGCCGTCGAAAACGTGTTCTTCACGGTGTCGACGGTCTCCGTCCACGGCCACAGCCAGGCCGCGTCGATGTGGGAATTGCCGGTCAGGTGCAGCGTCGCCTGCGCCATCATCGGCTGCAGTGCCTCCAGCGTGGCGTGTGCATCGCGCAGCGATGAATCGAACTGAAGCTGGTCCGCACTGTCCAGGGCCTTCAAATCCACCTGGCTGATAGCTTTGTCCAGCGTGGCCTTATCTGCCGCCACGTCTCTCGACAAGCTGGGAATCAGCACTGCTGCTGATAGGAACTCCTCGCCGACGTCCTGCGGGCTTGGCCTATCGCCGGAAAAGGAAATGCTCATCGGACTTCCGTTGAAGTGCTTTCGGTCCACGGTTGCCATCAACTTGACCGCGATGAGGATGCGATCGCCGGGCCTGGCTCGATCGAACAGCACGATGGGTTCGAGGTCGTCACCCATGGCCACGCGGCGCCCGTTGAAATAGATAATCTGAGGCAGTGGCCCATTCACCCAGGCCTCAAACCGAAACCAGATACGCGTGCCGGTGAGGTCATATCCGTCCAGGTTTTTCGGCACCTCCACCCACTGGCGAAACCAGAGCGCCTGTTCCGGGTATGCGGAGTCTGCCTTCGCAGCGGGCCACGACGAATCATCGACAGATGGATCCTCTGCGTGGGGGAGATCGCCCACGTGGTACTTCCACACTCCGGGAGGTAAGTGGCTCAGGTTTTCGAGGCGAGCAATTACTCCGCGCTCGGACTCAGGCAACTGCTTTTCGATATTGAGGCTTTGTTGCAGAAACTGTGCGTGCGCGATACAGCAAAAAAGAAGACCTGCCGCCGATATGTAGATCGATGCCCTGAACACATTGCATCCTTGATTGAGCATTCTCTGTTTCCGCCGATGGACTGGCCCAGCCGTTGAGGATAACACTTTGCACCTGGGAGCGCCCGGTCCGCCGTCGCTCGAAACCTGGCGATGGGCAGATGCCTCCCCGTCCTTCCCGGGGACGCGGGAATTGTGCGCGCCCCTGAGCAAGGAACGCCTCGTCCGGGCTACCGAACGGCGTACAATTCGGGGCGAATCCGTGCCGGCATAGGAGCTATTTTGTGAAGCGTCTCGCCGTACTCTCTCTTGGCGCCGTCCTGATTGTCAACTGCCACGCACAGACCCAATACACGCGCGGCGTCGGTATTTATCCCGGCGACCCAAAGGAGTACACGGGCCCCTCGCTCACCGTCGACTCCGCGACTTATCGCAATCTCGCGCTGCATCGCCCCGCGTACCAATCCAGCGCCTACGATTACAACCTCACGGCGCAGCTCATCACCGATGGGATCAAAGAGCAAGCGCAGCCGCCATGGATCGTTACCTCCACGAGCAGCGGCAGCCTTCTCAACAAGCAGCAGCGCGAAGTTTTCCTCGACGGTAATATCACGTCGTCGATTGATGTCACAGGCGAGAACCCGTGGGTCGAGCTCGATCTTGAAGGAGGCTACGATCCGCCCGAGCTCGACCGCATCGACCTCTGGCTTCGCCGCATGAACAGCAAACCCCCCGCCTCTGGCTGGACCTACATCGTCTCCGGGTCCAACGATCAAGCAAACTGGAATGAGGTCGGCCGCTCCACCGGAACCGACTGGCCGAGCATGGACTTTTCCGGCCCAAGCTTCGTTCAGTCCATCCCCTTCACGGCACCCGCGCGGTATCGCTCTTATCGGGTGCAGTTTTCAGCCGACGGCGTGAAGACCTGGGGCGTCGCCGAGTTGGCGACCTTTGACAAGGGCAGGGAAGTCCACATCGCCGGGTCCGAGCACTTCTTCAGCGCCTGGATGAGCGCCGGGAGCGGCGAAGAGTGGGTCTACGTTGACCTGGGCGCGCCGTGCACCTTCGATCGTGTGGTGCTGGCGTGGATTCGACCCGCGACAGAGGGTTTTATCCAGGTTTCTGACGACGCCGGGCAATGGCAGAACTTGCAGCCGTTGCCGTCCAATTCAGACACCACCGACGATATTCATCTCGCCCAATCCGCGCACGGGCGCTACGTCCGCGTCCTCATGACGAAGCCTGTCCAGCCTTCCGACCGCTATATCCTCAGCGAGTTCGAGGTTCACGGGCGCGGAGGTCTGGTCGCCGTGCCGCACCCCGCAGTCGCGTCTGCCGTTGGTGCGACATTGCCACTAGCCGGTGGCGCATGGAGACTGCAGCGCGCCTCGCTGGCCGCAGCCAACGGCGAACAAATTGCCCAGCCTGGCTTCTCCGACTCTGACTGGATGATCGCGACCGTGCCCGGCACCATTCTCACCAGCTACCTCAACGATGGCGCCGTTGCCGATCCTGACTACGGCGATAACCAGTACACCGTCTCCGACTCGTTCTTCTGTTCCGACTTCTGGTACCGCGACGAATTCGTTGCGCCGCCGACGCAACCCGGTCAACACGTCTGGCTGAACTTCGACGGCATCAACTGGAAGGCCGAAATCTATCTCAACGGCGAACATGTCGGCCGCATCGACGGCGGCATGATGCGCGGCCGATTCGACGTGACCAGCCTCATTCAGCCCGGCGCACAGAACGCCCTGGCCGTCCGCATCATCGCCAACGCCAATCCCGGCAGCACCAAGGACAAGGCCGGCCGCACCGTCAATGGCGGCGCGCTCGGCCGCGACAATCCCACCTTCCACGCCTCTGCCGGCTGGGACTGGATCTCCACCATTCACGGCCGCGATAACGGCATTTGGAACAAGGTGACGCTGACGACGAGCGGGCCGGTGACGGTGGAGTCGCCGGAGGTGTGGAGCGATTTATATCTGCCCGCCGCCAACGTCTCTCCTCACACCCCGCTGGCAAACATCTGGATTGGAGCGACTCTGCACAATCAGGACACACAGGCGGTTACTGGCACGCTCCGTGTCACGTTCGGCGATATCAAGGTCGAACAATCAGTCACGATTTCCGTCTCTGCGACGCGAACGGTCCTGCTTTCTCCGGGCGAGTACCCGACCCTTACCATCGCCAATCCAAAACTCTGGTGGCCGGTCGGCTACGGCGATCCAAACCTCTACCCGGTCACCATCGCATTCATTGCCGACGGAAAAACGTCCGACACAAAGTCATTGCAGTTTGGGATCCGGCATTTCACATACTCCGAGGATGGCGGCGTTCTCAAAATTTGGATCAACGGGCGACGATTCATTGCCCGCGGCGGCAACTGGGGATTCTCCGAGTCGATGCTCCGCTACCGCTCCCGCGAATACGAGACTGCGATGCGCTATCACCGCGACCTCCACTTCAACATGATCCGCAACTGGGTCGGCATGACGGACGACGAGGCGTTTTACGATGCGGCGGACAAGTATGGAGTCGCTATCTGGCAGGACTTCTGGCTGGCCAATCCCTGGGACGGGCCGAATCCGGATGACAACACGCTATTCCTCGTCAACGCCAACGATTATCTGCTACGGATTCGGAATCACGCATCGCTGGGGTTGTTTTGCGGTCGCAACGAGGGGTTTCCGCCGCAGCCGATCGATGATGGGCTGCGAAATCTTGTCGACACGCTTGTGCACGACTCGCACTACATATCGAGTTCAGCCGATGGCTCCGTCAGCGGCCACGGTCCCTACCGCGTCGAGCCGCTGCGATACTACTTCGAACATGCGCCTGTAAAATTCCACTCCGAGATGGGTGCACCCAACGTCGTTGAAATGGCCGATTTGCTTCGCACCATGCCCGATTCCGCGATGTGGCCGCAGGGTTATCAGTGGCCGCTCCACGACTCCTTCATCCGCAGTATGTTTCCGGAATTCCACTTCCCGCCCAACGAAATCGATCAGGAATTTGGCGGCGCGCAGAACATCGCAGACTGGCTCGAGCTCGCGCAGTTCGTCGACTACAACGCCTATCGCGGCATGTACGAAGGGCAAAGCAAAAATCGACTCGGTCTGCTCATCTGGATGAGCCATCCTGCCTGGCCTTCATTGCTGTGGCAAACCTACGACTACTTTTTCGACACCGATGCCGGCTACTACGGCGCAAAGAAGGGCGCCGAGCCGCTGCACATCCAGTGGAACGCCTCGACAGATCGTGTTGAGGTGGTCAATTACAGCGCGGGCGAGCAGACCGCGCTGACGGCGCATGCCGAGGTGCTGAACATCGACGGCTCAGTGAAGTGGGAGAAGTCCGCCATTCTCGACAGCCACGAAGATTCGACGTCAACGCCGCTGCAGATCGAATATCCGACGGGGCTGTCAAAGACGCACTTCATCCGCCTTTCGCTCTCGCAGAACGGCAAAGTGGTGTCCTCGAATTTCTATTTGCGCGGCCTTACCGAAAACGACTACACCGGCATCCGCGAGCTGCCCAGCGTCAACATCGAGATGACGAGTCACATCCGCCATCAGGGCATGCAATGGCGGCTCACCGTTGAGCTCCACAACATCTCCAGGGCTCCGGCGCTGATGGTTCGCGTGAAGGTCGTCCGGGACAAGACCGGCGACCTCATCGTCCCGGCACTCTACGATGACAATTACATCGCCCTCATGTCCGGCGAGCGCCGCACGATCCACATTCAGATCGAGAACGCCGATACGCGCGGTGAGCGGCCTCGCCTCGTTCTTTATGGATTCAACCTCAATGGGAGCGGCCACAACTGGAGCCACGCCGCAACCGGCTCCGGGGTGCAGCAACCCGGAGCAGAGGAATAGCTCAGAGCCCGAGCAGTCCGCTACTCAATTTTCACCGTCGTGCTGAGCGGCAGATTTGCAGACGAATCGCCCACCATCAGACTCACCGGCTCCGTCTCCACGCGAAAATCGCCGGCCTTTGTGTCCCAATATGCCAGCCTCGACGCGGGCAGGGAAATCTCCACCGTCTTCGTTTGCCCGGCGTCGCTTGTCACACGCCGGAAACCTTCCAGCTCTTTGCCTGGGCGCTCAACTTTCGAGCGCAGATGCTTCACGTACAGCTGGACCACCTCATCGCCGCTTCGGCTGCCGGTATTTGTCACATCCACGGATACAGTTACCGTTCCGTCCTTTGTCAGTTGCGCCGCGCTCGTCTTCAGGTTGGAGAACCTAAACGTCGTGTAACTCAGTCCGAAACCGAACGGATAGAGAGGATCGCCCTTGAAATACATGTACGTGTGACCATTACGAATGTTGTAGTCCATCATCGGCGGCAGCTGATCGAGCGACTTCGGCCACGTCTCCACCAAATGCCCACCCGGGTTGTAGTCCCCAAAGAGCACCTTCGCCAGGGCCGTGCCTTCATCCTGCGATGCGTGGGTCATGTGCAGGATGGCCGGGACGTTTTCCTGGGTCCAGTTGATGGCGAAGGGGAAGCTGGAGATGAGCATGACTACTGTCTTCGGATTCTTGATGAAGACCTGCTTGACGATCTGCTCCTGCCCCAGGGTGATGCTTTCGCGGTCGCGGCCTTCGCGGCCATCGCTGGGCGAAGTGCAGGGCAGGGTGTAACCGCCGCCTTCGTAGCTGCTGTACCACTGGTGGGCCTCATCGCCGCAGGTTGGGTCGTTGCCCACCACCACAACGGCGACATCGGACTGGCTGGCGGCTTTCATCGCATCGTCCTCGCCATCGGGCGTGTCATACGCGGCGTAGTTCACCTTCACATCGGGGCCCAGCGCGTCTTTAATGCCCTGCAGGGGCGTCACTTTGTAGGGAGGAGTGCCGCCGTACCAGTCCCAGTGCACCGAATCCGCCAGCGGCCCGATGACCGCAATCGATTTGATCGATTTCTTATCGAGAGGCAGAAAGTCCTTCTCGTTTTTCAGCAGCACCACGGATTCGAGCGCAAGTCTCTTCGAAACGTCGCGGTCTTTATCCGTGTTCCACGGCTCCGGCCCGTCCTTGACCTTCGTGTACGGCACCATTTCCGGCGGATCCAGCAACCCCAGCTTGATCGCGATCCGGAATTTGTAACGGAGAACGGCATCAATATCCGCTTCCGTGAGCGAACCATCCTTGAGCGCGGCTTTCGTTTCATCCGCATACCGGTCCAGGAACTGATTAATCCCATTTTTAATGCACGCTACCACTGCGGCTTCCTGGTTCGGATACAAATGACGCGGGTCGACCAGCAGCTTGACGGCGCCACCGTCCGTCGAGAGCACGTTCACGCCCCACTTGTCGCGCACGATGCTCTTCAGGATCGGATTCACAGCCATGGCCGTCCCGTTCCAGGCGTTATACGAGGCCATCACCGCGCTCGCGCCGGCCTGCTGAAACGCCATGCGGAACGGCACCGAGTAGTACTCCCAGAAAAGGCGCTCGTCGAAATCGGAAGATGAGCTGTTACGGTGATCTTCGTTCTCGTTAGCCAGGAAGTGCTTCAGCAGCGGCGAAGCCTGCCAGTACTTCGGATCGTCGCCCTCGATTCCTTTCGCGAACGCGACCGCCATCGTCCCGTTGAAGAATGGATCCTCGCCATACACTTCTTCGCTGCGTCCCCAGCGCGGATCGCGCGCCAGATCCGACTGCGGACCCCAGTCCATCAGAATCTGGCGATCGTACTTCGGTGTCTCGGTGATGTAGCGTGCTTCGAATCCTTCGACGCCACCCGCCTGGCGGACCAGGTCCGGATCCCAGGAGTCGCCCATGCCCGGCGGCTGCGGAAATTGTGTAGTGGTGATGGGCTTGCGTCCGAAGCGCTCCTCGCGCTGCACCACGCCGTGAATCCCTTCCGAGCTGCCGATGTTGGGCACGCCGAGGCGCGGCACGCCCGTGCGTGTTCCAAGACAGTCGATCTTCTCCTCGGCCGTCATCAGCGACAGCAGATTGTCGATGCGCTTGTCTTCCGGCAAACTGGGATCGTTGAAGGGATACTTCGCTTGCTGCGAAAAGGCTGGGCTGAGTCCAACCACCCAGGAACAGAGCAGGACTGCAAATCGCTTCTTTGTCATTTCAGGGATCCCGTTTCAGCTGTGCTTGTCTCGGGGGGCGCAGACGACCTGACCCCCGGCAACAATGCGGTTTCCAAACCAGCAAGGCTATCACGTTCCCAGGACGCGCTGCGGGCGTGGAGAAGGTGACGGAAGACGCTGTGGGTGGACAAGAATTCACAGAAGGTGGTGAAGGCGTCCGCCGTGATCGCGTCGATGGGCGGAGCCGCGTTGACAGAGGAACTGGTCGGGTCAGCGGAATGTGTTTTCCGGTTGTGTTTTCCGGTCAGGTGAGCTGATTGTTTTGGGGTCGTCCGCTGCCGCGTAGAGTGGAAGGCATGCGCTGCGGATCGATGCTGGCCGTTCTTTGTTGTGGAGTTTTGCCGGCGGGCGGGGTGGGTGTGTCCGGTGCGGCGCAGCGAGCATTGGATTCCGCGTTGGCGGGGACCGGTGCAGTTGCGGTTGTACTGGATGGGCAGGATGGGCGGCCGATTGCGACGATCCGCGCGGAAGAAGCCGGTCGGCTGGCGAGTGCGCCGGGTTCGACACTGAAGCCGTTGTTTCTGGCGGCGGCGCTGCGGCAGGGAAGAGTCCGCGCCGAGACAACGGTGGTCTGCCACGGGAATCTTCGCATCGCGGGGCGCGATCTGGCCTGCACCCATCCTCGAGATGAAAATGTGCTGGATGCTGAACGGGCACTGGCTTACTCCTGCAATGCGTGGTTTGCGAATCTGGCGACGCGGTTTGCTCCGGAGCAGGCGGCGGACGTGCTGCGGGAGTACGGGTTGGGGAGCCGTCCCGGGTTTGTTGCCGAGGAATCGGCGGGTATGGTTCGGAGGCCGTCGAGCGAAGCAGAGCTGCAGCTATTTGTGCTGGGCCTCGAGGATGTGGAGGTGACGCCGGCACAACTGGCGCGAGCGTATTTTCGGCTGGCGGCGCAGTTGGATGAAGTGCCAGTGGTGCGGCGGGGGCTGGAGGGATCGATTGCTTACGGGATGGCGCACAATGCGGCGACACCCGGGCTGACGATTGCCGGCAAAACGGGCACTGCCAGCGATGCAGGTCAGGCGTGGACCCATGGATGGTTCGCGGGGATCGCATCGCGCGGCGCAGAGCGGGTTGTGGTGGTCGTCTATGTGCCGCGCGGCAATGGCGCGGATGCGGCGGGGATGGCGCATCGGTTTTTCGCTGCGTTGGAGCGGATGGCGGCGGGATGAGGCGAGTTTGGATTCTGCTGTGGGCCGCTGCGTGGGGCGGGGTTTGCGGAGTTGCGCAGGAGCAGGATCCGGGCGCGCGGCAGCTGGCGGTTGAGGTGTTTTCTGCGCGTCGGATTGCGGCGTTGACTGTGATGCCGATCGGGAAGAAGGAGTCGGTCCGAGTTTGTGTTTCGTGTCGGGCGAGGGTGGTGAGCGCGCCTTTCACGGCGAAGGTGCTGGGCGATGAGGTTGCGTTGTCTTCGGGCCAGCGGGCGCGGGAGGTCGAGCTGGACGGTGCGTTTCGACTAAAGCCGGATGGCGATGCGAAGGAGATTGGCGCGGCGGGCGTGTGGAGACTGTCGGTTGCTCACGGCGAGATGCGCGTGGTGTTGACACTCGACAGCGAGCGCTATGTTGCGCTGGCGCTGAACGGAGAGGCGGGGGCGAGTGAGCCGCTGGAATCGTTGAAGGCGATGGCGTTGGTGGTGCGGACTTTTGCGCTGGAAAATGCAGATCGGCATGCGAAGGAAGGGTTCAATTTGTGCGACAGCACGCACTGCCAGGCGCTTCGATTTGGAAAACTGTTGCCGGCGATGGAGCGGGCGGTTCTGGAGACGGCCGGAGAGACTCTGTGGTTCGGTGCGCGACGGGCTTTCGTGTTCTATGCGCAAAACTGCGGTGGGCAGAGCGAGGGTGCGAGCCAGATATGGAGACGGCCTCGCGAACCTTATCTCGTGTCTCATGCTGATCCGTGGTGCACGCGGCATGGGGCTGCGCAGTGGCACGCGGAGATTCCGGTGGAGCAGATGCGGTCGATTTTTCGGAGTGAGGGATGGAATTTGCCGGGGCGAATCGATGCGGTGCGTGTGGCGAAGCGTACGGATGTGGGACGCGCCGTGCAACTGGAGTTTGCGGGAGGCGGCGTTGCGATTCCGGTGGCGGCGGAGAGCTTTCGACTTGCGGTGGATCGGGCGCTGGGGTGGAACCAGCTGCGCAGCGACTGGTACACGGTGAGCCTGAGCAATGGCGTTCTGCATTTTGACGGGCGGGGTTTCGGGCATGGAGTGGGGCTGTGCCAGGCGGGCGCTGCGGAGATGGCAGCCGAGGGGTATTCATCGGCGGAGATTCTGAGGTTTTATTTTCCGGGGACACGAGTGGGCGTGACGTCGCAGGATCGCGGATGGGTGTCGGTGCGCGGGACGGGATGGACGCTGTGGACGACTCTGACGGCAACCGATTTGGTGAGGGAAGGAAACGCGGCGTGGGGGAAGGCACAGGCACTTTATCCGCCCCGTAGGCCGGTGCAACCGGATGTGTGGCAGATGCCGACGACGGAGCTTTTTCGGCAGGTAACGAATGAGCCGGGATGGATGCTGGCTTCGGCGCAGGGGACGCGGGTCTTTCTGCAGCCATCGACGGTGCTGAAGAGAAGCGGCGGGGAAGAGGAGACGCTGTTGCATGAATTTCTGCATGTGCAGGTGGAGAGCGAGGCTTCCCCCCAGGCTCCGCTGTGGCTACGTGAGGGAGTGGTGGAGGCGCTGGCTTCTGGAGAGCACGGAACTGTGGAGGCGATGGCTGTAGCGGATTTGGATGTAGCGCTGACTAGACCGAGGAATCAGGCGGAATCGCAGCGGGCTCATGCGCGAGCCGGAATACTGGCGCAGGCGCTGATCGCGCGCTATGGGTTGGAGCAGGTACGGCTGTGGCTGCGATCCGGGAGTGTACCGGAGTCGGCGCTCAAGGTGCTGGCGCCGGCTCGATGGCAGGCTCCGGGGCCGGCTCCGGCAGGGAATCCATCCATGCAGCGGTGAATGCGAGCAGCAGGCACCAGAGCAGGATGTCGGTGGTCCAGGCGATGGCGAGTCTGACGATCACGCTGACGACTTCGCCGGAGACGCTTTTGCCAGGCTTCCAGGAAACCAGGGCCGAAGTGAGCTGCGTGGTGAGAATGCAAAAAACGAAGACGGCGATCCAGTAAAGGATGTGGCGATACGGGCGGCGTGCGTCGCGCCACGAGGGGCGGCGGAGGCCTTGTGTGCTCAGCGTGATGGCGATGGGCAGCAGGAGGGCGGTAATAGCCCAGATCAGGACGTCGAGAAAAATGCCGAGGCCAGCGATGAGACGCGCGGGTGAGAATGTGATGCGCATGCCGGGGGAGAGCTTCGAATTCCAGAGGTAGGCGTAGTTGGAGATGCTGTCGCTGCCGGAGCTGATCCATTGGGCGAGCAGAATCCAGAGCGCAGCGACCAGGGCGAAGCCGAGAATACGCAACCAAAAGGTTGCGCGTGGGCTGTCGGGCCGCAGACGCGAGAAAGTAGCGACCTGCAGCCAGCAGAAGCCGATGACGAGTACGGCTGCCGAGATCATGGAGAAGGCGAACTGCCAGGCGTGCGAGTCGGGAATCTGGAGCCACGCGGCTGCGAGGAGCATCGCGACGAGGGTGCCTCCCCACTGCAAAGCGATGATTGAGAAGCGGAATTTCGAGAACGCGCGAGGGAGCAGTGCGGTCATGGGTTCACCTCTCCCACGTCGAGATGCAGTTCGTCGCTGGTGGCCTGGATGCCGGGCTGATACATGGGCTCGACATGCACGGGGCTGATTTCGAAGCTGCCGGGGTTGACGACCTTCAGTAGGTAGAAGGATTCCTGGTGGCCGGAGAAGTCGGAGGCGAAGAGGACGGCCCGGTCGTCGTGGAATTCGCGGCGCGTGTACCACCACGTCCAGTCTGTGGGGCGAGCGACGATGTTGTAGCTGTCTTCGTTCTGGAGAAATTCTGTGCCGGCGGGGATGGGGTCTTCGAGGAAGAGATATTTCGCTGCTGATCCGCTGATGGCGATGTGCACAGCGAGGATGTCGCCGATCTGCGCAATGCCTTTGAGCGGGTCGAGGTTGTAGACGATATTGCCGTTCTTGTCCTTCGTGGGCGTGAGACGGAAGTAGTCGCGCGTGACGTTGAGGGAGAGATTGCCCTGCTGGTAAAGCTTGTGCTCGGTGGAGAAGTAAGTGCCCTGAGCAGTCCAGTAGGCACGGCCATTGCCGGTGCGGGCGATGTCGATGGT
This sequence comes from Acidobacterium sp., assembly GCA_003166955.1. Lineage (GTDB taxonomy): Bacteria > Acidobacteriota > Terriglobia > Terriglobales > Acidobacteriaceae > Palsa-343. The sequence continues at coordinate 27,037 of PMUI01000090.1, forward strand.
GTTGTGCGCGGCGAGTTTTCCGGCGGGAACGGTGACGTCGAGGGTGGTGCCGGCGAGCGCATCGGCGGGCGTGAAGTGGCGATGGCCGAGGCTCGCTCCGTTGACGCGGACGTCGGCGTCGAAGTCCGCGTTGAGTTCCTGCGAATTGGCGAGGTAGTCGGTGAGACCGAAGATGACCATCGCAGTCTGCTCGGTCGAGTTCCACCAATAGCCGTTGTCGCGATTGAGCATGAGCCACTCGGCGGCTTTGGGCAGCAGCGGACTTTGCGCGTCCGCGTGCGAGAGGAAGCGCATGGCGAAGGCGGTGCTCTGCGCGCTGTCGTCGTATTCAAGGTCGAGGACGGGGCTGTAGGTCGAGGGCCAGGAGGTGAGGTCGCCCTGCTGCTTCGCCTTGCTCTCGAGGAGCTTTGCGAGGTCGGCGGCGTGCGCGTCGTTGGCGTGGAGCATGGCGAGGCCGGTGAACGCGAGGCCTTCGGAAGAGAGGTCGTTGCGGCGCGACCACAGCGTGTTGAGCTGTGCGGATAGGTCGTCGGTGCCGGATTCGGAGAGCGCATAGACGACCCAGGCGCGGAGGTCGGGGATCATGCTCGGGTGCTGGGCGAGCTGCGTCTGGAGGTATTGACGGCCGTTCTGCAGCATCTGCTGCCGCTGCGGGTTGAGCGGGTAGGAATTGGCGGCTTCACCGAGACCGCTGACGACGTAGGCGGTCATAAAGACGCGGCTCGAGTCCTCCTTCCACCAACCCCATCCGCCATCGTCGTGCTGATAGTCGGCGAGGCGATCGAAGCCGGCATCGACTTTGGACTTGAGGTCAGCGGGATCGATGTGGCCGCTGAGGTTCAGTTTCTTCAGCGTCTCAGCAACGATGATGTTGGGCAGGAAGCTCGACATGGTCTGCTCGGTGCAGCCCCACGGGTAGCTGGTGAGGTAGTCGAGCGCGGAGAAGAGACTCCCGGCGATGGAGGGGCTGACTTCGATCTGGAGTTGCTGCGCGGCGGCGTCGGTATTGACGGGGAAGTCGATGGTGGTGGACGCCGAGTTGCCCGTCGCGACACCACTGTGGCTGATGGTCTGCTTGACGCCGGAGGGCTCGACAGGGAAGGTGAGCTCGAGGGCGTCGGATTCTTCGTTGGTGAGGGCTTTGGCGAGAAGATCGGCGGTGCCGATCGCGGAGGCTTTGACGCGCCAGAGAACGGTGCCGTCGCTCTTGCTGGCTACGGTGATTTGCTTCGGCGCACCGGTAACGAGGTTGAGGCCGTGAATGTCGAGGGAGACCTGAATCTGCTTGGCCTGGTCGAGGTAATTGTGGGCGATGACGGGGATGGTGATCTCGTCCCCTTTGCGCAGGAAGCGCGGGGTACCCATGCGAACGATGACGTTCTTGCGCACGATGACGCGGTCGATCGCGGAGCCGGCCCGCGAGTCCGAAGTGATGGCGCGGACCGTCGCGCGCCAGGTGGTGAGCGAGTCGGGGAAAGTGAATTTGACGTGGGCGTGGCCCTGCGCGTCGGTGTGGATGGATGGCGCCCAGTAGGCCGTGTCGGGGAAGGCCTTGCGGACTTTCGGCTGGACCATGTCGTTGCCGGGCTTCACCTGCGCCAGTTGCGGACGGTAACGACTCGCGCGCTGAGCCAGCTCGGGGGATTTGTCGCCAGCGGTGCCCGAGAAGTAGTACTGCAGCGATGAGTCAACGGAGGCGTAGCTGAAGCGATTCGGATAAAGCGTCTTCACCATATCGCCGCTGGAGTCGGGATAGATGGAGTAGATAGCTTCGTCGACGACGCCGAAGCTGAGGTCAGCGCTGACAGGTTTGCCAAGGGAATCGCGCGTGTAGACGTCGTATTCGGCGGGCTGTTCGGGCTGGAAGACATCCTTATTGCGTTTGATCTCGACCTGCAGTTGCTGCTCGACGGGTGGAACCTTGATCTGTTGGCTCGCCTGATAGAGCTGACCGTCTTTAAGGAAGGTGACCGAGACTTCGAGGTTCGGTTGCGAGTCGGTGGTGATGGGCAGGTCGAAGTTGACGGTCATGCCGTCGGAGGAAATGACCTTGCGGAATTCGACAGAGTAGCCGGTGGCGACGACGAGGGCGTGGAAGGGCGCGACCTGGGAAATGATGCTGAGGTGCGCGGTGTCGCCGGGTGTGTAGGACTTCTTGTCGGCGACGATCTGGACCGATTGCGCGCCGTTGGAGAACCAGTCGGCTTCGTTGCTGCCGAACACCCAGAGCCAGGTGTAGTCCGTGACGGTGCGGCTTTCAGGCGTGGTAGACGAGGCGACGACTTCGGCGCTGCCGGACTGATTGACGGGAATGATGGCGTGTGCGGTGCCGCGAGCGTCAGTGGTGACGTCGGTGGATCCGCCGTCGGTGGTGGTGGTTTTGCCGTCTGCATATCGACGCCAGGTGAGGCTGAGGTGTACCTGGGTCTGGACGGGCTTGTTGTCGTAATCGACGGCGGTGACGGTGAAGTTGGCGCTCGATCCGGCGCGAACGCTGTAGCTGTCGGGCTCAACGTGGATGCGATAGCTGCCGTAGCTGGCCAGGAAGTGGCCGCGACCGGTAATTTCGCGATTGGCTTCGTCGGTAACGCCGGCTTCGATGTAATAGTCCTGATCGGTGTGGCGTTCCGAAGAGTCTACTTTCGTCGGGACAGTGATCGTGAGCTTGCCATTGGCATCGAGCTTGGCGGTTTGCTCGGACTCCTGGTCGGCACCGTACATATCGGTGTCCGCAGACTGATCCTCGTCGCTCGCGCTGCTGTTGTCGCTCTGGTCTTCGTCTTCGTCCCACCAATAATGCGGCGAGTGGTAGATGCGGTACTTCACTTTGCCAAACGCGACAGGCTCGCCGAAGAAGTAGCGCGAGTCGATGACGACCTGGTTGGACTGGCCCTGCAGGACGCGCAGATTCTGCGCGGTGACGCGGACCTGGTACTCGGGCTTGCGGTAATCCTCGACGCGGAAGCTGCCCGAGACGTCGGCGTCGGTGTCGCCGAGGCGGACGGTGTAGTAGCCGAGCGCGGCGCTTGTGGGAATAGCGATGTCACCGGTGACCGCGCCGTCAGCGGTGATGGGCATCTGCTGATCGAAGATGGGCTGGTCCTGTTCGTCAGAGATGCGGACATGGATGGAAGGAATCTTCGGCAGCTCGAGGTGGTTGTCGACGCGCGCCCGCAGCAACGCTTTCCAGTGGACGGTGTGGCCGGGTCGATAAACGGGGCGATCGGTGTAGACGTATGAAGCCCACTTGTTGCTTTCGGAAGTGTTAAAGGACCAGGCCATCGGGGTGACGGCGGCGAATTCGTCATTCGCTGTCGCTGTGACCCAGAGACTGTCTTCCCCGTCCCGCACCGTTGCGCCGCCGTGAGGTTCCGCGACTCCATCGGCATCGGTCTCAGCGCGGCCCTGCTCTTTGCGGCCGAGTCCATAAGCCACCTGCGCGTTGGCGATGGGGGTTCCAGTCTGGCGATCGACAACAAACGCCAGGATGCTGCCGCTGCTGGTGCGGGTAATGAGCACCATGCGGCTGACCATGAGCAGCGTGTAGGCCTTGTAATGGCCGTCGGTGGCTTCGACGAGGTAGAGGCCCGCAGGCAGCTGGTCGATGGGTAGGTCCTGCGAATCGGAGATGTAGGTGGGCGGCATCTCCTGACGCCAGCGCGCGACGAGCTGGTGATCGTTGAGGAGAGGAATCTGCGCGAACTCGGCGACGCCGACGATGCGGCTCCGCTTGGCGAGACTGGCTTGTTTGGCGCGGAAGTAGTCGCGGCTCTCGGTGGAGAACTGGCCGCGGAAGAACTGACGGACGAGAAACCAGAGGTGGTGCTTCCAGTCGTGAAAGCGCTCAAGCCAGGTTCGCTCGTCGATTTGTTCCTGAGGGCCGCCAGGGGAGACGTTGCCGAAGCTGTGCAGGTCAGGGAGGTCGGTTAGAAATTTTTCGGGGTCGTTGACGCGGTAGACGCGAAACTCCAGCTCGTCGACGTCGTGCGCGTAGAGGTGGATGGTGGGTTTTTCGTCCGGAGAGAACGTGCGGTTGGTGCTGAGGTTGAAGGAGACGGCGCGGGTGGTTTGGGCTTGGGCAGCGGCGGCGAAAAACAGAAACAGGAGCCCGCAGAGAAGGGTAAGCGTCAGTCTCCGTCGTGCAGGAGGTTCCACCGATAGACCCCTAGAAAATTCTGGTTGCCGGGTAGGGGGCGCCAGCGCGCGTCAGGATGGTGGAGCAGGTCCTCGATCGCGACGCGTCGGACTTCGCCCTTCTGTTTGCCGATGGGACCGGTGTGATAAATCACCCAGTCCGCATGCGGTCCTGTGACAACCATCGAATGATACTGCGAGTTCTGCTCCAGCTGGCGAAAAAACAATAAATCGCCGGGAAGAGCTGTGTGGACGTTGCGGGAAACGGGGTAAGCGTTAAAGGCAAGGAGGGCGTGGGCGTCGGCGAACTGGGCAAATGCGCCGCTGTCGGCCGGTGTGTACGCGCCGGGCGTGACGCGGAAAAGATTCAGGCCGAGGCGCGTTTCCGGGTAGTGATACTGGGCGACCGAGACGAGGGAGGCGAATCGGTCGGCTTCGGGCTGTGCGGTAAGCCAGTGATCGTCGTGCTCGACGAGGGCTTCTCGATACGCGAAGCGAAGCAGAGCCGCGCAGTCATCGATTTCCGGGGGCAGCTTCTCGCCCGGCAAGTCGGCTTCCTGTTCGGCGAGAGCCACGAACCAGGATCGGAAGGCCTGGCGGTCTTCGGGGGAGTGGAGGTGGAGGGCGTCGGGCAGGCCGTCGTTGTGAGAGTCGGCGTCGATGGGAAGGTAGCGGGCGTTTAGCGTGTAGCGGCGACCGCGCCAGGCAAAGTGCAGAGCGGCAACGCCGGGCAGAACGGGCGAGCGGACAAGGACGGCGACTGTGCTGCTCGTCTTCTGTTGGAAGCGAAGCTCGGGAGAGGCGGATTCAATAGAAGATGAATCAAGGGAACGGCCGCTGCGGCGCGCGATGTCCGCGATCGTATAGGTTCGGCCATCGGCGGGGACCGAGACCATGGTTCGCGGGACGATGAGCTGGTCGCGAGCGCAACCGGTGGGCGCGAGCAGCGAGCTTGCCAGGAAAACGAAGCGCAGGAATCTGGGTTTCGCATGCTGTTCCATGCTGCGGCGATTATAGAGATCAGATGAATCGAGCCGGAGAATGTCCAATGTTTGGGGTCTCAAGCGTCAAGGGATCAGAGGCAGGCATGAGTGACGTTGTACTACGGGCGCGCGAAGCTGCGGAGAACATCGCCCGGCGAAGCTACGGCAAGCTGGTCGCCTTTCTGGCATCGCGCACGCGAGATGTAGCCGCGGCCGAGGATGCGTTGTCGGAGGCCTTTGCGGCGGCGCTGGCGGATTGGCCGGCGAAGGGTGTGCCCACGAATCCCGAAGCGTGGTTGATGACGGTGGCGCGAAGGAAGTGGATCGACGCCGATCGCCATCGCAGCCGCAGCGGCGTGGTCGACGCAGACCTCGAACAAATTGCAGCGGTCATCAGCGCGGCCCCTGAAGGTGGGCAGATTCCGGACCGGCGTCTCGCGCTGATGTTTGCGTGTGCGCACCCGGCAATCGACGCGAGTGTGAGGGCACCCTTGATCCTTCAGGCGATCGTGGGCTTGGATGCGGCGACCATTGCGTCGGCGTTTCTCACGTCGCCGGCGGCAATGGGGAAACGCCTGGTGCGTGCGAAGAGCAAGATCCGGGAGGCCGGGATTCCACTGCGCGTGCCGGAGCGCGAAGAGCTGGCGGGTCGCCTGGATACGGTGCTGGAGGCGATTTATGCCGCGTTCGCTGAAGGATGGAGCGATGCGATTGGCACGGACATGCTGCGGCGGGATCTGACGGGGGAGGCGTTGTTCCTGGCGCGGCTGGTGGCGGAGATGCTGCCCAATGAGGCAGAGGCGCTGGGGCTGCTGGCGCTGATGCTGCATGCAGAAGCGCGGCGGCGTGCACGGCGGAATGAGCGCGGCGAATATATGCCGCTGACGGAGCAGAACACGGCGCTGTGGGATGCACAGATGATCGCGCAGGCTGAGGCGCTGCTGGTCCGCGCCAGCGCGCTCGGGGTGATCGGCCGGTATCAGTTGGAGGCCGCGGTGCAGTCGGCGCATGTGGCTCGTTGCCGCAACGGTGAGGCGAACTGGGAACAGGTGATGCAGATTTACGATGCGCTGCTGGCGATCACCGCGTCGCCGGTGGTGGCAATCAATCGCGCATTGGCCATTGCTGAGGTGCATGGAGCGCAGGCTGGCCTGGATGCGATGCCGGATTCGGCCGCCGATGCGCGGTTGGCCGAGTATCAACCATACTGGGCGGCGCGCGCGGAGTTGTTGGCACGGGCTGGGTCGAGCGGTCAAGCCTGCCACGCCTACGACGTGGCGATTGGGCTGGAGCGGGATCCGGCGATCCGGAGCTTTTTGGAGCAGCGGCGGGCGGTTGTGACGGGTTCGCGAGACTAGCTCTGGCTGCGGAGTTGCTCACAGGCGATGGCGGCCTGGCCCAGGGAGATTCCGCCATCGTTGGCGGGGACTTCGCGGTGAGAGAACACTTCGAAGCTGTCGGCGCGCAGAGCGTTGAGGCAGCCTTCGAGCAGAATCGCATTCTGGAAACATCCGCCGCTGAGGCAGACACGATTCAGCTGCAGGTCGTCGCTCATGCGGCGGCAGACTGCGGCGATGACGGCAACGAGTGTGGAATGGAAGCGGGCGGCGAGGTGGGACTGCGGCTCGTTCGCTTCGATGCCTGTGATGATCTCGCGAATCATCGGGCGGAGGTCCACGTCGATGGGAGCGGCGCCGGTGAGGGTGAAGTCGTAAGGAACCGCTGACGCCGAGTCGGAGGAGGCTACGGCTTCGAGCATCATTGCGGCCTGACCCTCGAAGGAAACAGTGTGACGAAGGCCGATGAGGGAAGCGACGGCGTCGAAGAGGCGGCCGGCGGACGAGGTTGGGATGGTGTTGACGCGGCGCGCGAGCATGGTGTCGATGACGCGAAGGCGGTCGGCGGACGCCATCGCGGCCCAGCGCGGGTCGCTGGGAATTGCCCCGAAAGTGTCGAGCAGATAGCTGCGCGCAACGCGCCAGGGCTCGCGCACGCCGGCGTCGCCGCCCGCGAGCAGCACGGGACGCAGGCGGGCGTAGCGGTGGAAGCCGAGGTAGTCCGCGGCGAGGAACTCTCCGCCCCAGATGGTCCCGTCGGTGCCGAAGCCGGTGCCGTCCCACGCGACGCCGATGACGCGGCCGTCGAGCTGGTGCTCGGCCATGGAGCTGGCGATGTGCGCGTGGTGATGCTGGACGCCGATGGGACGAAGTTTGTCCAGCTTGAGAGCGAACTGCGTGCTGAGATAGCCGGGATGAAGATCGTAGGCGACGGCGGTTGGTGTGACGTGGAAGAGGCGGGACATCCGCTCGAGGGTTTCTTCGAAGAAGCGAAGGGTTTCGAAGTTTTCAAGGTCGCCGAGGTGCTGGCTGGGAATGGCAAAACCGGCTCGGGTGAGGCAGAGGGTGTTCTTCTGTTGCGCTCCGCAGGCCAGGACTTCGGCCTCGCCGCGGCCGAGCCAGACAGGCTGGGGCGCGTAGCCGCGAGCGCGGCGGATGGGCATCGCCAGACCGGAGACGATGCGGACGACGGAGTCGTCGACGCGGGTGTGGATGCGGCGGTTGTGATGGACGAAAGCGTCGGCGATGCCGGCGAGGCGCTGCTCGGCTTCCGCGTTGTCGATGACGATGGGCTCTTCGCTGATGTTGCCGCTGGTCATGATGAGCGCGGGGTCGGCGTCCCAGCGCTCGCGCAGGATGCGGAAGAGGAGATCGTGCATCGGCGTGCAGGGAAGCATGACGCCGGTCGCGGGGTTGCCGGGAGAGACGGCTTCGGCAAGGTCCGCGCCGAGTTTTGGTTTCGGTCGGCGGCGGAGGAGGACGATGGGGCGTTCGCGGGAGACGAGAGCGGCACGCTCTTCCTGGGAAAGAAAGCAAAGTGATGCTGCAGCTTCTGTGTCGGAAACCATGATGGCGAAGGGTTTCTCGCTGCGATGTTTGCGGCGGCGGAGTTCTTCGACCGCGGATGGCTGGCGGGCATCGCAGGCGATCTGATAGCCGCCGAGCCCTTTCCAGGCGACGATTCGTCCCTCGCGGAGGAGGTCGGCGACTCGTTCGAGGATGGCGCGAGAGGTTTGCGGTTCGGAGGCAGCCGGCTGACTCGGCTCGACCAGAATGAGGCGCGGTCCGCAGACGGGGCAGGCATTCGGCTGCGCGTGGAAGCGGCGGTTCTCGGGGTCGCGATACTCGCGGAGGCAGTCGTCGCACATGGCGAATTCCGCCATCGTGGTCATGGGGCGGTCGTAGGGGACGTCGAGGATGATGCTGTAGCGTGGGCCGCAGTTGGTGCAGTTGGTGAAGGGATAGTCGTGGCGGCGATTCGCTGGGTCGCGGGTGTCGCCGAGGCAGTCGTCGCAGACGCAGATGTCGGGAGGAACAAGGGCGAAGGCCGAACCCGCAGCGTCGCTTTCGTGGATCGAGAAGGCGGAGTCGCCGAGGACAGGGATCTCGGTGCGGATGATTTCGGCGATGCGAACGAGGGGAGGGGCCTCGGCGGGAAGGGCAGTGACGAAGGCCTCAACGGTGGCCTGGTCCCCTTCAACCTCAATGAAAACCCCGCGGGGGGAATTCAGGACGAAGCCGGCGAGTCCGTGGCGGCGGGCGAGGTTATATACGTAAGGACGGAAGCCGACGCCCTGCACAACGCCGCGAATTTGTAACTGCAAGCGGGTTTTTTCGGTGGCGGGAATCGTCCGTGCTCTCCTGAACCCTGACGATCATACTTTCACAGACGACTCCCGTTGCTTCGCGATTGGCGCGGGGCCCGGGCTGGTCAGGCGGCCTGGACGAACTCGAGCTCCAGGGTAATGGAGACTTCCTCACCGACCATGACTCCGCCGGTCTCCATGGTGGCATTGAAGCTGAGGCCGAACTCGGTACGGCTGATTTTGGTCAAGGCAGAAACACCGACGCGGGTGTTGCCCCAGGGGTCCTTCACAGGCGGCGTCGGACCTTCGACGGTGAATTCCACTTCGCGCGTGACGCCGTGGATGGAGAGGGGGCCGGAGACCAGGACGGTGCCATCCGCTCTGCGCGTGACGCGGGAGGAACTGAAGGTCAGGGTGGGGAATTTCTCGGCGTCGAAGAAGTCGGGACTCTTGAGGTGCGTGTCACGCTGGGGATCGCGGGTGTCGATGCTGGCGACGTCGATGGAAGCCTCGACATGGGATTTGGTGAGGTCGGCGGGGTCGTAGGTCAGCTTCCCGGTGACGCCGGTGAACTGGCCGCGGACGTTGGAAATCATCAGGTGGCGGACGCGGAACTCGGCAATGGAGTGGACCGGATCGATGGTCCAGGTGGTGGTTGCTGCGGTTGGCACAGCGGCGGTGGCGCTCATGAGTAGTTCTCCTCCTTCTTGGTTGGATTCGGGCAGAAGATATTCGTTGCAACAAATAAATGTGAAAAAACTATGCCATTGCGCGACGGCAGACCAGCAGCAGGCGGGTAAGTTCGCGCAACTCCTTTGCCTGAAGGTGACCGAGTTGGCCGCGGTGGAGCGCGCAAACGGGCGGATCGAGGCTGGCGAGAAGGGCGAGTCCCTGGGCGGTGATGCGAACGTGGACACGGCGGCGATCGGGATCCTCGCGACATCGGCCGATTAGGGCGCGTCCTTCGAGGCGATCGAGGAGGCGGGTGATATCCGGATCGCGGGAGATCATGCGGGCCGAGATTTCGCCGCACAGCAGCCCTTCGGGGGCGCCGCGGAGGATGCGGAGGACGTTGTACTGGTTCGCGGAGAGGTTGTGCTCTTTGATGACCTGGCCGGGGGCCCGGGAGAGCAGGTCAGCGGTGCGCACCAGATCGACGAAGACGGCCTCTTCGCGGCAAGGTGTGAGTTTGGCGGGGTTACGGGGCATACCCATCAAGGATGGTCGTTGGAACGAATAAGTGTCAAAGATTGGGCGGGGAGAGCGGAATCCCGGATGTGAGTGCGAGCATCTGCTGTGCTGGAGGTAGCACGACGATGAATGTGGTTGTCATTGGGGCAAGCGGCATGATTGGCACCCGCGTTGTGAAGGAGCTCGTTTCGCGCGGACACAAGGTGACGGCAGTCGCGCGAGACCCTTCGAGAATTCCGGCGGAACCCGGCGTGACGGCGATGAAGGCCGACGTGAACAACGATGATCTGGCGGCGGTGATCCGCGGCAACGATGCGGTGGTCAGTGCGTATGGTCCGGGGCCGGGGAACGAGCAACTGGTGATCCCCGCGACCCAGGCGCTCCTGACGGCGGTGAAGCAGGCGGGAGTGCGGCGGGTGATTATCGTGGGCGACGCGGCGAGCTTATTTGTGGCGCCGGGAATCACTCTGCTCAATTCCGGCCATCTGCCGGAGCAATGGCAGGCGATCGCGAAGGCCCATAGCGACCTGTTGGAGCTACTGAGAACAACGAATCTCGCCGCTGGGCTCGACTGGACTTACCTGAGTCCGGCGGGTTTCATCCAGCCCGGCGAGCGAACGGGGAAGTTCCGGATAGCGAAGGATGACCTGGTGGTGGACGAAAAGGGCGAGAGCCGAATCTCTGCCGAGGATTATGCGGTTGCCCTGGTGGAGGAGTTAGCGAGGCCGCAGCACGTGCGGGAGCGGTTCACGGTCGGATACTAACCTGCTGCCCCCGACGGTTCGACTTAATGCGAGAGAGCCAGCTGGTCGCCGGGCTCGATATTGAGGTGATGGATCTGGCCCGGTGCGAGCTCGAGGACGCAATGGGTCTTTAAGCTGACGGGGGTGAGGCGCCAGGGTCGCAGGCGTTGCCAGGTCCTGAGGACGCGCAAGTCTTTGTCCAGAGCGATGACGTCGATGGCGAAGCGCATCCACATGGTGTGCACGCCGGAGGATGGGCGAATGAGGAGGCCGGAGCCGTCGTCGAGGCAAGATCTTCCGAGAAGGCCGAACAGCCGGGTAAGAAAAGTGTCGGCGAGTCCGATGCGCGATCCGACGGTTACGGCCTTCTTCGGAATGGTGACGGTGAGATATTGCATAGGGCCGCCTCTCCCGCCGGTTGCAGGGCGGTCTTCACTCCTGTGCGCGAGAAATCTCCTGAGCGAACCGGACGAGCGTTCGCGGCAAGGGATCGCAACGGCAGATGCCGGTCAGGTCCTGAGTACTCAATCAGGACGATTGGTTTGGGCCATGATCAGGCCGTTCTCTTTCTGCGCAGCACGATTACGCCGAACACGAGAACCGCCAGAGCACCGGCGACCGCACGAATCATAAGGGTTCCTTCCATGGCTTACTCCTTTCCCGGCACGTGCCGTAGTAGGGACCAATCCTCGCAGAGGCCCCGGATCAGGCCGACTTCTGCTTCCTTCTGCGCAGGATGATAAAGCCGACAACGACCACTGCCAGGGTAAGAGCAACAACGCGAACAATCAGGCTCGATTCCATCGTGAATCTCCTTTCCGGTGAGCCCCCGGATTGAAAGGGCGCACGCGAATTACAGCAAGCTCAAGCTCCCCGATTCATTTCATACTGGCGCTCAGAGTGAGAATGGCCGGAGCCAACAGCACAATGAACAGACAGGGAAAAATGAAGAAAACCAGGGGGAACAGAATCTTGATCTTCGTTTTCGCGGCCGCTTCTTCGGCACGCTGCCGGCGCGCGGTGCGAATCTCCTCGGAGTAACGGCTCAGGGCGCGGACGATAGGGGTGCCGAACCGGTCGGTCTGCTGGAGCATGGTGACGAGGGAAGTGAACTCCTCGAGCTTCGTGCGGTCGGCGAGGCCCTGCCAGGCATCAAGACGGGGCTTACCGGCGCGTTGTTCCAGATTGACCTGATTGAACTCGTCATTGAGTTCGGGATAGCTGAGGACGATTTCCTGGCCGATGCGCAGCAGAGCCTGATCGAGGCCGAGGCCAGCTTCCACGCAGATCACGAGCAGATCGATGGCGTCGGGAATGCCCTTCTGAATCTTCTTCTGGCGGCGTTTCACGGCCCGTGTAAGCCAGAGATCCGGCAGCAGATAGCCCACGGCGGCCAGAGCGAGGCACCAGAACGCGGTATTGGAATGGATGAAGCTTCCGCCAATGGCACCGGCGGCGGGGCCGACGAAGCGGGCGGTGAAATACAGGTCGAGCTGGCTGCCGCCCTTGAGTCCCGCGGTCACGAAGCGCTGGCGAAGTCTTTCATCTTCAGACAGGCCGAGGCGGGCGCGGAAAGCGCGGGCCATCGTGAGCAGCCTGTCTTTCGCAACTTCCTTGCTGCGGATGGTGCGCTTGTCGGGCCGGTCGCTGGTGACGATGTCGAGAATACGGCGCGCCTGCTGGGACGGGCGCAATAGGAAGGGCGCACAAAGCAGCGTAATGACGAAGAAGACTGTAAGGGAGAGCGCAATGTAAAAGAAGATCACCATAATTGTCTACCCCTACACATCGATGGAGTTGATGATGCGGTTGATAACCAGGGCTCCCATCGCGATAAGGCCGGCACAGAGCAGCAGGAGCTTGTGTCCGAACGGATCGTTCAGCAGAGGCTTGGAGTAGCCAGGATCCATGACGTTGATGAGGCCCATGACGACGACGGGAAGCAGGGTCAGGATCCAGCCGGTGAGACGGCCCTGAGCGGTCTGAACGCGGATTTCTCCCTGGAGGCGCTGGCGCTCGCGGATAACGTTGGTGGTGCGGTCCAGAACCTCGACCAGATTGCCGCCGGTTTCGCGCTGGACAACGATCGCAGTGACGAGCACCCGCAGATCCGCGGAAGGCACGCGATCAATGAGCTGCATGAGAGCGTCGCGCAGCGGGAGGCCGAAGTTCTGCTGGCGGAAGACTTCGCTGAACTCGGAGCAGGCGGGCTCGGGCGCCCCCTGTGCCATGATTTCGATAGCCGCCGCGGTGGAATGGCCGGCGCGAAGGGCGCGGGCCATCATATCAATGGCGTGGGGCAGGGCTTTTTCGAAGGCGCGCAGACGGCGATAGCGGGAAAAGGCGACACGCGCCCAGGGGAGTGAAGCGCAGAGGCCGGCGGCAGCAAGTTCGACGCCGAGGATGGGCGCGAAGAACATCGTGACGATAAAACCGATGCCGGCAGCGGCGGCGGTCTGCACAAAGACAGCCGAGGCCGTCGTGTTGAGGGCGGCCTGGGAGATCCATTTCTGCAGCGCCGCCATCGAGACGTACTTCCCGAGAGACTGGCCAATCCAGTCAAAGCGGCTGGAGGCGGTTTTGCGGAGGAGCTCGTTGGCCTCCCGCGCATCGCTCGAAACGCCGCCGGCGTTATTGGCGGTTACCGCCGCAAGCCGGCTCTGGAGAGTCTTGTCGACACGGGTGGGTGCGGTGGCAAAAGTCACGGCCGCGAAAGTGATCAGCAGGACGGCGAAGAAGCTGGAGGCGATCAGAATCATGCGCGCGCGTCCTCAGACTTCCACCGAGTGATCGACCAGACCGCCCGGGATCGGAACTCCGGCGGCCTTGAGGCGCTCGGTAAACTTGGGAACGATACCGGTGGAACGGAATCGTCCCTTCACCTTGCCGTTTTCCGCAATGCCTTCCTTTTCGAAAACGAAGATATCCTGCATGCTGATGACATCGCTGTAGGCCCCGGTCAACTCGGTGATGTGCGTGATGCGGCGGCTGCCATCGCTCATACGCGCCACCTGGATGATGAGGTGAATGGCGGAGGCGATCTGCATGCGGATGGCCTTTTCCGGAAGACGAATGTCTCCCATCAGGCACATGGTTTCCAGACGAGCCAGACCGTCGCGGGGAGTGTTGGCGTGAATGGTGGTGATGGAGCCGTCGTGGCCGGTNNGATGCGGTCGGGGCGCATACGGAGGGCGTTGATCACCAGCTCGCGCTGACGGATGGCGCCTTTGCCTTCCACGTTGGGGGGGCGGGTTTCAAGGCGGACGACGTGTTCCTGGCGGAGCTGCAGTTCGGCAGAATCTTCGATGGTGACAATGCGCTCTTTGTCGGAGATGAAGCTCGACAGGGCATTGAGCAGGGTGGTTTTACCGGCACCGGTACCGCCGGAAATGACGATGTTGAGCCTGGCCTGCACGGCGGCGCGCAGCATCTCCAGCATGGGGTGGGTGAGAGCTTTGTTCTGAATCAGCTTTTCGGCAGTGAGCGGGGAGGAGCCGAAGCGCCGGATGGAGAGGATGGGGCCATCGATCGCCAGCGGCGGAATGATGGCATTGACACGGGAACCGTCCTTGAGACGGGCATCGACCATCGGAGTCGATTCGTCCACGCGGCGGCCAACGGCGGAGACGATTTTGTCGATGACCTGGAGGAGGTGACGGTTGTCGCGGAAAGTGACGCTGGTGCGGCTGAGTACGCCGCGGCGTTCGACGTAGACATGCGAGGCGGTGTTCACCAGGATGTCGTTGATGGTGTCGTCCTTGAGCAGCTGCTCGAGAGGGCCGAGACCGAAGACTTCATCGAGAACTTCCTGGGCGACACGATCGCGTTCCACGGAGCTGAGGGGAACGCCCTGCTCGCCGATGATCTGCTGAATAAGGGCAAGGAGCTGGAGCTGCCCGGCGCGTGTTTCCTGGGCCTCGTCCAGTTTTTCCAGATCGAGACGGTTGATGAGCTCGGCATGGACGGCGGACTTGAGTTCCTGCTGTTCCTTCTCGCGCAGCGGGCGAGCGCCGGCGGGGGTGGGGTTGCGCAGGCCCGCGCCGTTGGTACGGAGGTTATTCGCATCAGGACGTGTCTGCGTGAGGTTGAGCGTGAGATCGCTCATCGCTATTCAGTCCTTTTCTGGCCAAACAGGGAGAAGCTTTTCTTGGCCGGCTGGGCTTTCGGGGTGTCCTCTCCGGTCAGGATGGAGGTCCACCGGGAGAACTGCGTGGAGATTTCCGATTTCTTGTCAGGTCCGATTGGCTCGCCGACGTTGATTGCGCGCTGACACTCGGTATAGGCGTTGCAGAGGCGGACTTCGACAGGGACGCGGATGGCTTTTTCGATCTGCTCGACGGCGATTGCACCGTGGGAGGAGTAGCGATTGATGATGACGTGCAGGCGCGCTGAGGTGGACTCGTTGCGGCCGAGGCCATCGATATAACGGGAAAGATCGCGAATGGCGCCAATGTCGGGAGTGGCAACGATGTAGATCTGATCGGAGCGATCCATAACCGCCAGCGACACTTCTTCCAGAGAGGTCTGGCAATCGAGGATGATGTAGTCGTACTCGCCGCGCAGGAACTCCAGGGTGCGTTCGAGGGCGTCAGGATCGACCGTGCGCGACGGGTCGTGGGATTCCGGAGAGGAAAGAACCTCGAGGCCGCAGGAATGCTTGGCGATGAAGCCGCGCAACAGGGTGGAGTCGAGACGATTGACGTTGCGAATCAATTCATCGAAGTGATAGCGAGTGCCGTCGAGGCCGAGGTAGAGGCAGACGTGTCCGAACTCGGGGTGGTTGTCGATGAGCAGAACCCGCTTGCTCTTCTGGCGCACGAGGTAATAGGCCAGGGTGACAGCCACAGTGGTGGTGCCGACGCCGCCTTTGGCGCCGAAGAAGGACAGGATGTGGCCGGTGGAGCGGGTACGGCCGCTGCTGGTGGACCACTGACGTTCCTGGCGGTCGAACAGATCGGCAAGCTGACGGGGATCGAGGGGGTTCTTCAAGACCTCGTTGCAGCCGGCGCGCATGGCGGCCAGCAGCAGCTCCGGCTCGCTGTTGGTGGAGACGGCGGCGGCAAAGAACCTTCCGAAGAAAAGCTGCTGAAAGTACGCAGCGGTTTCAGTTGCTCCCTCCGGATCCCGATCGAAGTCGATGATGGCGATGACCAGGTCTGCGCCTTTGGCATCTGCTGAGATGGCGGGGCGGCGGACCGCCGAGACGTACTCATCGAAGTCATCGTGGCTGACTGCCCATTTGTGCTGCGACGCGGCTTGGGCGATCTTGTCGGCCAGATCGCGGTCCAGTGCCACGGTCAGCAGCGCAACGGTGATAGTCGAATTGGAAGCCGGCTGGCTCATGGATGAAATCCTCTTCCTTTACTGGATCGGCACTTGCTGCGGCACGGGCTGCGGCTGGGGTGGGGGAATCTTGGGAGTGATGCCCTTGTCAAACGTCTTGCTCTCGATGAAGGGCTCGGCCGTCTTCGGCTGGGTCGGCGTCGGATTGTCCGAGAGCGGATCCACCAAAGTCGGCGTTACGATGACTGCCAGTTCCGCGACGCTTTTGGTGACGTTCTTGGACTGGAAAAGCTTGCCGAGGATGGGTATGTCGCCGATGCCGGGAATCTTGGAGAGCTGATCCTGAGTGCGGTTGTCGAGCAGTCCGGAGATGCAGAAGCTCTGGCCGCTCCTCAGCTGAACCTGCGTTTCGGCGCGACGGGTGGAAATGGCCGGAATCGTGTATCCGGAGATAACGACTTCATTGCTGTAGTCGAGCGCGCTGACTTCAGGCGCGACTTTCATTTCAATGGTGCCATCGGGCAGCACGTTGGGCGTGAAGTCCAGCTTCACGCCGTAGGGCCGGAACTGAATCGTGACCGAGGTGAAGCCGCCCGTGCCGCCCTGCACCACGGGGTAGGGGAATTCACCGCCGGAAAGGAACGAAGCTTTCTGGCCGCTGAGCGCGGTGATGGTGGGCTCAGCCAGAATCTGGGCAATCTGTTTCGTGAACAGTGCTTCCACGGCAGCGCCCAGTTGCATGCCCTGGTTGTAATAGAACAATCCCAGCAGATTGCTGAGCGACAGCAGAGACGTGGTGCTGGTGGGAGAGGATATCGGGCTGGGAGTCGTGGCGCCCACGGTGACGGTTCCAAATTGTCCCGTGCTTGAGGAAAAGGTGTTCATGCCCGGACCGAAGAAGTTGAAGCCGAGCTGTTCGGCGCGCGAGCGGTCGATCTCAATCACACGGACCTTGAGACGAACCTGAGGAGTGTGCCGCGTGCTCACCACCAGGGAATTAGCGACATCCTTGGAGAAGACGCCGGCCAGCTTGAACGCAGCGTCGGCGGTTTCCGGGCTGGAGACGGTGCCTGCCAGAGCGACCTGATCGGCATGGCCCTCAACCCGGATGTTTTCGCCGGGAAACGCATCCTGAAGTGCTTGGTGCAGGTTCGCGACGTCAACATCGGAATTGATCTGCCAGGCGTGGGACTGCCCGTTTTCATCCCAGAGCACGAGAGTGGAGAGGCCGGGCGTTTTAGCCGTGATGACAATCTGGTGAGGGCTGGAGGTAAAGGAATCCAGAACGTCCGGATTGCTGACGTACACGCGACGAATGCGATTGTCGGTGTTGACGAACATGGAGCGGCCGACCAGAAGGTGCAGGGGTTCGCCCACAACCTGAGCGCTGGTGCCCACGTCACTCACGAGGGTGGAGGCCACTGCGGTCGAGGTTGCGGCCGAGACGGCCTTCTGTTGCGCGCCGGCGCCCGTCCATGCGGCGGTGGAGAAAGCTGCCGCCAGCAGAGCGGGGGAAACGGCTCGAATTGTGCGCTGTCTGCGAATCATGGGTGCCTCAGTAGAAACTCGCCGTGGTGCGTTTATCGCCCATCATGGTTTCCACGACCCAGGGCTTGGGTGGCGCGGGCGCGGGTTTGGGTTTCGGCGCTGGAGTGCCGGGTTCTGCTTTGGCTGACGGCAGCGTAGCCAATTGCGCCAGGTCAACCGGTGTGGCGCCGGCCTGGGTGTGGTCGCCGCCGTTGCGCAGGACGAAATGAATCGTCCCTTTTTCGCTGGCGAGGACCGCCTTTTCCGCTTCCTCAGGAGAAAGCAGCAGCGTCACCACGTCGACGGAGACGGGCTTGCCGGAGGGATCAGGCTGCACCTGATGGCCGGCGGCCAGAACCTCGGCATCCTGCAGTACGGTAGCGGTGAGCGGCTCCGGGTGGGCGTCGTCTTTATAAGTCACGAGGACATCCACGTGGGTGCCGGGCATGAGGAAGCCGGCAACGCCGACGACCTCGTCCGAGCGGAGCGCGATCGCGCGCATACCACTGGGAATTCTTCCGGTAAGCCCGATACCCGAACCGGGGGCGGCAAGTTGGCGGTCGAGGATCGGCTGTCCGGCAGAGAGCGGATAGAGCACGGCGCGGCCGACGACGTCATCAATCTTCACAAAGCTGCCGTCGAGCGGATGAGACTTCGGCCATTCGATCATGGAGACGTCTTCGTGGCGGATTACTTCGCCAGGATCGAGGGAGCGGGCTGCGGCAACATACTCGTTGGGAGCCTGCACCGGAGTACGCGAGGCATGAGCCACACGGCGGCTGAGCCAGAACGTAAACAGGCCGGAGATTACCAGGGCAACGACGAGAGCAAGCATCAGGCGGCGGGCCATATCAGATCACCTTTGGAACGCCGTGAGGAACAGCGTCGTCGCAGTGCCCGCGGCTACTGCCAGGGCATAGGGAAGGCGCAGAGTCCTCGCATTCGCGAGATTCAGTTGAGGGTGAGGGGTGAGGCCTTCGAAGCGGTGGTGCAGGGCAAGCGCGCCAACGTTTCGGACCGTTTCCCTGAGGCGTCCACGCCACAAGGCGAGTCCGAGGGCCATAACGCCGCCTGCGAGGGCGGTAAGAATCAGGAGCCACGGAACCAGTGGCATGCCGGCGATAGCAGCGACGGCGGTCATCAGTTTGACGTCGCCGGCGCCCATGCCGCCTGCCAGCCAAAAAATGAGGAAGAGAACACCGCAGATCAGACCGGCGAGTGCAGCCAGACCGAGCTGCTTCCATCCCCCGAGAACTAGGTGCAGAAGCAGGCCGAGGAGGATTCCCGGCAGCGTAATGAAATTGGGAATCCGGCGGCTGCGCACGTCAAACACGGATCCAGCGAGGGCACAAACAAGCGCGACCGCCGGACACAGCCACTCGGTAATGTGGTTCGACATGCAATGACCCCGATGCGCGCTGTCCGCCCTGCTGAGATCGGCGGCCAGAGCCAAAACTTTCATCCGTCCTGTGTACCCGAGACTCCCCAGGGAGATCGGGCTGATACCAGGCAGATGGCAGGAAGGACCGCACGATGTTGGAGGAAACGTCCGGGACCTGACTGCTCCGAGGCCGTTGCCAGCACACCACGCCGCGGCATCCCCGGCCTGGGGCTTTCCCTTACGGGAGCGGCCAGGAAACCCGCACGATGCTGCGTCGTCCTTCGGTTCGATTCCCCGTTCCGGCAAGCCAGTTACGAAGTGCCGGGATCCAGGAAAAGCTTAAGTAGTGTCGCCACGCTGATGGCTAGCGGTTCTGCTGCGGCTGGTGAGGCGGAGTGGTCGCGACCGGGGGCCTGAAAACGATGGCCGCGACCTCATCTTGAATCAGGTGCGGAAGCTGCTTGTCCGGAGACAAGAGCGAACCGAACCATGCCACCCAACCAGAGACCGGCAAAAAACAGAAAACCGTCAGAACATCAGTGATGGTTACAGGCTGCTGCCAATGGCGTTGAACTCGTTGGAAATCTTGTTGCCGAGACCGCGCAGAGCAGAAATCGCGGCGACGGCAATGAGGGCAGCGATTAGTGCGTACTCGATCAAATCCTGGCCCGAATCCTCATTCAGCAAATCTCTCAGGAGTTGCGCAAAGCAATTCATCAGTTCTCCCTTGGGTGCCGCAGCAGGTCGTCTTGCGAACCATCCCGCCTGATTTCTGAATCGTTGGTGTGATCTTGCAATGGAGAACCTCCCAAAGCAATGATCAGTAAGTGTTAGCGGTTGCTACTTTCGTTGTCCGGGTTTCCCGGAGTGTGGAGACAGCAGTACGTGGCAAGCTGAATTGCCGGAAACTCCGGCAGGAAGAAAAGGACTTCAGACGGTTCAATTGGGTCAGAAATTTCTGTCGATTCTTCTGTATTCTCTTGCGACTTGCCTTCCGAAGTTATGCAAGGCCCAAATCGCCGCGATAGCGATGAGAGCGGCGAGCAAAACGTACACAAGGGCGCCCGCAGCTGTTTGATCCTGCTAAAGAACTGCCGGCATCCCTCGAGTAACTTCCATGAACGTTCTTGCCGGAATTGAAATGAACCGTCCAGCCACGGGCAGGATGAAGCATTGCGTTTAGAAGTAACCGGAGCGTAGCAGGGAGACCATGGCTCATAGGTACTAAAGTAGTACCTCCGTCGGGGGACACGGCGGAGTTCCCTGTCTCGTCGAGCCTGAACCTCACAGCGACGCTGCATTGGAAACAGAAGGGTTGCGCCGCATTGGCGGCAGCAGCAGTAACGCATCCGTTAATTCCACCTTCGCGGTACACACCGACACGGTGGTGTTAGCCGGATGTCGCTGCGGGTTATCGACCAGCGACGCGGGCGCTCCGATCATAGAGGGAACCCCCCAGCGGCAACTTCGACTTCGGGCACGAGATGTGCGCGATCCAGGGGTCGTGGCATGGCAGGCAAGGGGCGCTCAAACATTGTGAGCAGCAGGGCCGGAGGAGCATCGCGTTGCAGCTGGACCATCCGCAAACATCCCGTACCGATCAGATCGCGCGAGCGGTGCTGATCGGAATGTTGTGCGCCGCGTCCGCGTTCATTTGTCTTCGCGGAGCGACGGGCGCGGTCGCGGATCCGGACGTTGGATGGCATCTGAGAACCGGTGAGTGGATTCTGCAGCATCACGCAATCCCGCACGCCGATCCGTTTTCGCGGGTGAGCGCTGGTAGCCCGTGGCAGGCATACAGCTGGTTGTTCGATCTGCTGCTGCTGAAGGTCTACGCGTGGATGAACCTGCGCGGGCTGCTGGTATTTACGGCCGCGATGATGGTGCTGATCGCGGCGGCGGTTTATCACCTGCTCAGTCGTCTACAGGCCGATTTCACACAGCGCGCGGTGCTCACGGTGGCAGTGATGTTCTGCCTGTCACGCATGAGCACACCGCGGCCGTGGCTATTCACGATTTTGTTTTTCGCCATCGAGATGGACATCCTGATGCACGCGCGCCGCGAAGGCGGCAGCCGGGAACTGCTGTGGTTGCCTCCTCTGTTCGCGCTTTGGGCCAATGTGCACATCCAGTTCGTCGATGGGTTGCTGGTGCTGGGCATTGCCGCCATTGAGCCCCTGCTGCTGCGATGGTGGAAGTCACAGACGAAATGCCCGCCGGCGCGCAAACTGTGGCTGACCCTGGGCGCATGTGCTGCCGCGGTCTGCCTCAATCCCTATGGTCCCGGGATTTACAAAATCGCGTGGCAAATGGGTTCCCAGGCCGGGGTCCTCGACACGGTGAGCGAGATGATGGCGTTGCCGTTCCGGGCGCCTGCGGATTTTGTCCTGCTGTTTCTTGCTCTGGCCGCGGCGGGAGTCCTCTTCCGTTTCCGCCAACTGCCTCCGTTCGAGACGCTCATGCTGGTACTGGCAGCCGTGCTCTCATTCCGATCGCGCCGGGACCTGTGGGTGATGGCAATTACCGCGGGCGCCATTCTGGCAGCCGGGTTGCCCGCGCGTGCCGAACAGGAAGACAGGGGAAAACAGCCGTTATGGGCGCTGGCTCTGAGCGGGCTGACGGCGGCGGCAGCATTCGCTGCCAGTCTGTTGTTGCTGCACGTGAACAACGCAACCCTGCAAGCAATGCTGGCGGAAAAGATGCCGGTCCAGGCTGTCGAGGTCGTGAAGAATCGGCACTACTCGGGCGCTCTCTTCAATACCTACGACTGGGGTGGGTTCCTGATCTGGAACCTGCGCGAGCCGGTGAGTATCGATGGGCGCGCGGCGCTCTACGGCGATCGGGCGATTGAGCGATCGCGCGACACCTGGGGCGGCGGGGCGAAGTGGGCGGCGGATCCGGATCTGCAGTCGGCCGGAGTTGTGATTGCGCCGGATGATGCGGCGCTCACGCAGCTGTTGCGCACCGATGCACGCTTCGAGTTGGCGTACGAGGACAAAGTGGCGGCAGTCTTTGTGGTGCGCAGGGAAGCGAAGAACGGAGAAAGCAATGTCGCCGAGCTGCATCGAGCAGGCAGCGATGCAGGATCGGTAAAGCAACTGCCATGAAGCTACCCGGAATTTGCGGAGGAACGAACATGAGGGCTCATGGGCTCCGGCGTGAAGAGCCGGCGGTGCAACCGAACTGGCCGGCGGCCATTGCCGGCCAGCTGCGCGAGCTGGTGGAACGCGATGAGAGCGGTTCGGCGGTCGCCGAGATGGCGTTTGTGGTGATCCCGCTGATGTTGCTCATGATCACCGGAATGGTCTGGTTCGGCATCGCACTGAACAACGATCTGGCGCTCAACAATGCTGTTCAGGCGGGCTCAGAGCAGCTGGCATTGCTGCGAGGCAATGCCGCCGATCCATGCGCAACCACGGTGACGAATGTAGAGAACGCTGCGCCTGGGCTCACCGCCGCCAGCTTGAAATTCGCAATTACCCTGGGCGGCACCGGCTATACCACCTCGTGCAATGCCATCACCATGACCAGCGGAGAGACGGCCGTGCTCACAGTGACCTATCCGGTGACCGTCAACGTCTTTGCGTTTGGTTCTCACTCCTACACCCTGTCAGCGACAACGACAGAACTCATCCAGTAGCGATATGGGAAAGAAAGCCATGAAAGGGAACCGAAAAACACTGGCAAAATTGCTCCGCGACGATCGGGGACAGGCGTTGCCGTGGGTCACGGTGATGCTGGTCGTGGTGATGGGCATCGCGGGATTCGTGATCGATCTCGGCCATGCCATGGTTTGCGAGCGCCAGTTGCAGTCATTCAGCAACGCGGCGGCGATGGCGGCGGTTTTGCAGCTGCCGAATTCCAACTACGCAACCTACGCGCATGATTACGGCTCCGAGGCCGGCGAGGCGAACGTTTCCGGCAACCTGCCCAGCGTAGCGATGACCGTAACCGGCTACTGCTCGACAACCGTCAAAGGCTGGGGGGTTCCATGCCTGAGCCCGAGCGGTGACAACGCCGTAGTAGTAGTGCAGACATCGTCGATCCCGACAACTTTTGCCCGCGTGCTCGGCATTTCCACCGTCAAAATCTCTGCAACCGCAACCGCCGCGGAGCGAGGCTCGCCTCGAGCGCCGTTCAATGTGGCCATCGTCGTCGATACCACACAGTCGATGACCAGTTCCGACGGAGGAACGAATTGCAGCGGCACCAGAGTTTCCTGTGCGCTGCAGGGGGTTCAGGACATGCTCGAGGATTTCTCCCCGTGCTACACGGGACTGTCCAGCTGCAGCGGGCAGACGGCGGTGGACGAGGTTTCCATTTTCACCTTCCCGCCCACGTCGACTCCTTCTTACGACTACACTTGTCCGCATAGCGGTAGCTTCAACGTGTCTTCCTATCCGGACGCCACCAACCTGTCCACTCCGAATCTGATCAAGGATTACGAGATTCTGGGGCTGGCGAGCGACTACCGTACTTCCGACAGCGCCTCGGCTCTCAGCGGCACCTCGCAGCTTGTGGTTGCCTCCGGCTACACCGGCAGCAACTGCGGATTGAATGCGCAGGGCGGCGTAGGCACCTACTACGCCGGCGCAATCAATGCAGCGCAGCAGTATCTCTCACAGAACAGCCGGACCGGCGCCGACAACGTGATGATCCTCCTCAGCGACGGCGATGCTTCAGGATCGGTGACGGTGAGCGGCCAGGCCAACAGCGTGGGCTGGACAACCACCAACAAGCTCAACTCGAACGGAAGCTATCCCTCCTACAAAAACATGTGCCAGCAGGGCATCGCCGAAGCCGCCGCCGCCAAAAGCGCGGGTACCAGGATCTACGTGGTTGCTTACGGCGCCGCCAATTCGTCGTCGGGATACTGCAAAACCGACAGCCCGGCGCAAAACCCCTGCTCGGTCCTCCAGCAGATCTCCGGAGACGGCAACGGCGGGACCGCAACGAAGTACTTTTTTGCCGACGGCACCAGCAGCTCCGGTGGCTGCACCCCACCTTCCGGAGGGCAGACCAGCCTCACCAGTCTCACCGGAATCTTCTCGGCCATTGCCACCGATCTTGAAGTAGCAAGGCTGATTCCCAACGGTACAACATGACCGCGGCAGAGTCGTGGTTGTTGATGCTGCGTTCTTGCAGGACAACGAAACATGAACGATCATTGCCCCCGCAGGAGCCAAATGAACAAGGAAAGCGGTCAGTCGACCATCATTGCAGCACTCTCTTTGAGCCTGGTTACGATTGGGTTTCTGGCGTTCGCGATCGACGTCGGCTACATGTTTCACGAAAAGCGGATGGCCCAGGCCGCCGCGGATGCAGCCGCGCTGGCCGCAGCCGAGGAAGTGACCTATGACGGCTCGGGAACCATCGGTGCGGATGCGCAGAACGCGGCCAATGCTGCGGCAACGCAGAACGGGTTCAACACCAGCGCTGGCACGAATCCAGCCACCGTCACGCTGACGTCGCAGGGTTCCGGAAACTACTCCAACGCGGGTTCCACGGCCGCGCCCTCCACCTGGATTCAGGCCCAGGTCTCCGAGCCCATCCCCACCTTCTTCCTGCGCGGCCTGCTCCCCGGAAAAACCACCCTCACCGTCTCTGCAACCGCCGTAGCCAGCGGCGGCCAGAGCAGCCCGACCTGCGTTTGCCTCGAGGGCGCCTCAGGCCAGGACCTGAACATGAGCAACAACGGCAAGCTGGACGCGGTCAACTGCGGCGTCACCGCCGATTCCAGCAGCAGCAACGCCATTGGCATTGTGGGCAGCGCGAATGTGTGCGCTTCGTCGCTGGCGGCCGTGGCTTCCAGCTGGGACAACAGCGGCAATATCAACAATGGCGGCAGCATCGGCGGCAACGGATGCACAGTGAAGGTGATTCAGGGCCTGACCAGCGCCTGCAAACCGCCCATGCCTGCGGCGCCAACCTACAACTCCGCGCAATGTACCAACGATCCCCTGGGTAGCTACGGAAACGGCGGGAGCTCCTACACCGTGGGTCCGGGCTCCGGCAACGGCACAACACAAAGCGGAAACACCATCTGCTACAAGGCCCTCACCGTGGGCGCCAACGGAGACGCGGTCACCCTCAACTCCGGAATCTACGTGATCAGTGGAGGCGAACTCCATTTCGAAAGCGGCGCGAACAACAAGTCGAACCTGGGCGGCAATGGGGTCATGTTTTTCCTCACCAACGGTGCCAGCATAGTCATCGATAACGGCGCCAACGTCAATCTGGTTGCCGGCGGCAACTCGCAGAACGGCGGCGGAACCGCCACCAGCATCAGCTCCACCTATAACGGCATCCTGGTTTTCGAAGATCCCGGCAACGGCGGCGCCGATGCCGGCGACACGCAGGCTGTCTCGGTCCAGGGCGGGTCGAATACGTATCTCAATGGAGCCATCTATGCCCCGCTCGCTGCGCTCACCCTCGGCAACGGCAGTGGATCGAACGTAAATTCCAATATCGTGGCCCAGTCCCTCACCATGAACGGCGGCGGAACCCTGAATGTAACAGCGTCCGCGAATCTGGGGACCGCCAACTCGTCGGTCGCAAAACTGTCGCAATAACCCGGAGGGGCAACGATGAGCTTCATCATGGCAGGATGCGGGGCCTGGGGCCGGCGTGTTCGCGCCGGATACCATCGCGCGCGGTCAGAAGGCGGCAGTTCGATGATCGAGACGGCGCTGATTCTCGCCTTCCTGGGCGCCGCTCTTTATTGGGACCGCCGACATCGCCTCGGTGATCTATGACTCGATCGAGGTCTCCAATGCGGCCCACACCGGCGCCGTGTACGGCATGATCAGCGCAACCTTCGCCAGCGATACCTCCGCGATCCAGACTGCTACCCAGAACGAAGCAACAGACTTCGGCACGAATTTGAGCGTGACGCCGACCGTCTACTGGGCCTGCTCCTCTGCCGAGGGAGGAACGCAGTACACAACGCAGTCGGCGGCGACCACTGCGTGTACCGGGTCCAGCCATCCTCTGGAATTCATTCAGGTCGTGGCCACCGCCGCGGCAACACCGCCGGTCCATTTTCCGCTGCTCCCTTCCACATTCAATCTAAGCAGCACATCGGTGATGGAGGTCGAGGAATAGACATGAGCCAGATCTCCGTTCGAAACATTGCCGAAGGCCCAGGGAGACGCGCGTGGCGGACGTGGCACGGCTTTTTCAGGCGCCACCACGCGGATCCGCAAACGGCTGAAGCCGAACGCGGCGATTCGCTGGTGGAGTTCGCGCTGACCATTCCCATTCTGCTGACATTTCTGCTCGGCCTCACCGAGATGTGCCTCGGGTACTACACCTACGAATGGATTTCAGAGGCCGCCCGGGAAGGAACGCGCTACGCCATCGTGCGCGGCGCCAACTGCGAGACGTCCGCCGGAGCCTCCTGCGAAGCGACCGCGTCCGACGTCAACACCTACGTCACTTCCATCGGTCTGCCCAACCTGGGTGGCGGGACCATGATCGCGAACACTACCTACCCGGATGGAGACGAAGTATCACCGCATCGTGTCAAGGTGGTGGTGACGTATACCTTCCCTTACAAAATCCCATGGGTGACATCCTCGAACATCTCGCTCACCAGCACCTCCGAGATGTACATCCTCCAGTAGCGACAGTGATTGCGCGTGGACCCAATGTGGCTGCGAGCGGCCGTCTGGCCTCTTCCAAAGTCGGCGCCCCCACCCTGCGGCGGCATTTTGCGTAACACGAACGAGCCATTGAGGTTACGGCCGATTTGCATAATATGAAGGCAACCTCCATCGCATCAGATGTTTGTGAGTTGGGTAGTCTCTGCGTTGACGACGCCTCGGCGATGAGCATCGGAGAGAGAAATTAGAAAGTCAATGGGCTCGAAATCCATGGTTCGTAAGATGATCGACCGCCTGGCCTCACGTCGGGTTTGCAGTGAAGACGGTTCAACGCTGGTAGAGCTGGCGTTCGTCCTCCCCATCCTGCTGTTCGTTCTTACCGGCATATTTTCGTTCGGAATCATCCTCAACCAGTACCTGGTTCTGACCAATTCCGTGAATAACGGCGCCAGAGCATTCGCAATGAGCGCGGGAGCGAACGATAACTCTTACTCCATCATGAACAGTGGCGATCCGTGCAAATACGCCGCCACCATCATTCAGAACGCAGCTTCGAATTTAACTGCATCAAATCTGAGCTACACGATCAGCTACACAACCTACTCGACTGGAGCAGTCACGACCTACACCGGCACTGGTTCATCATCGCCTACATGCTCCGATCTTCCCATGAGTCAGTACGACATCGTGCAGATCAAGGCAGTTTACCCCGTCACACCCCTGCTGTACGGGTGGGGGGCAAAATCGCTCAGCCTGACGGCCCAGAGCGCGGAGCTGGTGCAGTAAGCGGCTGCGACGGATCCGCGCAGCCATTGAACCGTTACGTAAGGGCCCGGGAAGTCTCGGATCGCGGGCCAGGAGATGACGCAATGCAGCGGACGAAAGATGAACTGGGCAGCTTTAAGTCAGATGCAATGGGCTTTCTGAATCGGGGTTCTCGGACGCGACACTATTGCAGGCTCGCACGCCTGATAGCCGCCGACGATGGCGGTCAGGTGCTGCCGTGGGTTGCGGTTGCGATGTTAGTTACCCTCGGTGTAGCCGCGCTGGTGATTGACTGCGGCCATGCGATGGTAATCCAGCGCGAACTTCAGGCGTCCACTGACGCGGCCGCCCTCGCCGCTGCCGATACCATTTCCGGTACCAGCACCACCTTTCAGACCTACGCGACGAATTACAGCTCCGGCACCGGCGGTAAGAATGCCTATTCCGGGCTGACCATCAGCGGTTCAACCACGACTCCGCTGTGCCTCACGACGGTTTCCAACTGGAATATCGCCTGTACCGTTTCGAGCGGCAAGGTCACCATTCCCAATGCCATTTCTGTTACCCAAACAGCCTCCGTTTCCACGTTTTTCGCCGGCATTATCGGCAAGCCAAGCATCGCCCTGAGTGCGACCTCGACAGCGGCCCACGCGCGCCCTCAGCCGTATAACATCGCCCTGATCGTCGACTCCACTCTCTCCATGAGTGCGACAGACTCCAACTGTAATAGCGTCACAGGGGAGCAATGTGCCCTGAATGGCATCCAGCAACTGCTGGCCGGGCTCTCGACGACCTACGACTACGTCTCGCTCTTCACCTTTCCCAACGTGCAATCGGGTTCGCCGGCAGGCGTTGCGCTAACCTCCGGCTTTACCTGCACCACATCGGTTCCTTCCAGTTATAAGGGTGTTGGGTATTACTACGATTCTGGCATCAACGGCTATACCCCACTTCTGCAGAGTGGGGCGAGCAAGTACCAACCGCCCTGGTCGGGCATCGCCTGGGCTATGCCATATACCTTTCCCCCCATACCCACTGATACGTCGGGCTACACCGTACCCTCGGGAACGGCAGGGCCGACCTACGAGGTCGTCGGTTTTTCCAGCGACTACAACACCACCTCCGGCAACACCACAGCCTTGAACAGCAGCTCAAATCTCGTCAAGGCAGTGGGAGCCGTCAGTGGCTGCAATGGCATCGCGCCCTCCAGCTACGACGGTGACATCGGAACCTACTACCCCGGGGCACTCTATGCGGCCCAGGCAGCTCTCCTCAAGGAGCAAGCGAACCATGCGAACTCCAACAACGTCATGATCATCCTCGGCGACGGTAACGCGACCGCGCCCCAGTCCTTCCAGACTGGCAACCCCATGCCCAGCAGCAGCGCCCAGGCAACCACAACCTATAAGAACCCCGTCTCTGTGGCGAGCGGCGCCTACACCTATCCGGCCACCTATAAGGTGGCCTCCAGTGGCGGCACCTACCCGTCCTGGGTGAACGAATGCCAGCAGGAAGTCACAGCGGCCCAGTATGCCGCAACCTACACGAACAATAACACCCAGGTCTACACCATCGCCTACGGCTCCCCGACCTCCGGCTGCGCCACCGATTCAACGCTTACCAATCCCTGCCAGGCGCTGCAGGAGATGGCCACCCAGAAGTCCGGCGAAACCATCTCAGATTATTTTTATAGCGACTGGACCGCTCAGGGAGGCGACTCGGGTTGCCAGGCGAACAGCGCTAACTCCGGGATCACCGCGATCAACGATATCTACAAGGCGATCACCTCGCAGCTGTTGAGGTCGAGACTCATTCCAAACGGCACTACCTAACTGCGGCGAGAATCGCTGCCAGTCACAAGCTCCTCTGGTCGGGCGGCGTTGGTCCAGCCGCCCCAACGTGTCCCGGCCCCAACATCACCATAATCTCCATCTGAGTAGCACAAAGGGGTCATTTGAAAGTGGCCTCCCCTTCACTACCCTTGGTACAAAGGCTCCCTGAATCGGGATTCGGTATTTCTGGTATGCGCTCCATCGGGCCTCCGGACCGCCATCTGGCTCCGCGACCCGGGAATTGACGTGCCTCGACGAGGGAGATAACCGGCCCCACGGCAACGAAAGGTAACACTGTCCGCTCCGATTCAGGATGACACTGTTCAGCCTGGAGACCGGTTCCGGGCAGGATTCGGTTGTTGACCAGGTTGACGGACGGGGAAGACATGAAGCGGATTCTCAGGTGCCTATGGCACGGACTTAAGGACGAAAGCGGAGATGCTCTGATATTGGGCGCCGTGGGCATGGTGGCGATCATGGCCTTTGCCGGATTGGCCATCGACGTGGGGCAACTCCGGTTCGACAAGCGCCAGCTGCAGGCGGCCGCGGATGCTGCCGCGCTGGCAGGGGCGCTGGAAATCAGCAACTGCGGCAGCACCGCCGACTGTACCAATATGCAGAACGCGGCCAAGCAGGCGCTGGTGGAGAACGGCTTCGCAGCCGGCAGCATCACCGTGAAGACGCAGTGCGCCACCGGCGGTAGCGGGCTGATTCTGATCATCAATAACGGACCCTGTGCGCTGGGATCCACGTCGAGCGATCCAAATTACGGAAATAAGAAATACGTCGAGGCGGAGGTCACCGAGGTCCAGAACATGTCATTTGCGAGGATGATCGGGATTTCTTCGGAAACCATTACTGTCAGATCCGAAGCTGCGGCGGGCAATTCGCCCGCCTGCCTGTACACCTCCACCCTCCCCTCGCAGCAATCGTCCACCGGCATGACCCTCAACGGAGGCACCATCAATTCCTCCTGCGGCATTATGGACGACTCCACTTCGACCGGTGCTCTGGTGTCGGACAGCGGGGTCTCGATCACGTCCACATCGTTTTCCGTGGCCGGAGGCTGGAGCCCCAATAATGGCGGAACCTTCAGCTCAACCCCAAAAACCCATGTTGCCACCGTTTCGGATCCGCTGAGTTACCTCACCCCTCCGGAGCAAGGCACCCTTCAACAATCCGGAAACTACTCCCCCGGCAGCAATGCGACTCTGAGTCCGGGCGCCTATTTGGGCGGCATCAACCTCAATTCCGGCATTACGCTCACCTTCAGTCCGGGCACGTATTATATGGGCGGTTCCATCAACTGCGGCGGCACCATGATCGGGACCGGCGGAGTGACGTTCTATTTCAGCTCAGGTTCGTTGACCATGAACAGCGGCAGCACGGCCCAACTGGTCGCTCCGACAAGCGGTACGTACGCCGGAATTCTCTTTTATCAGAGCTCGACCGACAGCAGTGCCATGATCCTGGACGGAAATTCGACCTCTAAGTTCGAGGGAGCCATTTATGCTCCCGATGCGCAGCTGACGCTCAACAGCTCGGGCAACACGGCAGCCTACACCATTGTCGATGTGGGTTCCGTCATGCTGGACTCAGGCGCTGACTTCGTCATGGGCAACAATTATTCTTCGCTGTCCGGTGGTTCTCCCATCAAGGGCGGCTCAGCGGTCCTGGCGGAGTGAGTTTATGAAAGCCCGAATGCACACACGTCTTACCCGGTCGGAAAGGGGCTCGAGCCTCGTTGAGGTGGCCCTGTTCATGCCCGTGCTGCTCACCCTCATGCTGGGCGTGGTGGACTTCGGGCGCGCCTACTATGAGGCCAACGAAGTAATGGGCGCGGCCCATGCCGGCGCCGTCTTTGGATCGCAGAATCCGACCGACACCACGGATATGCAAACCGTGGCCACCGATAACGCCAAGGACGTGCCCGGCATTTCGTCCACAGCGTCCTACGGTTGTGAGTGCTCCGACGGCACTGGAGCGTCCGTGAGTTGCGCGTCGCCGCCCAGCTGCAGCACCACCACCGAGGTCTACTACGTGAAGGTGAAGGCATCGGCCAGCTACAGCCCGATAGTTCCGTGGCCGAGGTTCGGCACTTCTTTCACCATTGCGGAGACCGTGGAGATGCGTAGCTCTGTCCCATAAAGCCATGAACAGTAGATGGATACGCCACATGCGGAGAGCGGTCGGGGATGACCGTGGCGACTCGATGGTGGAGTTTGCCATCGCGACCCTCATCATGTTGACGGCCATCTTCGGCATCATGGATTGCTCGCGCGCGCTGTTCGTGTATCACTTTGTTTCCTACGCGTCCGAGGAAGGCACCCGCTACGCGGTCGTGCGCGGGTCCGAGTTCAGCGGCACCTCCTGCAGCACTGTCTCGACCTACAGCTGCGATGCGACCTCGACGAATATTCAGAGTTTTGTGCGAAACTTTTCGCCGCCAGGCGTGCCCAGCACCAGCGTGACCGTGACCACCACATGGCCAGGTACAGAGCCCAACGGGACCAATCCGGGCAGCACCTGCAGCACCACCGCCAGCATCGATGGCTGCCTGATCAAGGTGCAGGTCAGCGTTCCATTCCAGTTTGTCCTCTCCTTCCTGCCCCACACCGCGATGACCTTCTCCGCAACGTCGGAAGCTGTGGTTGAGCAGTAACCCACCACTCTCAGATCCAGAACGTCGTGCGAGTTTCCACCTCCCCGGCCTCTCCCGCTGCATAACTTCCTTGACAACCGAATCTCGCGCCCGGAAAATGGCATCCTTGCGCAATTCGCGATGAGGTACGCCGTACCTTCTTGCGGAATGCAGGTTGCGGACAATGGGTATCAGCGATCGCTTCAGACTCGACGGAAAAACCGCACTGGTGACGGGCGCAGCCAGCGGCCTGGGCGCCGCCATCGCGCTGGCTCTGGCCGATGCGGGAGCCGCGGTCGCCTGCCATGGCAACCGCCGCCCGGCGGAAGAAACAGCCCGCCAAATCCGGGAACTGGGACGTGAAGGAAGAAGCTTCTCCGCAGACCTGAGCGCGGAAGATGGTGCCGACCGCCTTTTTTCAGAAGTGGTGGTTGCGATGGGTGCCCCGGAAATTCTGGTCAACAATGCGGGCATGATTCATCGCGCGGCGGCCGAGGATCACGATCTGGATGCGTGGAAACAGGTGCTGCAGGTGAACCTGACCAGCGCGTTTCAGTTGTGCCAGCTCGTCGGCCGCGAGATGCTCAAGCGCCAGCAGGGCAAGATCGTCAATATCGCCTCGGTGATGTCGTTTCAGGGCGGGATTCGCATCGCGGCCTACACCGCCTCCAAAGGCGCGATCGCGCAGATGACTAAAGCCCTGGCGAACGAGTGGGCGCCGCGCAACGTGCAGGTCAACGCCATCGCGCCGGGCTACTTCCGCACCGAAAATACGTGGGCGCTGCAGAAGGATGAGACGCGCAATCGCCAGATCCTCGAGAGAATTCCCGCGGGGCGTTGGGGTGACCCGGAGGATCTCACGGGGGCGGCGGTGTTTCTGTCGTCGCCTGCAAGCGATTATGTAACAGGCACGGTTCTGGTTGTGGATGGCGGATGGCTGGCGCGATAAAGTCGAGGTTGGCGATGCGGCAGAACACGGCAAAGACGCAGATCGAGCGCGCAGATCAGAAGGCCGGCAGGAGCGGCGGCAGGTCTCCCGATCCATACCAATTGCAGAGTCTGGATCGCGCGGTTGCGGTGCTGGATTTGCTGGGCGAGAGCGAGGGGCCCCTGGGACTGGCCGACGTGTGCGAGCGCATGGCGCTGCACAAGAGCACCGCGCATCGTGCGCTCATGGTGCTGGAGCGGTGTGGCTTGATCGAGCGCACGCCGGAGAATCGCTTTCGCCTGGGACTGAAACTGTATGAGCTGGGCAGCCGCGCCGTCGAACAGATCGATCTGCGAGCGCGCGTGCACCCCTGGTTTCGCAGGCTCTCCGCGCAGGTGGGCGAGACCGTCCACCTGGGCGTGCTGCAAAAGACCGCGGTGGTGTATCTGGACAAGGTGGAACCGAATAATCGCCGCACGTGGCTGGCCTCGCGCATCGGCGCGTCGAACCCGGTCTACTGCACGGCGATGGGTAAGGCGATGCTCGCGTTTCTGCCCGAAGACGCAGCCGCCGAGATCATCGGCAAGATCCGCTTCACACGATTGACTCATCGGACGCTGATGACCCCGGAGGCGCTGATGCGTTCCCTCGACCGCGTGCGTCGGCGCGGCTATGCCATCGACGATGAGGAAGTGGAGGAGGGCGTGCGCTGCATCGGCGCGCCCATCCTCAGCGAAAGCGGCCACCCCATGGCCGCGGTCAGCATCTCGGGGCCGACTTCGCGGATCACCCAGCAGAGCGTGCCCGGCATCGCGGAGCACCTGATGCGTTGCTGCCGCGAAATTTCCGCCTCGCTCGGCGTCCGCGAGCGCAAGCGAACCCACACGCCTTCACCCTTCTTGCAGCACTATGGCCTGTAGCGCAGGTGCAATTATGGCTCGTGGATCTTGACCACAACCGCGCCGTAGATGGTTCCTGGTTTGAGGATCAACTGATGCGGCGTGCCGGCGCGGATCGTGAGAACGTCGCCGGGGTTGATTGGCTGCGACTGGGCGCCTTCTATCCTTGATCCGTGCGTCTCGCCGTCCTCTCCCGTTTTGCCATCGACCACCGTGCCGCCGGTGATCAGCGTGGCGCTGCCTCGCTCCACGGTCATCACATCATCCCAGTGCGCGTGAACCTCCGCCCCGCCCATCTCGGTTCGCATGGACAGCTGGATTTTGTAACTGCCGTAGTCGACCAGGGTGGCGCCGGCGCTGCCCTTGGAGCTGGCCTCGGGAAGTAACTGTCCAAGGTGTTCATCCAGTGTGTGCTTGTCGATGACGAGCACGGGATTCTGCGCGGAGGCCTGGACTGGCGTGGAGGCCGGCTCGGTCGGTTGCGGATTCTGCGCGGCTACGGAAATCGCCAGCGTAAGAACAATCGCAGCAATTAGGGCGGTCTTCATCGGAACTCCTTTTGCTTCGGTTACTCGTCGAACTATCTCACAGCAGGGAATCAATCGGCGCGGGATCCATATCGGCGTAATCCTGGTTCTCGCCGCCCATCCCCCAGCAGAAACTGTAGGCCCGCGTGCCCATGCCGGCGTGGATGGACCACCCCGGTGAGACGGCAATGTCGCGGTTGGCCATTACCAGATGGCGTGTCTCGTTCGGCGGCCCCATCAAATGGAAGACGCGTGCGTCGAGCGCCACATTGAAATACATGTAAATCTCCGACCGGCGCATGTGCGTGTGCGGCGGCATCGTGTTCCACGCACTTCCGGAGTGCAGATGTGTAACCCCCATCACCAGCTGGCAGCTCCGCGCGCCCTCCAGATGAATGTATTTACAAATAGTCCGGAGATTGCACGTCTCAGCCGAGCCGATCGTGGTGGGGTTAGCATCGGCCTTCTTCACCAGCGTCACCGGATAGCCGGTGTGCGCCGGATAGCTCAGAAGATAGAAGACAGCAGGCTCGTCGGCCGAATGCGACTCGAAATGAATCTCTGGATTACCGCGCCCAACGTAAAGCACATCGAGGTTCTCAAGGTTCCAGGTTTGCCCACCGGCGTGGACAGCGCCCCCGCCCCCAATGTTCAGCACGCCAAGTTCGCGGCGCTCCGTGAAGTAGCTGGCGCGCAGCTCTGGATACGTGGGCAGCGTGATCGCCTTGTCCGTCGGCACGGCATGACCCACGACGGCCCGGTCGAGGTCCACATACGCCAGATGCAAAGCGCCCGGCGCAAATAGACCTTTGAGCAGGAACGTCGACCGCAGTTCCTCGGTCGTCATGCGCGGGTAGCGGACCGGATCGGCAAGCAGGATCGTTTTCATCGGTCGACTCCAGTTCGGCGCGCGAGCCCGGTGCACGTCGGCGCCAAACACTTTATCTAACAGAATGCGATCAGCAATGTCTGCGCGAGCGCCAGCCACTGTCCCGCAGCACGGGATCGTGCACACTACCGGGAATCGTTCAGAACATGCAGCGGATTCGCGGGCGCTTCGCCGGCGTGGAAATGCGAGTGAATCTCCCCAGCAGTTTTGGGAGGCACCACCGCCGCCAATGAATCTAGGTTAGCGCTGGCGATGCTGCGCAAACTGCCAAAATGCTCCAGCAGGCGCTGGCGCGTGCGAGCCCCCACGCCAGGGATGTCCAGCAGCTCCGAGTCGCGGTCGCGCATCGCGCGGCGCTTGCGATGATAGGCGACGGCGAAGCGGTGGGACTCATCCCGAATCCGCTGCACCAGATGCAGCACCGGCGAGCGGCGGTCGAGGACGACCGGCTCGTCTTCCTGGCCATACAGGTAGATGATCTCCTCGCGCTTCGCGATCGAGGCGAGCGGTTGGGTAGTCAGCCCGAGCGACTCCAGCGCCTCGGCCGCGGCATGGAGCTGGCCGATACCACCGTCGATGACGATGAGGCTGGGCATCGCCTGCTTTTCCTCGACGACCCGACGGTAGCGGCGGGTGATCACTTCGCGCATGGAAGCGAAGTCGTCGACACCCTCGACGGTTTTGATCCTGAACTTGCGGTATGCACTCTTCTTCATCTCGCCGTCTTCCCAAACCACCATCGACGCGACCGTCTCCGCGCCCTGGATGTGAGAAATGTCGAAGCACTCGATGGTGCGCGGCAAATGTTCCAGCATCAGCGCGTCCTGCAGCGCCTCCTGAATCGCTTTCCTGCTCGGCTGCAGAACCCGGAAACGCTGATCGTAACTCTGCTTGGCGTTCTGGCCCGCCAGATCGACGAGGGAGCGCTTCTCCCCGCGCTGCGGAACGGCGATCTCAACGCGATGTTTCGTGTGCGCCGCAAGCAGACCGGCCAGGGTGGCGCGATCGGAGAAGTCCACCGGGACGTAGATGTTCTTCGGGACATAGGGCTGGTCAATGTAGAGCTGCTTCAGCAGCGCCGAGAAGAAAGCTCCAGGCTCAAAGGCAGCGACAGGCTGCTCGGCCGCGTCGCT
Organism: Acidobacterium sp.; assembly: GCA_003166955.1. Lineage (GTDB taxonomy): Bacteria > Acidobacteriota > Terriglobia > Terriglobales > Acidobacteriaceae > Palsa-343. The sequence goes on from PMUI01000090.1 coordinate 63,140, forward strand.
CGGTGATTCAGCTTCGGGAATCTCAGCGATAAAGTCCGGCAATTCCTCCCAGAAGAACTCGCGGCGGTCGACAATCTTGCCGCCGCGCATGTGGAAGAGATTCACGGCGATCATGCCGTTCTCGCAGTGGAATCCAAACACGTCGGCGTCGTCATCTTCAGCCGAGGCGATGCGCTGTTTTTCCGATAACTGGTCGACGGTAACGGTCAGGTCGCGATACTTCGCGGCCAGCTCATATTGCTCCGCGGCGGCGGCAGCCGCCATGCGCTCGTGCAGGGACTTGTTCAGGTCAGCGGTGCGGCCTTCGAGAAACATCTGCGCATCGCGCACCGCTTCCGAATAGATCTCAGACGTGGTGAGGCCTTCAACGCACGGGCCGAGACAACGGCCGATGTAGTACTGCAAACAAGGGCGCGCGTGGTAGCGCGAGAGGTCGATCTTGCAACTGGGCAGCAGAAAGCTGCGATGGATGAGGTCGACAACCCGGTAAGCCAGGTTCCCCGGAAAGTAGGGGCCGTAATAGACACTGCCGTCGCGGCGCAGACGGCGGGTCACGAAGACCTTGGGCCAGCGATCGCCGAGCGTGAGCTTCACATAAGGATAGGTTTTGTCGTCGCGCAGCAGGATGTTGAAGCGCGGCTTGCGCTGCTTGATGAGGTTGTTTTCCAGCGCCAGCGCCTCGTGCTCGTTGTCGACCAGGATGTAGTCGACGTCGACCGCGTCGCGCATCAGCGATCCGGTCTTGGCGTTGGCCTGGGAGGCTTCCAGCAGATAGGAGCGAACCCGCGAGCGAAGATTCTTCGCCTTGCCGACGTAAATCACTTCTCCGTCGGCGTTCTTATAGAGGTACACGCCGGGCCGGGCAGGTAAGGTGCGAATCTTCTCGTATAAGTCCATTTGCGGCCCTGGTTCCAGTGTAACGGCGTTCGGGCAAGGTGGTTTTCGGGGTTGGTGGGGTTGGATCTCGCGTAAAAAATACTCAAATGCAACAATTTGCGGCGCTGCAAAAGCCATCCAATTGCGCTCATAAACGCAATCAGAACATAGAGTTAACCGGCGATATGGCACTTTGGGCCTGTGCGTGCTGATTTTTGATGTGAACCGGGAAGCATCCGCCCGACCGGCGGCGCTTTCTCAGTAGAAGAACGAACAAGGACGACAAAGAAACGGAGTGTCACCCATGATGCGGATTTCCAGAACAGGTTTCGCAACCGGCTCAGCAGTTGCGGCGCTGTCTTTGGTTTTCACAACCGGCTGCTCGACCAAAAATTATGTTCGCAGCCAGAGTGAGCCGGTGATTCAGAAGACCAACGAGCTTGACGATGCCACTGCGGCGAACAACCGCGCGATCCACGATGTGGACTCGCGCTCGCAGGCAGGCATCCAGCAGGCGCAGAATTCAGCCAACCAGGCGCAGACCAACGCACAGAGCGCCAGCCAGGCCGCCAACACGGCCCAGTCTTCCGCACAGGAAGCTGTGAACCGCACCGATTCCCTCGCCGGTGTGGTTGCCAATCTGGACAACTACAAGCAGGCTGGCGATGTTTCGGTGACCTTCGGCTTCAACAAGTCCAATCTCACCAAAGACGCCAAAGATCAGCTCGATCAGTTCGGCACTCAGCTCGCCGGCGCCAAGAGCTACATTCTCGAAGTGACCGGCGGGACGGACTCGGTCGGTTCGAAGGAATACAACTACGATCTGAGCGATCGCCGCGCCATGGCGGTGGTCCAGTATCTGGCGTCGAAATACAACGTGCCCGCGCACAAGTTTTATCTCGTCGGTCTGGGCAAGGACGTCGAAGTTGATTCCAACAAGACGTCTGCAGGCCGCGCGAAGAACCGTCACGTGGAAATCCAGCTGCTGAGCAACACCGGCGACAACGGCGCGCCGGCCACGCAGGGCAGCGCCAACCCGGGTGGCGGGTCGCCGACGGGTCGGTAGCTCTTCTCGAAGCAACAAACTCCAGGGGCGTGCGGCATAGGCCGCGCGCCTTTTTCTTTCCCTGCGAGATTTGAGTCTGCCTTAGGGAAACTCTGATTAAACGCTGTTTTTGAAAGAGCACGGCTTCAGCCGTGCCGTAAAGATCAGCAAGAAATGGGCTTTAGCCGCTGAGGGATGGTTGTTTTTCCGAAGTCCTAATCAGAGCTGCCTTAGGCCGGCGGCAATTGCCGGATGTGCGAGGCCTTCACATCATTGGCGGTGTACAGAGCGAGGAAGGGAGCGCCCTGGCAGGCTGCTTCCAGCGCTGCACGGCCACCGGCTTCCTCGCGTTCCACCAGACAAACCGCTGCGATCACGCGCATGCCAGCCTCACGCGCCGCCTCAATAGCCGTGATCGTCGAGGCTCCGGTGGTGCAAACGTCGTCGACAATCAGCACGGGTGCGTCCTTCTCGCAGAAGCCTTCGATGCGGCGGCCTGTGCCGTGAGTCTTCTCCGCTTTGCGAACGAGGAAGCCGTGGATGAGTGGGGCGCCGGGTTGCTGCTGCGCATGCCATGCGCTGGCGATGGCAACCGCGGAGACGACCGGATCCGCGCCCATGGTGAGCCCGCCCACAGCGGCTGGATGCAGCTTGTGCTCCCGCAGCAAATCGAGAATCGCAAGACCCGTGAGGCGTCCGCCTTCGGCATGCAGCGTAGTCGTGCGGCAATCGATGTAGTAGTCGCTCTTCGCGCCCGAAAAGAGCGTGAAGTTGCCGAGCCGGAACGAGGTGCGCGCCAGCAGGTCAAGCAGAGCGGCGCGGGGATTGAAGGAAGCGCTGGTCATCTCGGCTAGTGTAAAGGCGAAGCGGGATTCCGATGTTGATCGCCAGGCGACCGGCGCTTCGCGTTTGCCCTCGAGCGCTACTTCTTCTTTGCCGGCGCCGCCGACTTGAGCCCGGCGATCGATGTCGTCAGGCTATTGAGGGTCGCCGCATCAAGCGAGTACAGCGACGAGTCGTCCTCGCGTTTCGCGATAGCGCCGTCGCCGACCCTCTGCATCTCGACCCTCTCCACCTTCTTGCCGCCGCCCGAGGTCACGGTGATCTCGATCAGCGGCGTAGTGAATCCCGAGTCGACGAACTTCGTCGCAGACAGGTCGCGCAGCGTGGTGGCGACCATCTCAGCGCTGTCCTCGTCCATCTTCTTGCCATCGGAAAACCAGTCCTTGCCGGTGTGCGTCAGCACAATCGTCGTCGGCCCCGAGTGGTATTCCACCTTGTCAGGATCCGAGAATCCGAAGTCGAAAACCTCCTTGTTCCGGAAGTCGTCGAGGCTGTGGCCGAGCGCCTGGCCCAGCGCACTGGCGTTGGTTGAGTCGACCTTCCAGGTTCCCCCGATGGCACTGGACGTCGCGTAGGAATCGTCCTTGTCCTTGCGCAGGTCGAGGGTCTCATCGCCGGAACTGCCCGTGAGCTTCACCGTAGCGACAGGCGTGGCGTGCGCGAAAATCTTCGCTGCATCCTCCGATGACGCAGAAACATCCCACTTCGCGCTGGTCAGCTGCTGCAGCAGATCGTCCACCTGGAAATTGTCGGTGCGATACGGGTGCGGCTTCTCGATCTGCCAGCCGTTCTGCACCCGTGCTAAGCCGATATCGTCGCCTTTGCGGATCAAATCGATGCTGCTCACCGAGCTGGCGTCGATGGGAAGCAGGCGCTTGTCGCGCAGATCGGTGAGGCTTTTGCTGAGGCTGGTCTTGATGGACGACGATGCCGTGAAGACCCGCGGATCACCCCCCAGCGAAACGTAAACGCCATCGCCGGTCGGCGCATCGTCGCCGAGCAGCAGCCGGCTGGTCTTGTTGTCTTTGCTGGTCAGGTCCAGCTCCATGGAGGGATCACTAAGGCCGAATTCGGCGAGATTGGTCGCATGGTCCTCAACAACGCTTTCGGAGTTCAGCGGCGCGAGGCTCGAAAGCATGCCGGAAATAGTGCTGCTGTCGGCCGGGAACGTGCCCGGCGAACTGATCTGCCATTGCGCCCCCGATCGAACCAGCGTCACCGGCTGCGCGCCCTTCTGCTTCACGATCAGGGAGGTGACGGCCGCAGGATCGATCTTCAGAATCGCGGGGCTCGTGCTCGTAGTCGATGCAGTGCTCTCCGGGGTCTTGCGATGTTCCGACCAGTAGAGAACGCCCGCAAGAATCAGGAGAACAACCGCTGCTGCGATGAGACTGCGAAACTTCATAGCGAGCGACTATCTCCGCTTCCACCAGACAAAGATCCCGCCCGCGATGACGATCAGCGGCAGCACGAACTGGCTCACGAGCCGCACCATCGCAAGCTGGCCCGTGGTCATTGTGATGCGCCGGTCCTCGGGCGCTTTCGGCCGAATCGAGATCAGGTCCTCATCCGAGCAGAGCCAGTTGATTGCGTTGGTGGCAAGATCGCCGTTGCCGTTGAATTTGATGAAACTGTTCGACGCCCACGTGGAATCCCCGACCACCACAAACCGCCCCTGCAGATTAGGCTTGCCCGAGGCATAGCTCCCGGCTGCGCCCAGAGTCAGCGGCCCGCGTTTGTTGCTGGGGTCGCTGGTGTTGATCTTCGGAGAATTCAGGTTCATCGTCGCGAAGCTCGTGTCCGATGAATCGAACAGCTTCTCCACCGTGGTCTTGCTGCCATTGCTGAACGTGAGCGATCGCGAGAGCGGGAAGCCGGTGTAGGTCCTCTTCATGTCGGCGACGATGGGCTGCGTGCCATAGTTGTTCACCAGCGCCACCTGGCCGCCGAAGCCGTAAATCTGGCCGACCGGGTTCAGATCGAGGACCAGATCCTTGTCCAGCGTGACCCCCCAGCTTTGCAGCAGGGAACTGAGCGCCGCATTTTCAGCGATGCTCGATGGACCCATGCTGAACGGCGGGTCGAGCATAAAGAACGCCCGGCCGCCATTCTCAACATAGGCCTTGATAGCGTCGACTGCAGGCTGCTCGTAGTCGCGAGTCGGTCCCGCAATCACGATCGCGGTGCACTCGGCGGGAACCGTGGCCTTCTGCACCAGATCGATAGCCTGCGTCTGGTAGCTGTCGCGGCCCAGCAGATCTTTGAGGCCCGAAGCGCCGTCGCGGCCGCTGTCGTCGATGGGATGCTCGCCGCTGCCGGTGAGGAAGCAGACCGTCCGCGTGTTGCCCTTAATGTCGCGAATAAAGGCGCCGGTGATGCCTTCCTCGGTCATGTCGCTGGCGATCTCGGTGTGGTCGCCGACCTGGACCGTGGCCGTGCCCTCGCTGCGAATGCCGGCCTGTCGCGCGAGCATCGGCTCTTTCACGGGGTCAACATATTTAACGTGGACCTTCGCCGACAGGGCTGAGTACTCGTCCAGCAGGCCCCTTGCTTCGCCAAACCGCGTGCTCGCGTTGAAGTACGTGATCGTCGCGGGCTCCTTTAGCCCGTCGACAATCTTCTTTGTCTCCGGAGACAGGCTGTAGCGCTTGTTCGCGGTCGCGTCGTACGATTTCGAGTAACGGTTGGCGAGATAATTAGCGACGACCACCACGGCCAGTACCACCAGAATGTAAGTGGTCGCATAAGCCGCGTACTTAGTCTGTCTCGCTTTCAACCATTGACTTGCCATTCCTGACTAAGACCTCCAGCGAAGCGATTCCATCGAGCGGGCGGTAAAGAAAAGTCCAAGGAAAATGACGCTGAGATAGTAAATAGCGTCCTTGGTTGAAAGCACGCCGCGGTCGAATGCATCGAAGTGGGTGATGACCGACATATAGGAGAAAACCTGTGCCCAGCTTGACGAGTCATAACTGCTGACCCAGGAAAAGACCCATAGCATCAGGCAGGCGCCGAAGGTCAGCGCGCCGGCGATGATTTGGTTTTTGGTTAGCGTGGAAATAAATGTACCTACTGCAAGCAGCGCCGCTCCCTGCAGGAAGACGCCAAGGAAGGTGACGGCCATGGGCTTCCAGTCCGGATTGCCATAGCGGAAGAGGAAGACGAAGTTGATGCTGGAGAAGACGATGATCCAGCAATAAAGCAGAGTAGCCGCGACCCACTTCCCGAGGATGATCTCGATGTCGTGCACCGGCGACGTGGCCAGCAGCTCAATCGTCCCGTTGCGCTTTTCTTCCGCAAACAGCCGCATGCTGATCAGCGGGATCATGAACAGGCCCAGGAAGCTGCTGGTGCCCAGCAGCGGACGAATTACCTGCTCATTCAGATTCATGGGAGACGCCTGCCCCATCATCTCCATGTCGATCCCCTGTTTGATGAACTCGGCCAGGAAGTTCCAGAAGATCCATCCGAAGATGACGCTGTACATCGTGAGTAGCAGCCACGCAATCGGCGAGGTGAAGTAGCTGTTCAGTTCCCGGCGGCAGATGATCCAGATGTTTCTCATGCATTGGCCTCCGGAGCTTCGGGCGTTGGGGCTTCTTCTGGCGGGGTGTCGGCACTTTTTGCGCCAGCGTCGGTGCCGGTGAGCTGCAGGAAGATTTCCTCGAGGCTCATGGCCGCGGGGCGGAGCTCGTTGAGCTCCCAGCCGGATTCCACGATAGCGCGCGCGAGATCGCCGCGGACGAGCTGGCCTTTGCTGGCTTCGACTTCGAAGACAGCGCCGTTTTGAAATTCTTCTTTGAGGGTGGCGCGGCTGACGCCGGTGATTTTCTCGAGGCGCGCCCGCACGACCGGAATGGCGAACTCACCAGTTCGGGCTCCCACCTCGACCAGCACAGATTCCGCGCCGCGCGCGCGGGCCTGCAGGTTGTGCACCGAGTCCGTCGCGACCAGCTTGCCTTTGTTGATAATGATGACCCGCTCGCAGGTCTGCTCCACCTCAGGTAGGATGTGCGTGCTGAGGATGATGGTGTGATCGCCGGCGAGGCTCTTGATCAGGTCGCGCGTCTCATTGATCTGCTTCGGGTCGAGCCCGGCGGTAGGCTCGTCGAGGATCAGCACGTCCGGGTTGTGAATAATGGCCTGTGCCAGTCCGACGCGCTGGCGGTAGCCCTTGGAGAGCTTGCCGAGCAGCTTCGCTTTCACGTCGGCGATGGCGCAGCGCTCGAGCACGAAGTCGACGCGCTTTTCAAGCCGGTCGCCAGTGAGTCCCTTGAGGCGGCCGACAAAGCGCAGGTACTCAATCGTCTCCATCTCGAGGTAGAGCGGCGGCGCTTCCGGCAGATAGCCGATGCGCCTGCGGACCTCGAGCGACTGTTCGAAGACGTCGAAGCCGGCGACCGTGGCCTTTCCCGCGGTAGGCGGGAAAAAGCACGTCAGCATGCGCATGGTGGTGGTTTTGCCGGCGCCATTGGGGCCAAGGAATCCGACGATGTCGCCTTTGCTGATCGAGAAGGAAATGTGGTCGACGGCGGTGGTGCGGGCGTACCTCTTGGTCAGGTCGGTAACTGTGATCATGTCTGACTGTTGATTTGAACTCCGAGGTTGCAGATGTGTTTCCTGCTTCGGTTAGGGGCCTGATGGGCGCACAATGCGCGTCTGCAACAACAGCGAACCAGGGATCATGCTAAAGCATCGGCCCTTCGTTGTGTCAACGCGGAGCTGGGTGGCGAGAATATTCACTCACCAGTATCAATCTGTGCTCGCTGCAGCTTATCCGAGTAGTCGACATAGACCGACTTCCAGGTGGTATAGAAATCCAGTGCGCCCGTGCCGCCTTCGCGATGTCCGTTGCCCGTCTGCTTTACGCCCCCGAACGGCAGATGAACCTCCGCCCCAATCGTCGGCGCGTTGACGTAAGTAATCCCCGCCTCAAGGTCGCGCACAGCGCGAAAAGCGCGATTCGCGTCCTTCGTGTAGATCGCCGTCGAAAGCCCGTACTGAATTCCGTTGGCGATGGCAATGGCGTCGTCGAAGCTGACGCACTCGAGCACGCTGACGACGGGGCCAAAGACTTCCTCCTGCGCGATCCGCATCCCCGGCTTCACCTTGCCGAAGATCGTCGGCGCAAAGAAATGTCCCTTCGCAAACGCCCCCTTCGTCAGAGGCTTTCCGCCGGTCAGCAGCTTGGCGCCCTCCTTCTTCGCAATCGCGCAATAGCGGATCGACGTCTCAATCTGCTGCCGGTTGATCTGCGGCCCCATCTGCACTTCCTGATCGAGTCCATCGCCGACCGTCAATGCCTCGGCACGATCCACAAATTCCTCGGTGAAGTCCCTGAGAACGTCGCGATGCACGATGATGCGACTGGTCGCGGTGCAGCGCTGGCCCGTTGTGCCGAACGCCCCCCACAACGCCCCGTCAAGAGCAAGATCCAGGTTGGCGTCTTCCATCACGATCATCGCGTTCTTGCCGCCCATCTCGAGGGAACACGGCTTGAAGTGCCCGGCGGCCGTCTGGCCGACGATCCGGCCGACCTCCGATGATCCGGTAAACGAGACGGCCCGGACCAGCGGATGTTCGACCAGGGGCGCGCCGGCTTCGGGGCCGAATCCGGTGACGATATTCACCACGCCCGGAGGCAGACCGGCGTCCACGAGGGTCTGGACGAGGTTGTAGGTTGAAAGCGGCGTGTCCTCCGCCGGCTTGATGACGCAAGTGTTACCACAGACCAGGGCAGGGAAGAGCTTCCACGACGGGATCGCCATGGGGAAGTTCCAGGGCGCGATCATGCCGCAGACGCCCACCGGCATCCGCACCGACATGGCGAATTTGTTCTGAAGCTCCGACGGCGTGGTCTGTCCGAAGAGCCGCCGCCCCTCGCCCGCCATATAGAACGCCGTGTCGATGGCTTCCTGGACGTCGCCGCGGGTCTCGGCCAGGACCTTGCCCATCTCGCGGGTCATCTCACGGGCGTACTGCTCCTTGCGCTCCAGCAGCAGTTCGCCGGTGCGGTAGAGGATTTCGGCGCGTTTGGGCGCCGGGGTCAGTCGCCAGCTCTTCCAGGCTTCCGCAGCGGCGTTGACGGCGGCATCGACGTCTTTTGCGTCGGAGGCCTGGAATTCGCCGAGGATGTCGTCCTGGCGGGCGGGGTTGATGTTGAGGAAGGTTTTACCGCTCCGGGCGGGAACCCAGCGGCCGTCGATGAGGTTGTTATAGACCTTTGCTGGCACGGGAAGATGTGCTCCTGGGGAACAAACACTTCAGCATAGCGGAAACCGGCCCTCCCGTTATGATCCAGGTTCCTGCTGCGGTCCAGGCCGGGGTTAAACACAAAGGTGCCATTGACCGGACATTTCAAGCCTGCGAAAGTACGCGAAGGATTGTAAAGCCGTACAATTAGTACGAGTTCTCTGGGACAAAACAACTCCTCGATGTCATCGAATGGATACCATCCGCGTTCCTCGCGATCGCACAGTCTGCGGTCGCTCTTTAGTGTCTTCTCCAACGACCTGGCCATAGACCTGGGCACTGCCAACACGCTCGTTTTTGCGGCGAACAAGGGCATTGTCGTCAACGAACCTTCGATCGTCGCCATCAACAAAAACACCGGTGAAGTGGAAGCCGTCGGCAAGGAAGCCAAAGAGATGCTGGGCCGCACCCCCGGCAACATCGTGGCCATCAAGCCCATGAAGGACGGCGTCATCGCCGACTTCAAAGTCACCGAGAAGATGCTGAACTACTTCATCCAGAAGGCGCACAACCGCAAAATGCTGGTGCATCCGCGCATCGTCATCGGCGTGCCCTCTGAGATCACGCAGGTAGAAAAGCGCGCGGTCGAAGACTCCGCGTATCGCGCCAAGGCCAGCGAGGTTTTTCTGGTGGAACAGGCCATGGTCGCCGCGATCGGCGCCGGCCTGCCCATCACCGAGCCCAGCGGCAACATGGTCGTCGACATCGGCGGCGGCACCACCGATATCGCTGTCATTTCGCTCTCCGGCATCGTCTATTCGCGGTCGGTTCGCATGGCCGGCAATCAGATGGACGAAGCCATCATGAACTACCTCAAGCGGAAATATAACCTGCTCATCGGCGAACGTACCGCCGAGCAGATCAAGATCGATCTGGGTTCCGCCTTCCCGCTCGACAAGCCGCTGACCATGGAGATCAAGGGACGCAACCTCATCGAGGGCGTGCCCAAGACCATCACCGTCGACGACAGCGAGATTCGGGAAGCGCTGGGGGAGTGCATCGCGACCATCGTGAACGCGATTCGCGTAGCCCTGGAGCGGACGCCGCCCGAACTCAGCGCTGACATCAGCGACCGCGGTATCGTGCTGACCGGAGGCGGCGCCTTGATCAAGAATCTGGACAAACGGATTCGCGAAGAGACCGGACTGCCCGTTTCCATCGCCGACGATCCGCTGGCCAGCGTGGTGCTGGGCACCGGGAAGATGCTGAGCGATTTCCGCCTGCTGCGGAAGATCAAGATCGACGGATGAGTCTCTCGATCGAACCGGCAGCATAGACAGGCCCTGGTTCATGGAATCGTTCTTCAGCCGCTACCGCAACGCCCTGGTGCTGATTGCCGTGCTTGTGGCGCAGGTGATCGGCCTCGCCGTGCAGGTGCGCCGTCCCGATCCCAATTCCCCTGACAAGGGCGGAGTGCGGCTCATCCGCTCCTGGGTCGTCGGCGTTGTCACCCCGCCGGAAATGCTGCTGCACGGGACGGGAAAAGGCATCCGCGGCCTCTGGTCCAACTACGTCGATCTGATTCACGTACGAAAAGAGAATAAACAGCTGAAGTCCGAACTGGACCACCTTCGCCTGGAAGAAGATTCCCTCGCCGAAGATGCGCGCCAGGGCCAGCGTCTCCAGGCGCTGCTGGGATTCAGGGAAAAATACGTCTACCAGACGGTTGCCGCGCAGGTGATCGGGACCTCGGGAACTGAGCAGTCGCATGTTTTGCTCATCGATAAAGGATCGCGCGATGGCATCAAGCCGGACATGCCTGTGATTACGCCGGACGGCATCGTGGGCAAGACGCGCGACGTATTCCGCCACACCAGCCAGGTGCTGGAGGTTTCCGATGCGACCAGCGGGGCGGGCGTGATCCTCGAAAGAACTCGCATCCGCGGAGTCCTGCGCGGCGATACCTGGGGACAACCGGAAATTGTCAGCCTCTCGCCGGACGAGCGGATCCAGCGGGGCGAGCCGGTGCTCACCAGCGGCGGCGACGCGATCTATCCGCGCGGGCTGGCGGTGGGCACAGTGGAACGCGTGGTCCCGCAGCCGGAGGGCACGCTGGTCAATGTGCTGGTGAAGCCGGCGGCGAATCTCTCCCGGCTCGAAGAAGTCCTGGTCATCACCAGCACCGGCGAAGAAATGCCGGCCGAGATGCAACAGGATCTCGGCGACGCTCAACAGAAGGCCTCCGACGTGCTGGCTGAGAAACTGCCGTCGCGCATCGATCCGAACGCGCCCCCGGATACGCAGCCGGACACATCGAAAGAGAGCGCAGATGACGCCGTGACGCCTCCCGTGAGGCCGCCGCAGCCTCTGCATCCGGATCACTTCACGCCCTCCGGCACTCCGCCGGCGGCGGAGTTAGTGCCGGGGCAGAAAATCACCAATGCGCAAAGCTCGGTTGAGGGCGGAAGTGAGAGCAATGCGCCCCAGCCTCCGAAGCCCGAGACAAGCAAGCCCCAGACAAGCAAGCCCCAGACAAGCACTCCCGCCAGTCCGGCCCCGAAGCCGCCTCGCAGCGCAGCAAAACCCAAACCGAAGCCGACCGCGACCCCCGGAGATCCGGCTCCAAAACAGAATCAAACCCCTGGCCAGCAGCCGCCCGCGCCCGCCCAGGCCACTCCACCCCAGGGAGGTGCGTGACCATGGTTCTGATGGCATCCTCCCGGCACGAAGTGGGAGCCAAATCCTTTCCCCTCGTCATCTATATCGTCGTTCCGCTGCTGGCTCTGGGCCTGCAGTCGCTGCTGTCTCTGCATCTGGCCCGATTCGATCTGATCGACCTGCCGCTCCTGGTCACCATCTACTACGCGATCACGCAGCGAGAGCCGGTGAGCGCCACCCTGGTGGGGACGGTGATCGGCATTGCGCAGGACGGCCTCACCCACCATGCGCTCGGCATCTTCGGCATCTCGAAAGCGGTCATCGGCTACATGGCCGCGTCGCTCGGCGTGCGCGTGGATACAGAAAATCATGGCGCCAGGCTGCTGCTGACCTTCGGGTTTACGCTGGCGCAAACGGCTGTCCTGTGGATGCTGCAGCGGCACATGCTGGGACAGCCGTATGCCTGGCACGGCTTTCACGAAATCATCCGCGCGGCGGCTAATGCCCTGCTGGGCGTGTTCCTGTTTGCGCTGCTCGACCTTACCCGGCGAACGGAATACTGAGGCTGGGTCCAGTGGCGCGCGCGGTACATCCCCGGTAATGACCTTCCCCAAATGGGGGACGGAAAACCCGGAAACCTGCATCCCGATCAAGGTTACAATCGTCCTAAGGAGTGCGGCGCCCCGCCGGACAGGGGAGTGCCGTCGTTCGTGTTCAGCCAGGGTCACGGTCAACCTGGCGGGCAGTCCGGAACAGGAACCTCTCATCCATGAAGATTTTCTCGCGCCTCGTCCTGCTCCTGTGCATTCCCGCCATGTTCGCGATGGTTGTCTCAGCGCAGAACCCGAATCCAGGGAGTTCCGTGCCGCCATCGCCGGCCACGAATACGCCGGAAGCGAAGCGGACTCCATCGCCATCGCCATCCCCCTCGTCCTCTGAGCCGGACACCGCGAGCGCCTATTTCCACTTCATGATGGCGCACGAATATGAAGACATGGCGACCACCTTTGGGCGCGGCGAATACGCCACCCGCGCCATCGAAGAGTACAAGATGGCGCTCAACGCCGATCCCGCCTCGAAGTACCTGAACGGCCATCTCGCGGAGCTCTATTTCCGGACCGGCCGTATTCGCGAGGCGGTGGTCGCCGCGCAGGACCGCATCAAGCAGGATCCCAACGATCTCGAGGCCCACCGTCTCCTCGCGGACGTCTATCTGCGCTCGCTGGGCGATAACTCGCAGCAGGAAGTCTCCGGTCAGATGCTGAAGCTCGCCATTGGCGAGTTTCAAAAGATCGTGCAGCTGGAGCCGAACAACCCCGAGGACCATCTGATGCTGGCCCGGCTCTACGCCGCCGATCACCAGTCTCCGCAGGCCGAGGAACAGCTCGCTGCAGCCCGCAAGATCGATCCGGGTTCGGAAGAGACCGCCCTGATCGCGAGCCAGTTCTATACCGACATGGGCGACACCAAGCGCGCCATCGATGTCCTCAAAGCGTTGTCCGACGACGATCAGACCTCGCGCACCGAATCGCAGCTCGGCAAAACCTACGACCAGCAGAAGGACGTAAAGAACGCGATTGCGGCCTACAAGAAAGCCCTCGATCTGGAGCCGGACGATCTCGACATCGAGCGGAAGCTCGCGGCGGATCTTCTGGCCGACAACCAGACCGACCAGGCCCTTCAGGCATGGAAAGACATCGCTCAGGGCGACCCCAGCGACGCCGAGGCAGATCTGCAGATAGCGGAGATCGACGAGCATAACGGAAAAATGGACGATGCCCTCGCCGCCGTGAAGAAGGCGCGGGAACTCGCTTCCGATTCGCTCGACGTCCAGTTCCACGAGGGCATGATCGACGACGCGATGGGTCGCCTCGACGACTCCGCCAAAGTTTACGAACAGCTCGCAACCGCGACCGCGCACCCCAGTGGGCAATATTCCGACGAGGAAAAGGGGAATTACGCGACCATCCTGGTGCATCTGGCTGAGGTCTACCGCGAGCAGAACCGGCCCGATCAGGCGGTGGCGGCCTACGACAAGATGGCCACCCTCGGCGGCGACTTTCAGGCCCAGGCCTACGACCAGGAAATAGAGACCTGGCGCGAAGCCCACGACTACGACAAGGCCCTGGCGGTGGCGCGCACAGCCGTCGACAAGCTTCCCAAGAGTACGGATGCGAAGCTGACCCTGGCCCGCCAACTTGCCGACACAGGTCATGCCGACGACGGAATCAATATGGCGAAGACCCTGCTCCAGACCGATCCGAAGGACATGGAGGTCTACTACCAGCTCTCGCAGATCTACACCGATCTCCGCAGGTGGAAGGATGCCTCGGACACGCTGGACGCCGCGGAAAAGCAGGCCATCAAAAAAGAAGACCAGACCATGGTGGTCTTCGACCGCGCCATGATGGCAGATCGTGCGAAGCGCTACGACGAAGCCGAGGCCGACTTCCGCAAGGTGCTGGAGGCGGAGCCGGAGAACGCGCTCACCCTGAACAATTTTGGCTTCATGCTGGCGGACCGCGGCGTCAAGCTGGATGAGGCGCTGACCATGATCCGCAAAGCCGTCCAACTCGAGCCCACCAACTACGCCTATCTCGATTCGCTGGGCTGGACTTATTTCCGCCTCGGCCAGTACACCCAGGCTGAGGACAATCTCACCCGCGCCATTTCCCGCGGTGCCAACGATCCCACCGTGCACGACCACCTCGGCGACGTTTACGAAAAGACCGGGCGTCTCAAGCAGGCCGCGGTGCAGTGGGAGCTGTCGCTCAACGAATACGCGCACACGGTTGAGGCCGACATGGAAGCCGGAGACGTGAGCAAAGTCCAGAAGAAGCTCGACAGCGCCCGCGTGCGCCTGGCCCGCGAGGGTGGCAGCCCGCAAACCGGTAAGCCGGAGTAACGCCGCGCGCAGGGCTTAGACTGCTTCCATGGCAGCAACGGCTTTGCCGGCAGCGTGTGCGGTTCCGCAGAACGGACCCCTCGCGCAACGCGCATTCTCTGAGCCCGATCATCCCTACCGCTCCCCCTTTCAGCGCGATTGCGGGCGCATCATCCACTCTCGCGCCTTTCGGCGGCTTGCGGGCAAAACCCAGGTCTTCACGCGTCGCGGCTCCGACCATTTCCGCAGCCGCCTCACCCACACCATGGAAGTCGCGCAGATCGCACGCACCATCGCCCGTGCCCTGGGCCTCAACGAGGACCTCACTGAAGCCCTGGCCCTCGCCCACGACATCGGCCATCCTCCCTTCGGCCATGCCGGCGAACGAGCCCTCGACGAAGCCCTCCAGCAATTCGGCCTTCGCTTCGACCACAATCTCCACGCGCTCCGTATCGTGGAGCACTTCGAGAATCGCCACCTCGAGTTTCGCGGTCTGAATCTGACCCTCGCGGTGCGCGAAGGCATCGTGAAGCACTCCCGCGACTACTCCGCGCAGGACCACCCGGAGCTCGCGGCCTATCTTCTCGACCAGCGTCCCCCGCTGGAAGCCCAGCTGATCGATCTCGCCGATGAGATCGCCTACCTCACCGCCGATCTTGACGATGGAGTAGAGGCGGAAATCCTCACCTTGCAACAAATCCGCGCTGGAGTCCGTCTGTTCGAACTCCAATTTGCGCCAATCGCCCACTCACACCCCGGCGCGCCAGAAAAGCTCTTATTTCAGGAGACATTGAAGCTGATGCTCAACGCCCTGGCCGACGATCTTGTCGCGGAGATTCGACGGCGCGTGCGAGAGCGCGGGATTCAGGATCTGGAGGATATTCGGAGAACGCCCGAGCGAATCGCCGCGTTTTCCACAGAAATGGAAGAATTCCGCCGCGATGCGAAGGAGTTTCTCTATCACAATCTATATCTATGCGAAGATTTGAGGCGCGGACACCAACAGGCCGCGAATGTGATCGCCGATCTGTTCGCCGCATGGATGGCCGATCCCGCTCTGCTGCCGCCAGGCTATTCCAGCCAGGTGGACGCTGAAGGCGCTCCCAGGGTGATTGCGGATTATATTGCGGGGATGACAGATCATTTTGTTCTCGAAATGCATCGAAGCGTACGGCAGATGGTGGTTCCGAGCCGGTCATAACCTACCCAGAAACCTCTTGAGGCCCAGAAGCTGCAGGAAGTCACTGAGGACCGCCGGTTTGTGAAATCACCTCTCCAGGAAGCGAGGAGAGGGGCATGGCACTGTTCGTTGTGCATCCGTGGGCCCAATTTTTCGCCGGTTTGCTGACTGGTTGCTGGATCGGCGCTTTGATTGCGTGTGCGGGTGTTTTGTTGCTGGTGGTTCGCCGGGTTCGCCAGCTGGAATCGATCAACCTGGTGCTGCGCGCCAGGCTGAAGACGCGGGGCAAACCGCAGCGTACCGGGACCGGCGTCCCTGGTCCAACATTGGTGATGCCGCTCCCCAAATCTGGTCGGAAGGCGGAATCGGCGATGGCGCGGATGGCGCGAATGAACTAACGAAACTCTGATTAAGCCGCTGCTTTGAAGGGGCACGGCTTCAGCCGTGCCGTAAAGATCGGTGAAAAATGGGCTTTAGCCCCTGAGGGATGGTTCTCGAAGGCTCAATCAGAACTTCCCTAACGGCGAGCCTGCGATAAGCTTCAGGGGTGAGCCGAAGACTTCTCCTCTCGTGGAGCAGCGGCAAAGACAGCGCGTGGGCGCTCCATTGCCTCCGCCAGCGCGGCGACTTCGAAGTCGCCGGGCTCCTCACCACTCTCAACTCCGCATTCGACCGGGTTGCGATGCACAGCACGCGGCGTGCACTCCTTGAGGCGCAGGCCCGTGCCGCACGATTGCCGCTCTATTCCGTCCCCCTCCCGTGGCCCTGCTCCAACGAACATTACGAATCCGCCATGCGCACCGCCTGCGACGCAGCCGTTGCCGACGGCATCGACGCCATGGCCTTCGGTGATTTGTTCCTCGAAGACGTCCGTCGTTACCGCGAAGACAAATTGCAGGGAACGGGTCTGCAGCCGATATTTCCGATTTGGGGGCTCAACACGCGGCTCCTCGCCGAAGAGATGATCGCCGGTGGTCTGCGTGCCCGCATCGTCTGCGTCGACCCCGAAAAGCTTCCCGCCGAGTTTGCCGGACGCGAATTCGACGCTGACTTTCTGCGCGATCTCCCCGCCGGCGTCGATCCCTGCGGTGAAAACGGTGAGTTCCACAGCGCCGTCTACGCCGGGCCCATGTTCCGCGAGCCAATCGCCATCGAGAGCGGAGAAGTGGTCGAGCGCGACGGCTTCGTTTTCGCGGATGTGAAGCTGGCGGAAGCGGTCGCGGCAGAAGCCTAAACTACCGAAGCTGTTCAGCACTACAATCGCCGCATGGTCATTCATACCTTCGCTTTTCGATGGAAGCCCAACGTAACCGACGAACAGCGCCAGCGGGTCATCGCTTCGATTCGCAGTCTGCAGGGCCGCATTCCCGGGCTTGAGGGGACATGGGTGGGCGCGAACTTTTCGCCGCGCTCGCATGGCTACGAGCTCGGAGGTGTGATGAAATTCGCAGATCGCGCGGCCCTCGACGCCTACGCCCGGCATCCCGCGCATCAGGAACTGCTTGCTTGGCTGATGCCTCTGATTCTGCCCATGGAAGTCGACTTCGAGCCGTAAACGCGCCGATGTCGCGTTCGTCGATTTCTCTCCGGTCAAACCAGCGGCTTAGCTCACTTCCGCAGCGTGACTGGCTCAGGGACGATCTTGCTCAGAACCGCGAAGATCACCAGGATCGACACAATCACAATCAGCGACACGTCGACTGAGACCTCGATCCAATGCGCCGCCAGCATTTTGAAAGCAACAAACGCAAGGATGCAGGCCAGCCCGTAATGCAAAAGGTGGAGCCGGTCGAGCATGGATGACACAGCGAAGTAGAGCGATCGCAAGCCGAGCACAGCGAAAATGTTCGAAGTGAAAGCGATCCAGGAATTGCGCGTGACCGCGAGCACCGCCGGGATCGAGTCCAGCGCAAAGACCAGGTCAGTAGCTTCGACCGCGATGATCACCAGTACCAGGGAACGGAGCGCCAGCCGCGATCCGCCGCCAAAGCGCAGGCAGCAGTCGCGAATCCAGCGCACGGGTCCCCGCACCGGGGCGACGCCTGGCCTGGCAAACAGGAGACGAACCGCGGCAAGCGCCAGCACTGCGCCGAAGGCGTATTCGACCCAGGCGAAGCGAGCCAGCAGGCTCGTCCCCGCAACGATCAGCGCGCCGCGCAGCACGATGGCGCCGATAACCCCCCACAGCAACACCCGCCGCTGCTGTTCCGCCCCGAGATGCAACGCGCGAAAAAGAATCAGAAACACGAACAGATTGTCGATGCTGAGCGAGCCCTCGATCAGATACCCGGCGAGGAACTCCAGCGCCGGCTGCTTCCCGGTAGTGCGCGCGAGATAGACGGAAAACCCGCACGCCAGCAGCACCAGAAACGCCGTCCAGAGCCACGCCACCCGCACGGAGATGCGACGCCCATGCCGCTGCAACAGCCCCAGATCGGCGAGCAGCAAAACGGCAACGAGGGCCAGGAAGGCGAGCCAGGGATGGTGCATCGCCTAACGCTGATTCAGCAAGCGAATGGTTTCAAGGATGGTGTCGCCGGCTATGGTCAGGCTCTTCGCGCTCAGCTTGTCCATGGTGTCCTCGGCGGTATGCCAATACGCGTTTTGATAGCCGTAGTTCAGGTCGATCAGGTCGGCGCATGGCACGCCGCGATGAACAAACGGCAGATGATCATCGTCGTCATAGGTCTTGTTCTCGAAAAAGTACGACTGCCAGCCGTACTCTGTGGCGGCCTGATAGATCAGGTCTTCCAGCCACGCCGTGGAGTTCAAGTCGCGCTGGACATCGAGGTCGCGGTCGCCCAGCATGTCCGCCAGGATAAACGCCTTGATCCGCTTCAGTGTGCCGTCCGATTGCCACTTGATGGCGAGATGCCTGCTCCCGTACACCGAATCGGTATCGCTCCAGTTCTTGATCGCTTCCTCGCCGTCCGTGAACAGCAACCACACGCTGTATCCATCGAGGGTTTTCCCGCGCAGATAATTCGCCATCTCGATCAGCAGGCCCGTCGTCGACCCGCCGTCGTTCGCGCCAACATAATGAATGTTACGCAGCGGATAATTCGTCTCGTAATGCGAGGCGAGAACGATGATTCCGTCCTTCTTGCCGGGAAAACGCACGATGAAGTTGTGCATCTGCATCGCGCCGGCAGGCGTGTTGGTCGTGAACTTGTCTTCTTCCATCTGATCGTGCCGAAACTGCTCCTTCAGAAATGCCTCGGCCTTCGCATGGCCAGGGCTGCCGATCCACCGCGGACCGATGGCCACATACTGGCGCGTGTAGGCCAGCGCGCGGCCGCCATCGAACTGCGGAAGATTGTCCGCGCGGAGCGCAGAGATCGAAGCCGCCACCACAGCGGCGAAGAGGACCCATGGCCTCACGCGGCAGCCCCTGCGGCCCGTCTCCTGCGTGTGGCCGGATGCACCATCCACGAAACCCCGATCCCCAGAATATAGAGAACCAGCATGGGACTAGCGAAAACGCACATCGTCAGCACGTCGGAAGTAGGCGTGATGATGGCCGCAATAATGAAAATCAGCAGAATCGCGTAGCGAAAATTCTTCCAGAGAAACTTCGGGCTGACGATGCCGAACAGCGACAGAAACATGATGAGAATCGGCAGCTCAAACGTGATGCCGAGCCCGAGAATCACCGTCAGAAACAGATCCGTGTATTCATTGATCTCGATCAGCGCGCGAAAATCCTGGTTGAAGCTCAGCAAAAAATCCAGCGAGCCAGGATAAACCCAGCGGTATCCAAAATAAGCGCCGGCCAGAAACAGACCGATGGTGGCCGACATGAACGGCACAACGTAGCGCCTCTCGTTCTTATAAAGCCCCGGCGAGATGAACAGCCACACTTCGTACAGCACGAACGGGCAGGCCAGAATGCAGCCCGCCATGAAACTGATCTTCAGGTACATGTTAAAGGGGTCGATGGGGTTGTGATAGACGAGTTGCGTGGGCAGGTGGTGTTTGGCCAGCGCAAACAGCACCGGCTTTTCCATGAAGTAGTAGATCTTCTCGTGGAAGAACCACGCGATAAAGAAACCCGCGATGAGATAGATCGCGGAGTGAATGATGCGGCGGCGCAGCTCGGCAAGATGCTCGAGCAGGCTCATGCCGGGCAGTTCGGCGCGCTCGGTCATGGCGGCGCGCGCGCGATCGACGAGGTCAACCATGACGAACAGACTCGCTGGCGACACCGGGTTCGACCGGCTCCGCGGGATGCGCCCCGTTGGTGTTGGTGGTCAGGTCGGCAGGCGAGGGTGGCTCCGGCGCGGAGTCGATCTGCGGCGCAAGTTCGACCTCGGGCGCCGGCAAGTCGGCAGTCGGAGCCGGAGGATCGACGATAACCTCAGCGGCAGAAGGCGTGACCACGGCAGAAATCGGGGCAGCCTCGGCCGCCTCAACCGGAGTCGCATACGGTGCGCCAGTACTCACCTGCGATCCAGAGGACGGAGGCAGAATAGTCGGAGCCCCCGCGGGCGTCGACGCGTCCCCCGCGGGCAAAGCCTCGGCGGCCTTTTCCTCCGCCTGCTTCTCCGCCAGCTTTTTCCGCCGCTCCTCGTCCTCCATGTTGCGCAGCTCTTCCTGAATCTGAAACTTGAACTCGTTGCTGGCGCGGCGAAATTCGGCGAGCAGTTTTCCGATGGTCCTGCCGATCTCCGGCAGCTTTTTGGGCCCGAAGAGCACAAGTGCCAGCAGGAAGATGAAGATGGAGTCGCCGAAATGCATGAATAGTTCATGATACCTGCCGCGATTCGCGGCCCACAAATAAGCTTAAGAACGCGGATCTCTCGCAGCATCCGGGCTTTGGCTTTCAGTTTGGCTTTCAACATCCCCGTCCACATTGGTTCTGGCCCGCATCCAGGTGCGCGACGATGTGAAATACTGGGCGCGTGTAGCTCTTGACAGAATGCTTGAAATTCGTGCCTGAGCCCGCGAAAAGGCGGCGCCAATGAAGACCTTTACGCTTGACGAGGCGCAGGCCCTGCTGCCGATTGTGGAGTCGCTTCTCAATCGCGCCATCGAAGCCAAACAGGCCGCGAGCGATCTGCAGGAAGAAATGGCGGCTCTGGTGCGGCGTATCTTCGCCAGCGGCGGCATGTTTCTGGACATCGCAGCAGCCCAGAAGCGAAAAATCGCGCTCGAAGCGCTGGTGCAGCGCGCCAAAGACGCGCTTCGCGAAATCGACGCGATTGGCGTCCAGGTGAAAGATCTCGACACCGGCCTGCTCGACTTCCCATGTCTGCTCGAAGGAGAAACCGTGCTGCTCTGCTGGAAACGCGGCGAGCCCCGCATCGATTTCTGGCATCGCGTCGAGGATGGCTTTGCAGGACGCCAGCCCATCGACGAGCGCTTCCGAAGAGCCCCTCCCGAAAAACTGAACTAAAACGCCCAGGCTACCGGCTACTTGCTACCAGCCAGCTACCGGCTACAGGCTACCGGCTGTCCTTGTGACAACTGTCATATCCCTTTGCTGACAAAGCCCACTGGAGCCGAACCCGCTTCCGCGCGATCCTGTCTTTGCCGCTGAAGTCCACCGTGCGGCAGGAGACAAGCAATGTCAGCTACCGCAGTCATCACTGAAGCCACTCAGGCAGCGTGGCCCGTGCCGCTGTCCCAAGCCCGCACCGTGGCCAGGCTGCATTCCGTCACCAAGCGCTACGGACAAACAACGGCGCTCGACAAGTTCTCCCTCGAACTGCGAGCCGGCGAAGTGGTCGCACTGCTGGGTCCCAACGGCGCAGGCAAAACAACCGCCGTCCGCCTGCTGCTCGGGCTCATCTCCCCCAACTCCGGCAGCGTGCGCGTGCTCGGCCGCGATCCGCGCGATGCCGATGCCAGAACCCGCATCGGCGCCATGCTGCAGGTGAGCCGCGTGCCGGAGATGCTGCGGGTTCGCGAGCACATCGATCTGTTCCGCAGCTACTATCCCAATCCTCTCCCCGCTGCCGAGGTCATCCGCATCGCGAAGCTCGAGGGCATCGCCGATCAGATGTTCGGCAAGCTCTCCGGCGGTCAGAAGCAGCGAGTGCTGTTCGGCCTGGCTGTGTGCGGAAATCCCGATCTCGTCTTCCTTGACGAGCCGACCGTGGGCCTGGACATTGAATCGCGCCGCGCCCTGTGGGACGAGATCAGAGCGCTCTCCGCCGCGGGCAAGACCGTCCTGCTCACCACGCACTACCTCGAAGAAGCCGACATGCTCGCCCATCGCATCGTCGTCATCAACAAAGGCCGCCTGCTTTGTGAAGGAACGCCGGCGGAGATCAAGCACCGCGTCTCCGGCCGCCGCATTCGCTGTATCACGCAGCTCGATCCTGAGTTCCTCGCGTCGTTGCCCTCGGTCGCCGAGGTCCAGCTCGACCGCGAGGCCGTCGTCATCCTCGCCGAGCATCCGGAGCAGGTCGTCCGCGAAATGTTGCTGCGCGATGAGACCCTGCACGGGCTGGAGGTTTCTGCTGCGGCGCTCGAAGACGCGTTCCTCGCGCTGACCAGCGATTCGCCCGAAACAAACGCGTAGGCCCCACCGCTTCAGCACAAAAGGAGAAAAGATCATGGCTACGAATGCAATCGCTGTTTCAGCCCCCCGCCCGCTCAGCCTGGGCTACTACGCCCGCATCTTCCGCAAAGAAACGCACTACGAATTTGTGAAGATGTTGCGCACAAAAGCGTTTTCGCTGTCGGTCCTCGGCTTCCCCGTGATGTTCTACCTGCTCTTCGGCAGCTCGAATCGCCACAACATGTTCGCCCGCTACCTCATGCCCAGCTACAGCTGCATGGGCGTGGTCTCCGCCTGCCTCTTCGGCATTGGCATGGGCATCGCCATGGAGCGCGCGCAGGGCTGGCTGGAGGTGAAACAGGCCAGCCCCATGCCGCGCTTTGCCTATCTCACCGCCAAAATGATCAGTTGCGCCGCATTCGCGCTGGTCATCGTGGCTGCGCTGTTGACCCTGGGCATCACCCTGGGTGGTGTAACCCTGACCGCGGGCGAGGCCCTCAAACTGGCCGGCGTGGTTCTGGCCGGTTCGGTGCCGTTTACCGCCATGGGATTACTGGTGGCGCTGCTGGTTCCTGCCAATGCCGCCCCCGGCGTCATCAACCTCATCTACCTCCCCATGTCGTTCGCCTCTGGCTTCTGGATGCCCGTCCAGTATCTGCCCCATTGGCTCAAGGTGTTGACTCCGGCGCTGCCCACCTACCATCTGGCCCAGCTCGCCCTGCATATCTTTGGATACTCCCAGGGAGGCAGCATGTTGACCCACTGGGAAGCCCTGGCAGGATTTACCCTGTTGATGTTAGGCGCGGCATGGATCATCTTCACCCGCAGCGAGGCGAAGGCTTGAATTCTCCGGACCAAAATTCGGTATTTAGGCATTGCGAAGACACCACCGGTGCTGCGCAGTCCCTGATCGAGCAGATGGGAAACGCTGAGTTATCCCTTCGGGGAGGAACTCTCTTGCGCTCCGGCCAGGGCAAGAGCCTGTTCGGGACGCGCCGGCCGGGGAAAGCCAGATTCTTCGATTTCATCTGGCTGATCTATTCCGTTTTCTTTTTCATCCAGCCTATCGAAGAACACAGCCGCACGAAGTGGATCGCACTTGCTGCCGCTTATCTGTGCTTCCTCGCCCTCTACTCGGGACTGATCTTCTCCAAATCGAAGCGGACCCAGTTTCTTTTGCTCGCCGGCATGGCGGCTCTCGGCGCGGCCTATTACCCCTTCAACGCCGGCGCTGCGGGCATGTTCATCTACGTCGCTGCGTTTGTGCCTTTCGTGAGTGAGTCCATCGCCGTCTGCGTCACGACGTTCGTGGCTGTCTCCGGCATCCTGATGGTCGAAGCCTGGCGTCTCCATGCGAACCCGTGGAACTGGGGCTTCAACATCTTCTTCACCATCGCCGTCGGATCCGGCAATCTGGTCGCTGCCCAGCGCATGCGCGCCAACAAGAAGCTCGACCTCGCCCATGAGCAGATCGCTCATCTGGCCAAACTCGCCGAGCGCGAGCGCATCGCGCGCGATCTCCACGACGTCCTCGGCCACACACTCTCAGTCGTGGTCCTCAAGTCGGAGCTGGCCGGCAAGCTCATGGATCGCGATCCCGGCCGAGCCCGCCACGAGATCGCAGAAGTCGAGCAAATCGCCCGCAAGGCGCTCACCGACGTCCGGGAGGCGATTCGCGGCTATCGCACCGAGGGGCTGGTGGCAGAAATCGTCCGCGCCCAAAAGACCCTGGACGCCGCTGGTGTAACCCTGGAGTGCCTCGCCAAGCCACCCCAGCTAGCCCCAGCCGAAGAAACCGTCCTCTCCCTGATCGTGCGCGAAGCTGTTACAAATATTGTCCGCCACGCCCAGGCCAGCCGCTGCCGTCTGGAATTTGCGGCCAATGGCACCGGCACTGCTCTGGTCGTCGAAGACGACGGCCGCGGCGGCATCCGCGAAGAGGGCAACGGCCTGCGCGGCATGCGCGAGCGCGTCGAGTCCATGGGCGGCCAATTTCGCATCGATTCGGCCCAGGGGACGCGCCTCCTCATTGAGATTCCCCCACAGACTGCCAGCCAGTCATGAAGAAAATCCAGGTAAAGTCTTGAAGAAAATTCAGGTCATCGTAGCCGAAGACCAGGCCATGGTCCTGGGGGCTCTGGCTGCGCTGCTTGAAACCGAGCCCGACATCGCCGTCTGCGCGCGGGCGGCCAACGGCCGGGAAGCCCTCACCGCTATCGGCAAGCTCAAGCCGGATGTCCTGGTTACGGACATTGAGATGCCCGAAATGACCGGCCTCACCCTGGCCGCCGAGGTCAGGGAGCGCTATCCGCAAACCCGCGTCATGATCCTCACCACCTTCGCCCGCCCCGGCTATCTGCGCCGCGCCCTCGACGCCGGCGCCAAGGGCTATCTGCTCAAAGATCGGCCCTCCGCCGAGCTGGCCGACGCCGTTCGTCGCGTGCATCAGGGCCTCCGTGTCGTCGATCCCGACCTCGCGCTCGAGGCGTGGGACAGCGGCCCCGACCCGCTCACCGAGCGCGAGCGGCAAATTCTGTGGCGTGCCGGGGAAGGGAAGTCGAGCAGCGAAATCGCCGACGAACTCCACCTCTCCGAGGGCACCGTCAGGAACTACCTCTCCGAGGCCATCAGCAAACTCGGCGCCTCCAACCGCGTCGAGGCCGCCCGCCTCGCCCGCTCCCGGGGCTGGCTATAAAGAATGGCTCTAAAGTAACCCCTCTCGACTCCGAAGGGGCGGTTCTTCATGCCTCTTTAGACCAATTCCTTAGTAATTTCCCGCCATGTTACAGTCGTCCATCATTCGCGGTACTTCGGCGCGAATTCGGAAATGTTCGGCTAAGCTCGCCTCTTCCGGCACCGATCTCTGCTCTGGGAGCAACCGTGGTTTCGGTCAACACAGATCGAGCGATCGGCACGGGGACGGCGACCGTTCTTGTCGTCGAAGACGACCGCGCCGTGCTCCTCCTCTTCACCAGGGTGCTCCAGGGCGCCGGGTACGACGTGATTGCCTGCGAGAACGGCACGCTCGGCCTCGAGGCAGCCCGGAATCAAATAGACAAAATTGACGCCGTAGTCACCGATGCGAGGATGCCCGGCATGCAGGGGTCGCGGTTGATCGCGCGCATTCGCGCCATGCGGCCTGAAATCCCCGCCATCCTGGTCAGTGGCAACATGGTCGACGCGGAGACCGATCGCAGTACGGTTTTCCTCGCCAAGCCTGTCTCGCCCGGAATTCTGACCCGCGAACTGCGGCGGCTCCTCTGCACCAGGATGTAGAATCGTCAGTCCGGCCCTCATTTTTCTCCTCAGACCAGGGCCGCAGGATGACGGATGATCATTGGCGTTCCGAAGGAAGTAAAGGACCACGAAAGCCGGGTCGGGATTACCCCTGCCGGCGTCAAATCCCTCAGCGAAGCCGGCCATAAAGTGCTCGTCGAAACCCGCGCCGGCGAGCTCTCCGCGTTAACCGACGACGAATATCAGTTCGCCGGCGCAGAAATCGTCGGCTCGGCCCACAACGTCTGGGGCAACGCCGACCTCATCGTCAAGGTCAAGGAGCCGGTCGAGAGCGAGTACGTCTTCTTCCGCGAAGGCCTCGTCCTGTTCACCTTCCTCCACCTCGCGCCCGTACCGGACCTCACCGAACGGCTCCTCCAGAAGAAAGTCATCGGCATCGCCTACGAGACCATCCGCGATCGCGCCGGAACCCTCCCGCTCCTCACCCCCATGTCCGAAGTCGCCGGACGCATGGCGGTCCAGGTGGGCGCTGCCTACCTCGAAAAAGAAAAGGGTGGCCGTGGCGTTCTCCTGGGCGGCGTGCCGGGAGTACCGCCAGCCAGCGTCTGCATCATCGGAGGCGGCATCGTCGGCACCAATGCCGCGAAGATTGCCCTGGGAATGGGTGCGAAGGTCACCCTGGTCGACGTCAATCTGAACCGACTGCGCGAGCTGGACGACATTTTCAACGGCAGAATCTTCACCCTGGCTTCGAATTCCTGGAACCTCACCCGCGCCGTCCAGGATGCGGACCTGGTCATCGGTGGCGTCCTGATTCCCGGAGCGGCCGCCCCCAAGATTGTCACCCGCGAAATGGTGATGAAGATGAAGAAGGGCGCCGTGATCGTCGACGTCGCCATCGATCAGGGCGGCTGCGTCGAGACGGCGCGCCCCACCACCCACAGCGATCCCGCCTACGAAGTGAATGGCGTGGTGCATTACTGCGTGACCAACATGCCCGCAGCGGTTCCGAATACCTCAACCCTGGCCCTCACCAACGCCACCTTCCCCTACGTCCTGCGCCTCGCAAAGCAAGGCGCAAAGAAGGCGATCCTCGAAGACGACGGCATTCGCGACGGCGTCAACACATACGAAGGCACGCTCACTTGCGAACCGGTAGCCGTCTCCCAGAAAAAGCCCTGGCGGCCCGTGCGCCAACTCCTGGCATAGAGCAGGCCGGCACGACGACATGATCATGCTCATCCTCAAACTCGACCCCTGACGAGATGGGGGTCAGCCCCCTGGAAGTAGTTGATTCGAAGGGGGCGGCGGTTGGAAAACGGCGTGTATGTTAACTATGTGATTAACCATAGAAACGCTTCGGACCCGCGAGAGCGGCGGAAGGATCGCAGTTACCTGGTAACTTGCCGCGTTCTTCAATGAAGTCCCGTGTGCGTTGAACAGCGTCCTGATTTAGCGACTCGGCAAGGGTGCTCTTCCTGACACGGCGTCCGGTAAAGGCAAGAGCGTTTTCGGGTACTAATCCGATAAAGATCTCCGAAACAACGCTGGATGAGCGCATTGGTCTGTTCTCGCCATTCGAGCGCGGCTATCAGCCCTGATTTCCATGACCCGGACGAGGGGCAACTATTGGCTCCACCTTTGTGGCGCATCTAGGGTGTCTGGCCAACCGACGCGAGCAGCGCCGGATAGCGCGGATCTCCTCTAAGGTCATCCACAACCGGATCGGACTTCATATTATTTGTCCATACACAATGCTGGTTTTCTGCTTCCTCAATCGCAGCCACAGCCCGGTCATGGTCTCCCATCCTGAGATAGCTCAGGGCCAATTCGTAAATGTGGCATCCATCTAGAGGATGTAATTTCAAAAACGCAATCTTCGCCGACTGATATCCGCGCCAGTCGCCCCGGTTGAAAGCAGCGCGCAGGGGCTCAAGGTTCTCTCTGGGAAAGTCTTCTCCGAGTTCTTTCAGGTCGGAGTCCATCGCATCGTTCATCCTTCCCATCTTTTCGTTGTCCCAGCTCACCCAGTTCTCTACAAAGCCAGCTCGACCGGGCTCCATCTCTCGTGCACGTCCCAGGTAATACAGTGACTCCTGGTAGTGACGTGCGAAGTATAAGGCTGAGCCAAGATGCCGGTTGACGTAGAAGGAGAGGGGATCGAGCTCCAGGGCACGCCGCATGTGGCTTACTGCCTCCTCCGGACGCCCCATCGAGTCCAGGTAGATCGCATACTCCACTTCCGCAAGCGCGTAGTTCGGACTGAGCTGAACGGCGCGCACCACGTCGCGCCCTGCCGCCTCCCAATCCTGCACGTAAAACGTCTCGATATGCGCCCGGGCAGCGTATGCCTCGCCACTCTTCGGATCAAGTTCAATCGCCCGCTGAACGGCTCCCAGTGCCAGAGGCATCACTCTCTCTGTCGTCTTCTTATCTCCCAGGATGCCTTGCGTCGCCAATGCTTCCGAAAGCCCGGCGGATGCCGCTGCCCACTTGGGAGCCAGGCTCACTGCCTGCTGAAAATACTCTGCGCTCTTGTCTGCATCGCGAAGGTTCAGAAAGTAGAGCCCCCTTAGATACGCGTCGTATGCTGCCGGATCGATGCGCGCCCGCGTGGATTCCGCGCCCGGTACAAGCATCACTTTTGCCTGCGACGCGATCTCGCCCGCAATCGTATCCTGCAGGGTCAGGACGTCACTGATCTGCTCTTCGAAGCTCCGGGCCCACAAATGCTTGTCTTCTCGCGTATCGATAAGCTGCGCGGTAATCCGCACCCGATTGCCTGAACGCACCACGGACCCCTCAACCAAGGCATCTACATCCAGCTCGCGGGCGATTTGTCGTAAGGACTTTGTGCTGCCTTTGTCCCGCATCACTGAAGTGCGTGAGACCACGCGCAGATTTGGAATCTGCGCCAGCTCCGTGATCAGTTCATCGGTAATGCCATCGGCAAAGTAATCCTGACCCGGGTCACCCGACAGGTTCTGAAGCGGCAGTACCGCCAGTGAACGAATCGGCACGGCCACGTGCGATCTCTTCGAGATCAGCCACACTGCCACTGAGACCAGAGCCGCCGCCAGGCAGACCGCTGTAATCCAAAACTTCTTCCTGTCCCTCGGAGCGCGGTCCACCCGCGCAACATTGCCACGAAGCGATCCCGCCTCCGCCTCCGGAACTGCGCCCTTAGAGTCCGAAACTGGTTCAGCAGGAGGCCGTCGCGCTTCCACCATCGCCGGAGCCGCACCCACACCATGCGTTTCGCGAATGTCAAAGACCGCCGAGTAGCCGCCCTTCGGCATACCTATAAAGATGGGATCATCATTGCCCTCGGTGTGGTAGTACTCGCGCAGGCGGCCACGCAGCCGACCAGCCTCTACCCTCACCGTTGCGTCGATCGCCGGATCGTAATCCTCATCCCGCCCCAGCACATCGACTGCAATCACATATTCCTTGGGAGCATTGCCTCGAAGAGAATTCTCGACTGCATAGCGCAGAAACGCCTGACTGCGTTGTGCCAGATGGAAAGTTTTCGAGCGAAGAATACGATCGAGTTGCTCTTCGATCTCGCGGGACCCGGGCTTGGCCGACGCCTCATTCATCTCGGAGATTCCCGTAAAGCCTTGATTCGACTTGCCGAAACAACGTAACTTACGGCGAGAAACTTCACTTCGCGTCCGCCGACGTTCAGTCTACCTTCTGGATGGCATGAGCCGGTCCAAAAAAGAGGGAGGGCATGGTGAAATTCAGATCGATTGCTCCGGTAGTCGCGGTTGCATGCGTCGCAGGCTTGCTTCAGAATCCATCGCACGCACAGTTGTCGTCGAACGTCACGGTCGTTGCTTCTGGTCTCGAGGGTCCCCGCGGTCTCAGATTCGGCCCCGACGGGTATCTTTACGTGGCCGAGGCTGGGACCGCAGGGACTACCTCGACCGTCGGCCAGTGCACGCAGGTTATACCGCCCATCGGTCCGTACTTCAGCGGCAACACTTCACGAATCTCGCGGATCGATCACTCGGGCAACCGCGTCACCGTCGCCTCCGGCCTTCCGTCTTCGCAAAATGCTGTAGGCGACATCCAGGGCGTCAATGACCTGGCCTTTCTCGACGGTGAACTCTACGCCGTGCTGGCGGGCGCCGGCTGCTCGCACGCCAACGCATCGGTGCCCAACGCCGTCCTCCGGGTCAACACGAAAACCGGGTCCTGGAAGATCGTCGCCAACCTCAGCCAGTTCCTCCAGGCGCACCACGCAATGTACGAGAACCCCGCGGATTTTGAGCCGGACGGCGTCTTCTACAGCCTTATCGCCCACCGCGACCGCCTCTACACCGTCGAGCCAAACCACGGACAGGTCTTCTCCGTAGGGACCTCGGGCGACATTCGCGAGGAGATCGACGTCTCCCTGGCTGAAGCGCACATTGTCCCAACCTCCATTGCCGCGAAAGACGGCGACTTCTTTGTCGGCAATCTCGGACTTTTTCCAATCACTCCAAACTCCTCAAAGATCCTCACACTCTCAAGTGAGTGCCCCACCCGCTTCGAAATCCCCGGCCTTAGCTGTGATTGGGATTGGCACAAGCTGAATGTCGTGGGCTCGAGGGCCGGTTTTACGACCGTCGTCGCCGTCGACTTCGGGCCTGACGGCTTGCTCTACGCGCTGGAACTCTCTCCTGCAGCAGGCTTCCCCACTCCCGGCGCTGGAAAAGTAGTGCGGCTCAATAGCAAGGGAGAAATCGAGGATGTAGCCACCGGCCTCTCGGTTCCAACCGGTATGACTTTCGGTCCTGACGGCTACCTCTACGTGTCGAACTTCGGCGCAGCCCCCCCGGGAGCCGGCCAGATCGTTCGCATCGCCGTGCCTTAAGCGGAACAGTGTAGGACAGCTGCGACCGGGGCAGCAAGTACCGTAGCCGAGGTTGCGGCGCAACACGAAGCAGCGCGGGGGCGCCTTGGAGTAAACCTATCCGACCCCGCGTTGAGACGTTGAGACGTTCTACGTGAAGTGCTCTCGGGCCAATGGTAGAAAGGTTCCCCCTGAGCCTTCGACTCCAGTTTGGATTGAAGCGAAATTGCCAAGTCGCTCATTGAGGAACCGATTAGTACCGATATGTCGGCTTGTGTTTATTCATCAGGTCTGGGCGACCATTGGTGGAATACCGGCAATGCGGACATCTCGCAAGGGCCGGTACTCAGGGGCTGAAAGCCCGCATCATTTCGGGAGCTTCTCGGCACGACTGAAAGTCATGCCCTGATACAAGAGCCCTCCGTCGTCGACCGGTTTTGTATCAGGGCACGAGTTTACTCGTGCCGCAAAGCGTCCAAAATGAATCGGGCTTTAGCCCCTGAGGCTTTATCACAACGGTCAAGGCGAGTTTTTTCCGCAAGCTGTGAAGTCATGCCCTGACACGTTTTCGTGCCGGGTATCGATACAATTTGTGACGGAGGCGGAGAGCAACCGCGAATCCTTCCTCGCGTCGCTCCCTTCCCGAACGCACCCATTCCCCGGCCGAATCGTCTGGCGCCACCAACTATTCCGTCACGCGAACCGAGTGCTCCAGCCGAAACGTCACCAGCGTCTCCGCGGGCAAAAGAATCTCGTGGTTCCCGGTCATCGCGCTTCCCGCGGTTCCCGCTCCCCCTCCCGCCAGAGCGCCGATCGCAGCTCCCTTGCCGCCGCCCGCCAGCGCTCCCACAATGGCGCCAAATGCCGCTCCGCCGCCGGCGAATTCCGCCGTCCGCTTTCCCTTGCCCTTCTCCGCCTGCACCATCGTGCTGGTCGCCACCGGATAACTCCCCCAGTTCGTCCTTACCCGCTCCAGCCGCAGCTCCAGCAGAGCGCCACCCTTGAAGTGCCCAAGCCCCTTCGCGTCGACGACCAGCCCCTCGGCGCGCGCGCCACGCGGAATCACAATCTGCCCATCAGCGACAACATCATCGGCCACAGTCGCGCCAAACGTCTGCCCAGTCTGGCTGATCTTCGACCCCAGATCCTCATCCAATCGAACCCGCAGACGAGTCTCCACCGGGATCACAATCGTCGGCGGCGGAGGAGGTGTTGTCGCGGCCGCAGCCGGAGCCTGCGCGCTCGGAGAAGTCGGAGCGGCCCCGCTCTGATCCGGAGGCGGCGCAGGCGGATTATTCGCCTGCGCCGGTTGCGACTGCGAAGCCGTATTCGTCGCCTGCTGTGGAGTGCTCTTGTTGCAACCCGTGAACAGAATCGTCGCTGCGAGGCTCGCCGTAGCGAGGTATGCCGAAACGCGTGGGGAGTTCATACCGACACCCGATGCAGTTTTTAGGATTTGGGTTGGGCGGCCCATCAGCGCGCAACACCCCGTCCTCCGAATCCGTCTGAGAAGACAGCAGTTTACGGCATCTCCGAGCCTATAATCGGAGGCAATCGGGGGTGCCATTGGCGGAAACCAGGCACAGACGCGCAACACTGATCCTGCTCGGCGCAGTGGTGTTTGTCCTGCTCCTCCTCCTCCTCGCGCTCAACGCATTCAACGTCCGAGCGCTCACCCCCCACACCACAGGCCAGATCTTCCTGCTCACCTCGGTCTCCGTGCTGGTCTTCCTCCTTTTCGTCACCGTGCTGGTCCTGTTGCTGCGGAACCTGATCAAGCTGCTCGCCGAGCAGCGCAGCCAGGTGCTCGGCGCTCGCCTGCGGACGCGCATGTTCATCGGCGCTCTGCTGGTCTCCCTGGTCCCCGCACTCTTCATGTTTTTGTTTAGCTTTTTGCTCATGAATCGTTCCATTGACAGGTGGTTTTCGCAGCCAGCCGTCGATGTGCGAGACGATTCAACGCAAATCGCCATGGAGCTCTCCCACTACGCCTCGCAAAACGCCCGCGCCGAAGCCGAGAGCATCGCGCGCTCCCCCTCTCTGGGCGCAGCCCTCAGCGCAGGCGACGAAAACGCAATTCTCAGCGAAATTCGCGAACACCAAATCACCCTCCAGGGCGGATTCGCGGTTCTCTATCGCGACTCGGCGCCGGTCACCTCCTACCAGCTGCCCGTGAAGGGTGGCCCAGCCGAGGTGCATTCCTGGCTGAACGACGACGATCAGCAGCAGATCGAACCCGGCCAGCCCCTGGCCAACACGATTCTCAAAGCGGCGCAGCGTTCCGATGAGCCCATGTTGATACTGGGTGGCTCGGAATACGCGCTCGGCCTCGCGAGCCTCCCGGCAGGCGGCGTTGTCGTCGCGGGCTTGCCCATGCCCTCCGGACTGAACGCGATCATGTCCAACCTCAGCGCCGGAACCAGCCAGTATTGGGCGCTCTACCGGCAGCGGCGGCTCATTCGCATGACCTACTTCCTCCTGCTGCTCATGCTCACCGCCCTCGTCTTCTTTTCCAGCAGCTGGCTCGCCCTCAACGTCTCGCGCCAAATGACCCGCCCCCTCGAAGCCCTCGCCGACGCCACCGTGGAAATCGGCAAGGGCGAGTACAGCCATCGCGTTACCGTGGAGGCCACCGCCGAAATGGCCGAGCTGGTCCGCTCCTTCAACCACATGGCCGCCGACCTCGAGCAGAGCCGCATCCTCGCCGAAACCTCCGCCCGCGAGCTCTCCGCCGCCAATCTCGCGATTGAAGCACGCCGCAAAGAACTCGAAACCATCCTCGAAACCATTCCCTCCGGCGTGGTCACCCTCGATGCCTCCCGCCGAATCGTCCTCGGCAACCGCGCCTTCGCTGAGCTGGTCCGGCTCCAGGGCCAGCCGGATTTGTCCGGCGTTTCCCTCGATTCGCTCCTTCCCGCGGAATTCACCGAAGAACTGGTGCGCCTCGAGCGCCGCGCCCGCCGCATGGGCACCGCCTCTTCGGAGTTCGAACTCCACACCTCCCGCGGAGCCGTCAGCCTCTCCGTGACGCTCGCCTCTCTCGGCCAGCACAACGGCCAAAACCGCGGCTCGATTCTCGTTCTGGAGGACGTCTCGGTCTTCCTCCACGCGCAACGGCAGGCAGCCTGGAAAGAAGTGGCGCAGCGCGTTGCCCATGAGATCAGGAACCCGCTCACGCCCATCACCCTCTCCGCCGAGCGCATCCGCCGCCACGTCGAACGCGGCGCGCCTGAGTCTCCCGGCGTCATCCGCAAATGCTGCGACGTGATCCTCGGTTCGGTCGAATCCATGCGCACCCTCGTCAGTCAGTTTTCAGCCCTCGCGGAATTTCCCGTCGCCCATCCGCTGTCCTCCGACCTGAATGAAATCGTCGAAAGCGCCCTCATGCTCTTCGAGGGCCGGATTCAGGGCATCCGCATCGAAAAGCATCTTGACCCAACCCTGCCCGCGGTCATGGCCGATCCGGAAGCGCTGCGTCGCGCCCTGGCCAACCTGATCGACAACGCCGCCGAAGCCATGCAGGACAGCCTGCTGCGCGTGCTCTCCATCGAGACCACTCTGGGCGAGCGCCCAGGCCTCGCGGAAATCATCGTCTCCGACACCGGTCCCGGTATCACCGACGATATGCGTGAGCGGCTCTTCCTTCCATGGTTCTCAACCCGCCAGCGCGGCACCGGCCTGGGCCTCTCCATTGTTGCCAAGATCGTGCAGGATCACGGCGGTTCCATCCGCGCCGAAAACAACGCGCCCGCCGGAGCCCGCTTCATCATCGAGCTGCCGCTGGCCGAAACCAACGGCGTCGACCACGCGCCTGCGGCCACCCTGACCAGGTCGGTCTGAGAGCCCAGGCCCCATGAATCACATCCTCATCGTGGACGACGAAGTCGAGATTCGCGAATCTCTCGAGGAGATCCTGCGCGAGGAAGGCTACTCCGTCGCCAGTGCCGGCAACGCCAACGATGCGCTGGCGCAGGCGCGCGATGCCGTCTACGACGTCATGTTGCTCGACATATGGCTGCCCGATCGCGACGGCCTCGAAGTCCTGGCCGAACTCCGCGCCATGGATGCGGAATCGCGCCCCGAAGTCATCGTCATCTCCGGCCACGCGACCATCGAAACCGCGGTCAAAGCCACCAAGCTCGGCGCCTTCGATCTGCTTGAGAAGCCGCTGATGCTGGAGCGCACGCTGATCGTCGTAAAGAACGCTATTGAAGCCAAGCGCCTCCGCACCGAGAACCTCGAGTTCCGTCGCCAGCTCTTGCTCGAGCAACAGATCACTGGCGAAAGCGTGCAGGCGCGCGCGCTCCGCCAGCAGATCAAGCTCATGGCGCCGACCAACGGCCGGGTCCTCATCTATGGCGAGTCGGGTTCCGGCAAGGAGTTGATCGCGCGCGCAATCCACGCGGAAAGCCTGCGCAGCGACCGCGTCTTTGTCGAACTGAACTGCGCCGCTATTCCCGAGGACTACATCGAGAGCGAGCTCTTCGGCTATCGCAACAGCGCCATCGCCGGCGGCCCGCCTGAAAAACGCGGAACCTTCGAGCGCGCCAACGGTGGAACCCTGTTCCTCGATGAAGTCGGCGACATGAGCCTCAAGACCCAGTCCAAGGTGCTGCGCGCGCTCGATGAGCAGCGCTTCGTTCCCGTCGGCGCCACTCAGCCCATCAGCGTCGACGTCCGCGTGATCGCGGCCACCAACAAGGAACTCGAAGAAGAAATCGCCAAGGGCAACTTCCGCGAAGACTTTTTCTATCGCCTCAACGTCATCCCCTTCTACGTTCCGCCGCTGCGCGACCGCCGCGAGGACATTGCTTCGCTGGCGCGCGAGTTTCTGCGCAGATTTGGACGTCAGTATGGCCGCCCTCGCGTCGAAATCGCAGACGACGCCATCGATCTGCTCCGCCAGTATCACTGGCCCGGCAATGTGCGCGAACTGAAAAACGTGATCGAGCGCGTCCTCATCCTCAACCCTCAGGTGCCACGCATCGAGCGCCGCCATCTGCCCATGCTCGTCCATCGCAGCGCAGGCCGGGGCGACTTCGACACCCTGCAGCAGGCGCGCGACGCCTACGAGCGCGAATACATCCTCCGCAAAATCGACGACTGCAGCGGCAACATGAGCCGCGCCGCCGAAACCCTCGGCCTCGAACGCAGCCACCTCTATCGCAAAATGAAAGCGCTCGGCATCAGCGTCCGCGAATCCGCCCACGAGCGCTAACCCGGCGAGCCAGGTCGCATCGTTTACCTCCGATTTGCCGGTCAACCGGGAGCTAGCGCCAGGCAGTGCGGCGGATATGATTCGATCCAACTGATACAGTCGCATCGGATCGCGAATCTCGCGCGCCTTGTGGGTTCGGCAACATAGTCAGGCCGATTTCTCGTTGAGGTTCAAATGGACAAATGACAAACGAAGCCCACGGACAAGCGACGGACCCACACGCCGGTCACAAAATGTCGGGGACCCACGAAAACCACGACCGTCATGCCGGACACTCCGTTGCCATGTTTCGCGACAAGTTCTGGTTGAGCCTCGCCCTTACAATTCCCGTTGTCTTCTGGTCGACAGACGTCCAGCACTGGCTTGGGTACACAGCACCTTCCTTCCCCGGCTCGAGATTCATTCCAGCCGTCCTTGGAACGGTCGTCTTTATCTATGGCGGCCTGGTGTTCATCCGGGGCGCATGGAGAGAGCTTGCCGAACGCAAGCCGGGCATGATGACTCTGATCAGCCTGGCGATCATGGTCGCCTTTGGAACGTCTCTTGCCGCGACCTTCGGCCTCTTCGAAATCGAAGTCTGGTGGGAGCTGGCATCTCTGATTACGATCATGGTCCTCGGCCATTGGCTGGAAATGAAAGCCATCTCCCAGGCTCACGGCGCGCTCAATGCACTCGCCGCACTGCTTCCAGACACAGCCGAACGCGTAACGGGAACCGAAATCCGGACCGTTCCACTCTCCGCGTTGCAACTGGGGGACGTTGTCCTTCTCCGGCCCGGCGCGCGGGTTCCGGCGGATGGCACAGTCGTCGAAGGGTCCGCCGATGTTGACGAGTCAATGATTACCGGGGAATCCCGGACGGTCTCGAAGGGACCAGGCGGCAAAGTCATTGCGGGAACGGTAGCTGGTGGCGGAAGTCTTCGAATCCGCATCACGGCAGTCGGCGAAGAGACGGCTCTATCCGGCATCATGCGGCTCGTTGCCACGGCGCAGGCTTCTGGATCTCGTACGCAAGACCTCGCCGACCGTGCAGCTGCAATCCTTTTCTACGTGGCACTCGCGTCGGGTGCGACCACGTTTGTCTACTGGTGGCTTTCGGGAGACAAAGAACACGCCCTGATCAGAACGGCAACCGTCTTCATCATTGCCTGCCCGCATGCGCTCGGACTGGCCATTCCGCTCGTGATTGCAATCTCGACATCGATCGGGGCCCAAAATGGCCTTCTCGTCAAGGACAGACTCGCACTCGAACGTGCCCGCAATCTTGACATGGTGATTTTCGATAAGACGGGAACACTGACGCGCGGTTCCCCCGCTTTGACGGGAGTTGCGACAGTTCCTGGCGGCAGCGAGCTTGACTTGCTCGCCGAGGCTGCTGCTGTCGAAGCGAATTCAGAACACCCGCTTGCGAAAGCAATCGTGGCCGAAGCGAAGCGTCGAAACCTGCCCACGCTGCCAGCTGCGGACTTCGAATCGCTGCCGGGTCGAGGGGCGCAAGCACAAGTGGACGGTAGAAGAGTCACTATCGGCGGACCGCGTCTGTTGACCGAGGACAGAGTGACAGCGCCCCCGGAGGTTGAAAAATTGACGACACAGTGGGCTTCCGAGGGAAAGACTGTTCTCTATGTCGTTGCCACAGGGGAGCTGCTGGGCGCCTTCGCAGTCGAGGATGAGATTCGGCCCGAATCCAGGGAGGCCGTTGAGGAACTTCACCGCCTCGGCATCCGGGTGGCAATGATCACCGGAGATTCCAGGACGGTGGCCGATTCGGTGGCTAAGCGGATCGGAATAGATGAAGTCGCAGCAGAGGTTCTCCCAGCCGATAAGGCTTCCTCAGTCAGGAGTTTTCAGGCCGGCGGGAAGAGGGTCGCAATGGTTGGCGACGGCGTCAACGATGCGCCAGCGCTGGCTACGGCCGATGTCGGAATCGCGATTGGCGCGGGCACCGATGTGGCCATAGAGTCAGCCGGGATCGTGCTTGTGCGCAGCGATCCACGAGATGTGGTGGGAGCGATCGAACTGTCTCGCGCTACTTACCGAAAGATGGTCCAGAATCTGGTTTGGGCGACCGCCTATAATCTTGTCGCCATCCCGGTGGCAGCGGGCCTTTTCGTTCACTGGGGACTCGATCTGCCCATGAGCGTTGGCGCAGTCGCGATGAGTCTCTCCACCATCATCGTAGCTGCTAACGCGCAGCTGCTTCGGCGGGTGAGACTGCGGCCTGCGGCGCTCTGAGGGCCCAGAAGGTTGGCTCCGGACCTCGCAAAAACCGCACAACGTCTCGCCAGAAGGCGAACAAACCTCGAGTCGACTGCTCGGGTGGCCTGTCCCGCCTCACGCCAGTGTGATCACCGTAATCTCCGGAGCGCTGAGTTGACTGGGTCCCGTAAATATGGGATCTTCATATCGTGAAGACCACCCTCGAAATCCCCGATCCCGTTTTCCGCCGAGCTAAGTCCGTGGCCGCGCAGCGCGGCATTGCCCTGCGCGCTTTCGTGACCGAAGCTGTCGAAGAGAAACTAGCTTCGGTCTCTCAAAGGGACGAGAAGCCCTGGGTCAGGCTGGCCGGTGGTCTCAAACATCTTCACAAAGAGACAGTGCGCATCAACGGAATCATGGAGAGCGAGTTTGAGAGGATCGAACCCGAGGATTGGGAGTGATCCTCGAGAGTGATTCTTGATACCAACGCTCTTTCTGCGGTAGCCGACAACGAGGCCTCTGCCGCTCGCATCTTCAGCCAGGCATTAAGCATTGAAGTGCCGGTGATTGTCCTCGGCGAATACCGCTTCGGAATCGCGCACTCGCGTCGTCGCAATGAGTACGAGAAATGGCTCGATGAACTTATCGCGGTAACCCGGGCCTTGCCTGTCGATGACACGACTTCCGGCCATTACGCCCGGATCCGCGCCAAGCTCAAAAAAGCCGGCCGGCCCATTCCCTCGAACGACCTCTGGATCGCCGCTCTCTGCCGCCAACACCGGCTCCCGCTCATGAGCCAGGACGGGCATTTTGACGCAGTCCCCGATCTCAAACGCATCGCCTAGTGAACCGGCCACACGCTACTGGCTACGGGCTACGCCAGCGTAATCACCGTGATCTCCGGCGGACACCGGAAACGAAACGGCAACCCCACAGCTCCGATGCCGCGGTTCACATACATCTGCGTCGGGCCCAGCCGAAACCATCCCTCCACATACTTCTGTCCATACTCCGGCAAATGAAAAGGCGGCAGAAACGGAAACCGCACCTGCCCCCCGTGCGTATGTCCCGAGAGCATCAGATCGACGTTGAACCGCGCGACCTCGGGCAGAATGTCGGGCTCGTGCGCCATCAGAATCACAGTTTCTCCGCTCGCAGCCTTGGGCACAGCCCGCCCCGGCTCGGCCGCACCTTCGCACGCGCTGCCCACTCCGGCGATCCACAACCGCTGTCCGTCCCGCTCCAGCGCCGTCGCCGCATTCATCAGCACCCGAATCCCGTGCTCCTCCAAAGGCCCGGCAACATTCCGCGGTCCGATAAAGTAATCGTGATTCCCAAGGCTGGCGTAACGCAGCGGGCATTCGATCCCGCCAAGAATCTCGGCGCAAGCCGGTGCACATCGGCGCGCGAACGACGCCGACAGAGGAGCAAAGCTAATGAAGTCCCCGGTCAGCACCACCATGTCCGGCTTCAGCCGGTTAATCTTCCGCACCATCTCGCGCAGAAAAAACGGCTCGGTGTATTCCGCGTAGTGGAAGTCCGAGGCCTGAACGATGCGCATCCCCCGAAAACCATCGGGCAAACGGGCTAAATGGATCGTGTGCTCCTCGACGCTCAGTTCGTGCCGCGAAATCTCGCCCGCATACAGCGCCAACCCCGCCATCGAAGCAGCCGACAGCCCCAGAAACGACCGCCGCGTGAAACCGCGCCTCTGCACCGGCGGCAGAGCATCCTGCACATCGTCAGCCGTGGGGGCAGCTTCGACTGCGGTCACTGGATTCACTCTTCTATTGGACGCGAAGTATCACTCAGAGGATGGGGCCCGCCGGTCCGATGAGTACCGAACCGGTATCCATTATCGCCGCAAAAGAATTGGGCCGTCCCGAAGGACGGCCCAACTCTGCCGGCCCAATTCTGCCAACGCGAGGACCGCAATCACCAGCCGTACACGCGGTACGGATAAGGGTAGGGATATCCATACGGATACGGCGGCGCCATGTACACCGGCCGCCGCTGCAGTTGCGGAACACTCCGCGCCAGCCGCTGCGCTTCCTGCCAGGAAACCGGCTGCACCGTCACCGCGTTCGTCAGGTGGAAGTTCAGCAGCGTCTCCGCGGGCAGATAAATACGCGGTCCATTAGTCGCCCCCGAAGCGGCCAGGCCCGCACCGCCGCCAACCACGGCGCCCACCGCTGCCCCAGGGCCGCGGCCAATCAGGCCACCGATAATCGCGCCCACCGCCGCCCCGCCGATCGTGTTGCCCGCCGTGTAGCCGGCCTTATTCGGCCCCTTGCTCGACCAGATGTCCGTCGCCACCGGATACACCGTGCCGCCCAGATTCACCGAAGCGATCTGCAGTTGCAGCTCGGCGTCGCCACCCAGCGCGCCCGCCTTCTTCACCTTGACCACCGTGCCCTGCAGCACGGCGCCCCGCGGAATCGCCAGCACGTTGCCCTGATACACATCGCTGGCCGCGGTCGCCTGGAACGGCGCTCCATCCTGCAGCTTTGTCACATCCAGCGGCTCGCTCAGCCGAATTTGCACCAGGGTCCCCGCCGGAATCGTCACCGGCCCGCTCGGCTGTTGCGGAGGAGGATAGTTGCCGTAGCCGCCGTTGGGATAAGGCTGCTGGTAGGGCTGCTGCCCATACCCGCCCTGCGGATAAGGATAAGGAGCGCGCGCAGCCGGAGGCTGAGCAGGCTGTCCCGGTTGATCCGGGGGAGGTGGGGGAGGAATCTGTTCGCCATTCGGCGCGGCAGACGGCTGCTGATTATCTGCCGGAGGTGGAGGCGGTGCCGTCTGCGCATCAGCTGGAGGAGGTGACGAACTCTGCGCCTGGCCCGCCGCGCCCGTCACCGTGATGTTGTTCTGGATTCCGCTCACGCCCGGCACGTTGGCCGCAACCGTCTCAGCTTCCTGTCGCTGCTGGTTCGTCTCGACCGTGCCCGCCAGCGTCACAACGCCGTTCGACGTGCTCGCCGTGATTGGCTGATTCTTCAGCACCGGATCGTGCGCGATCGCGCTCGACACCGCGCCCTGCAGATCGCCGCTCTGCGCCAGTGCCGCGCTTCCCGCGAAAACCCAAAGGCAGGCGGCCAGCATCAGCGATGCGCCCCCGACCCATGAAAACTTCCGACGAAAGCAATTCGTACGCATAATGTGCAACTCCCTTGCTTCAGGCTGGTCTGCCCGCGTTCGTGGGTCTGTTGGGATAGACGCAGCGCCGCCCGAAGCGTGACTGTTTCTGCCTCTTCCAACACCAGATTAGATGAAAAGTTTCCCATAAAAGCCGCAGTTAGATCGCGATAACGAAGCCGCCGTGAAACCGTCCGGCTGACCGCATCTCCGCTGACCGGAGTTTAGCTAACCGGACTTCAGCTGACCGGACTTTTAGCTAACCGCTTCTTAGCTATTTCCGCTGCTTCCTGTACCGCTCAATCAGCGTAGTCGTCGAGCTGTCATGGCTCCCCTTCGCCGGCCCAGAGCCCTCCAGCTCGCCGACGATCTTCTTCGCCAGAACTTTGCCCAGCTCCACGCCCCACTGGTCGAAAGAATCAATTTGCCAGATCACACCCTGCGTGAAAACACTATGCTCGTAGAGCGCTACCAGCTTGCCCAGAGCCGCCGGTGTCAACTCCTCCAGCAGAAACGTGCTCGACGGCCTGTCTCCCTCGAAGACGCGATGCGGCACCAGCCAGTCCGGTGTGCCCTCAGCCTTCACTTCCTCCGGAGTCTTGCCGAAAGCCAACGCCTCGCCCTGTGCAAAAACGTTCGCCATCAGCAGATCGTGATGCTCGCCTAACGGATTAAGAGCCTTCGCAAAACCAATGAAATCGCAGGGGATCAGCCGCGTCCCCTGGTGGATCAGCTGGTAGAACGAATGCTGCCCGTTCGTCCCCGGCTCGCCCCAGAAAATCGGCCCTGTCGCGTAGTTAACCCTGTCGCCCGACAGCGTGACGTGCTTCCCATTGCTCTCCATCGTCAGCTGCTGCAGGTACGCAGGAAACCGCTTCAGGTACTGCTCGTAGGGCAGCACAGCCACCGTCTCCGCTCCAAAGAAATCCGTATACCAGACCGACAGCAGCCCCATCAGCACTGGCAAATTCTTCGCGAACGCCGTCGTCCGGAAGTGCTCGTCGATCGCGTGGAACCCGGCCAGCATCGCCCGGAAATTCTCCGGCCCAATCGCGAGCATCGTCGACAACCCAATCGCCGAGTCCATCGAATACCGCCCACCAACCCAGTCCCAGAACCCAAACATGTTCGCCGTGTCGATCCCGAACTTCGCCACTTCCTTTGCGTTCGTCGACACAGCGACGAAGTGCTTCGCCACCGCCTTGTCGTCTTTCAGCTTCTTCAGCGACCAATCACGCGCCGTCTGCGCGTTCGTCATCGTTTCCAAAGTCGTAAACGTCTTCGACGAAATGATGAACAGCGTCTCTTCCGGATCAAGATCATGCGTCGCTTCGGCAAAGTCCGTCCCATCCACGTTGGACACAAACCGGAACGTCATATCGCGCTGGCTATAGTGACGCAGTGCCTCATACGCCATCACCGGGCCCAGATCCGAACCGCCAATCCCGATGTTGATGACGTTCCGAATCCGTTTTCCCGTAAAGCCTTTCCAGGCGCCGCTCCGTACGCGGTTCGAAAAATCCGACATGCGATCCAGAACCTCGTGCACGCCCGGCACCACATTCTCGCCATCGACCTTGATGACCACGCCTTTGGGAGCACGCAGCGCCGCGTGCAGCACCGCCCGCTTCTCCGAGACGTTGATCTTCTCGCCCGCGAACATCGCCTCGATCCGCTCGCGCAGCCCGCTCTGTTCGGCCAGCTCGAGCAGCAGCCGCACCGTCTCGTCCGTGATCCGGTGCTTCGAGTAGTCGAGGTAAATGCCCTCGGCCTCCGCTGTCAATCGCGTCCCCCGCGCGGGGTCCGACTGAAACAGCCCGCGCAAATGCTGGCTGCGAATCTTCTCGTAATGCGCCTGCAGCGCTTTCCAGGCGGGAAGGGAAGTCAACGGTGTCTGAACGGCAGTTGCGGTAGCGCTCATGATTTTTCTCCGGAAAAGAAGTGTCTGTCTGTAGGATTCGCCCGGGCCGAAGTGGTTACCTGATTTCCCGATCTGCCCTCTGATCGTCAGCCGGAGGCTAATGGCCGGCAGGCCTGGAGGTCGCAACCGGGCCTGCCGGAGCTCTGTGCTCCGAGCCCTGTTTTAATTCCCGGTGGGAATGATCCCCGCATTCTCCACCATCAGAATCACAGTACGCTGCGGCGCCCGCGTCCGGTGGATCGTGCCTCGCGGAACCACAAACCCCTGGCGCGGCTCCAGCTCTACCGTGCGGTCCTCAAGATCGATGAGCAGCTTCCCTTCGATCACGTAGAAAAACTCATCGTCCTCATCGTGCTTGTGAAAGTGGTATTCCCCCTCGATCACTCCCATGCGCACCACGCTGCCATTCACCTGGCACAGCGTCTGATTGAACCACTTGTACTCGCACCCATCGGCGATCGCCTTCTCGTCGATCAGCTCCAGCGGCGGGTGCAGAATGTTCAGCCGCGTTT
This sequence comes from Acidobacterium sp., assembly GCA_003166955.1. Classification (GTDB taxonomy): domain Bacteria; phylum Acidobacteriota; class Terriglobia; order Terriglobales; family Acidobacteriaceae; genus Palsa-343. Next base: position 106,384 of record PMUI01000090.1, read on the forward strand.
CGTAAGGATAGTCGCTGACAGAACCGGCCATGGGGACCTCCCTTTCGAATCCCAACCATGGTACGACGCGAATATGGCATTCAGGCAAACGCCATCTCAACTCTCGCCAGGAATCAGGATGGTCGCGATTCCCGTGAATGGACCCGAACCGGCTCTGATTCTGATTTGCCTGAACATGGGCGAATCAACTCTGCATCCTCCAGACCGAGGATGCTATATATCTGCTCATTCGTCAGATCCACAGGTGGCCCGTCGGAGCCGATGAGCGGGAAACGCACTCGCTTTGTTCGCCGTCGCAGCGGTTGTCTTGCTGCTGGAATGACTGATCGCCGCCTCATAGCTCGAGTATCCCACCGAAAGCAGCTGGTCGCGTGCCTGAATCTGCGTCTGCACAGGGCCCCGGCAGCTAGCTCGACATCGCGAACTCCCGCGCCGCCTCCAGCAGCTTCTTCACCGACTCCTTCGAGCAAGACTCCGAATAGATCCGCAGCAGCGGCTCCGTCCCCGAAGCCCGCAGCAGCAGCCACGTCTTTGCCGCATTCGGTTTCGTTTTCGCCTCGGGATTATCGAGCCAGAACTTGATCCCATCCAGCGTCTCCACCTTCTCCACCGGCATCCCCGCGAACTCCTTCACCCCAGCTTTTGCCCGCGCAATCGCCGCGTTCTTCAGCGTGTCCGGAATATGCAGATCGATGCGCCCGTACTCGTGTTCGCCGTACTCCTTCTGCAGCCACGCCACCAACTGCCCCAGCGTCTTCTTCTCCTCGGCCATCACGTTGGCGATCAGCAGCGCGTTGAGCAGCCCATCGCGCTCCGGCAGATGCCGCGTGATTCCAATCCCGCCCGACTCCTCGCCGCCAATCAGGATGTCCTCGGTCAGCATCAGGTCGCAGACATACTTGAAGCCGATGCCGTGCTCGTACAGCTTGCGTCCGTAGCGCGCCGCGATGCGATCCAGCATCGATGTCGTATTGAAGGCCCGCGTCACGCCCCCCGGCCAGCCCTTCCGCTCCAGAATCCACTGCAGGATCACGCAATAAATCTTGTGCGGATCGACAAAGTTGCCATTCTCATCCGCCGCCCCGATGCGGTCCGCGTCGCCGTCGGTGATCAGCCCCGCATCGCACTTCTCCTGGACCACGACGTCTTGGCATTCGCGAATATGCGGCTCGATGGGCTCAGGATTGATCCCCGGAAACAGCGGATCAGGATTCGCGCGAATCTCGATGTAGTCCACCCCAATCTTCAAAAAAATCCCAGCCAAAATCCCCGCGCCCGCGCCATACATGCAGTCAATTGCAAAGCGAAATTCCGACTTCGCGATTAGATCCAGATCGACGAACTCCTGGATCGCCTCCACATACGGCGGTACAAAGTTCACCTTCTCGATCGTCGCCGGTGGCCCCGAAGGGAGCGGCTTGCCGAGCATGCTCTCGATCTCCGCCATGATCGACGGGCTGCCCGACCCCCCATAGAACGCCTTGTACTTCACGCCATTCCACTGCGCCGGGTTGTGGCTCGACGTGATCATCACCCCACCCGCCGCGCTCTGATATTTCACCGCATACGAAAGCGCCGGCGTGGGCGTGATGCGATCCGCCAGCTTCACCGGAATCCCCGCGCCAGCGACCACCTCAGCCACAGCCGCCGCAAACGCCGGCGACCCGAATCGCGTGTCATAGCCAATAAACACGCCCTTCTTCGGATCCTCCTTCGCCAAAACGTAGCTCGCGATCGCTGCGGCAGCCGCGCGCACGTTCTCAAACGTGAAGTCATCGGCGATAACGCCGCGCCAACCGTCCGTGCCAAATTTAACCGGGGAATTCTGCGTCATCTAAGGAATCTCTGATTAAGCCCTCGTAATACTTCAACGGCGTTGCTTGTGCCGTACGACTAACGTCAGTACGCAGTTCGCAGTCGCCTTCGCTTCGTGTTGTTTGAAAGGGCACGGCTTCAGCCGTGCCGTAAAGGGACGCAAGATGTATGCGGCTTCAGCCGCTGAGGGATGATTTTCGAGTTTTCAGAGCCTCCCTAGGTGAGTTTCTCGTCTCCGCGCGCAGCCAGTTCCTTCACCACCTTGCCCACTTCCTGCGAGTGAGCCAGCGTCGTGATCAACAGCGCATCTTCCGTCTCCACCACCACCAGGTTCTGCACCCCAACCAGAGCCACCAGCTTGTCCGGACTAAAAACGTAGTTACCTTTCGATCCCAGCACCACGCTGCCGCTCGCCTCCAGCACGTTGTCGTGTTCGTCCGCGGCCTTCTGCTCCACCTGATACTCATGCAGCGCCGTCCACGATCCCAGATCGCTCCACCCAAACTTCGCGGGAATGCAATAGAGATTCGAATGATGCTCGCCCCGCGCCGAACGCGGCTCGAGGATCGCATAATCGACGCTGATGTTTTCGCACAGCGGATACAGCTCGCCAAACACCCGCTCAAAATCCGGAGTATCCCAGGCCGCCGCAATCTTATCCAGTAACGGCGCCGTATCCGGCAGAAGCTCCCGCACCGCGTTGGTCAGCGTCTTCGCGCTCCACACAAACATCCCGCTGTTCCAGTAATAATTCCCGGCTGTTACAAATTCCTCCGCCCGCTCCCGGTTCGGCTTCTCCGTGAAGCGCCGCACGCGCAGCACGCCATCGTCGAACCGCTCGCCCGTTTCGATGTATCCGTAGCCCGTCTCCGGCCGCGTCGGCTCAATCCCGAGCACCACCATATTGTCGCCCGCAGCGGCCAGCTCGATCGCGCGCCGGATCGTCGCGACGAAAGCCGCCTCATCGCCAATCACATGATCCGCCGGAAAAATCCCCAGCACAGCCTCAGGACTCAGCCGTTCAATCAGAAAAGCCGCCAGCCCAGCAGCCGGAGCCGTGTTCCGCGCCGCCGGTTCGCACACCACCTGCTGCTCCGGCACACAATCCAGCTGCGAACAAATCATTCCCGACAAAAGCGAGTTCGTGATGACCCACACGTCATGAGGTTGCGCCAGAGGTTCCAGCCGATCCGGAGCCGTCAGCCGATCTGGAGCCGTCAGCCGGTCCAAAGTCCGCTGGATCATCGTCCTCTCCCCATCCAGCGCCAGCACCTGTTTCGCCCGCGCCCGCCGGCTCCGCGGCCAGAACCGTGTGCCGCTGCCGCCCGCAAGAATGATGGGTCGAAATTCGATTTGCATTTCCGTCCGATACAAAAGGGAATCTTAAATTAATCGGCGGCAGGCAGGATGCGGATGATCTCCGCAGGACCCTCGCTCGCCAGGGTCCACCGCAACACACAGGACGGAATCACCGCGAGCTGGTTGCGTTCCACCGTGAACGCCTCGAACCCCTCACCCGAAATGTGCAGCGATCCCACGGCAACAAAAAACATCTGCACCACAGGACTCGGATCAGTCAGCCCAGCCGCAACACCCGCCGCCGCCCCCACGGTCCACCGCTCCATCCGAAAATACCGCTCGTCGATCAGCACGCTGTGCCCATCCACCACGCGCGGCGTCACTTTCCCGGCCCGCGTCGTCAGGTGCATCGCCGCAAAAGCCTTTTCCAGATGCAGTTCCCGCGCGCTGCCGTAGTCGTACATCCGATAAGTCAGGTCGCTGGTCTGCTGCGTCTCCAGCATCACCACGCCCGGCCCCATCGCGTGCACCGTCCCCGCATCGACAAAAATCATGTCGCCCTTCGCAACCGGAACCATCTCCATCAGCGACTCCAGCGATGCATCATGAACCGCGGCCTTCACCTGCTCCACCGTCACCCCGGGCCGGATGCCCAGCGCCACCGAAGCCCCCGGCCGCGCGTCCAGCGCATACCAGCACTCCGTCTTTCCCCGCGGCTCTCCATAACGCTGCGCCAGCGCATCGTCAGGATGCACCTGCACGCTCAGCTTCTCCTTCGGGAAAAGAAGCTTGATCAGCAGAGGAAAATCCAGGCCCGTAAGTCCCGGCCCCAGCAGTGCAGCCCGCTGCAGCTTCGTAATCTCGGCAAGGCTCGTACCGCGCAGCGGTCCAGTATCGGCCACGCACATCTCGCCCGTCAGCCAAACCTCGCCAATAGGCTCGCCGTCGGTCCTGTAGTCGTACCACGGCGCCAGGTCCTGAAACCCCCACGGCCGCGTCCGAAAATAAGGTGCAAGCCGGAATGGCGCAAGCGTCTCCACAATCCCCGTCTCCACAACCCCTTAGTATGCACGACCATATAAGGTTGCCATCCCGTTCCGCTAGGATTGAAGTCAATGGTTCGCTACCTCGTCACCGGCTGTGCAGGCTTCATCGGCTCCTGGATCACCGAAACCCTCGTCAATCGCGGCGAAACCGTCCGCGGCCTCGACAACTTCGAAACCGGCAAACGCGAAAACTTCCACCACCTCTCCGGCCGCTTCGACTTCGTCGAATGCGATCTCCGCGATGCCGAAGGCGTAGCCCGCGCCTGCGAGGGCGTCGACTACATCCTCCACCAGGGAGCCCGCCCCTCCGTCCCGCGTTCTGTCAAAGACCCCCGCACCAGCCACACCGCCAATCTCGACGGCACCTTCAATCTCCTCGAAGGTGCGCGCGCCGCCGGCGTCAAGCGCATCATCTACGCCGCGTCCTCCTCCGCCTACGGCAACCAGCCCGGCTTTCCCCGCGTAGAGACCATGGTCCCCATGCCCATCGCGCCCTATCCCGTGCAGAAGCTCGCCGGCGAGCTCTACATGAAGAGCTACTGGCAGGTCTACGGCCTCGAAACCGTCTGCCTCCGCTACTTCAACATCTTTGGTCCGCGCCAGGTCCCCGACTCGCCCTACAGCGGCGTCATGGCGAAGCTCACCCTCCAGATGCTGCGCGGCGAGCGGCCCACCATCAACGGCGACGGCGAGCAGGGCCGCGACTTCACCTACATCGAGAACGCCGTCTCCGCCAACCTCCTCGCCCTTGAGGCTCCCGCGGAAAAAGTCGCGGGCCGCGTGTTCAACATCGCCTGCGGCGAACGCCACACCGTCAACAAGACCTTCCGCATCCTCGCCGAGCTCCTCGACTTCAAAGAGCCGCCCCTCTACGGCCCCCCGCGCCCCGGCGATATCCGCGATTCCCTGGCCGACATCTCCGCCGCCCGCGAAGCCTTCGGCTACGAGCCAAAGATCGGCTTCGAAGAGGGCCTGCGCCGCACCGTCGCCTGGTACCGCGAGCAATACGCCTCCGCCCCCGTGTAACTGGTCAGGCCTAAGGAAACCCTAAGGAAACTCTGATTAAGCTGCTGTTTTGAAAGGGCACGGCTTTACAGTTTGCGGAAATACTCGCCAGCTTTGAAGGGGCACAGCTTCAGCTGTGCCGTAAGAGCTGTGAAATCAGTCCGGCTTTAGCCGCTGAGGGTGATTGTTTTTGCCTCTTAGGATTTTTTCCGCAAGCAGTTCAGCCGTGCCGCATAGATCGGTGAAAAATGGGCTTTAGACCCTGAGGGATGGTCCTCGAAGGCTTAATCAGAGCTTCCCCAACAGGTCACAAAAGCGGAACGCCGCGCCCCGATTCTGCGTAAACTAAGCCCAGAGTCCCCCATCAGGGTGTGGTGTGCGCCGGACCCGCGGGGCTGAGGGAATACTGCGGACTATGGGATTCGCCGAAGCACTCAAGGTCGCGCTCCTGTCGCTCTGGGCCAACAAGATGCGCACGATACTCACGGTCATCGGCGTGGTCATTGGCGTCGCATCGGTGATCGCCGTCATCACCCTGGCGAACGGCGCGAAAATGTTTGTGGTCCAGAAAATCGCGAACCACGGTTCGGACACGCTGACCGTCACCCGCATGAACCCCGTCATTTTCACCGGCGAGGAATTCCTGAGGGAGAACAAGCGCAAAAACATCACGTTCGAAGACTACGAATATCTGCAGCGCACCTGCACCCGTTGCCTGATGCTCGCTGCCGAGCTTTCCTCGTCGGGCAAGGTCGTCAACGGCAAGCAATCCACCACCAACACCACCATCAACGGCTGGACGGCGAACATGGCCGAAATCTCCAACCTCAATATTGTTCAGGGTCGTGCTCTCACCCCCACGGATGATGAAATGGGAACCCACGATGTGGTGGTCGGATACGACATCGTCGACAACCTCCTGCCCAATATCGATCCCGTCGGCCAGGATATCCGCGTGGATGGCGAAGTTTATTCGATCGTCGGCGTCGGCGAGCGCAAAGGCGAAATCTTCGGACAGAGCGAGGACAACTACGTCGATATGCCGCTCAGCACCTACCTCCACACCCATGGCGAGCACCAGAGCCTCGATGTTTCCGCCAAGGCGGGAATGGCTCCGGCGGCTCTCGATAATGCCATCGACGAAGTGCGCGCTCTGATGCGCAGCCGCCGCCACGATCTTCCCGGCGCCGAAGACAGCTTTGGCATTCTGACCAACGACACCTTCATCAGCCTCTTCAATCAGATTACCGGCATCTTTGCCACGGTCATCGTCGGCATCGCCTCCATCTCGCTGGTCGTCGGCGGCGTGGTCATCATGAACATCATGCTGGTCTCCGTCACCGAGCGCACCCGGGAAATCGGCATCCGTAAGGCCCTGGGCGCCAGGCGCCAGGACGTGATGCTGCAGTTCCTCATCGAAGCAGCCTCCATGTCGCTGCTGGGCGGCATGTTCGGTGTGCTGGGTGGCGTCACCATCGCGGAGATCGTGACCCACGTGGTCGGTTTTCCATCGTCCGTGGCCCTGTGGTCTGTGTTGCTGGGCCTGTTCGTCGCCACCAGCGTCGGCATTTTCTTCGGGGTCTACCCTGCCCACAAAGCGGCTCAGCTTGATCCCATCGTTGCCCTGCGAGCGGAGTTATAAATTATGGCACTCAGCGATTCCCGCGAATCCGTTCGCATGGCCCTGGACACCCTGCGCTCCAACAAGCTGCGCTCCGGCCTCACCATCCTCGGCATCGTCATCGGTGTGGCTACCGTGATCTGCATTTCCTCGCTCATCAACGGCGTCAACAACCGCGTCGTCGAGATCGCCAGCCAGTTTGGCACCAACGTCCTGTGGGTGTTCCGCTGGAACTTCATCGGTATCCGCCCCACCGCCGAAATGCTGGCTCGCAAGCAACTAACGCTCGACGATGCGGAAGCAATCCGCAATCTCCCGCACGTGGCTGCCGTGGATGCCGCGCGCCAATACAACAACTGGCAGCTCGGTGTGGGCTATGTCGCCGTCCAGTACAAAAACAAGAAGATTCAGAACACCATTCTGAATGGCAGCATGCCCACCTTTGCCACGGTAAGCAATCTGAACTTCGCTGCTGGGCGCCCCTTTACAGAGAACGAGGAGTTTCGGGCCACCAATGTCACCATTCTTGGGCACGATACGGCTGAGAAGCTCTTCGACACGGAAGACCCGATCGGCAAAGATGTCGTCGTGGGTGGCGACGTGTTCACCGTCATCGGCGTGCTCGATAAATACAAGCAGTTGTTCGGTGGTGGCAGCAATCCCAACGACAACGTTGCCATCTTCCCCCTGACCACTTTCCATAAAATCCACCCGGAGATCGAGGACACCATTATCTCGATCAAGTATGACGATGCCAGGAACAAATCCCTGGTCAGCGAGGAGATCCGGACGATCCTGCGTGAGCGGCGCCGCGTCCGCGTGGAGAAAAACGATGACTTCGCGATCTTCGGTCCCGACTCCATCCTCGACTTCTGGTCGCAGATCACCTCCGGCCTCGTCATCTTCATGTTCGCCGTCTCCAGCGTCGGCCTGCTCGTCGGCGGCGTCGGCGTCATGAACATCATGCTGGTCTCCGTCACCGAACGCACCCGCGAGATCGGCGTCCGCAAAGCCATCGGGGCCACCAAAAGAAACGTCCTCATTCAGTTCACGTTTGAAGCCATGACTCTCTGCGCCCTGGGCGGCGTCCTGGGTATCGTTCTGGGCACGCTCCTGACCCTCGCCATCCGCTACGGAGTTTCCTTCCCTGCGAGTCTTTCGACCTTCTGGGTCGTTACCGGCTTTGTCGTATCGGGTGCCATCGGCCTGATCTTCGGAATCTACCCAGCCTGGAAAGCCGCCACCCTCGACCCCATCGAAGCCCTACGCTACGAATAGCAGCCCCGAGCCGGTAGCCTGTAGCTGCGAGCCGGGGACGGTCCGGGCTATTCCCCTTGCACAGGTCCGACCTCACAGCTTGCGAAAAAAAAGCCCCCCAATGCAGCGGAAGGCCAGGTTCACCCCACAGCAAGAAGCTAAGTCCCCCGCCGGGCGAAAATCCATACCGCTCGACGCTCGGTTCACCCCGAAAGTACCGTCCTGTTCCATTTTGGGCGCGTTCTGACCCAAATCGAGCTGGCTCGCGATCTGGGATTCGCCGCTCAGGATCGGGCCAGCGCAATCCTCACCCAGGCGGCAGAGATCGCAGCGATGATGGATGCGCTGCTGGCGAAGATCCGTTAGTCCAGCGAACGCGCTACGGGCTACCGGCTACAGGCTGCCCCTCCTGGGGTATCATCAGATAAGCGGCAGTACCGCCCCCGACCAACCTATGCCAAAAGGCTTTAATCACACCGTCCTCGGCGTCTCCATAGCCATCATCCTCGTTGTCCTCTTCGGCGGCCTCGGCCCCGCGGGCGTCAGCGCCAGCCAAAGCGACGGCGCCTACCGCCAGATGAGCGTCTATGAGGAAGTGCTCCACAAGATCCAAACCGACTACGTCACCGACCCGAACATCCAGAACGTGACCACCGGCGCGCTCCACGGCCTGCTCGAATCCCTCGACCCGGATTCCAGTTATCTCACCCAGTCCGAGTACGCCAGCTATCTCCAGCACGCGCACGAAGGCGTCGCCCAGGTCGGCATGGACGTCTCCAAGCGTTACGGCTACGGCAGCGTGATTTCCGTCATCCCCGGCAGCCCCGCTGAAAAAGCGCACATCGAAGACGGCGACCTCATCGAGTCCATCGAGGGCCACTCCACGCGCGAAATGTCCGTCGCCATGATCCGCCTCCTGCTCGAGGGCAAGCCCGGCACCACCGTTACCTTCCAGCTCGTCCGTCACCTCAAACCTGAGCCCGACGACATCGCGCTCACCCGCGCCGCCGTCACCCCCCCGGCGCTCTTCCAGCAGCAATACGAGAACTCCAGCATCCTCTATCTCAAGCCGGTGGTCCTTACCAAAGACCGCGTCGACGAGATGGTCGCCCGCCTGCGTGACATGCCGAAGACCGGCAACCACAAAGTTCTCCTCGACCTCCGCGACGTCGCCGAGGGCGATCCCCAGCAGGGTATCCGCCTCGCCAACGCCTTCCTGCAGTCCGGAACCATCGCCACCCTCCAGGGTCAGACCGTCCCCTCCCAGACCTTCACCGCTGACGGATCCAAATTCATCACGGCCGCTCCGCTCGTAGTACTCGTCAACCATGGCACTGCGTCAGCAGCCGAGCTGGTGGCAGGAGCCATCCTCGACAACAAGCGTGGCGACCTCGTCGGCGACCGCACCTTCGGCGAGGGGGCTGAGCAGAAGACCTTCACCCTCCCCGACGGCTCAGCCTTGATGTTGACGGTGGCCAAGTATCAGTCGCCTTCAGGCAAGAAAATCGAAGACGTCGCCGTGACCCCGAACATCGTAGTCAGCCAGAACCTCGAGCAGCCATCCTCGGAGAACGAAAACAATCCGCAGGAGCCGCGCACCGACGATCAGCTCAACCGGGCGCTGCAGATCCTCAAGCAGAAAAACGCGTAACGAAAGACGCGTAGACCATTTTCGAAAATCGTGCTGGACCAGAAGCGGGATTCCGGCATACCCTTGCCTCGGCCAGGCCTCACCACTTGCCGGACCTGAGCCCCAGTGAAACGGGAATGGCCCAAACGGGAATGGCCCGATGAACCTCATCACGCCATCGGACTGGGATAGAGATTCCGCCCCGCCTCGTCGTCGGCCGCGCCGCCGGGACACGGATTTCCAGCCCCCCCGCGGCCACCGCAAGATCGCCGGCAGCCTCGCCCTCGCCTTCCTCGTCTTCGTCGCCGCAGCCGCAGGCTGCCTCACCGGATTGACCCTGGTCTACTCCGTCGATCTCCCTCAGGTTGACGAGCTGGAGCATTATCAGCCCAACGCCACCACCCAGCTCTACGACGTCCACGGCCGCATCTTCGGCTCCTTCGCCCTCGAACGCCGCGTCGTCGTCAACTACGACGACTTCGCCCCCATCCTGCGTCAGGCCGTCATCTCCACTGAAGATCGCGACTTTGAGAGCCACTGGGGTATCAACCTGTTCCGCGTCGCCGGTGCCGCGTGGCACGATATCTTCTCCAAAGGCCGCGCCCAGGGCGCCTCCACGCTCACCATGCAGCTGGCGCGCAATCTTTTCCTCTCCAACGAGCGTACCGCCACCCGCAAGCTGCAGGAAGTCTTCCTCACCCTCCAGATCGAGCACACCTTCACCAAGGAACAAATCTTCACCCTCTACGGAAATCAGATCTATCTCGGAAGCGGCGTCTACGGCTTCGAGGCCGGCGCCCAGTACTACTTCTCAAAACACGCCAGCAACCTCACCCTCCCCGAAGCCGCCCTCCTCGCCGGCCTTCCCAAAGGCCCCTCCGAGTTCTCCCCCATCAACAATCCCGAGCGCGCCTTCCGCCGCCGCAACGTCGTCATCGACTCCATGCTCGAAGATGGCAAGATCACCGCCGCCCAGGCCGAGGCCGCCCGCTCCTCCCCGCTTGACCTCCACATCGAGCCGCCCCCCAACAGCGTCGCCCCCTGGTTCGTCGAAGAGGTGCGCCGCGATCTCGAGCGCCGCTTCGGCCCCGAGCAGGTCCACTCTGCCGGCCTCAAGGTCTACACGACCATGGACCTCGACCTCCAGAATGCCGCCAACGCCGCGGTCCTCAACGGTCTCGCCGGCTACGAGCGCCGCCGCGGCTGGCACGCGAATCTGCTCAACGTCCTCGCCGGCGGCCTCAACCTCGACACCTTCAAGCACCCGGACTGGACCACTCCCCCCGAGCCCGAAACCTACACGCACGCCCTCGTCACCGGCCTCCTCCCGTATCAGGTCACCGGCCGCATCGGCGATCGTCAGTTCATACTCACTGCCGAGGACTGGGCCTGGACCGGTTTCCGCACCGCCGATCAGTTCCTCAAGCCCGGCGACATCATCTACGTCAAAGTCACCGGCGAGGATCCCACCATGCTCCACGCCACCCTCGAACAGGACACCGGCGTCGAAGGTTCGCTCCTCGCCATGGACAACGCCACCGGCGATGTCCTCGCCCTGGTGGGCGGCCGCGACTTCAATCTCTCCCAGTTCGACCGCGCCACCCAGGCCGAGCGCCAAACCGGCTCCTCCTTCAAACCCTACGTCTATACCACCGCCGTCGAAGACGGTGCCACTCCCGAGGAGACCATCGTCGATCAGCCAGTCTCCTTCGGCAACTATGTCCCGCACAATTACGACGGAAAATTCAAGGGCCGCATCTCGCTCCTCGAGGCCTTCGCCGACTCACGCAACATCCCCGCGCTCGAACTCGCAGCCCGTGTCGGCATTCGCAAGGTCATCGCCACCGCGCATCGCTTCGGCATCACCACCAACATGCCCGCCTATCTGCCCGTCGCTCTCGGCTCCGCTGAGGTCACCCTCGAACAGCAGGTCGACGCCTACTCCGTCTTCCCCAATGACGGCATTCGCGTCGCTCCCCGCCTCGTCAAGCGCGTCGTTACCGCCGACGGCAACCCTCTCCCCGAAGATGCGCCCGATATCAGCGAGGTCGTCAGTCAGAAAACCGCCCGCACCATGATGGTCTTCTTCCGCGGCGTCACCAGCGAAGGAACCGCCGCCAAAGCCGCCGCCCTCAATCACCCGCTCGGAGGAAAAACCGGAACGACCAACGACTTTACCGACGCCTGGTTCATCGGCTTTTCGCCCTCCATCACCTGCGGCGTCTGGGTCGGCTTCGACGACCGTCAGTCCCTCGGTGACAAGCAAAGCGGGGCAGCCGTAGCGCTACCCCTCTGGACCGACTTCATGAAAACAGCCATAGCCCCCACCCCCAACGAAACCTTCCCCGGCGACACCCCCAGCCCAAAACACCCGCCCCTCCAGCAAACCGCATCGCTCGCGATCCATCGCTGACACGACTGCCGTGAGCGCTCCGCTACACCGACGCCAACCGGTGTCGCCCGCGCGCGGCCTCAACCCTCGCCCAGACCGCGGTCAGCAGGAAGGGCGTCGCCAGCGCGAACAACAGCAGACGGCCCATCCACGGGGTTCGGATACAGAAGCTCTTGATACAGAATGAGCTTTGGGCATTCCAGATAGAAGGAAGCGCCAGACCGAGCACCACAGCCCAGAACATGGAATAGAGGCCAAGCAGGAATGCGCCCGCCCGCGTGCGTCGCGTAACCAGAAGCAGCGCCAGCAGCCCAACCACGCCCGGCAGCAAGGTCACCCACAGCCCTGCTCGTCCGGTCGTGCGGACCATCCCCAGATTCAGCGCGAAACGATCGTCACGAAGAATCAGGACAGAGATCACCAGCAGGTAGATGGCCGTGAATGCCGACCACAGAAACACTGCCCAACGGAAAACCCGCGAACCGACGGAACCAACCATAAGAGGCTCCTCCGGGTGCCGGAGGCACTCACCTTCAGATACGCGCCCGGATCACAGAACGTTCCCGTTCGAACCAGGTTCTTTCTCGCCCCTCCAGCAGACCGCATCCCTCGCCAACCGCCCATGACGAGCACCCTGAGCTTCGGGTCGCTGATTCCAGTCGCATTGGCCAGTGATTCCAGCCATGATGAACCTGCCGATTCCAACGGAATGAAGCCGCCCTGCGATATGGAGGGCCAGGATCGTAATGGAAGCCAGGCTTATCGCGGAATCGGTCACCTCGGCGCATAACTTCCGCATCGCCGACCACACATCCGGAATCCGGAAGTTGGAAAGGATTTAGGAGTTGCGGAACACCTTATAACTCTGCTCCGTTCTTCCCCAATCGCTGGATTATCAGTTAATTACACCATAAGGTAATGACACATTTGTGCCATGCTTTGTGTGCAATATTGAACAGTAACGAAAATTGACGCGATGCAACACTGTGGGTCCTGGACGGGGTTATATGCCTCCCCAGAGGTACACCATGTCTTACATCAAACCCAGTCTTCTCGTAGTGGACGACGAATCCCTGGTTCGCACATGTCTGTCCGAAATCCTCTCCGGAGCCGGCTATGCGGTACAGATCGCCTCTGACGGCTTCTCCGCTTTGGCCGCAATCCGCGAGGATATTCCCGACCTCATCCTCTCCGACCTCAACATGCCTGGCATGTCCGGCTTTGAATTCCTCTCCATCGTCCGGCGCCGCTTTCCCTCCATTCGCGTCATCGCCATGAGCAGCGCATTTTCAGGCGTTGATCTCCCCAGGGGAGTTGCCGCCGACACTTTCTATCAAAAAGGAACCCATCCCACTGTCCTGCTCCGCGTCGTCGAAGACATGACCCGCTCAGGCCAATCGCTGGTCACTCGCCGCCTTCGTCACCTGGCGCCCATCTGGGTTCCAACCTACGGGCACAATGCCTCCGGAGAGACGTACGTCACGATCACCTGTCCTGAGTGCCTCAGGGCCTTCCCCCAGGTCTTCGACCCCAGCGCCGCTACAACCCTCGAAACCAGATGCGTCTGGTGCCGCGTCCCGATTCAATGCGCGATCGTCCACTCCGCGGTAGCCGCCTGAGATCTACTCACGAGTACTCGCAACTTGTGCGTGGTTCGTCACTCGGCGGCAATTCTCCCCTCCATCACCTGCGGCGTATGGGTCGGCTTCGACGACCGTCAGTCCCTCGGTGACAAGCAAAGCGGGGCAGCCGTAGCGCTACCCCTCTGGACCGACTTCATGAAAACAGCCATAGCCCCCACCCCCAACGAAACCTTCCCCAGCGACACCCCCAGCCCAAAGCACCCGCCCCTCCAGCAAACCGCGTCCCTCGCCCACCGCTCCTGAATCCAGCAAGTCCCGCAACCCGCCAATAATCTGTCATCCTGAGCGGGTGAGTTGATTTTCAGAAATGACTGATTTATCGAGAGATAAATAGCCTGTTTTTGGCTGTGTAGGAACTGTGCAGGCGATTTCTCGATTTCTGTGCATTTCTTGAATACGAGACACCATTCTACAGGGACGATTCATAGGTTAGAGGCTATGTCCTAAGCCCATGCCGTGTTCGATGACCGGCGCAATCTCCGGCTGCTTTGGCGTGATGGCTTGCTCTGGCTTTATCGTCGGCGTGTGGGCGCTCTCATGGGACACATCATGCCCTAATGCTTGCGGCAGCTTCTCGCGGTCGTTGGTGTAAAGCTGCGCGTCCTCTGCGCCACGCGAGACAGCGACGTAAGCCATGCGGCTGTTGAGCAGGTCTTTCGCGGCCAGCTCGGTATCGACGTGAATCAAGACGCGCTCGGCGGTCTGTCCCTGGCTGGAATGGCTCGTCACCGCATAGCCGTGATCGAGATGCGGATGCTCGCGCGGATCGAGCTGCACGTCGCGGCCTCCGTCCATCTTCAAGCGCATCTGTCCGTCCTCGATGGCTGCGACCGTTCCTAATTCACGGTTGGCAATCTTCAAGTCATTGGCTGGCGCAGTGAACTGGATGCGGTCGCCCACGGCGAAGCTGCGCGGTTCTTCCCGATACACAGAAACGCCCTGCTGCCGTCGTGGGTCATAGGTCAGCTCGGAGCCATCCGCCCGCACTACAGTTAACAGATTCTTGTCAGCGTCAACGCTTTTGACTCGCGCGTATTCGCCACGCTCCATGCCCGTCTCTTTTGACGCACGAGCGTAGCGCACAACATCGTTGAACTCGTATCGCGCTGCCCATGTCCGCTCCGGCCCGGTAAGGTCTTGGCGCGGCACAAGCGCCGCAATGGGATGCTCTTCTTTACTGACTGAGCCGCGCTCCTGCATCTCAGCACGAATCGCTAAGTTAATCTCGACGCGGGAGCGGTTGTCGGGCGAGACAACCAGCGTACCCTCCGGCGACTTCGCGTATTCCTTCGCTATGGCGGTGATGCGATTCTCACGCTCTGCAATCTCATGGACGCGGCCTTGCCGCTCCAAGCCTTGCACGGCCTCGCGCACTTCGCCCCGCGCAAGCTGTTCGACCACCTGTTTTAATTCAGGGTTTTTCTGGCGAACGATCTCATCGAGCTTGACTGTCTTCATGCCCGCGTCCTGTAACTGCGCGAAGGGACGCCCGGCCTCGATTGCCTCATGCTGTCTCCGGTCGCCTACCAGCAACACGCGGTCGTTGGGATGAAGGCGATTCACAAACTCGTGCATCTGCTTGGTGGACGCAAGCGAAGATTCATCAAGCACATACAGGCGTCGCTCTCCGGTGTCCGGCTGTTGTCCACGCGCAAGATGCTTTTGCAGTGTGGATGTTTCCATGCCTGCGTCGGCCAGCTTTTGCGCCGCGCGGGACGTGGGCGCGAAGCCTTCGACTGCATACCCTTGCGCCTCCGCACCTTCACGGATGACGGCCAGCGCCGTTGTTTTGCCCGCGCCAGCGATTCCATCCAATCCCACCATCTTTTCGCGGGAGAGAAAAACATCATTGACTACCTGACGCTGCGAGGCATTCAGTTCCGGGTGGCGGTCCTCGGTCGCAATGCGAATCTGCGGAGAAACCAGCATCGGGTCACTCATCCCGCGCTGATTGCCTTCCCGCATCCGTGTAACGATCTCGCGTTCCATGCGAAGCATCGCGGCGGTGGTGTACTGCTGTCCTGCTCCGACGGTGCGGAACTCGCCCCGCGCGGCCCGCTGCGCGAACTCCTGCCGGATATGGGCATACGTTGTCTCCCCCATGCCGCGATTGAGCGCCGCTTCCAGAAGTTCGCGCCTATCCAGCACGGCGGAACGCTCGAAGAGATGATCGCGGGCATAAGTCACGGCCTGTTGCGCGATGCGGTCGGGTTCGTAAGTGTGGCGCTGTTCATGCGCCCGCGCTTCGGCCACAACCCTGTCGGCCTGGTGTCCATACTGCGCGGCAAGGTTCCGATGCCTCTCTAATACCTGTTCCGGGGATAGCAGCTCCTTGCTGTCCCGCGTCCGGTGGGCTGCGACCTGTGCGGCTCCGGCCCCGTCAATTCCCATCTCACGCAGATGGTCTTTGATCTGCTCCCGGCGCGGGCTGCTGGCTTCCAAATACTCTTTCGTATAACCCTTGATCTCCGGCTGTCCGTGCTTGCCGCGCTCCAATTCGTAGCCCAAACCTTGCAACCGCATCGAAAGCTCGGAACGGTAAACGCTGGTCGCATAGCGTTGCGAAGCAAACAATTCTTGCGGCTGCAAGGCGCGTGTCTGCCCGTTGTCGCGCTCGGTGACGTTGAAGATCACAGCATGGGTGTGGAGCTGCGGCGCGGCGTAGCCGTCTACAGGCCGCGCGGTATCGTGCTCGAAGGTAGCTGCAACGAATTTGCCGGTCGTCTCCGGCGCGTGGACATTGCCGATGCGGGCCTGCGTGTACTTCTCCAACTCATTGAGCGCCACGCGGACGCTCTCCCGATGCGCCTCTCTTACGCGCTCATCGCCTCCGACAAGGGCAGTAACTGAAACCGACTTCGGCGCGGAGAATGTAGCATCCCAACCGGCGCGATGCTCCACGCTCGTCACTTCTTTGCCGAACTTGCCTTCATAGGTTTTTGAAACCTGATGGCGAACAAGCTGCGCTTCCGTGTGCGGATGCTGGCCTTCGGTCAGACGCGCGAAGTGCTCATTGCCAACCGGCCCATCTAAGCCCCACTGCTCGGCCAGCTTGCCTTGCCATTCGCTATGCCCCTGCTGGTCGCGGCTCCAATAGTTCTGCCGCTCCGACGCAAACTCCCGCTCATGGTACGTCCGTACCTGCGAAGCTGAGAGCGGTTTGGATATGGTCAGCATGTGCGCTCTGGTTCTATTAGACGCCTCACTCGATCCCTTTGGACTCGTCCCACACAAACGCCTCTTTGGGTTTGTCGGTGGGTTGGTCGGGGGCTTTGTCAGCGGGCGCATCGAAAAGTGGAAGCGTGGCCTGGACCGCTACCGATGATTTGGATTGCTCTGCGCGAGCTGCTATCGGCGGCGGCGGAGACGGCCTGGGCGCAACCTCCGGCAACTTGCGCTCAATGAACTCCGGTTGTCCGCCGTGCTTCCTTGCAAACTGGAAGTGAACCGGAACAACTTTGTTTTCCTGCTTGATAAAACCGTGCAACGGCTCCAGACCGGAGATTTCCGAAGCCATAACTAACGGCTTGGTCGCAATCTCCATCGCATACGATTTCCTGCTGCCTAGCAGCTTCATGCTGCGCGACTCCTTCAACCGCTCCACTTCAATTTCCCCGATGGCATCGGAAATCCACTTCGCGGCGCGTGGCTCGGTGGTCTTGAAAAACAGCTTGGTCGCAGGCTGCGAAAGCATGGCCTCGGCGTCATGACCGTAGCGTTTCTCAAGCTGGCTGCGACCCTGAAAACCCAACACAACGGGATTGCCATACTTGCGGTTTTCGGTGACGGCGGTGTGGAGCTGCGGGAGTTTGTTAAGGCTCGCCAGCTCGTCCAGCACAAACCATACCGGCTTCGCCGTGTGGTCTTCGCAGTACCCCATCATGCGAAGGATGAATAAATCGAGCCACACAGAATGAAGCGGCAGAATCTTCGCGCGGTAGGCAGGAGTGGAAGTCAGAAATACCCATCGTTTCCGGCTGGCATACCATTCCGCCGTCGCAAACGTGGGCCTCGTATGCTCCCACTCCGGTAACAGCTCCAGGCTATCGGCCACCATGTTTAAGCTCGCCAGCACACCCGCCCGCTGCGCGGGCGCTCCTGCGTCAAGCAACGCGGCCAGCGGTGTTCCTTTCACTGCAAACTCGATCCGCGACGGGTCTGCCATCATGCTTAGAATGTCCCTCGGCTGCGGCTGCCGCTTGAGCAAATGGGCGAGTATCCGGCGCGGCCCATCGGTGAAAAATTCCTTCTCGTATTCCTTTTCCGGCAGGAACGCGGCGGCGATAGTCGCCGCCGTTTCGTCGCGGTCGATCTCCTTGCCTAGACTCCAATAAGGGCATCGCTGGTCCAGCGGATTCAGAATCAAATCACCACGCGCAGGCGAATAAAATTCGCTTACAAAGTCCATCGCCGGGTCGTAGACGATGGCGGTTTCTCCACGCTCCCGCACCTGACGGAGAAGCTGCCGGATGGCGTTTGACTTACCCGCGCCGGTGTCGCCCATCATCAGAATATGGCTGGCTTCCAGGCGCTTCGGAATGCAGTAGCTTGGGCCAAAGGGCAACCATCGCAAACGCGCGTTCTCGAAGCGCAGACGAAAACGGATGCCGTCTGTCTTTGCTCTACGCCACCCGAAAGCCGATGCCAGCTCCGGGCCTTTGGTTCTGCGTCCGTGGCGTTCCTCCTGCTGGCGACTCCGGGCAAAACCCTGCTTCATCCAGAGCCGGAAAACATAGAGCAGCATCAACACCGCAAGGCTGTTGAGCATCGGTCTGCCAAACAGCCACCACAAGCTCACGCCATCGTAGACATACTCCTGCAACCCCTTGGCAAGCGCGTCTGCGGGCACTTTCTCCGGGGCGCTGTAAGCCACTCCGCGCCAGCCCTCCGCGATGGCTTTGGGCGAGAGGCTAACGGGCAGTTTCGGGTCCGGGCCTGTGACTACATCCTCGGCTGAGGCCGGTATCGCCTTCCGCTTGGGCGCGGTCTTCATCACCCATCGGATAGTCATTTCGCTGCGAGGAATCCCAACCCCTACGGAGCTGGCGGCATAGGTCGTGAGGTAGACCTTTTGCAGCGGGTCGAGCGTCCAGTAGAGCCACGCCGAAGTCGGGAAGATGAGGACAAGCGGGCCAATCGCAAGCCAGAAAAGGAACCAGAACAGCCGCCCGGAACGATTGGGAAAACGCATGGGGCGGCTCACGGCTTGCCCCCGTCCGGCCCCTCCTGGGACAGAAACTCCGCGAGAAGTTTTCGGGCGTCGGCCAGTTTCCGGGCATTGGCCTGGTCACGGATTTTCAGTACGGAATCGGGTAACAGATGCTTGCCTTCGGCGTTCGCCTGGGCGGTCGCGTGAAAGAGATTCAGGAGCATGTATCGCAGCGCCGAAACCTCGGCCAGCACCAACTCGGTAGGGTCTGCCGGACGTTGCCGCGCGGCTTTCAGGGCCAGCTCGCGCAGCCACTCGGCCACGGTTTTCCCCGCGCCTTCGGCGGCGGTTTCTACCTCCGCTAACTCTTCCGGCGTTACTCTGGTTGCAATGGTTTTGGCACGGAGAACCGGACGCGCTTCGACACTAGGAGAGGCCGGAGACTGCAACGGAGCCGGGATGCGGGGAGTGCTCATGAGGAAACCCGCCTCGAAAATAGCTTGAACCTCGCAATTTCACTCGTCAAGCGTCGGAAGAATGGAAGCCTTTGTTTATCAGTGCGTTTACACGCTGCCCGTTTCTGAGTGTTTTGCGCGTTTACGCGCGTAAACGCATTGGTATGGTGCCGGATGCGCGAATCAGCAAACTGCTGATTCAAAGTGCGTTCACGTTGGCGAACCGAACCAAAGGGCCGGTTTACCAATAGGAACCCATTTGGGGGTGACGTGTCACCGTTACTTCCGCTGCGTAGCAGCGTACTCCCTGGCGAGACCCGGATTCGGCACTGGTAAACGTCATGCAGCAGGCTCTTTGGCGATTTTGGTCGGGCGCGACTAATCTTAAAAGGAAATCTCCAACGGGTCATTCTAGTGAAGTTTTTGAGCAGCCATAAGCCAAAGATGAAGAGTCACGTTCCTGCAGGTGAGAATGGTTATCTTCGATAGAAAACGGCCTCGGAGTGCTGAGTCTGGGACAGACGGATGCAAGGGATGATGCGCCACCGACATTCTGACCACCAGCACGTTGGCGGCAGGCTTTACTCGTATGTGGTGACACACGACACTGGTTTTTCGCCCAATCCGTTTTTCGGCTATTGCACTCTGGCTTGTTGTAAGCCTGCCATAAGGAGATCCGCACAGGTTGGCGATTGGGTTGTGGGCTTGACGCCTAAATCGAGTGGGAATCGCGTCGTTTACTTCATGCGAATCGATGAGGTCAAAGACTCATTCGCCGCCTACTGGCGTGACAGGAGATTTGCACGAAAAAGGCCCAGATATGACAGGACGATTGCGATGAAGTGTGGGGACAACATCTACGAGCCAAAGTCGGACGGCACATACCGACAACTTCGATCAACGCATTCAGATGGTGAACGGGAGAACCCCACCCAAAAAGCACATGATCTTGGAGGAAAACGAGTCCTAATCTCAGAGACTTTTACTTACTTTGGAAGCGAGGCAATCGAACTGCCTCCCACACTTAAGAACCTTATCGTTGGGAGGGCGCACAAGTGCCACTTTACGCCGACCGAAAAATCTAACTTTATTGACTTCGTCTCCGCATGTGGTGTGAAGGGCGTTCAGGCCGCACCAAGGGTATGGTCGAGCGGCGACGATACCTGGGCGAAGGCCCTCGCCGGATCGTGCGGACATTGAATGAGAATCATTCTCAGTAGAAAGGGATTTGACTCATCTGCTGGAGGGGTGCCTAGTCCCATATTTCCTGATGGCAGACTGCTTTCCTTACCAATCCCCGACAGGGCATCGCAGATCGCCTATGGCGACATTGCCGGAAACCATTGGGCAAGCGTTGGAGACCTCGTACAACAACTGGCCGGAAGGCCACGAACGCATCGTGCTCATCTCGATCCCGATTTGAGGTTTTCAAGTATTCCGAGGGATAAGGCATGGAGACCAATCTTTGGTCAGGCTGGGTCCGCTGAAAGCCATCTCAGAAACCAGGGTATAGATACGGGTGATGTTTTCCTCTATTTCGGTTTGTTCCGGCATGTAGAAAGGCTCAACTCTAAATGGCGTTATCTGCGAGGCAGCAAACCGATCCATGCCCTATTCGGTTGGCTCCAAATAGGTTCTCGGGTTGTCGTCGCTGAATGGCCAGCAATCGACGGATGGGCTCACTACCATCCACACTTCATGCGAGAGAAAGACTCTCGGAATGTACTTTACGTTTCGTCAGACCGCCTGAAACTTCCTGGCTACAAGCCAAGAAACATCGCCGGTGCGGGCATATTTGAAAGCATCTCACCAAAACTGATTCTCACTGCGCCCGAATCTAGTCGTCCAAGCGAATGGCTGCTCCCAGAATGGTTCCATCCAGCATCAAGATCGTCCACACTCTCTTATCATAAGGCCCATTCTCGATGGCTCCAAGATGAACGGGGAACACTGCTTTCTTCGACGTCTCGGGGCCAGGAATTCGTCCTCGACTGCGATGCTTACCCTGAAGCGTTAGGATGGTTGAAAAGCCTCTTTGTGCGGGACAGAACCTAATTCAGGCGGATTAACGCCCCTTCGTTTGGAACTTTGTCGAGTACATTTGAAGCGTTCTGAAACTGTGTCCAAACTGGAGGCGAAGCCCATGCCGAGGCAGGGGGGCCAGACGATTCAATGATTGTCCATGTTTTACTCAATGTGATGACGATGGCGCTGTAGCGAATGCGCCTGAATGGGAGATGCGATGAGAAGCAAAAGGGGATTCATTATGCGCGACTGGAGCCTCTATGCCTTGGCGCTCATTTTCTGCACTATAGCTGCCGTTGGACAAAGCCAGACAGTCGGACCGAACGGCGAAGGATCATTCATCGCGGGGCCAGAGGGCATACCGCTGAGAGTGCTTAACGAAGCTAATTCCTGGAGTCAGCCTTCTGCCGTTTTCAAAAACAGTAAGATTGAAATCTTTATTCCAGACATCCGCACAGCGGGTTGGGCGCAGAGCTATGCAAGTGCTTTCAAGAAAGAGGGGACCTATTTCACATATCTCTACATCTATGGTGTTCAAAGCCATCGCACAATTCGTGAAACGCTCTACGTAAACACTCGTACAAAAATCGCCATTGTTATCGAGAACGCGCTCGCGCCGCCAACTCGCGTTGACTTCTGCAAGCCCGACCCGCTTATGCCAATCGACCGAATCACGGCGATTGTAAAGGAAGTTTCTGATAGCTTTCACGGCCAATCACTTGACGATGTGATTGCGGAACAGTCTTATACCGTCGCAAAGATGGCAGCTTGCTCAGAGTCACCGACTTCCCAAGACTGCACTATGAGTGATGCGGAGTTTCGTGCAAAGCATCCTCGATACCCACGAGCGAAAACACCCACTGAAATTCTCTTGTCTCAAATCGCTCCGATGACGGCAAGACAGCCCAACGAAGTTTGTAAGAGTGCTTCCACAACTCAAAATGCTGCTTCCCCGTCCATCAGCGGAAAAGATAATTCGCAGAATCAACATCGGGAGACAGCAACTGCATTGTTGCAAGATCAGCCGTCTTCTTCCGATCTTGAGAATGCTTGCAGCCACGGGAACATAGACCAATGCTATAGCGCCGGACGTCTTTTTGAACTTGGACAGGGCGTTCCTCGGGACTATATGCAGGCGTACAAATACTTCAAACAAGCATGCGATGGCGGAAACGTAGAGGGGTGTAATGAACTAGGTTTCCTGTTTGCAAACGGCTTTGGCGTTGCACGAGATTACCAACAGGCTTACAGATACGGCAAACAAGCTTGTGATGGCGGAGAGATGCTCTCGTGTAAGAATCTCGGCCTTCTCTTCTTGAATGGGCAAGGAGTTGCCCAGGATTATAGTCAAGCATTCAAGTATTTCAAGCAAGCCTGCGATGGTGGTAATCCCCTTGGGTGTAATAGCCTTGGTTTTCTTTTTGAACATGGCGATGGAGTTCTGACGTGCCCCCGAATTCT
>PMUI01000009.1 GCA_003166955.1 Acidobacterium sp.
GAACGTGCACTGGTTCCGCACGCTGAACGACGTGCGGGTTACACTGGCAGGCTGGCGGCGAGAGTATAACTGCGCGCGACCGCACAGTTCGCTGTGTTATCGCACGCCGGATGAGCTCCGGCGGGCAACAACAGGCTATGCAGATGTGGAAACCGCTTCGCGCTTCCCACATCCGCACAGCCTCGGCGGCGACGAGAATATCTCGGAGCTAAACCTTAACCGAGAAGCTCCAGTTATGAATGGATGAGAATTCGGGGGCACGTCAATCCCGTGCATAAGGACAGCGTGGAGTGGTGGGCATTCATGTCCGAGTATGGTCTGCTGAGCAGGAGCAGCATCACCAAACAGGTCATGGAGAGTGCCGTACAGCGGGCTATGCGGGAAGGTGAGCGGGTCACGCTTCGCAAGATGGCTCACTACGATGAGAAAGCCCAGCTGAGCTACATCTATCTGGGAGGCAGTCGGGTAGCCCTGGTCACTCCGGATGAGATTGAGGAAGTGCCCAACGGTACGGACGGTGTGTTGTTCGTGGAGCCATCACGGCAGGAATTTGGGAAGGACATCCTGAAGAAAGTGCCAGAGTGGCAGTACGGATTGCGCTGTGATGATAGTCCACTGAGCAACCTGTTCAGAGGGAACTACGCCCGCGATAACAATCCGCTCGGAGCAGGTGGGTGCCGCCAGATGGTGGTTTCTTCGCTGTTATCCATGATGTTCCCCAATCTGGTGCAGCGTCGTCCCCACCTGATCTTTCTCGGAGAACAGGGTTCGGGTAAGACCTACATTCCTGAGCGGGCCGGGTACCTGCTGTATGGAGCAAAGTGGAAAGCTATGGGTGTTGCCGATAACGTTTGCGACGTGGAGACCCAAATTCTGGGCAGCTTCTTTGTGGTCTTCGACAACCTGGACGACACCAGCCTGAAGCCTCAGATTCTAGATCTTTTCTGTCGGTTCGCCACCGGGGGCAACGTGGCTCGTCGTAGTCTATACACGACTGCTTCCCTATATGAGAAGGATTTGGACGGGTGTCTTTGGGCCACCAGTAGAACGAACCCGCTGAATCGACCGGACGTAGCTTCGCGGCAGATTCTCATTCCTATGGGCCGTCCGTTAAAGACGCAGCCCAGCGCCGGGGAGACCGCCAAGCAAGTGGAAGACCTGCGCAACCGGGATATGCATATGGCCGAAGTGATTGGTCGTGTGCAGAAGATGCTCCGTTCCCTTGCAAAGATGAAAGATAGGCAGTACACAACGGATTTCCGGGTGCGCGATTTCTCGGTGTTCTGCCTGAAGATAGCCGAGGATGAAGGCTGGAGCACCGAGATGGAGCAGTACCTGAATGCTTGCGTGGGTCTACAGGCTGATACTGCTAAGGAGGGCACTCCGCTGCTGACTCTGCTTATGTTGCTCATGAGCAAGAGGGCCAAGGAGATTCAGGAAGGCGAAGTGCGCCTGAATGCTATGGCGTTGCGAAAGGAACTGGACATCCTCGCCGAAAGAATGCGGATGACACTTGTCTATAAGACGCCAGAGTCACTAGGGCACGCTATCAAACGCGAACTGACGATGTACGAGAAAGCGGGCGTGCGTAGAGTTCGTAACCCAGGAACGCACAACTTCGAGTACATCCTGGGTCCGGACAAGGAGATGCTGCATCGAGCGATTCTGGAATGGCAGGGCGCTGCAGGTTCTGATCCATGGGGAATTGATGATATGCCCAACACAACAGCGCCGACGCCGACCGTGAACTAGCGCAAAGCTTCGGTGGTGTCGACCACCGAGCACACCACCGAGGAAAGACGCCCCAATAAAAGAGAGTCTCAGAGGGCCATTTCGGTGGTCTCGGTGGTTTATATCTACTTCTTTTTTAGAAGAAAGAAAAAGTAAGAAAATATATATATATAGGGAGAGTATGGAAGCCCCACCACCGACGGCCCGAAATGCTGGTTAAAACAGATGCAAGTGGTGGTGAACATGATGGTTATTCCGCTCGTTGGTTCTAAATCAGTGGTTGGGGTACCACCGACCTTCTCCGGAACAACCCACACGCCTCAAAAACAATTCCTGCCGGTTGAAGACCTTTTCTGTCCCTGGAGCGACCAAGTAGGGGTATGGGGGGTGAAAGCTAAGACGGCACGCACATTGGAAACCGCCAATGGTTAAATTTTTCCGTACCCGTTAATCAGTGTTGAAAACAAATCACCACAAAGGGGTGCGATGTGTTCTATTCCGGCGGCCAGTTCCAGTATGAGAATTCGGAAACTAGGCAATCGTTAACACCGGTCCGAGTGTTGCCATACTCGTTACTTCCGTATTGCCGACAATAAGGCCAGAACCCGTCGATGAGCGCATTGGCCTGTTCTCGTCAATTGAGCATTACTTCTGAGTGCCCGATTGTCACGGCGTTACGATACGAACAGCCCATGCTGCATATTGGCGGATTTTGAATCAAGACCGTGCCAAAACCGGCTGCACTCACCATCCCACAGCAGCAATTACGACCACCGAATGACTTTGGGCCGCCGGGGAGTTATGGCTTCGGCTTGTCCGGTGAAGCCGTCGCTGATTCCCGAGCACGAGCCACGATGTACGCTTGCAGCGCCTTCACGTCCTGCGCGTTGAGTATCTTCTTATAGGAAGGCATCCCCACCGGGGCGAACACACCATCCAGCAATATCTGGTCGAGCGACTCGATCATATCCTTGCTGGAGTAGCGGAGATCGGGTAGGGAGCCGCCGACCGCGTTCAAGCCATGGCACAACATGCAACTCGAATTGAAGATCTGCGCTCCCCTGTGGACCAGCTGGGGTGAGGAGTCATACGTCAGCTGCGGCATCGGCGGCGGACCCTGCGGACCGAACGGCAGCACCTTCAACTTCGCCTGACCACCTATGGCAAAGGTAAGGATGCGCCCATAGCCTGGCTTCACGGGACCACTCCCAGGCGCGTTAAACAATCCGGGGCCGCCACCCCAACCTGCCATGACGGTCACATACTGCACGCCATTGACGGTATAGGTTACGGGCGGGGCCATGATTCCCGTGCCGGCGTCAAATTGCCACAGTTGCTTGCCGTCTGTAGCGCGATAGGCCACCAGCATGCCGTCAGCGCGGCCCTGGAAGATTAGATTGCCCCCCGTGGAAAGAACTCCTCCCGTCTCGACTACAGGAGAGTTTGCGTGCCAGGCTTCCTTCTGAGTCACCGGGTTCCAGGCCAGCAGTTCTCCAGTCTCGGCAGGCATAGCTGCTGCCTTTGCATAAAGCGCTCCGTCGTAGGAGTCGTCCAAGCCCTTATTCTGTGCGTTGAGGTCATATTTCCATTTTGAATTGGGCATGTGAACCATTTGGCCGCCGGTCTTTGCCGGAACGTACACCAATCCTGTCGCCGGATGGAAGGCCATGGGGTACCAATTATGCGCGCCGAAGGGATCGGGCGAGATCAGCGTGGGCTCGGCTCCGCCGATGCCGGGAATCTCAATCGGGCGGCCGCTCTTCGAGTCGAGCCTTGTGGCCCACGTGATGCCGGAGACAAAGGGAGCACCGGAGATGAATTCCCCGGTCTTGCGATCAAGCACGTAGAAGAAGCCGTTCTTGTTGGCCTGCATCAGAACGTTGCGGACGCGGCCACCGATCTTCAGGTCGGCCTGCATCAGCATCTGCGTCGCGTCATAGTCCCAGTTATCACCCGGAGTAGGTTGGAAATACCATGCCAATTCGCCTGTGCTTGCATGCACGGCAACGATGCAGGCGGTGTAGAGATTGTCGCCACCACCTCGGAGCGCGCGGTACCACGCGGTGGCATTGCCTGTACCGAAGTACAGGAGGTCGAGTGCTGGATCATACGCGATGCTGTCCCAGGGAGGCCCGCCTCCGCCGTTCTTCCACTTATCCCCCGTCCAGGTTTTCGCGGCGCGAGCGACGTCCTTGTTCTCGAAACCGTGCGCCGGATCGCCCGGAACGGTATAGAAGCGCCACGCCATCTTGCCCGTTTCCGCGTCATAAGCTGATATATAGCCGCGCACCCCGTATTCGGCCCCGGCGTTCCCGATTACGACCATTCCCTTTGCGATCCGTGGCGCGCCAGTGATCGAATAGGCTTGGGTGACATCGGTTGTCTGCGTGCTCCACAAGACTGTTCCGGCGCGTTTGTCCAGCGCGATGAGGCGACCGTCCAACGTGCCTTCATACAGCTTGTCTCTGTAGAGCGCGACACCGCGATTGACCGCATCGCAACATAGAAAATACGCCCGGCTGCGATCGATCGCGGGATCATACTGCCACAGCATTTTGCCTGTCTTCGCGTCCATCGCGTAGACGACGTTCCACGATCCGGTGGTGTAAATTACACCGTCTTCCACGATCGGAGTTGCCTCGAGGCCGCGGGTGGTGTCAAGTTCCTGGCTCCACACCAGTCCGAGATTGGCAACGGTCTGCTCGTTGATCTGGTTCAGCGGACTGAAGCGCTGGTCGTCGTACGTCCGGCCGTACATCAGCCAATTCGCGGGATCGTTCGCGACCTCAATAGCGCTCGAACTGTTTCGATGCTTGGTGTCACTGAATCCCGCAAACAGAAGGACAGCGGGCAACATGGCCCATGTCAATACCGGACCCTTCACACGGACACCTCAGATTGAGATTAGCTAGTTGACTGAGACTAACCCCAGACTCCGGCGTCGTCAGCAGCAGAGTGATTGAAGACTCTCGGAGTGTCACAGGCGCTAGCACAGCAGTGGAGTGCCCGGCAAATTCTGTACCAGAAAGTATGAGACAAACTGGTATGAGAGGAGCCTGGGATGGCACGAGGGAAGAAGCATACACCTGAGCAGATCGTGAGCCTGCTGCGGCAGATTGAAGTGGCGGTGGCCAACGGGAAGAC
>PMUI01000063.1 GCA_003166955.1 Acidobacterium sp.
AGAATTCGGGGGCACGTCAACGCCACGGCTCGGCGCCTGGTTTGCCCGAGCGCTCCCGCAGCCGCGCAATCATATCCTGCCGTTTCATATCCGCTTCGAGCGCTTCGCCGTTCGATCGCGTCGTCGCGCTTTACTCTATCCTTCCAGCGAAGATGGTTCCTGGGGGATGACCGGCAAACGGAAGTAACGCCCCTCGGGGAGTCTTCCACTACCCTTCGTCCTGCCTCATATCTCTCTCGACTTTGCGGGGATCCTTGTCATCCCTCGATTCCACAAATACCGTATGGCGCAGATGGGCGTCGGCGGTAAATTGGAGAAATTCCACCTGTGCGACACTCTCGGGCTCACTACTTCTGACTGACACGAATCAGCCGCCAATGGTTTGGCGGCTGGTCCTGAGCGAGTATTCGTTGCCCCTAGAAACTGAACTTCACCGACGCCTCAAGAATACGGGAACTAGCGACACCGTTGACATTGCCAACGCCGCTGCCCAGGGTGCCGGTGATCTTTCCAAGGTTCGATCCAAGCGTTCCGTTTGGCAGTCCGAATGCCGGAGTATTGGTCATGTCGAAGGCGTCGAAGCGGGCTTCGAGCGCGGATTCCCGGTACATAGGGAAGCTCTTGAAGAGCGACACGTTGTCCGCGAAGTATCCGGGGCCACGGAACTGGTTGCGCTGGGAATTCCCGACTGCGCATGGATTAGGGTTGCTGGCTGTATAGGCCACGCATGCAGGGGGTGCCGCGAATGAAGACGTGTTGAACCATGCGGTGTTAGCGGCTCGGCTCACACTATGCGTGACCTGGTAGGGACCCGTCTTATTGACCGTCTGGGTTGTTCCCGGGGTCGCACTCGTTGTTGAAATCGTAAAAGGAAGGCCCGAAAGCATTCCGATGGTGGCTGAAGTCTTCCAGCCGCCCAGAGTGTAGGCACCGATGCCAGAGTTGAAGACGCGGTGACCGTGTCCTGCGGGCAGCTCCCAGGTCACTGTCTGCTCGAAGTTTCTCTTGCGGTCGAAGTCGAGCAGATTGTAATTGCGCCGCAAGTTGCCGCTCCAGAAGAGCACATTTCCGTCCTGCGGCGTGGTTTGGTAGCCCTGCGCTTTGCCCCAGGTAAACGCGGAGTTGAAGGCCAGTCCATTGGTGAAGCGGCGGGTGAGCTGGGCTTGCACCGATTCATAGTTGCTGGAGAAGCCCATGAAGTATTGAGTTACCGAGGCAGTTTTTCCAAAGGCGACATTGAACGGATCGTAGGTGCCGCTTTGACCATAGATCCTGGGTTGGTTGATGTTCTGAGCGGCGTCGATTCGGGTTCCATGATTGGCAACGTAGGCGACCTGCAGGGACATATTCCTGGGCAGAGCCTGCTCGACGGCAACGTTCCACGAGTCCACCGAGGCATTTTTGAAGTTGAGGGGAATCAGGAGATTCGACAGGCCGATCGTGCCGTTCGCGGCGCTTTCCACGAGAGTTCCGTTGGACGGAAAAGTCACGGTCGGGGTAGCAGGTATGCCGGTTACAAAATTAATCACACCTCCCACGGGGTTAAGGGCTGGCCCATAGGTTGGCGTGTTCGTGTAGCCGGTGCTGGTCTTGATTGGATAGTTATAGGCATAACTATTGTCGACAAACGGAACATAGCTTATGCCAAATCCGGCGCGAACCACAGTTTGCTCCGTGGCACGATAAGAAACACCCAGTCGAGGAGCAAAGTTTCTGAAGTCGGTTTGCATGCCGAGGCTGGATGGATTGCCGTCGATGCTGGCGACGACCAGCGAATTGTTAGCGGGATTGTAGTTGACGAAGCCGCCCGGCTTGCGGGGCGTAGCCGGCGGATACAGCTCATAACGCAGGCCGAGATCCAGCGTCAACTTTGGGCCGATGAGCCACTTGTCGGAGGCAAAGAAGAAGAGCCAGGTTTGCCGGTAGCAGGGAAAGGTGCTGTTGGTGTCCTGGCCAACCTTATACGGAACGTCGAAAAGAATGCTGGCCATGTCGTTGGCCTCGCCGGTGGCACTGCCTTTGAAGGCCATCGCGCCCGGCGCGGAAGTGGAGTTTTCTTCGAAGTAGAACTGCCCTGCAGCGGCGTTGTTATTGCCCTGCAGAAGATCGTCGCGGACGCGGCGGATGTCGGCGCCGGCTTTCAAGGTGTGGTTCCCTTTGATCTTGGTCCAGTTATTGGCAAAGTCGATGTTGGATTCGGCGCGCAACCAGGGTAGAGACGCGCTGTAGCCGATCAGCGGGGACGAGAAGACGTTTGCCGCAATAGCGATTTGCCCGCTGCTGTCGGGAGTGGCATCGGTTCCGTTGGGGCCGTTGCCGGGAACACCAAGCGTTGTCGCGTCATTCACTCCATAGTCCGTCTGATGCGCCGAGTTACGCAAGTGGGCCACGCCGACGCGCGCTTCGGTAAACAGGGTCGGCGAAAAGACATGATCGTAGTTGAAGCCGGTGCTGTAGGCTGCGGCGACACCGGTCGCTTCAAAACCTCCAGATCCCGGGCCTCCGAGGAACGAACCGAACAGCGGCGCCTGATACGTGGTTGTATTTTGATGACTGAAACGGCCGCTCAAATGGTCCTTCGCAGTTATCGCATAATCCGACTTGATGTCGTAGCTGATGGCGTCTTTGCTGAAAGGGAGGTTCGACGAAAAATTGTTAGTGGTTGCGCCAGCGACGTACGCCGCCGACGAGAGATTTGTTTTGGGATTTCTGGCGATAGCGTCCAGATCCTGCAGGACGGTTAAGCCCACTTTGCTGATGCCAGGGTTCGTCATCGGAATGAGGTTGCCGGCAAACAGCGTGCGGCCGGTCCCGCAGGCGTTGTTGGCCGTGCTACCCACGCAGTCTGCGGTATCTCCGGTATTCGGATCGTAAACCTGGCCTGAATACTCGCTCAGGTTCAGGTTGCCGCTGGTGACGTTATAGAACGGGATGGTGGCGATGGTCGTCGCGGATTCGTGATCGGATGTGCGGAGAAAATCCCCGAAAATGAAAAGCTTGTTTTTTAGTATGGGGCCTCCGAGCGAGCCACCTGTGTAGTTGTAGACGAGACGTCCATTGGGTCCGGCTGCGAAGTAATTGCGGGCATTGACGCCGTTGTTTTCCATGTTCTGGAAGACCGAGCCATGAAACGAATTCGTCCCGGACTTGAGCGTCACGTTGACTACGGTTCCCACTGCTCGGCCGAACTCCGCTTCGAAGTTGTTCGTGGTGATGTCCACGTTCTGGATCGCGGCCGCAGGGGGAACTAGGATGATATGGATGCCAGTACGCTGATCGTCGTCGATACCCTCGATCTGGTACAGATTGACGTAAGAGGACTGGCCATTCGAGTTTGTGGACAGATCGTTGTTGGCGTTATAGAACTGCGAGTTGTTGAAGACGATGGGGGCCATGCCCGGCACCGTATTCAGCAGGGACTGAAAGCTGTTGCCGCTGCTCAGGGGGAGGCTGCTGATCGTTCCCTGCTCGATGGAACTGGAGATGTCGGCGCGGTCAGTCTGCAACTCCGCAGGCGCCGCCGTGACTTCGATCGTTTCCGTCATGCTGCCCGCGGACAGGGTTACATCGACGCGCGTCGTGGTGTTTGTCGTGAGGGAGATGTTTTCGCGGGTTTCCTTCTTGAAACCCTGAGCGACAACCGTAACAGAATACGTTCCGGTAGGCAGGTCGGGTTCGATATAGTCTCCGCTCCCGTTGGTGGACGTTACATATTGGGCACTCTGCCCGGTGAGAACAATGGTGACTTGTGCATGCGGTACTACATTTCCCGCCGAGTCAGTAACGGTGCCGAGCACAGTGCCGGTGACAGCTTGAGACATCAGCCTGCCGGCAGACAGAGTCGCTATCACGAACAAGAGCAACTTCATCCAGCGTAAAGACTTACTTTTCATACACTTGCCTCCGAAGTAGTGTCGGGGCTCTGCCCTTTAGTTACCCGAGCACAGAGCCTGCCGGTCATTGTTCCGCCTCACGAGTGGATTAGCGGTACAGCGCTCATCCCTGGATGGCGACCTGGGAATACTACTCAGAAAGGAAGACGTTTGGGGGGAAATTCAACCATGGGCATCCGCGGACCGGAATTTGATGGGTGTTTTCGGGTTGTGGGCCGCGGACATGGCGGCTCATCGCGGTCAAATAACGGGCAGGGGTGCCGGGATTGGATCGAAACTTCCGTATTGCCGACAATCCAGACCTTACAACACAAAAGCGCGTTTCCTCCGGAGTCATCGCGATCGATCCAGATTCCCTGGCCGCCGGACGTCCGCCCAGGGACCGGAACTCCGAACTCTGCGAGCGGCTCGATTCACGCCCCGCTGCCCGTTGATTTCTGGTCCGTTCTGAGATACTCAGTAGTGGTTTCTGCCCTTATGATCGGACAAACCATTTCGCATTACAGTATTGTGGCCAAGCTCGGAGAAGGCGGCATGGGCGCTGTCTACCGCGCCGAGGATCTCATCCTCAATCGAGAAGTCGCGCTCAAGTTCCTACCGCCGAGCCTTGCCGGCCTCCCTGACGCGCGCGCCCGGCTGCTCAAAGAAGCCCAGGCTGCCTCCCGGCTGAACCACCCAAACATCGCCACCATCTACGAGTTGAATCTCGCCGGGGATCAACCCTTTATTTCTATGGAATTGGTTTCCGGGCAAACATTGAAAGATCTCCTCCAACATTCCGCTCTTCATCCCACCACATTTCCCGGCGTTGCCCGTGGCATCGCCGAAGGCCTGCTCGAGGCTCACCGTCGCGGCGTTTTTCATCACGACATTAAGCCTGCAAACGTAATGCTTGACTCAAGATCGTGCGTGAAGATTCTTGATTTCGGCCTGTCAGAGCTGGTCCGAATGGACCGCAGTCCGGAGGAATCGGAAGAGACCGTTATCACGCGCACCTCAACGCAGAGCATCCGAGGAGGAACGGTCGGCTACATGTCTCCAGAAAGGATCCTCGGGCAGGCAGCGGATGCCCGAAGCGATGTGTTTTCTTTTGGCGTTTTGCTCTACGAGTGCTTTACGGGCCGTACTCCCTTCCGTGGAGAAACCGTTATCGACGCCCTGCACGCCATATTGCGCGCGCCTTATGTCCCGATGCGCCAGCTTGTGCCCGACATCGATCCCGCATGGGAAACGCTGGTCGATGCCTGCCTGGTCAAATCGCCCGCCCAGAGATGCCCCTCGATGCAGAAAGTGATTGAATCGCTCGATCGGCTGGCAACTCCAGCTCAGCGGGCGGAGAAGTCCATCGCGGTCCTTTATTTCGCGAATCTCAGCGGCGATAAGGAGGACGAATACTTCCGCGATGGCATGACGGAAGACATTATTACGGAACTTACGAGAATTGCGGGGCTCAGCCTTCTGCCGCGCTCCGCAGTGCTGCCTTTTCGAGATAAGCCGGTGACGGCCGGCGAAATAGGGCATCAGCTCAGCGTGGCTTATGTGCTCGAAGGGAGCCTTCGCCGCGCGGGCACTCGTCTCCGCATCAACGCGCAACTGGTGGAGATCCGAACGGGCCATTCTGTCTGGGCTGAGCGATTCGATCGCCAGCTTGCGGACGTTTTTGCGATTCAGGATGAGATTGCTCAGAATATCGCGGGAACGCTGCGCGTGATGCTGACGGAAAAGGAAAAACAGGCCATCGAGAAGGTGCCTACGCGGGACGTGCAGGCATACGACTACTACCTGCGCGGGCGGAGAGTGTTCTACGAGCTGCGCCGCAAGAGCTTCGAATTTGCGCGGCAAATGTTTGCCCGCGCCATTGTCATCGACCCAGGCTATGCAGCGGCATTCGCGGGGGTTGCGAATTCCAGTTCGTTCCTCTACATGTGGTTCGACGCGACCGACGACAATCTGCGCGAGGCCGTTCACGCCAGCCGCCGAGCCGTTGAACTCGACCCCGATTCGGCGGAAGCACACGTTGCCCGCGGATTAGCGGAATCTCTGAGCAAAAATTACCAGGAAGCCGAGAAAGAATTTAAAGAGGCGATGCGCCTCAATCCCCGGCTGTTCGATGCGGCTTATCTTTACGGACGCTGTAGATTCGCTGAAGGGAAAATGGAGGAGGCCGTCGCCCTCTTTCGCAAGGCCAGCGAACTCGATCCAGCTGACTATCAGTCTCTTAGTCTTGTTGGATTGTGCCTTCGCGCCCTGGGCCGGGATGACGAAGCACCCGCCGTTGCCAGAGCTGCCCTTGAACGTACCGAACGTCACATCGAGGTGCATCCCGAAGACGCGCGCGCTCTCTACCTCGGAGCACTCGCCCTCCAGCAGCTCGGCAACCCCGAGCGCGCAGTGGAATGGGCGGCGCGAGCACTGGCCATTGATCCGGACGAAAACTCCACTCTCTACAACATCGCCTGCCTCTATGTGCAGATGGGGGAACGCGACCGCGCCCTCGATCTGATTGAGACCACGATTCGCAATGGATTCGGCCAAAAGGAGTGGCTGGAAAACGATCCCGATCTCGTCTCTCTCCATTCCGAGCCGCGCTTCAAAAACCTGATGCAGACACTCTCACAGAAGAAGAAATAAATGAGACGGGATGATCTTTCGGCCCTTTGTCCCTGAAGCAGAGAAGACAGTGGCCGTATGGATCAGGGAATCATTCGACTCCAAATTTTATCTATCGATGTCGGATCAGTCCTTGAAGTCGGCTTCTCGCAGCAGCCTTTACAGTGATCCCGATGCCGTTCTGGCCGTATCACCGGCATCCAT